>JAJPJB010000011.1 GCA_021324465.1 Hyphomicrobiaceae bacterium
ACCAGGGTCAGCACCTCGAACAATTCGTCAAACGTGCCGAATCCGCCCGGGAAGGCGACCAGCGCGCGCGCTCTCTCCAGAAAATGGAGCTTGCGCATCGCGAAGTAATGAAACTGGAAGCAGAGATCAGTCGTGATGTAGGGATTGGGATATTGCTCGTGCGGCAGGCTGATATTGAGGCCGACGGACTTGGCGCCGACATCGAATGCGCCGCGATTGGCCGCTTCCATGATGCCGGGGCCGCCGCCCGTCATGATCGCCATGTGCGCGGCAGGATCATTCTTGCCGGCGGCCCCGACGAGACGGCCGAAGGCGCGGGCCACTTCGTAATATTTGCTCTTGGCCAGGACATTTTGGGCGACGCGAAGCTGACGCTGTAGCGCTGCATCGTCCGGTTGCTCGTGCAGCTTGCGTTTGAGCCTCTCGACCGTTCGGCGAGCCGCCACCGGCTCGCAGATGCGCGTGCCGCCGAAGACGACGATGGTCCTTTGTATCCCGTGCTGCTGCAGCAGCAATTCCGCTTTGAGATAATCCAGCATCAGGCGCACGCCGCGGACATCGTCGCGCGCGAGAAAGTCGGGGTCCCGTTCGGCGAGGCGATAATTCGCGCTGTTCAGAATAGCCTGGACCCGCTGCAGCGCTTGCGGATCCTCCTCGGGCGCTCTCGCGGTTTGCCAGGGCAACGGCTCGCGCCGCGCATGCCGGCGAGGCGGATCAGGCGCCTTGGCCGCAGCGCCAATGGTCGGTTGGTCATTCGGTGTTGTCATGAGAGCACTTGGTCTATCTCGGTCGCGTGATGCCGGCTCGGCCCAGCATGAGGCATGATAGAGGACGACGGGCCGATTTGGCTAAGCCAAGGCGGCGCGTCTTAACCATCGTTTAAAGATTCGAATGCGGCAGCCCACGGATCTGATATAGTCCTTTTATTAGCGGCGGTTAGTGAGAATGCTTGAGGCCCATTCTCAACTGCTGATGCGCAAAGAGTCTCCACGAGCGCTCGCCGACGCCGCGCGGGCGCTCGACCAATTGCGGCCAAGCCCCGCATGCACCCACGCCTCCCGCGATTTCTTGCAGCGCGGCGTACGACCCGAGCATCTCCGGAGGAAAGCGGATAGCAGTGTCCGCGCCGTTCACACTATCAAACGCTCATTTTCGCATCGTGACCTCCGCATCCGGGCGTTGATCAATATCCTGTCCGGACGGCACCGTGAAAGCAAAGGGAGTGCATTTGAGCGGCCGTGCCAAATGGCGCGGCGCGGTGCGAAGGAGCACGGGTTAGAGTCTTAGTTCAACGGCGCGGATGTCGATCTCCGGAGAAGAGCCGTGTCAAAGTTGCAGCGGCCTGAGCGACGCATTGCGTTACGATTTATCATTCTCATTGGCATACTCAGTTTTTTGCCGATTTTACATACGAAGGATCAAGAAGCATCATCGGTCCTTATTTGGCGACGCTGCAGGCGAGCGGGACCATAGTCGGAATCGTCAGCGGATTTGGGGAGCTGTCAGGTTATGGACTGCGTCTGATGTCGTTTGGGGAGCTTGTTCGTCGCGAAATACATGGCTCGCTTACATGGCTCGCTTACATGGCTCGCTTACATGGCTCGCTTACATGGCTCGCTGACATGGCTCGCTGACATGGCTCGCTGCCCAAAGCTCGGGCTTTGGCGGGCGGCCAGAATGACCTCGCAGAAAAAGTAGCCACATCGCCCCCACGGCGTTTCTCTTGACGCCAGCCCGAGGTGGCTTATATCGAAATATCGGGCATGGAGTCGCCCGTGATCTGCCGAAGAGGCTAATGACTCCTACCGCGGAATGGTCGCGGTGGGGGTGTGTATCGAACCCACCGCGAGGTGGGTTTTTTGTTGCTCGGGATCGCTGTGCGATTGCTCCATCGCGGGTCACCGTATGCCGTTGGGAATGACGAGAGCTGTGGCTCAGGCCACGTGGCCGTACAGATGACGAAACGAAGAGCGCCGACGAAAGCTGTGAACGTCAGGGGCCGAACTGGCTCATTGCGGTATTCTGCGGCAAAGGGAACCAAAGTGAATATGGCTTCCAGCATATTATTTGAATGTCCCGAGGATCAGGTCGACAAGGCCGAGGCGCCTGCATTCTTCAGCGATTTAAATTGCGATCAGATCGTTGCGGCGATCACTGCCGGCCGCGAGGAATACAATCTCGCGCCTTTTTTCCACGCTCCGCTGCGCCGCATCGGCACGATCGTCTACCGCCAGGAAGTGATGCAGGACCTCGAAACCTGCTCTCTTCGTGAAAAGGTGAATGCATTCGCCGAACGCATGCGCGACGTTCGCGCTTATCTGGCACGAGTTGAAAAGCTTTATTACCCGCTGCAGCGGCAGGCATGGTTCCTCGATGCAGTCGATATCTACTGTCAAGCCGTCAGATCGTTCGCGCAGGACCTCTCGGCAGTGAACATCAATTCACGGGCGCTGAAAGGTTTCCGGAACTATCTCTCGCGCTATGTCGGGTCCGCCGGCTTAAATTTGCTTGCGGTGGAGACTTCAAAAATAAGAGCCGGTCTGGCGTCCATCCAATATACGGTTCAGATAAAGCCGGGCACTTTTACCGTTCGCCGGTATCAAGGCGAGGCTGACTACAGCGCGGAGGTCGAAGCCACATTTGCAAAATTCAAACAAGGCGCGGCGAGAAACTATCTGGTGAAATTCAAGGATCGCGACGAGGATATGAACCATATTGAAGCCAAGATATTGGAATTCGTCGCCAAGCTTCATCCGGACATCTTCCAAGCGCTCGACCACTTTTGTTCAACGCACGGCGAATTTATTGACCCTGGCGTGGCGCTGTTCGAGCGCGAGGTTCAGTTCTATCTTGCTTATTTGGATTACATCAGGCCTCTGAAGGAGGCGGGGCTCCGATTCTGCTATCCGCGCCTCTCTGAAAGGTCAAAGGAGGTTTGCAGTCAACAAGGATTCGATATAGCGCTCGCGCACAAGCTGATTGCCGACAAGAAGAAGGTGGTCTGCAACGACTTCTATCTAGCGGGCGCCGAGCGAATCCTTGTGGTGTCGGGACCGAATCAAGGTGGCAAGACCACCTTTGCCCGGGCATTTGGGCAGCTTCACTACCTGGCAAATATTGGATGTCCGGTGCCGGGCAGCAGCGCACAGCTCCTGCATTTCGATCGCTTGTTCACCCACTTCGAAAGAGAAGAGAGGGTCGAGAATCTTCGCGGCAAGCTGGAGGATGACCTCATAAGAATCAGAAAAATTCTCGATCGGGCGACGCCGCGCTCTGTCATTGTTATGAATGAGATTTTTACGTCGACGACAATTCAGGACGAGACGTTCCTCAGCAAAAAGGTGATGGAGCGGCTAATTGCACTTGATTGCTTGTGCGTCTGGGTCACCTTTGTTGACGAATTAGCATCATTTGGCCCGCAGACCGTGTCGATGGTGAGTACGGTCGTGCCGGACAATCCGGCGTTGCGAACGTTCAAGATTGTACGACGGCCTGCCGATGGGCTCGCCTACGCCATGGCGATCGCGCAGAAGCACGGGCTGACCTACGATTGCATCAGAGGACGCCTAAAGTCATGAAAGCGCACCTCATGTATCCCGATCGCGATTTCGACCCTGCGCGCCTGTTGGTGAGAAGGGATCGCGAGCTGCGGTATCGAAGAGACACAACCGATCAGACGTTAAGCTTGAAGCAAGTACTGCCTTGGAACGAGCAGGCCCTACGGCAGGACCTCGGCCTTGACATCCTATTCAATGAGATGTGTCGCGGCGATACCTTCTTGTTAGAAGCCGCTATGTCGGTCCTGCTCGCGAGCCTGACCGATCCAGACGTAATCAGGTATCGTCAGCACATACTTGACGACGCCATCAAGAACGAAGTCATTGTCCGAGACATTTATCAGATTGGCATTGATGCGATCGAGGGCGAGAGAAAGAACTATTGGAGCACGTTGGCCCGCTACCCTGCTGGCACGCTGCACCGGGCCGTGGAGGTGGTGCAGATGTTTGTCGGCTGTTTGAAGCGGCTCAGACGCATTGCCGACAAATACGCCGATGGTTTCGCGTCGGAAGGCTTCTCGACACTGTTTTCGATGCTACGAAGGGAACTCGACGACGAGTACTTTGCGGAAATCGAGGAGCACCTGGGTCGGCTGAAGTTTGGACAAGGTACGCTGATTAGCGCTCAGCTGGGCAAGGGCAACAAGGGCTGGAATTACGTCTTGCGCCGGCCGCACGTCGATCAGCGCAATTGGCTCGCCCGATTGCTGTCCGAGCAACAACCAGGTTTCACATTTAGCCTCCATCCTCGCGATGACAATGGAGCAAGAGCCTTGTCTGAACTGAACGATCGCGGCGTCAATCTCGTCGGCAATGCGCTGGCGCAATCGGCGGACCACATTCTCAGTTTTTTTCAGATGCTACGGACGGAATTGGCCTTTTACATCGGCTGCCTGAACTTACGTGAAGCGCTTAATGACATCGGCGAGCCGGTCTGCATGCCGTCGCCGACTTCTGCCGGCCGCAGAAACCTGTCGTTTTCTGGTCTGTATGATCCGTCACTTGCTTTGAGCATGAAGCGCAAGGTCGTGGCGAACGATCTCGACTTAAAACAAACAGATATTTTTATCATCACAGGTGCCAATAGCGGTGGAAAATCCACCTTTTTGCGCAGCATCGGCATTGCCCAACTGATGATGCAGGCCGGCATGTTTGTGCCGGCCGAGAGCTTTTCGGCTGAAATATGCGAGGGGCTTTTTACTCACTACAAGCGCGAAGAAGACACCGGCATGGAGAGTGGCAAATGGGATGAAGAGCTTGGCAGGATGAGCGAACTCGTCGATCGTATCGGCTCCAATTCACTGCTCCTCTTCAATGAATCGTTTGCGTCAACAAACGAAAGGGAGGGCTCTGAAATTGCAAGCCAGGTTGTTCGGGCCCTCTTGGACAGTGGCGTTAAGGTGTTTTTCGTAACCCATTTGTACCATTTTGCGCATTCGATATTTGTCCGATGGCCTCACCGCGCCACCTTCTTGCGGGCTGAACGGCGTGTCGATGGCACGAGACCGTTCAAATTGATTGAGGCGGCTCCGCTGCAGACAAGCTATGGCGAAGACTTGTACAAGTCTGTGTTCTCCGCCGCTCAGCATAATGAGCCGGGATCAGTCGACGCTAAGGAGATGGCGCGGGCACAGTGATCGCCCGCACCCATCATCTGCGCAATGCAAACACAAAAGCAAGCGACGGCCCCAACGGCCGTGGCCTAAGCCCCGTGGTCCACTGGACCCGTTACGGCTACCCCCATGACGCAAAAGTGCGCGAAAAACCCAAACTTGCCTTACTTAATTTTTGCCTCGCGGAACTCGACGTGCTTCTTGGCGATCGGATCGTATTTCTTCTTCACCAATTTATCGGTCATGGTGCGCGAATTCTTGCGCGTCACGTAGTAAAACCCGGTGTCGGCTGAGGAAACCAGCTTCACTTTGATGGTGGTGGTCTTGGCCATGTTCAGGCACCTTTCAATTTCGCTTGCGGTGCAACCTAGTCGGCGAGGGCTGAAAGTCAAGAAAAGGCGGATTCAAAGGATTTCCCGCACGAATTTCCGGTTGAGCATCCGGTAGAGTGGCACCGGATGATCGAGGCTCATGCCGGACGCGATGCGGTCGGCCAGCTCTTCGAGCGCCACCGCAGTGATGCCGGGCATGTCGAGGCGCGAGGCCTCGGTGATCGGCATCCAGATAAGTTCCACGAGCTCTTTGTCCGGCCCGACAAAGCCGTCATCGCGGCGCGCTACGGCGGTGATATCGGCGGCGAAAAAGCGGCTGTCGAAGCGCAGCGGCCGGCCCGGCGGGGTGATGGCGCGAGCGACGAAGTGAATCTGGCTCAGGTCCGGGACAATGCCGGCTTTGGCAAAGGGCTCCCAGGCGCCGCCGGGCGTGCGGAGCGGCTCGTGCGCAGGCACGCCGAGCATCAGCCCGGTCTCCTCGTGCGTTTCGCGGATGGCGGCGAGCGCAAAGGCTGCGGCGCGCGCGAGGCTCGGCCGTTTGACCTTGCGCATCAGCCGCCGCAGATGCGCGTCGTGCAGCGCGGCGGCCACCGCCATCAGCCGGTCGGTCGGCTCGACACGCCCGCCCGGAAAGACGAATTTGCCGGGCATGAAACGGTGGCGCTCGTGCCGCCGGCCGAGCAACACTTTGGGCACGGCTGCCGTGCGATCGACCAGGATCAGCGTTGCGGAATCGCGCGGCCGCACCGTCGGCGCGGATAAATCGCGGATCACGCGCGAGAGGCGCTCGGCGCGGTCGACCGCACTGCCGCCGCCCCGCACGCTGGAAATATCGTCATCGACCAAGGCAAATCTCGTTGGTGCTAGTAGCCGCCGCTGCGGCCGGCCTTCTTCTGCTTGTTCGGCCAGCGCGATTTCGGCTCTGAACGCGCCGCATGTCCAGCCCTCAGCGTCGCCGACCTTTCATGGCCCACAAGCGCAAAACGCAGGGCGCCAGCGACCGGCGCCGCTTCAACGAGCTCGACCGTGACCGGATCACCCAGCCGATGCGTGTGCGACGAGCCGACAAAGGCGCGGCCGGCTTCGTGGAAGCGGAAATATTCGTCGCCGATCAAACGTGCCGGGATGAAGCCGTCAGCGCCGGTGTCGTCGAGCTCGACAAAGAGACCGGCGCGGGTGACGCCGGAAATATGGCCGTCGAAGATCGCGCCGACCCGATCGGCAAGGAAATGTGCGATCAGCCGGTCCGCCGTCTCGCGTTCGGCCTTCATGGCGCGGCGCTCGGTGGCGGAAATATTCGCCGCGATTTCGGCCAAGCCGCGCGCGTCGGTCCCCTGCGGCAGCCCGTCGGGTCCGAGCCTCATCGCCCGGATCAGGGCGCGATGCACCACGAGATCGGCATAGCGGCGGATCGGCGAGGTGAAATGCGCATAGCGGCGCAGATTGAGGCCGAAATGGCCAAAATTTTCCGACGAATATTCCGCCTGCGCCTGGGTGCGCAACACGACTTCGTTGACCAGCCGTTCAATGTCGCGACCTTTGACGCGGTCGAGAATGCGATTGAAGCCTTCCGGGCGCAGCGCGCCGCTTTTCGGCAGCTTGATATCGAGCGTGGCCAAGAATTCGCGCAAAGCATTGAGCTTTTCCGGCGACGGCTCGTCATGCACGCGATAGATCAGTGGCACCCGCGCCTTCTCACAGGTCTCGGCCGCCGCAACATTGGCGAGGATCATGAATTCTTCGATCAGCCGATGCGACTCGAGGCGCTGCGGCATGATCACGCGATCGACCATACCGTCGGACTTGAGCACGATCTTACGTTCGGGAATGTCGAGATCGAGCGGGTTGCGCTCATTGCGCGCGCGCACCACGGCACGATAAGCGGCATAGAGCGGCCGGAGAATCGTATCCGCGATCGGCTCGGTATCCTCGTCGGGCCGGCCTGAGACCGCCAGCTGTGCCTGCTCGTAATGCAGCTTTGCTGCCGAACGGATCAGCACGCGATGAAATGTATGCGCGCGCTTTCTGCCGTCGGCGCCGATGATCATGCGCACCTCGAGCGCCGGTCGATCTTGGCCGGGCCGCAGCGAGCACAGATCGTTGGAAATGCGCTCCGGCAGCATGGGCACGACGCGATCGGGAAAATAAACAGAATTGCCGCGCTTTAGCGCCTCGCGATCGAGCGCCGAGCCGGGCCGCACATAATAGGCGACATCGGCAATGGCGACGGTCACGATGTGACCGCCCGGATTTTTTGGATCGGGATCAGGCGCCGCGTGGACGGCGTCGTCGTGATCCTTGGCATCGGGCGGATCGATAGTGACGAAAGGAATCGCGCGCCAGTCCTCGTGCTCCGCCATTGTGGTCGGCCGCGCCGCCGCTGCTTCATCGAGCACGGCGCGGGGAAAGACATGCGGAATGTCGTGCGCATGAATCGCGATCAGGCTGACTGCGCGCTCGCTTTTGATCGACCCGAGCCGCTCGACCACCGTGCCGGCCGGCAGGCCAAAGCGACCTTGCCGCGTCACTTCAACGGCAACGAGGTCGCCGTCAGCGGCGCCCAAGGTCGCAGCCGGGCCGATATTGAGCTCACGCCCCATCTGCTTCTTGTCGATCGGCACCAGCCGGCCGCCGCCCGCCGGCAGGGCACGAAAAATGCCGAGGCTGCGATGCTTGGCGCGATCGATCAGCTTTATGATTCGGCCGGAAAAATCCCCGCCGCGGCGCTCGATGCGAATAAGCGCGCGATCGCCAATGCCGGCGACTTCCCCCGGCCGCGCGCGGCGCGGCCTCGCGATGTGGATGACGGGCGGTTCACCGTGCGCTTCCTCGTCCCATTCGGTCGGCCGGGCCAAAAACTCGCCATCGCTGTCGCGGCTGGTGACGTCGGCCAGCACGACCGGAGGCAGGGTGCCGGAATGATGCAGCCGCTTGCGCCGGCGGTCGATCGCGCCGTCTTCGGCAAGATTGCGCAGCATGCGGTTGAGCGCGGCGCGGTCGGCATTCTTGGCGCCAAAGGCGCGTGCGATTTCGCGCGTGCCGATCCTGCCGCTGCGCTCGCGGATGAAGGCGATCAGCTCGTCGCGGGAAGGAAGGCGGCTCTCAGAGCGTTTCATGGGGCGCACATTATTACGTGGCCCCTCCGATGGGCCTTCTAAAGCCCCGTCCTATTCGGCCGCCTGAGTCTTCTTCCGCGCCTTGGCGGTCGAGGCGGCCGCCTTGGGCTTGGCCGCCGCCGGCTTGCCGGCCGCGCGCTGGCGGGTCCCGCCGCTTGTGGTGCGCTTGCCGGCCGGCGCCTTGCGCGGCCGCGCATGCGGCGCGGGCGAGGCACGGCCGGCGCGCGCGTCGATCAGAGCCACGGCCTCCTCCAGTGTCACTGTCTCCGGCGTCTTGTCGGCCGGCAGCGTGGCATTGAGACCGTCGTGACTGACATAGGGGCCGTAGCGGCCCTTCTTGGCCACGATCGGCCCGCCCTTGGTCGGATGATCGCCGAGCATACGGCCCGGATCGGCGCCAAAGCGCTTGCGCGGCCCTTTGGCCTTTTTTTCGGCGATCAGCGTCACTGCGCGATTGAGCCCGAGAGTGAAGACCTCCTCGGGCGATTCCAAATTCGCATAGGTTTTGCCGTGCTGCACGTAGGGCCCGTACCGGCCGATACCGGCTACGATCGGCTCACCGTCCTCGGGGTGCCTGCCGATCTCGCGCGGCAGCGAGAGCAGCTGCAATGCACGCTTGAGATCGATCTCATCGGGCGCCACACCTTTCGGCAGGCCGGCGCGCTTGGGCTTCTCGCCGTCCTTGCCTTCACCGAGTTGCAGGTAGGGGCCGAACCGGCCGCTGCGCACTGAAACATCGAGGCCGGTCTCCGGATCCTGGCCCAAAATCTTGGTGCCTATATCAGCGCCTTCGCCCGAGCTCGACAGCGAGCGGATGTAGCGGCATTCCGGATAGTTCGAGCAGCCGATGAAGGCGCCGAATTTTGACAGTTTGAGCGACAGCCGACCGTCGCGGCATTGCGGGCAGACGCGCGGATCGGAGCCATCCTCGCGCGGCGGGAACAGATGCGGCGACAACAGCGCGTCGAGCGCATCGATCACCTCGGAGATTTTCAGATCCTTGGTCTCGTCGATCGCGCCGATGAAATCGCGCCAGAAATCACGCAGCACATCGCGCCAAGCTACCTCGTTGTTCGAGATCTGATCGAGCTGATCCTCGAGATTGGCGGTGAAATCATATTCGACATAGCGCTGAAAGAAGCTTTCCAGGAACGCCACGACAATGCGCCCGCGGTCCTCGGGCACCAGACGCCGCTTGTCGAGCCGCACATATTTGCGATCCTTCAGCACTTGCAGGATCGAGGCATAGGTCGAGGGTCGGCCGATGCCGAGTTCTTCCAGCCGCTTGACCAGGGAGGCTTCCGAATAGCGCGGTGGCGGTTCGGTAAAGTGCTGGTTGGCGGTGATCGCACGTTTGGTCAACCGCTCGCCGTCCGCCATTGGCGGCAGGCGGCGGGACTCTTCGTCGTCGGGATCCTCGTCGCGGCCCTCCTGGTAGAGCACCAAAAAGCCGTCGAATTTCACGACCGTGCCGGTCGCGCGCAGCTCAAGGAGGCGGCTCGCCACTCTCGCGTCGATGTCGACCGTGGTGCGCTCAAGCTCGGCAGATTCCATCTGGCTTGCCACCGTGCGTAGCCAGATCAGTTCGTAGAGCTTGGCCTGGTCGGCATCGAGATAGGGCTTGGCATCGCGCGGGCGACGATTGAGATCGGTCGGGCGGATCGCCTCATGCGCCTCCTGTGCGTTCTTGGCCTTTGTCTCATAGCGGCGCGGCGCATTGGGCACATAATCGCGGCCGTAATCGCTTTCGATCACGCGGCGCACGGCGCCGATCGCCTCCTCGGCGATCTGCACGCCGTCGGTACGCATATACGTGATCAGGCCGAAGGTCTCGCCGCCGATGTCGACGCCCTCATAGAGTCGCTGCGCCACCCGCATCGTATGCGCCGGCGCGAAGCCAAGCTTGCGGCTCGCCTCCTGCTGCAGGGTCGAGGTGGTGAACGGCGGATAGGGATTGCGGCGAACCGGCTTCGCCTCCACCGACTTTACCGTGAAGGTCGCGGTGTCCAGCGCCCGCTTGAACGCTTCGGCCTCGGCACCCGAGCCGATATCCAGCTTCTGCAGTTTCTTGCCATCGGCGCCAATGAGCCGCGCTTCAAACGTTTCGGCGCGCGGCGTCGCCAGCGTCGCCACCAGCGACCAATATTCCTGCCGCACGAATTTTTCGATTTCGAGCTCGCGGTCCGCGACGAGGCGGAGCGCCACCGATTGCACACGGCCGGCCGAACGCGCGCCCGGCAGCTTGCGCCACAGCACCGGCGAGAGCGTAAAGCCGACGAGGTAATCCAGCGCGCGGCGCGCGAGATAGGCATCGACCAGCGCCTGATCGATGGCGCGCGGATGCGCCATGGCTTCCGTCACCGCCTGCTTGGTGATGGCATTGAAGACGACGCGCTCGATCGCCTGCGATTTGAGCGCCTTCTTTTCCTTCAGAATCTGCAGCACATGCCAGGAAATCGCTTCACCCTCGCGATCCGGGTCGGTGGCGAGGATGAGCTTGTCGGCATCCTTGACGGCGCGAGCGATGTCATTGAGCCGCTTCTGCGCCTTGGGATCGACCTCCCAGAGCATGCGGAAATCGTGGTCTGGATCGACCGAGCCGCTTTTCGCCGGCAGATCGCGCACATGGCCGAACGAGGCCATGACCGCGTAGCCCTTGCCCAGATACTTGTTGATTGTCTTCGCCTTGGCCGGCGATTCCACGAGTACCAGATTCATATATAACCCGATGATTTTGCAGCCGTTTTGCCCGCCGAGCGGAAGATTGGGGCGCGCCGGCCGCGGGGAACATGGGTAATGACGGTCCCGCTGTCAAATCGTCTCTGGTAAAAACCGCAGCAGGGCTGACGCGATTAGCATGCAACATCTTTGTAAAACCAGGATTATTTCTTGCCGCAAGCAAAGATTGTATAATCCGATTGATGATCGCATAAGTTAGCAAAGGTCGGAAGCCTGACTCAAAGCGCGTCTTTCCCTGCGCCAAGGTGAATCCGAACCTCATAGAACTTTTGTCATCGGTCCGGCCGCGGTGATTACGGCGATCTGGGACAAGGCCGAGCGGGTGGATATCACGCCGTATCGAGATGCTCCCTATGGCGCCCCGATGCAGCGGCTGCGCGACTATATGCGCCTGCTTGGCAGGAATGGACCGGCGCCGGAGCGCCTCGGTGAAATCATTGCACATGCGCTGACCACGCCGCGTCCGAACACGCGCTGCACCGTGTCGCCGCAGCCGCAAAAGGATTTTCTAGGCCGCATTCTGCCCAAGCGCTGGGTTGATCGCCTCATCGGCCGCCGGCTCGGCCTGCTGCCGGTGCTGCGCTAGCCGCGCAAGCGGCTATCGGCAATCCACGATCAAGGCCAGTCAAGATTGAGCCCCGCATCCGGCAACGTGCGTTTCGGGCACCGCTTCGCGGCGCTCCGGAATGACAGTCAGATCAACGACATCAATCCGCCGCCGTGACGCGCGATGCGCCCCGCAATTTCGAGCTCCAGCAATACCATGCGCACGACGCGCGGCGAGCATTGCGACAGCCGCACCAGATCGTCGAGCAAGACAGGCGTCGGCGACAACAGCGAGACAATGCGTGTGCGCTCGTCGTCAGCTGGCTCGGCGCCGCGAGCCGGCTCGTCATGCAATTCGCCCTCCGGCAGCGCCGGCGCTCGGCCGACAGGGGTTTTGCGCGCCACCATCGGCTGCAGCACGGCGATAATGTCGGCGGCCTCGGTCACCGGCGTCGCGCCTTGTTTGAGCAGCCCATTGGTGCCCTCCGCGCGTGGGTCGAGCGGCGAGCCCGGGACGGCGAAGACTTCGCGGCCCTGTTCGAGCGCAAGCCGCGCCGTGATCAGCGAGCCCGAGCGCTTCGCCGCTTCCACAATGACAACGCCGAGCGATAAGCCCGAGATCAGCCGATTGCGCCGCGGAAAATCGCGCGCCCGCGGCTCCCAGCCGAGCGGCATTTCGGACAGCGCGATGCCCGCCGGCAGGATCTCCATGAGCAGGCTTTCATGCCCGGGCGGATAGACGCGGTCCTGTCCGCCGGCCAGCACGGCGATTGTGCCGCTTTCGAGCGAGGCCCGGTGCGCCGCCGCGTCGATGCCGCGCGCCAGCCCCGAAACGACCGCGAAGCCCGCTTGGCTCAAACCCTGCGCCAGAATCTGCGTGATCTTCACGCCGGCCGCCGAAGCATTGCGCGAGCCGACAATCGCGACCTGTGGCAGCTTAAGCGCGTCAATTTGCCCGCGCACAGCCAGCAACGGCGGCGCGTCATCGATCGCGGCAAGCCTTCGCGGATAGTCGGCTTCGCCGATCGCAACGAAGGTCACGCCGAGCTTGTGCGCCGCTTCGATCTCACGCTCGGCTTCCGCACGCGAACAAATTTTTGCGGCCGCTGCACCGCCCCGGCGCGCAAGGGCCGGGAGCGCCTCAAGCGCCGCCCGCGCGCCGCCAAAATGATTGATCAGCGCCCGAAATGTGCGCGGCCCCACATTCTGGCTGCGAATGAGCCGCAGCCAATCGATCCGCTGCTCGTCGCTGAGGCGGATGGCTTGCTTTGCTTGCGCGGTGTCGGGCACGGGAACCCATTCTAGCCTGGGTTGAGCTCGGCGAAACCCAGGAATGAGCACCTATGTTTTTTCCGTGCCCGAGGGCGAGGAACGGTGTGCAAACCTAAAGGGGCCGCGCGAAAGTGATTGCAAAGGTCCGGACAAAGCCGCACACTTGGCTGACTTGGTCTGCGAATGTGACCCCCAATTTGCCGGTGTGAGCGTTGAGGGTTTGGGGTGCCCTTAGCGGGGAGGGGAGTACCTTGGACGCCAAGGCCAAGCGTGTTTTCCGCGTCGTTCTGATCAAACCGTCGCATTACGACCAGGATGGCTATGTCATCCAGTGGTGGCGCTCGACCTTGCCGTCCAACAGCCTCGCCAGCGTCCACGGCTTGATGGAGGAATGCGCGCGCAATCGCGTGCTCGGCGCCGAAGTCGACATCGAGATCGAGGCCTGCGACGAATGCAACACGATCGTTGACGTCGATGGCGTGACGAAACGCATTCGCGCCGCCGGCGCAGGTTTTGTCGGGCTCGTCGGCGTGCAATCGAATCAATTTCCGCGCGCGCTCGATCTCGGCCGCCAATTCCGCGCGCGCGGGCTCACCGTCATGATGGGCGGCTTCCATGTCTCGGGCTGCATTTCCATGCTGCCGAAACTGCCGCCCGATCTGCAGGAGGCGCTCGATCTCGGCATTCATCTGTTCGCCGGCGAGGCCGAAGGCCGCATGGCCGATGTGCTGCGCGATCTCGCTTCCGGACAGGCGAAGCCGATCTACAATTATCTCGACGACATGCCGGAAATGGCGGCGGCGGTCTTTCCGATCCTGCCGCGTTCCGTCGTCACTCGCGTCGCCGGCCATTATTCGAGTTTCGACGCCGGCCGCGGCTGTCCGTTCCAATGCTCGTTCTGCACCATCATCAATGTGCAGGGTCGCAAGTCGCGCTACCGTACGCCGGACGATATCGAGGCGATCGTGCGGGCGAATGCGGCACAGGGCATCACCCGCTTCTTCATCACCGACGACAATTTCGCTCGCAACCGCAATTGGGAGCCGATCCTCGATCGACTGATCGAATTGCGCGAGCGCGACAAGTTCAACATAAAATTGCTGATCCAAGTCGACACGCTCTGTCACCGCATTCCGAATTTCATCGAGAAGTGCGCGCGCGCCGGCTGCACCGCGATCTTCTTAGGGCTGGAAAACATCAATCCGGAATCGCTGATGGGCGCCAAGAAGCGCCAGAACAAGATCTGGGAATACCGCGAAATGCTGCTCGCCTGGCGCAAGCAGCACGTGATGACCTATGCCGGCTACATTCTCGGCTTCCCGACCGACACACCGGACTCGATCGCGCGCGACATCGAGATCATCAAAAAGGAACTGCCGGTCGATATCCTCGAATTTTTCTATCTGACGCCGCTGCCCGGTTCCGAAGATCACAAGAACCTTTATGTGCGCGGGGTACCGATGGATCCCGATATGAACAAATACGACCTCGAGCACGCCTGCACGACGCATCCCTTGATGTCGAAAGAGACCTGGACGCAGGTTTATAAGGACGCCTGGAAGCGCTATTACAGCGACGAGCATGTCGAGACCATTATGCGGCGCGCCATCGCCTCCGGTATCAACAGGACCAAGGTGCTCGATTCGCTGACGATCTTCTCCGGCTCGGCGCGGATCGAGGGCGTGCATCCGCTGCAATTCGGCTTCTTCCGGCGCAAGCTGCGCAAGCAGCGGCGCTACGGCATGCCGCTGCTCGGTCCGTTCGTGTTCTATCCGTGGCGCGCGTGGGACTTTCTGAAAGTGACTTCACAATGGGCGCGGCTGATTTGGCGCTATCGCCGCATCATGCGCAAGGTGATGAAAGATCCGGCCTCACGCACCCATTTTGACGAAGCGCTGCGCCCGCATACCGGCGCCGGCGCGACGGATCATTTCGTGGAAATGTTCGCCGACAAGATCCCGCACACGCACGGTGCACCCGTCGTTGCAGCGCCAGTGCCGGCGGCCGTGCAAGCGGCGGGGTAGGCGCTATTCTGCGCTCGTGCTCGCGCAAGCGAGAATTCAGTTGCTTGCTCGAGTCTTCATTGGCGTCTCTGGATCCCCATTTTCGCCGGATGCGCAAGAGCCGAGCCAGCGAGAGCGAGCATGAAATATCGGGCAATCAACTTCAGTCAAAAATTCAGTCTGTTCAAGGAGCAGTGGCAGCCGAAAGTCATCGCCGAGATGAACGACTACCAATTCAAGGTCGTCAAGCTGCAGGGCGATTTTATCTGGCACGATCACAAAGATACCGACGAGACGTTCATTGTCTTGGACGGCATTTTGCGCATCGATTTTCGTGACGGCGCTGTTCAGATTTGTGCCGGTGAAATGTTCGTCGTGCCAAAGGGGGTCGAACACAAGCCTTACGCCGAACGCGAGGTCAAACTTCTTCTCATCGAGCCACGCGGCGTTCTCAATACGGGTGACGGAGGCAGCGAGCGAACGGCGCCGAACGATGTTTGGATTTGAATGCTAGCCGCTTTCCGCAGCTTCCAAGCGCCGTCCGATCTTGCTCTCCGTGCCGTTGAGCAGCCGCGCGATATTGCCGCGGTGCATGATCCAGAGCAGGGCGGCGAGCGCCACAAAGAGCGCGGTCAGCCGCGCATCACCCTGCCAGTAGAGAATTGCAGGCGTGGCTGCGCTCGCGATCAAGGCGGCAAGCGAAGAGTAGCGCGAGACGAAGGCAACGCTGAGCCAGATCACACAAAACGCAACGAGCGCAATCCAGACGCCGAAGCCGAGCAGCAGGCCGATGAAAGTCGCAACTCCTTTGCCGCCTTTGAAGCCGAGCCAGAGCGGAAACAAATGGCCCAAAAAGGCGCCGCAGGCGGCGGCAAGCGCCGCGTCCGGACCGAGCACCCAGTGCGCTAGCGCAACGGCAAAGGTGCCTTTGAGCATGTCGCCCAGAAGCGTCGCCGCGGCGAGCTTTTTGTTGCCGGTGCGCAACACATTGGTGGCGCCGATATTGCCGGAGCCGATGCTGCGAATGTCGGGTCCGCCGGATAGCCGCGTGAAGATGACGCCGAATGGTATCGAGCCGCACAGATAGCCGAAAGTCAGGCCGAGCAAGTAGGAAAGGAGAGGCGAAATGTCGAGCGGTAGATTCATCGTAGGTCAGCATCTCACGGTCATCCCGAGGTGGCCGCGGCGGCCCGCGAGGATACGGCCGACGCGCCTCGGCTGTCACCCATAGTAGAGGCTCGCTTCGCTCGCGCCTCAGGGTGACGGGAGCAAGGCGCCGCTAGCCCGCACGCACTTTCCCGGCGCCGCTCTCGCGCGGCGCAAAGCCGGCTGCCGCGGCCTCGGCTTCGCTGCGATGAATCACGAAATGGCGCAGACGCTCGGCCGGCGCGCGGGTAAGTGCGGACAGTCCGGGTAAAAACGTCTTGCGCACCGTGTCACCGACAGCAAACCGCGCAGTGACAACTTCGTCGATGTCGCTTTCGCAATAGACGCAGCGCAGCCGCTGACCCGCCTGGCCGTCGATCACATAAAATTTGTGCGCGGCATATTGGCTTTCGGCCGGATCGCAGGTGATGCAGTTCGGATTGGTGCAGGCAATGCCGGTGCCGATCGGCTGCGCATAGAGGGGGTAATTGGGCTTGGCGAAGCCGCCGGCGAATTTGTGCAGCGAATTATTCTTGTGCAGATGCAGCAGCAGCGAGATCAGCGCCATGCGCACCGGCACGCCATAGGACGCCTGCTGGAAGTAGATGGCGCGGCGATCGCTATCGAGCGACGCATCGAGCTCGTTGACGCGCGGCAAGGGATGCATGACGCTCGCCTCGGCATATTTCGGCTCGCCCAAAAATTTTGCGTCGATCTTCGGATACGGCCGATCTTTTTCGGTCCAGCGTTCCTTCTGGAAACGCGTCACATAGACGGCATCGATCTTCTTCTGCAGCACGCCGTAATCGATCTCCGGCTCGGCATAAAGCGAGAGCTGATGCGGCTGATCGGCGGTGACATAGAGCGCGTCGATCCGCCCGCTTTCCGACGGCGCGGAATCCTTCGACACCATGCGGCTGTGAAATTCCTCGCGCAGCCGCCGATCGACATGCGCCGGCAGTTCCATGCCGGGCGCGGGCAGGGGATCGATGGTTGCGCCGAACCGGGCCAGCGCATAGACGAACGAATGGATGGTGCGACTGCCTTTGAGATCGCCGGAAATCGCCACTTTCATGTTGCGCAAGTTTTTGTTCTTTGAGCGCAGCGTGAACAGGTCGCACAAGGTCTGGGTCGGGTGCTCATGCGCGCCGTCGCCGCCGTTGATCACCGGGACCTGCGCATATTCGGCCGCAAGCCGCGCCGCGCCGTCGCGCGGATGGCGGATCACCACAATGTCGGCATAGTTGGAAATGACCCGGATCGTATCGGCGAGGCTTTCGCCTTTGGCTGCCGAGCTCACCGCCGGGTCGGCGCTGGTGATAGTGGCGCCGCCGAGCCGGAGCATGGCGCTTTCGAAGGACAGCCGCGTCCGCGTCGAAGGCTCATAGAACAGGCTGGCGAGGATGGATTTCGAGGCGAGGCCGCTCGAGCGCGCGATGCGGTAGGGGATATGTTCGTCGGCGAGTTCCTTCAAAAAGCCCTGGGCGACCTCGAAGATCGTTTCGATCTCCTTATTGGTCAGGTCGTTGATCGAAATAATATGGCGCGTCAGCGGCTGGGCTTTGGTCATTAAAGCGCTGCTATAGGCCGAATGGGCGCTATCCGGCAAGCCTCGTTTGGCGCCGCATGTAAGCGATGCACACAAAACCGCAATGCGGCGTCCGTGCTACGATCGGATGCGCAGGACAGCGAGTCGCAGGCTTTTAAGAGATCTTGACACCATGGCCATCCGCTCGCGTTTCGAGACGCATGAGGTGTTCAATCAGGCGCCGCCTTACGAGGACGTCGACCTGTTCACAAGCGATGTGCCGCTTGTGGACGCGGTCAAGGCCAATGCCGGCGCGCAGGAACTGCCGGCCCTGGCCGCCTTCGGCCGACAATGGGGCACGGGCAGAATGTTTGCGCGGGGCCGCCAGGCCAATGAAAATCCGCCCAAGCTCCATGCCTTTGATGCCAAAGGCTTTCGCCGCGACACGGTCGAATATCACCCGGCCTATCATTCCCTGATGCGGGAGAGCATCGCGGCCGGCCTGCATGCCTCCACCTGGTCCGACAGGGGCAAGCGCGCGCCGCCGCCCGCCGAAGTCGCCCGCACTGCTCGCTTCTATATGGCCGCGCAGGTCGAGACCGGACATCTATGCCCGATCACCATGACGCGGGCGGCCCTTGCCGCGCTCGCTGCCGCGCCCGATCTTGCCACCGAGATCGCGCCAAAAGTGCTGTCGCGCAGCTACGAGGCCGCATTCCGACCGTGGTGGGAAAAACCCGGCGTCACGCTCGGCATGGGCATGACGGAGAAGCAGGGCGGCACCGATGTACGTGCCAATACTACGACGGCGGCCCCGGACAGCGACGGTTATGCGATCACCGGCCACAAATGGTTCATGTCCGCGCCGATGAGCGACATGTTTTTGGTGCTGGCGCAAGCGCCGGGCGGGCTGACCTGTTTCCTGCTGCCGCGCTTTCGTCCCGACGGCTCCGTCAACGGGCTGCGCTTGCAGCGGCTCAAGGACAAGCTCGGCAACCGCTCCAATGCCTCGAGCGAAGTCGAATTCGTCGATGCCTTCGCCTGGCGTGTCGGCGACGAAGGCAAGGGCATCCGCACCATCCTGCAGATGGTGCAATTGACGCGGCTCGATTGCGCGATCGCATCCGCCGCCCTGATACGCATGGCGCTGGCGCAGGCCGTGCACCATTGCCGCCATCGTTCGGTATTCGGCAGGCGCCTCTACGACCAACCGATGATGCGTGCTGTCCTCGCCGACATGGCGCTCGACGTCGAAGCCGCTGTGGCCTTGATATTTCGCTTAGCGCGGGCATTCGATCACGCCGCCGCCGACGTGCACGCCGCGGCCTATGCGCGACTTCTGACACCGGCGGCCAAATTTTGGGTCTGCAAGCTCGCGCCCGGCCTTGTGTTCGAAGCGATGGAATGCCTGGGCGGCAACGCTTATGTCGAGGAAAGTCTGTTGCCGCGGCTTTATCGCGAGGCGCCGGTCAATGCGATCTGGGAAGGCTCAGGCAATGTCATGTGCCTTGATGTATTGCGTGCGCTCAAAGGCAAAGAGGAGGCCGCACTCTTTGCGACGCTGATGCGCGAGGCTGAGATCAAGAGTGTTGCAGACGCCGCGCAGCCCGACGCCCTCGACGAGCGGCGCGCTCGCCTTGCTGTCGAACAGCTTGCACTTGCGGCAGCCGCCGCGGCACTAAGGGAAAGCGCGCCGCCGCTGGTCGCCGACGCATTCATGCGCACGCGCGTCGCCAGCATGGGTGATGCATTTCATGGCACCGTGGCAATCGAAGATACGACCTGCACATCATTACTGCAGCGTGTCCTGCCGGAGCGATGAGGCCTGCCGCAGGGCACGCTGTTCCAGGAACCGCCGCAAGCTCCCTTCGTTTTCACCTAACATGTTGCATGGCGCGCGAATGTCGCGGGCTGCAAGGGAGAGATCGCGCTTATTCGCCCGGTTGCCCGACGAGCAGCCCGCACTGCTGAATGCGATTGTGTCTGAAACGGGGCAGGCGCCGCGTGTGCGCCGCGTTTCTTTGATTTGTGATCGCCATCACAAAAAGGAGGAAAGAGCGGAATAACGTGGTTCAATTTCGATCCTTGCAGATGTGCCATGCGCACGCACACCTCGCGGTGCATCATTTATGATTTATCTGGTGCCGCGGGACAAAAGGGCGCTTCGGTGTTTTTGCAGAAGGACACGTGAACCATGTCTAACACTCCCGCAGGCCGAATCTTGAAAGGCCGCTCGCTTGCGACCCACGCCGCGGTCGTTGTGCTTGCAGCGTCGGTCGCCGCGGCTACACCAAGCTCAGCGGCGACGCATCGCGGCGCCAAAGCGGCTCACGCGCACACTTACAACTATTTTGCGCCCAGCCAAGCCGATCCGCCGGCACTGACGCCAGGGCAGCTCGGCTACCGCGTCAATCCGGTGCTGCCGAGCAACGGCTTCGGTCCGCCCGATCCGGCAAGCTGCGGCGGCTTTCACTGCTAATGCTTGAACGATCGCGAGCGAGTAGTTGCGAGCGGGATGACAGATCGAACCATGATCCCGCTCGCAACGTCGAGGCACCGTTCCCGCTCACAGCGCCTCGAGCGTTCCGCCTGCCAGCCGGTCGAGCGCACCTTGCAAAATGTAGCTGGCGGCGTGTTGATCGATCACCGCTTTACGTCTGGCGCGGCTCGCATCCGCCGCTATCAGCGCGCGTTCGACGGCGGCCGTCGAAAGCCGCTCGTCCCATAATGCAATAGGCAGCTCTGTGAGCCGCGCAAGATTGCGCGCGAACGCGCGGGTCGCCTGTGCGCGCGGCCCTTCGGATCCGTCCATATTGATCGGCAGACCGAGAACGAGCGCGACCGCGCGGCGCTCGCCCGCCAGGGCAAGGATGCGCCGGGCATCGATCTGAAAGCGTTGCCGCGCGATGGTTTCGACTGGCGCGGCAATGCGCCGCTCCGGATCGCTCACCGCGACGCCAATCGTTCTGGTGCCGAGGTCAAGCCCGATCAGCGCGCCGCGCTTGGGCAATAGTGCAGCGGTTTCGGTGAGCGTCATGACCGGCATAAGCCAACTTTCTCGTCCTTGTGTCTGCGGGCGGGCTTTTCGCCTTGCGCGGCCGCGACTATCTTGTCCGCATTTTCAAGGTTCCAGCCGCGCATAGGTCCACCATGAAGATCACCTGGTATGGCCATTCCGCTTTTCGTCTCGACTTTGCCGGGCAGGCAGTTCTGATCGATCCGTTCTTCACCGGCAATCCGGCCTTCGTTTCCGATAAGGCGGCCGCAATCCAGGGCGTATCGCACATCGTCCTCACCCACGGCCACAGCGATCATGTCGGTGATACGCTCGACATCGCCAGATCGAACGGCGCGACCGTGACGACGTCCTACGATCTTGGCATGTGGCTTGTCTCGAAGGGACTGGAAAAACTCAACCCAATGAATACCGGCGGCACCACCGATCTCGGCGCTTTCACGGTCACTTTGGTGCGTGCCGATCATTCCTCCGGCGATATCGTTAATGGCGTGTCGGTCTATCTCGGCAATCCGAACGGTGCGATCATCAAAGCGAAGGGGGAGCCGACCGTCTATCACCTGGGCGATACCGACATTTTCTCCGACATGGCGCTGATTGCCGAAATTCACCAGCCGAAAATCGCCTTTGTGCCGATCGGCGACCGCTTCACGATGAGCCCGGTGACGGCGGCAATGGCGGTTAAGCGCTTTCTCAACGTGGAAACCGTTGTCCCATGCCACTACGGCTCGTTCCCAATCATCGAACCCAATGCCGACAAATTCATCGCGGCGATGCGTGGCGAAAAGGCCAGGGTGATCGTGCCGGACAAGGGCAAGGCGTTCGATGTGTAAGGTGTTCGCACCGGGGGACGCGCATGCCGCCCGTCGCTAAAGTCGTTGTCGCCGCGTTGGCTTTGGCAGCTTCGGTTTCCGGCATGGCTGTCGCGGCAGCGGCGGAGATAAAGGTGGTCAGCGGCGGCGCCTTCAAGCAGGTGCTGAGCGCGCTTGCCGCCCAATATGAAAAAGAGAGCGGCAACAAGATTGACGTCATCTACCAAACCGTCGGGCAGCATCTGGCTTTGATCCGCAGCGGCAGGGAGGATTTTGACGTCGCCGTTTTGACGCCCGATGCCATCGACAGTCTCGCCAACGACGGCAAGATCGTCGCCGGCAGCCGCGCCGATCTCGCCAAAACCGGTGTTGGCGTCGCGGTGAAGGCGTCCGCGCCGGTGCCTGACATCAGCACGGTCGACGCATTCAAGCAGGCGCTCCTGGCCGCCAAGTCGGTCGCCTATATCGATCCCAAGGCCGGCGGTTCGAGCGGCATCTATGTCGAGCGCTTGTTGGAGCGACTCGGCATTGCCGATCGGATCAAGGCCAAGGCGGTATTGGTGCAGGGCGGGGCCGTCGCCGATCACGTCGCCAACGGCGAGGCCGAGATCGGCGTCCATCAGATCAGTGAGATTCTTCCGGTTGCCGGCGTAAAATTGGTGGGACCGCTGCCGGCGGAGATTCAGAACTACACGATCTATGCGGCTGGGCTTGGCACGCGCGCCAGGGACGCGATGGCCGCCGGAGCGTTTCTGCACTTTCTCGCGAGCTCGCGGGCTCTGCCGGTCATCAGGGCCAAGGGCATGGAAGCCGCTTCGCCGTAAAACCGCCTCGGTCGTTGTGCGCTTCCCGGCTCGCCTGCACAACGTCGCAAAAGAGAACGCCCGACCGAAGCCGGGCGCTAATTGCCGACCGCGCAGCGCGGCCGGATATCATCATTTTGCAATTTTAGTGACGGGCCTGTTCCCAGGCAATCCGCGGGATATCGCTCCGCGTAATGCCGATATCGGCAAGTTCCCGGTCGCTGAGGTGCGAGAGCTCGTCCACGGCGACCCCATATCGCTTCCAAGCCTGGAAGAATCGGATGATGGACAACAGCATGGTTCTTGTTCCTTTCTCCGGCACAGGTACCGGAATCGAGAGGGAATATAGGTATCGATGGTGCGTCGCAAAATGGGATTGCTGCAGCGCAGCTACGCACTTTTCGCATGACACGACGCAATGATTTTTAAGAGTTTTCTGCCGCGAACTGGAATACCTGGCGACATTAGAGGTCGTCGCCATTGACCTGTCATGTGATTGGCGCATTGCTGTAAACGTCGCTCGCCGCACTCAGACCCCGCACCTCTTGCCGGCACAAAGTTCCCTTCGCCTGGTTTGTTGCGCCACTTGCCCGAGTTCCGCCCGCGGATGATCGTTCATGTGCCGCAGTTGCGCACTGGTATTGCCGCGTCCATTGCGTTGTGTCGGGGAGTTTCCGATGGGGACCACTTTGGATCACCGCCGTTGCGCCGAAGAGTGCATTGCAATGGCGCGACAGGCCGAGGACAACAACGATAAGGCGCTGTGGCTCGCGCTCGCCCAATCTTGGGTGAAACTGGCGGAGCATGTTTCCCGGCTTGAAAGCAATGCCGATCTCGCGGACGAGCCGGCACTCGCGTCCGAGGCGGCGCAGCCCTCCTGAGCGCCGCCGGACTGGTCAGACGAATGGCTTCATGTCGCTTCGGCGCGGTGGCGGCAGCGCGCCAGGCACTCCATGCGCAATGCGAATGCGGCGTTACTGGCCGTGACTGGCCAGCACTTTCTGGCATGCCGCGCTGATCTTGGTGCGGTTGGCCTGCAGACAGCCAAGAATCCCCAGAACATCATTTGGATTAACCTGCAGCTGGGTCTGACAGTACTTGGTCACGTCCGGATGACAGGCGGCGCGTTCCTGCGGATTGCCCTGGTCTACGCCCATGCCTTTGACGGGCGGCGGTTGCGGCGGCAATGTCTGAGCGTGGCTCGCGGCTGCAACGACAAGTGAGAAGGCGACGATCAAGACCGGTCTGCGGATCATGGTCCTTTCTTCCGGGCCCTCGGCCCGCCCCCTGTGGTCTGCTCCAAACCGTAAGCGACAAGGTCCCGAGATTGGCGGTGTCCCGATGCCTCATCAGCGCAAGCGCTTGCCGATGATCGGCCCGCGAATTTTAGGACAAAAAGCACCCCCGAAACCCTGTAAGTCGCAAGTACGTTGCCGACATTTCGCGGAAACTGCAAACGCCCGAAGCGAGTTTTACAGTCCTAAGCGGCGGCAACCGCAATTTAAATCTTTGCTGAGACATGAACGGCACAGTTGCGTTTTCGGCAGGTCTGTGCACTTGCGCCCCTGCCGGCTGCGGCGATAGATGTCGCCGCTCAATGCCTATATTCGTGGCACCACAATAGCAGGGGCGGTTAGCTCAGTTGGTAGAGCGTCTGCTTTACACGCAGAATGTCGGCGGTTCGAGTCCGTCACCGCCCACCATGCTCAGCGGGTGTCCGGTCCGGAGACATGGGTGACACATGGGCGACAACCTGTGTCGAACGGGTTGTCGATGCTCTGCAAGGTCCTCTGCTCCAGGTCGATATAGCCGAGACGATAGTGCATGAAGCTGACGAGCCAAATCCGGTCGTCGGTTTGTTTGATGCCTACGGTCCGGCCAGCGAACACTTGGCTCAGATCAATTGAGCCCTTCCAGACCCGTCGCATTGTAACGCGTGAGCATTTGGCAGCCGGTCTTGCGGAAAATGCCGAACTCCCGGCACACCTCGCTCATGCCCTCGCCCTCGAGAAGACGGGCGACAATGGGAGGACGCTCCTCCGTCACCGAACACTCCTTCCACGGCATCGACACCTCCCGCCAAATGGCGAAAAGTGCTACCCATGTGGCCGGTACGTTTTGTCACCTTTCTCTCAGGCCGGAGAGCGCTGTGGGAACCGCGTGGCGGGTGACGCCGTGGGGAACGTGCGCCTGGCATGATTGCTGCTCGCTCAAAAGAAATCTCGCCCGCGGCCTCGCAGACAAAAAAACACTGCGATGGCGCGCGGGCGGTGAGTGGCGCGCGGCTCCGCTAACCGCGTTCCTGGCGGAAGATCAGATCGCTTCTTTGAGTTCCTTGGAGGCGCGGAAGGCCACTTTCTTGCTGGCCTTGATCTGGATCGGCTGGCCGGTCGCGGGATTGCGTCCCATGCGCGCGGGACGCTTGCGAACCTGGAGAATGCCCAGGCCGCCGATGCGGATGCGTTCGCCCTTCTTCAGGTGCTTGACGATATTTCCCACCAAACCGCCGAGGATCGCTTCTGCCTGCTTCTTGGAAATTTCGTTGTCCTCCGCAAGGCTCGCGGCGAGATGCTTCAATGTAACCGTGGTAGCGGTTTTACTTGCCATTAGACCCTCCTCAATGAAGCGGTAGCGTGAAAAAGCGCCGCTCACGGCGAAGCAGTTAAACGATTCGGGTGCGGCTGACCACGCTTGTTTTGCCGATTCCACCGATGTTTTCGGCACTCGTGGGCTGTCTGAGGTCGCTTCATGGCAAGGATATGGCGCGTGTTCAGGTCTGATGAAAAGGTGAAGAAGCGCCGATGAAAAGCCAAATTCCTTGACTTGGGGGCGGGTGCGCCTTAACTCCCGACCGCGCCCGCGGGGGCGTAGCTCAGTTGGTCAGAGCGTCGGCCTGTCACGCCGAAGGTCGCGGGTTCGAGCCCCGTCGCTCCCGCCATTTCAATGGCTTAGCTCCAATTCCACACAGAAATCGTGAGCTTTCACGCCGGCTTGGCCTAGTGCTGGACGCTGAGAGGCCGTGCGCGTTCAGCCCGTATAGATTGGCGCCGGCTGGGTGAAGAAGCTCCACAAGATGTGATAGACCAGCGCGTAATTTTTTTGCTGGAAGCTCGCATGCGAGATGCCTGGCATCACGGCAAAGTGCTTATCCGGGTTGGGCAGGCGGGTGAAGAAGGCGACCAGATCGGCAAAGCTGGCAATGCCGTCCCACTGCCCGCGCATGATCAGGGTCGGTACGGTAATCTTCTCCGGTTCAACCACCGGTAGCTTTGAGCACATATCGACATAGGTGCCCGTCGGCACGGAATCGTCGAGCGCGGTGACCGCATCGGCAAACGCGTCGATGACGTTTTCGTCCGCCGTACCCGGGTGATCGCGATCGAAGATCGAATGAATGAAGGCCTTGTCGATCGGCCTCCGGTTCCTGGCCTTGAACTCCGACAGCTTCTTCTTGCGTTCGGCAAGGGTTGGCGAGCCCTCACCGGTCCAGACCATGGCATCGAGCGCCAAGCGCCCGACCATTTCCGGATGGCGCTGCGCGAACATGGCGGCGCGCAGCGCGCCTGACGAAATGCCATAGACCAAGAGCGGACGCCGCCCGCGCAGCTTCCAGATGTAAGTCGCGGCGGCGTGGCAATCGTCGGCACCTTGCGCGATCGGCGCATTGTTGTCGCGGCTCTTGTCGGAGCGGCCATAGCCCTCCATGTCGACGCACCAGCAATCGAAGCCGCGGCGGGCAAACCAGTCCATGACGGACGAATCCGGCCGGCCTTTGACGTGAAGATCGAACGTCGGCTGCGAGGCCATCGATGAGCCGTGCACGAACAGAATCGTGCCGGCGGTGTCCTTTGGATCGCCCGCATATTTCTCGAACATGAACAGCTTTACGCTGCCCTCTTTGGCGGTCCAGTGCTCTTCGCCTTTGATTTGGCCGGAAGAAATCGCGGTCACGTCATTCATGCTGCACCTACAGAGCTTGGTTGAGGAGCGAAGCGACGAAACAAACCAGTTTGGCGCCGCGCCCGGACTGCTTCATTTGCTCGCAATGGCGCGCAATTTCCCTAGTTGATCAGCGCGATGTGATTGTCCTTGATTACTTTGGCCCATTTGACGATCTCGGCCTGCATGAAGCCCGTGAATTGCGCCTGCGTCATGATCACCGGAGTCGCGCCCTGTTTCTCCCAAGCCTCCTTGATCTCCGGTCGCTGCAGGATGGCGGTGATGTTGCGGTTGAGCAGATCAATGATCGGCTGCGGCGTGCCCTTGGGGGCCATGAAGCCGACCCAGAGCGTCGCCTGAAAGCCGCGTACGCCGGCTTCGTCAAGCGTGGGCACATCGGGCAGAATAGGGGAGCGCGTCTTGCCCGAGGTGCCGAGCGCGCGCACCATGCCGGATTGAATCATCGGCGCCATGGTCGGAATCGAATCGAACAGCACCTGGATCTGTCCGCTCAAAATGTCGGTGCGCATGCCGCTCGAGCCTTTATAGGGCACATGCACGATGTTGATGCCGGTAAGATTTTTCAAAAGCTCGGCGGCCATGTGGTAGTTCGATCCGGGCCCGGAAGAGCCGTAGTTGAGCGTTCCCGGCTTGGCCCGCGCCAGCGCCAGAAACTCGGCAAGATTTTTCGCCGGCACTGAAGGGTGCACGACCAGGACCAGATCGCTGTCGATCAGTGGTGCGATCGGCACCAGATCGCGCATCAGCTGATAAGGCTTGTTGGGGTAGAGGGTCTCGTTGACCGTCTGGGTGCCGGAGACCATGAGCAGGGTGTAGCCATCCGCCGGCGCATGAGCGACGAACTCGGTGCCAATGGTCGTGCCGGCGCCGGGCCGGTTCTCCATGACAAAGGCCTGATGCAGCACCTGCTGCAATTCGGCGGCGATGTCACGCGTATAAACGTCGGTGGGGCCGCCGGCGCCAAACGGCACGATGATCTTGACCGGCCGCGACGGATAGTCGCCGGCTTGCGCCGGCAAAACCGCGACCGCGGCCACGAACGCGCTTGCCAAGGGCGCCGCCACCGGCGCGGCGAGCGTGAACAAAGCGGTGCGGCGCAAACAGCCTGACATGGTCGTTTTCACTCCCTGTGACGCGCCGATCGGCTCACCGGGCGGGCGCGGCCTGATCACGTGCCAGGAATCCGCCGCTGCGCCAAGTGGGCGTACAAGAACGTCGTCGTTCGGTCACAGTAGCGAAGCCGTGAAGCGGGCGGCGCGCCGCAAACGCCGCGCTCTGGGCGAGATTGCAAGGCCGACGCGACACGGCCCCGCCGATGGGCACAGCCCGGGCGGGCGGCGCAGATGCAGCCGCGCACAGCTTGTCTTGCACCTTTTTGTGCACTGCGCTAAGGGTCCCGAAGTTCCGCCCGCGATTGCGAATCCGCTTGATTTTGGGGCAAATCAGCGCACACGCCTAGCCTTCGGAACCGCGCCGCTTAGGGGCCTGTTCCCGCCTCAGGGGAGGACGGTTCCGCTCGCCGGTCAGGAGGACATGTCATGAGTCAATCCTTGACTCAGCTGCTGCTCACTTATCTGCCGCTCATCGTCTTCATTGGCGTGGCAGCGGTGATCGGTCTTGCGCTTCTGGTTGTCGCCTTCGTCGTCGCCTACCGGCAGCCCGACCCGGAAAAACTCTCCGCCTACGAGTGCGGCTTCAATGCCTTTGACGATGCCCGGATGAAGTTTGATATCCGCTACTATCTGGTCGCGATCCTGTTCATCATTTTCGACCTCGAAGTCAGCTTCCTGTTCCCCTGGGCTACCGCGTTGGGCCGGCTCGGCCAATTTGGCTTCTGGTCGATGATGGTTTTCCTTGCAGTCCTGACTGTAGGTTTTATCTACGAGTGGAAAAAGGGAGCGCTCGAATGGGATTGAGCGAACCCGCAATTGCCGCGCAACGGCAGCAGATCCTCGATCCGGCCGGCAAGCCGATCACCGGCAGCGGAGTGGATCCGTTCTTTGCGGATGTGAACAGTGAGCTCGCCGACAAGGGCTTCCTTGTCACCGCGGCCGAGGACCTCATCGCCTGGGCGCGCACCGGCTCGTTGATGTGGATGACCTTCGGGCTTGCTTGCTGCGCCGTCGAGATGATGCAGGTCTCGATGCCGCGCTACGACGTCGAGCGTTTCGGCTTTGCACCGCGCGCCTCGCCGCGCCAATCCGACGTGATGATTGTTGCTGGCACGCTGACCAACAAGATGGCGCCGGCTTTGCGCAAGGTCTACGACCAGATGCCGGAGCCGCGCTACGTGATTTCCATGGGCTCCTGCGCCAATGGCGGGGGCTATTACCATTATTCCTATTCGGTGGAGCGGGGCTGCGACCGCATCGTGCCCATCGATATCTACGTACCCGGCTGCCCGCCCACCGCGGAAGCCCTGTTGTATGGCGTGCTATTGCTGCAAAAAAAGATCCGTCGCACAGCTACGATCGAGCGCTGAACATGGATGAAACGCTCGACACGCTCGGCAAAGCAATTGCTGCCGCGCTGCCGGCTGCAGTGACCGGATATACGGTCGCCCATCGTGAACTGACCGTGACCGCGCGGGCGAACGATATCGTCGCGGTGCTCCGCTTCCTGCGCGACGATCCGCGGTGTCAGTTCGTGAATCTCATCGACATCACCGCGGTCGATTGGCCGAGCCGCGCCCAACGTTTCGATGTCGTCTATCACCTGTTGTCGCCGAAACAGAACTTGCGCATCCGGGTAAAGGCAGCGGTCGACGAAGACACAGCGGTGCCCTCGGCAATCGAAGTGTTTCCCGGCGCCGATTGGTACGAGCGCGAGACTTATGATCTCTACGGCATCGTCTTCGCCAATCACCCGGACCTGCGGCGCATTCTCACCGATTACGGCTTTGACGGCCATCCGCTGCGCAAGGATTTTCCGCTGACCGGATTCGTGGAGGTGCGCTACGACGACGAGCTTAAGCGTGTGGTCTATGAGCCGGTGCGGCTTACGCAGGAGTTCCGCAATTTCGATTTTCTCTCGCCCTGGGAAGGCACCGAATACGTGCTACCCGGCGACGAGAAAGCCGGCAAAAGCTCGTGATGAGGCCGTGACGTGAAGGACACGCTCAAGCCCGGCCTCAGGCATCGCTTCAGCTATACGGTGCCGGAAAACAAGACCGTGCCGTATACCTATCCGGAATCGCCGGAGATTGCGGCGATGCCTAAAGTCTTCGCCACCGGCTTCATGATCGTGCTGATGGAATGGGTGTGCACGCAGCTGTTGGCGCCGCATCTCGATCCAGGCGAAGGCAGCCTCGGCGTCCATGTCGATGTGAGCCATTTGGCGGCGACGCTGCCGGGCATGACTGTCACGGTCGAGGTCGAATGCACGGCGGTGATCGGTCAGCGCGTGACCTTTGCGGTCAAGGCGCACGACGGCCTCGATCTGATCGGTGAGGGCCGCCATGAGCGCTTTGTGGTCGTGTGGGACAAGTTCAAAGCGCGCCTGGCGGCAAAAGCGGCGAAGGTCGGCAAAGCGGAGGTTGCGTGATGACGGATGTCGCTGCGCCTGTTCCGCGAAATTTTACGATCAATTTCGGACCGCAGCATCCGGCGGCGCATGGCGTGCTGCGTCTAGTGCTGGAGCTTGACGGGGAGATCGTCGAGCGCGTCGATCCGCATATCGGGCTTCTGCATCGCGGTACCGAGAAGCTGATCGAGCACAAGACCTATCTGCAGGCGATCCCTTATTTCGATCGGCTCGATTATGTGGCGCCGATCAACCAGGAGCACGCCTTCTGCCTGGCGGCGGAAAAGCTGCTCGGTATCGAAGTGCCACGGCGCGCCCAACTGATCCGTGTGCTGTACTGCGAGATCGGGCGCCTATTGTCGCATTTGCTCAATGTCACGACCCAGGCCATGGACGTCGGCGCGCTCACGCCGCCACTCTGGGGCTTTGAGGAACGCGAGAAGCTCATGGGCTTCTACGAGCGGGCCTCCGGTTCGCGCATGCACGCGGCCTATTTTCGCGTCGGCGGCGTGCATCAGGATCTGCCGCAGCAACTGATCGATGACATCGCCGCCTTCTGTGATCCGTGTCTCAAGGTTGTTGACGATCTCGAAGTGCTGCTGACCGACAACCGCATCTTCAAGCAGCGCAATGTCAATATCGGTGTGGTCGAGCTTAATGATGCCTGGGCGCGCGGCTTTTCCGGCGTGATGGTGCGCGGCTCCGGCGCCGCATGGGACCTGCGCAAGGCACAGCCCTATGAATGCTATGCCGAGCTCGATTTCGACATTCCCGTCGGCAAGAACGGCGACTGCTACGATCGCTATTGCATCCGCATGGAAGAGATGCGGCAGTCGGTCCGCATCATGAAGCAGTGCATTGCCAAGCTGAATGCGGCGGACGGCAAGGGGCGCGTCACTGTCGACGACCACAAGATCGTGCCGCCGCGGCGCAGAGAGATGAAGCGCTCGATGGAGTCGCTCATCCATCACTTCAAGCTGTATACCGAAGGCTTCAAAGTGCCGCCCGGCGAAGTCTATGCGGCGGTCGAGGCGCCCAAGGGCGAGTTCGGTGTTTATCTGATCGCCGACGGCACCAACAAGCCGTACAAGTGCAAGATCCGCGCACCTGGCTTCGCCCATCTGCAGGCGATGGATTTTCTCTGCCGCGGCCACATGCTGGCCGACGTCTCGGCGGTTCTGGGCAGTATCGACATCGTGTTTGGCGAGGTGGACCGATGAGTGTTCGCCGTCTCGCCGAAAAGCAGCCTGCAAGCTTCGCATTTACGCCGGAGAATCTCGAATGGGCGAAAGCGAAGATCGCGCAATATCCGGAGGGCCGGCAGCAATCGGCCGTGATTCCGATCCTATGGCGGGCGCAGGAGCAGTGCGGCGGCTGGTTGCCGCAGAAGGCGATTGAGGCGACTGCCGAGCTTCTGGGCATGGCGAATATCCGCGTGCTCGAAATCGCGACCTTCTATACCATGTTCAATCTGGCGCCGGTCGGACGCTATCACGTGCAGCTCTGCGGCACGACGCCTTGCATGCTGCGCGGCGCCGAAGATCTGAAAAAGGTCTGCGAGCGCATGATCGGCCGCGAAGGCGAAGTGACCGCCGACGGCGCCTTCTCCTGGATCGAGGTCGAATGCCTCGGTGCGTGTGTCAATGCGCCGATGGTGCAGATCAACGCCGATTACTATGAGGACCTGACGCCGGAGAGCTTCACGCAGATCATCAACGATCTTTCCGCCGGCCGCACACCCAAGCCCGGTCCGCAAGTCGACCGCGTCAATTCGGCGCCGATCGGCGGGCCAACGACCCTCACCGACCCAGCCATCTACGCCAAGGTGATTCCTGATGGCGAGTTGCCGCCGGCTGTGACGGATGAGGACGGCAAGAAGCCGGGCGCCGCCGCCAATGTGCACCAATCGCCAACCCCGAGGTCGCCGATTGGCGACGCAACCGACCGGAGGCGAGACTGATGCTTGCCGACCGCGACCGCATCTTCAAGAATCTCTACGGGCTGCACGGCTGGGATCTAAAATCGGCCCGCGCGCGCGGCGCTTGGGACGGCACCAAGGCGATCCTGGAAAAAGGCCGCGACGCCATCGTCAATGAAGTGAAGGCCTCGGGCCAGCGCGGCCGCGGCGGTGCCGGCTTCGCCACCGGCCTGAAATGGTCCTTCATGCCCAAGCAGTCGGAACGGCCGCATTATCTGGTGGTCAACGCCGATGAGTCCGAGCCCGGCACCTGCAAGGACCGCGAGATCATGCGGCACGACCCGCATCTTCTCATCGAAGGCTGTCTGATCGCCGGCTGCGCGATGGGCGCACACACGTGCTACATCTATATCCGCGGCGAATTCATGCGCGAGCGCGAGCGGCTCGAAGCCGCCGTGCAGGAAGCCTATGACGCCAGGCTGATCGGTAAGAACAATATTCACGGCTTCGATTTCGATATCATCGTTCATCACGGCGCCGGCGCCTATATCTGCGGCGAGGAAACAGCGCTGCTCGAAAGCCTCGAAGGCAAGAAGGGTCAGCCTCGATTGAAGCCGCCGTTCCCGGCCAATATGGGTCTCTACGGCTGCCCGACCACGGTCAATAACGTGGAAACAATCGCGCAGGTGCCCGACATCATGCGACGGGGTGCGGCGTGGTTCGCCGGCATAGGCCGGCAGAACAATACCGGCACCAAGCTCTATTGCATTTCCGGCCATGTCGAGCGGCCGTGCAATGTCGAAGAGAATATGGGCATCCCGTTGCGCGAACTGATCGAGCGCCACGCTGGCGGCGTACGCGGCGGCTGGAACAATCTGCTCGCCGTCATTCCGGGCGGCTCGTCGATGCCGCTCGTGCCGGCGGGGCCCGATCAGGCCGACACCCTGCTCATGGACTTCGACGGCTGCCGGGAAAAGAAATCCGCGCTCGGCACCGCCGCCGTGATCGTCATGGACAAGTCCGCAGATATCATCAAGGCGATGACACGCATCTCCTATTTCTACAAGCACGAGAGCTGCGGCCAGTGCACGCCATGCCGCGAAGGCATGGGCTGGATGTGGCGCGTGCTCACCCGCATGGCGGAAGGGCGCGCGCACAAGCGCGAGATCGACATGCTCTGGGAGGTCACCACCCAGATCGAAGGCCACACCATTTGCGCGTTCGGCGACGGCGCCGCCTGGCCGGTGCAAGGGCTGTTACGGCATTTCCGGCCGGAGATCGAGAAGCGCATCGACCAGTATACGGCGAATCCGCATTCCGAGCCGGTTGCGATGGCGGCGGAGTGATGGCGATGAGTGAAAACCGACATCTCGCGCAATTGAATATCGGCCGCTTTCGCTATCCGCGCTTCTACAGCCGCCGGCCCGAATGGTTCGAGAAAATCAAGAGCCCGCATTACGCTTTCGGCTGGGAGAGCGTGCCGGCGGCGCAATTGTGGCAAACCGCGCGTTGCGCGCCAGACGAACAAGCGGCGTGAGACAGAGATGACCAAGCTCGTCGTCGACGGCAGGGAGATCGACGTTCCACCGGAATACACGCTGCTGCAGGCCTGTGAGGCGGCGGGCGCGGAGATTCCGCGCTTCTGCTACCACGAGCGGCTGTCGATCGCCGGCAACTGTCGTATGTGCCTGGTGGAGCTGGTCGGCTCACCCAAGCCGGTCGCAAGCTGCGCGTGGGCCGCACGCGACTGCCGGCCGGGGCCCAAGGGCGAGCCGCCGGAAGTGAAAACCCGCTCGCCCATGGTGCGCAAGGCACGCGAAGGCGTGATGGAATTTCTGCTGATCAATCATCCGCTCGACTGCCCGATCTGCGATCAGGGCGGCGAGTGCGATCTGCAAGACCAATCCATGGCCTATGGCATCGACTCCAGCCGCTTCGTCGAGAACAAGCGTGCGGTCGAGGACAAATATCTCGGCGCGCTGGTCAAGACCTCGATGAACCGCTGCATCCAGTGCACGCGCTGTGTGCGCTTCATCACCGAGGTCGCGGGCGTGCCCGAGCTCGGTGCCATCGGCCGCGGCGAGGACATGGAAATCACGAGCTATCTCGAGACCGCGCTGCATTCCGAGCTGCAGGGCAATATCGTGGACATCTGTCCGGTCGGCGCGCTCACCTCGAAGCCCTACGCCTTCACGGCGCGGCCCTGGGAGCTCAACAAGACCGAGTCGATCGATGTAATGGACGCGCTCGGCTCGGCGATCCGTATCGACACGCGCGGCAGCGAAGTGATGCGCATCCTGCCGCGCACCAATGACGACATCAACGAAGAGTGGATTTCCGACAAGACGCGCCATGTCGTCGACGGCTTGCGCACGCAGCGGCTCGATCAGCCCTATGTGCGCGAGCATGGCAAGTTGCGGCCGGCAACCTGGACCGAAGCGTTCAAGGCGGTCGCGGCCAAATTGGCGCAGACCAATCCCAAGCGCATGGGTGCGATGGTCGGCGATCTGGCGGCGGTCGAAGAGATTTTCGCACTGAAGGATCTTTTGACCCGGCTTGGCGTGAGCAATCTCGACTGTCGGCAGGATGGCTCGGCGCTCGACCCGGCGTGGGGGCGGGCGACCTATCTGTTCAACGCGACCATTGCCGGCATCGATGCCGCAGACGCGCTGCTGATCGTCGGCTCCAACCCGCGCAAGGAAGCCGCCATCCTCAATGCGCGCATTCGCAAGCGCTGGCGTACCGGCAGGTTCCCGATCGGGCTGATCGGCGCGAAAGCGGACCTCACTTATCCCTATGACTATCTCGGCGCCGGCCCCGAGACGCTGGCCGACATCACGAGGCATTCCTTCGCCGACAACCTGCGCAAGGCCGAGCGGCCGATGGTGCTCGTCGGCGCTGGCGCTTTTGCGCGCGCCGATGGCGGGGCGCTTGCCTCGCTCGCCGCAAAGGCCGCGATCGATCTCGGCGCCGTCAAGGGCGGCTGGAACGGCTACTGCGTGCTGCACAACGCGGCGTCGCGAGTCGGCGCGCTGGACCTTGGCTTTGTGCCGGGGCGGGGCGCTCTGAGCGCGCGGCAGATGGCAGCTTACGGCACGCTAGACCTTCTGTTCCTGCTTGGCGTCGATGAGATTGAAATTCCGCGAGGCGCCTTCGTCGTCTATATCGGTACCCATGGCGATCGCGGCGCATCCCGCGCTGATGTGGTCCTGCCGGGCGCGGCCTATCCGGAAAAATCGGCGATCTATGTGAACACGGAAGGCCGCGTGCAGATGGCGACGCGCGCTTCGTTCCCGCCAGGCGACGCGCGCGAGGATTGGGCGATCCTGCGCGCGCTCTCCGACATCCTCAAGCACCGGCTGCCTTATGACTCGCTCTCCGAGCTGCGGCAGGCGCTGTTCAAGGCGCATCCACATATGATGCGCATCGGTCAAATCGCGCCCGGCGATCCGGCCGATATTGAAAAACTCGCAGAGCGCGGCGGCACGGTGGAGAAGGCGCCCTTCGGGGCGGGCATCGTCGACTATTATCTCACCAATGCCATCGCGCGCTGCTCGGCGGTGATGGCGGAATGTTCGGCGATCGCAGGCGGGCGCACGAACATGACGGCTGCGGAATAGGACTGGCCATAAGGGAATCATGAGGGACATGGCATGAGCCTGGCCGACGTCTGGTGGAGTTATCTCCTGCCGCTGCTGATCATGATCGGCGAGAGCTTGTTGCTGCTTGTCGTTCTTCTGATTGGCGTGGCCTACATTCTGCTCGCTGACCGCAAGATCTGGGCAGCGGTGCAGATCCGGCGCGGTCCCAACGTCGTCGGCCCGTGGGGTCTGCTCCAGTCTTTCGCAGATCTGTTGAAATTTGTTCTCAAGGAGCCGGTGATTCCGGCCGGCGCCAACAAGGGCGTGTTCCTGCTGGCGCCGCTGGTGACTTGCACGCTCGCGCTCGCCGCCTGGGCGGTGATTCCGGTCGACGCCGGCTGGGTCATTTCCAACATCAATGTCGGCATTCTCTACATCTTCGCGATTTCTTCGCTCGCCGTGTACGGCGTGATCATGGCCGGATGGGCGTCGAATTCGAAATATCCGTTTCTCGCCGCGCTGCGCTCGGCGGCTCAGATGGCGTCTTACGAAGTCTCGATCGGCTTTGTGATCATTACCGTGCTGCTCTGCGTCGGCTCGCTCAACCTCACCGCCATCGTTGAAGCACAGAATCGTGGCCTGGCCACTTTGATCGGTCTGCCGTGGTTGTCGATCCTGAACTGGTACTGGCTGCCGCTGCTGCCGATGCTGGTGATCTTCTTTGTCTCGGCGCTGGCGGAAACCAATAGGCCGCCGTTCGATCTGATCGAGGCGGAATCGGAATTGGTCGCCGGCTTCATGGTCGAATACGGCTCGACGCCCTATATGATGTTTATGCTGGGCGAGTACGTGGCCGTGTGCACGATGTGCGCCATGGCCACGATCTTGTTCTTCGGCGGCTGGCTGCCGCCGATCGCGGTGCCGCCGTTTACCTGGGTCCCGGGCATCATCTGGTTCGTGCTCAAGGCCTTACTCGTCTTCTTCATGTTTGCCATGGTGAAGGCCTTCGTGCCGCGCTATCGCTACGACCAGCTGATGCGGCTGGGCTGGAAGGTGTTTCTGCCGATCTCGCTCGCCATGGTGGCGATTGTCGCGGGCGTCCTGCAGGTCACTGGCTGGGTGCCGAAATGAGCGGAGGACGGCATGGACTATTCGCTGCCGGCCTGGATCGGTGCGTTGATCGGAATGATCATTGCGGTGGCGCTCTATGTGCCGGGCATCCATGTGCTGGAGCGGCACCTGCGCGCCTACCGCGGACCCGAAGGCGCATCCAACCACGGGTCAATGCCGCTCGATCAGCGCATGGCCTTCGAGGACAAACTTTCGGTGCTGCGGCGGCTGGTGCTCGGCATCGATATCGGAATTTTTGCCGTGCTGGGCTATTGGCTCGGCACCGCAATCGGCGGCATAAGAGGTTGATATGAAACTGGATCAAGCCGCCCGTTCGCTGTTCTTGAAGGAATTCGTGCAGGCCTTCCTCCTGTCGATGCGCTATTTCTTCAAGCCGAAGGCGACGTTGAATTATCCTTTCGAGAAGGGCAGGCTGTCGCCGCGCTTTCGCGGCGAACATGCGCTGCGCCGCTATCCCAATGGTGAAGAGCGTTGCATCGCTTGCAAATTGTGCGAGGCGATCTGCCCGGCGCAGGCGATCACCATCGAGGCCGGCCCGCGGCGCAACGACGGCACGCGCCGCACGACGCGCTATGACATCGACATGGTGAAGTGCATTTATTGCGGGCTGTGCCAGGAGGCCTGTCCGGTCGACGCCATCGTCGAAGGACCGAATTTCGAATTCGCCACCGAGACCCGCGAAGAGCTCTATTACGACAAGGAACGCCTTTTGGCGAACGGCGATCGCTGGGAGCGCGAGATCGCAAAAAGCATCGCGCTCGACGCACCTTACCGCTGAGATCGGCTTGTCATGATCATTCACGCGATCTTCTTCTGGCTTTTTGCCACGGTTTGCGTCGGCTCCGCCGTCATGGTGATCGCCTCGCGCAATCCGGTACATTCGGTGCTGTTTCTCATTCTTGCCTTCATTAATGCGGCGGGACTGTTCGTGCTGATCGGCGCCGAATTCCTGGCTTGGATCCTGGTCATCGTCTATGTCGGTGCGGTTGCGGTGCTGTTTCTGTTCGTCGTGATGATGCTCGATGTGGACTTCGCCCAATTGCGCCAGGGCTTTCTCAACTATTTGCCGGTCGGCGTGATCATCGGCGGCATTCTTCTCGCCGAGTTGCTGACCGTGTTGTTCGGCTGGGCCATTTCGCCGGAAATCGGCAAGGTGATTACCGCGCCGATTCCGCCGTCGAGCGAGATCAGCAACACGCAGGCGCTCGGGCTCGTTCTCTATACCCGCTACATCTACTTCTTCCAGGCGGCCGGCGTCATTCTGCTCGTCGCCATGATCGGCGCCATCGTACTCACGCTGCACCATAAGCCGAATGTGAAGCGGCAGAATATTTCCGAGCAGATCGCTCGTACCAAATCGAGCGCAATCGAGATCGTGCAGGTGAAGTCGGGGCAGGGACTGTCGTCATGATCGGGCTTGGTCATTATCTGTCGGTCGGCGCCGTGCTGTTCACGCTCGGCATTTTCGGCATCTTCTTGAACCGCAAGAATGTCATCATCATCTTGATGTCGATCGAGCTCATCCTGCTCTCGGTCAATATCAATCTGGTAGCGTTCTCAGTTTTCATGGGCGACATCGTCGGTCAGGTCTATGCGCTGATCGTGCTCACGGTCGCCGCCGCCGAGGCCGCAATCGGGCTTGCGATCCTGGTCGCATTTTATCGCAACCGCGGCTCGATCGCGGTCGAAGACATCAATTTGATGAAGGGCTGACGCGGCGATGTACGAAGCCATTGTTCTGTTGCCGCTGCTCGGCGCGGTCATCGCGGGCGTTATTTCGCTCGTCGGCGCCCACAATCGCTTTCCGGGCGCCGAGCCGGGCGCGCCGCATGACGACCATGCCGCGCCTTTGGCCGCAGAAGACCGTGCGCATGGCGCGCCGTCGGCGGACATGGCGGGAAGCACGTTGCCGCATACCGGCGTGGAAGAGCCCGAACATGCGCCCTCAGCCGCCGGCTCGCTCGGCGCCGAGCTGATCACGTCGACCTTCCTGGCGATCGCCTGCCTGCTCTCGTGGTACGCGTTTTACGACGTTGGCTTCCTCCGCAACGAAGCGCGCGAGACGCTGTTCTCCTTCATCGGCTCTGCCGACCTGCACTCGGCCTGGCTGCTGCGCATAGATCCGCTCACCGCGGTGATGCTGGTCGTGGTGACGACGGTGTCGTCGCTCGTCCATATCTACTCGATCGGCTATATGGAGGAGGATCCCTACAAGCCGCGTTTCTTCTCCTATCTGTCGTTCTTTACCTTCGCCATGCTGATGTTGGTGACGGCCGACAATCTGTTGCAGCTGTTCTTCGGCTGGGAGGGCGTGGGGCTCGCGAGCTATCTGTTGATCGGATTTTGGTATCACAAGCCGGAAGCGAATGCGGCCGCGATCAAGGCCTTCATTGTCAACCGCGTCGGCGATTTCGGCTTTTCACTCGGCATTTTCGCCGCGTTCTATCTGACCGGCGCGATCGATTTCGACACAGTCTTCGATCAGGCGGCCGGGCTCGTCGGCAAAAACATCCATTTTCTGAGCTGGAATTTTGACGCCCTCACCGTGGTGTGCCTGCTCTTGTTCATGGGCGCCATGGGCAAGTCGGCGCAATTCCTGCTGCACACCTGGTTGCCCGACGCCATGGAGGGCCCGACGCCAGTCTCCGCGCTGATTCATGCCGCTACCATGGTCACGGCCGGCGTGTTCATGGTGGCCCGGCTGTCGCCGCTGTTCGAGCTCGCGCCGAACGCCAAGGCCGTTGTCACCGTTATCGGCGCAACCACCGCGATGTTCGCCGCCACGGTCGGGCTGGTGCAGAACGACATCAAGCGCATCATCGCCTATTCGACGTGTTCGCAGCTCGGTTACATGTTCGCCGCCATGGGTGCGGGCGCCTATTCGGTCGGCATGTTCCATCTGTTCACGCATGCCTTCTTCAAGGCGCTGTTGTTTCTTGGGTCGGGCTGCGTGATCCTGGCGATGCACCACGAACAGGACATCCGCAAGATGGGCGGCTTGCGGCACAAGATTCCCTTCACCCATTGGATGATGGTGATCGGCACGCTGGCGCTGACCGGTTTTCCGCTGACCGCCGGCTTTTTCTCCAAAGACGCCATCATCTCGGCCGACGACGTTGTGCAAGGCGGCGCCGCGGCCTACGGCTTCATCATGACCACTCTGGCCGCCGCCCTCACCTCGTTCTATTCGTGGCGGCTGATCTTCAAGACGTTCTGGGGCGAGCCGTACGACCGACATCATTATGAGGCGGCGCACGAGAGCCCCAAAGTGATGCTCGTTCCTCTGGCGATTCTGGCGGTCGGTTGCTTTGCCGCAGGCTGGCCGTTCGTGTCGATCTTCACCGGCCATGGCGCGGACGTGTTCTTCGGCACCTCGCTCAAGCTTGGGACCGCCGATACCATCTTCGAAGAGGTCGAAAGGCTTCCGATCTATGTCGAGCTCCTGCCGACGGCGATGATGGCCATAGGCTTCCTGATCGCGCTGTGGTTCTACATACTCAGGCCCGACGTGCCGGTCGCGCTGGCGCGCGATCAGCGCATCCTCTACGAATTTCTGCTCAACAAATGGTATTTCGACGAAATCTACGATTTCCTGTTTGTGCGTCCGGTGCTGTGGCTCGGCCGCCTGCTGTGGAAGGGCGGCGACGGTTTTCTCATCGACGGCTTTGGGCCCGACGGCGTCTCGGCGCGCGTCCTTGACGTCACCAAGAACGTCATTCGGCTGCAGACCGGATATCTCTATCACTATGCCTTCGCCATGCTGATCGGCGTAGCGGCGCTCGTCACCTGGTTCATGTTCGCGGGGCCGCACTGATGACCAGTTGGCCGATTCTTTCCGTGGTCACCTTCCTGCCGCTCGCCGGCGCGGTGTTCATCGCCTTTCTCAGCGAGGACCCGGCGGGCGTGCGCAATGCGCGCTGGGTGGCGCTGTGGACCACCCTTATCGTCTTCGCCATCTCGCTGATCTTGGTCTGGCGTTTCGATCCATCCAACGGCGACTTCCAGTTTTTAGAGAAACATCCGTGGCTTGGCGGCACGATCAATTATGAAATGGGTGTCGACGGCATTTCGCTGCCCTTTGTGATCCTCACCACGGGATTGATGCCGATCTGCATCTTGGCGAGCTGGACCGCGATTGAGAGCCGGGTGCGCGAATATATGGTGGCGTTTCTGGTGCTCGAGACGCTGATGGTCGGCACTTTCTGCGCGCTCGATCTTGTGCTGTTCTATCTGTTCTTCGAGGGCGGCCTCATTCCGATGTTCCTGATCATCGGGGTGTGGGGCGGGCCGCGCCGCGTCTATGCGAGCTTCAAGTTCTTCCTCTATACCCTGCTTGGCTCGGTGCTGATGCTGCTCGCCATCATGGCGATGTACTGGAATGCCGGCACGACTGACATCCCGACCCTGCTGCATCATGCCTTCCCGCGCAGCCTGCAGACCTGGGCATGGTTGGCATTCCTCGCCTCGTTTGCAGTAAAGATGCCGATGTGGCCGGTGCACACTTGGCTTCCTGACGCGCATGTCGAGGCGCCGACCGCGGGTTCGGTGATCCTCGCCGCGATTCTGTTGAAGATGGGCGGTTACGGCTTCTTGCGCTTTTCGCTGCCGATGTTTCCGGAAGCCTCGCAGCAGCTGGCGCCGCTGATCTATGCGCTCTCGGTGGTCGCGATAGTTTACACCTCGCTGGTCGCGCTGGTTCAGGAGGACATGAAGAAGCTCATCGCCTATTCGTCGGTAGCGCATATGGGCTTTGTCACAATGGGGATTTTCGCCGTCACCGCGCAGGGCGTCGCCGGCGGCATTTTCCAGATGATTTCCCACGGCATCGTCTCTGCCGCGCTCTTCCTCTGCGTCGGCGTCGTCTACGACCGGATGCATACGCGCGAGATCGCCGCCTATGGCGGGCTGGTCAATCGCATGCCACTTTATGCCTTCACCTTCATGATGTTCACCTTGGCCAATGTCGGCCTGCCGGGCACCTCGGGCTTCGTCGGCGAATTCCTCACCCTGATCGGCACGTTCCGCGTCAATACCTGGGTTGCCACGCTGGCAACGCTTGGCACCATCCTGTCCGCCGCCTATGCGCTGTGGCTCTATCGCAAGATCGTCTTCGGCAGGCTTGAAAAGCCGAGTCTGTTCAGCATCAGGGACATGGGTTGGCGAGAACTGGCGATCTTTGTGCCGCTGATCGTCTTGACCCTCATTCTCGGCGTTTATCCAAAGCCGGTGCTGGATTTCTCCTCCGCTTCGGTGACGCAATTGATCGACAATTATCGGCACGCGCTTGCCGCCGCGCAGACCGCGGGGCAAACCGCTTCCCTCGGACGTTAGGACCAGTTGAGATGTACGGCGCGCAACTTCCCAGTCTTGTTCCGCTGTTGCCGGGACTCGTGCTCGGCATCGGTGCCATGGCGCTGTTGATGCTTGGCGTATTCCGTGGCCAGTCCTTTGGACGCGTCGTCGATTTCATCGCCATTGTCCTCCTGGTGGTCGCCGGCGCGGTCCTCGTCGCGCTGCCGCCCGGCAAGCTGACGACTTTCGGCGGCAGCTTTGTGGTCGACGATTTCGCTCGCTTCCTCAAAGTCCTGGCGCTGATCGGCTCGGCGGCGGCGATCCTGATGTCGCTCGACTATGCCGAGCGCGAGCGGCAGCAGCGCTTCGAATTTTCGGTTCTGGTGCTGCTCTCGACGCTGGGCATGCTGATGCTGATCTCGGCGGCCGACTTGATCGCGCTTTATCTCGGCCTCGAACTGATGAGTCTGCCCCTCTATGTGGTGGCGGCGAGCCATCGCGATTCCTTGCGCGCGACCGAAGCCGGGCTGAAATATTTCGTGCTCGGCGCTTTGTCGTCGGGCATGCTGCTGTACGGCGCCTCGCTGGTCTACGGCTTTACCGGCACGGTGAGTTTTTCCGGCATCGCGCATGCGGCGGGGCAGGAGACTGGAGCTGGCGGTACCGGGCTGATTTTCGGCATTGTCTTTCTGTTTGCCGGCTTCTGCTTCAAGGTTTCGGTCGTGCCGTTCCATATGTGGACGCCCGATGTCTACGAAGGCGCGCCGACGCCGGTCACTGCTTTCTTTGCCGCCGCGCCGAAGGTTGCCGGTATCGCCATGTTCGTGCGCACTGCGGTCATGGCCTTTCCCGGCATTACCGGCCAGTGGCAGCAGATTCTGGTCTTCGTCTCTATCGCCTCAATGGCGCTCGGCTCGTTCGCCGCCATCGGCCAGCGCAACATCAAGCGGCTGATGGCCTATTCCTCGATCGGTCATATGGGCTTTGCGCTGATCGGGCTCGCCGCCGGCACGTCCGAGGGCGTGCAAGGCGTGCTGATCTATGCCGCGATCTATGTGACCATGACGCTTGGCGTGTTTGCGGTGATCTTGGCGATGCGCCGGTCCGGCGGCATGGTCGAGACGATCGATCAATTGGCAGGGCTGGCGCGTACCAACCCGACCATGGCCTTCTTCATGGCGATGCTGTTGTTCTCGCTGGCGGGCATTCCGCCGCTCGCCGGCTTCTTCGCGAAGTTCTACGTCTTCCTCGCCGCCATCAAGGCCGGGCTTTATGTGCTCGCCGTGATCGGTGTCGTTACCAGCGTCGTCGGCGCTTACTACTATTTGGCCATCGTCAAGATCATGTATTTTGACGAGCCTGCCGAAAGCTTTTACAGCATGCCTGCGGAATTGCGGCTGGTGCTGATTGTGTGCGGCTTGTTCAATATTCTTTTCTTTGTTTATCCCGGCCCTCTCGTTGGTGTGGCGAGTGCGGCCGCAAGTTCTCTGTTCTGATGCGGCTTGATCCAGCCGCCGCCGCGGCAGGTTTTCGCCTGCTCGACCAGGACGTTTTGCCATCGACCAATTTGGAGGCCTTGGCTCTCGCCCGGCACGGCGACGATGGGCGGGTTTGGGTGGTCGCACGCCGACAAACCGCAGGTCGCGGGCGCGGTGGGCGCGAATGGGTCTCCCCGCCGGGCAATCTCTATGCGACGCTTCTTTTGCTCGATCCGGCGCCGGCCGAAATCGCGCCGCAACTCGCTTTTGTTGCCGGCCTTGCTGTCTGCGATGCGATCGTCGACTGCGCGCGCAATTTTGCCAACAAGCTTGCGCTGAAATGGCCCAACGACGTGCTCCATGACGGTCGAAAGCTTGCCGGCATTCTGATCGAAAGCGAAGCGGCGGGGGCCAGGCTCGCGGTTGCGACAGGGATCGGCATCAATTGCGAGCGCCATCCCGAGCGGACCGCATTTCCGGCTACCGATCTCGCGGAAGCTTGCAGGTCGGTTTCGCCTGAAACGCTGTTTTGCGCGTTGTCCCGTCGGATGATGCACCGGCTCGATCAGTGGAACCGCGGCAAGGGCTTCCCTCTGATTCGCGGCGAGTGGCTTGATCGTGCCGCCGGGCTCGGCAGCGAGGTCGCCGTGCGGCTTGCCGGCCGCGAGCTCCGTGGCGCGTTCGAGCGCCTCGATGAAGCCGGCCGGTTGCTGCTGCGTCTGCCTGAGGGCACGCTCAAGACCATCGCCGCCGGCGATGTATTTCCGGTCGCCCGAGGCGCGCCGCTGAATTCTTCGCTGGACCAGAAAGGCCAGGCGGACTGATGGCGCCCAACGACCTTGTCTTCGCACCGCTTGGCGGCATCGGCGAGATCGGGATGAACCTCTCGATCTATGGTTTTGGCGATGAGCGGCGCCGGCAATGGATCATCGTCGATTGCGGCGTGTCCTTTGCATCTGAGGAGCAATTGCCCGGCATCGATCTCGTCCTGCCGGACATCCGCTATTTGATCGAGGAGCGCAAAAACATTCTGGGCCTCGTGCTCACGCATGGCCACGAGGACCATATGGGCGCATTGCTCGACCTGTGGCCGCAGCTCAAAGTGCCGCTTTACGCGACCCCGTTCACGGCCGCGCTGTTCGAGGCGCGGCGCGTCTCGGAGCCCGGAGCGCCGCAGATTCCAATCGCTGTGGTGCCGCTCGGCGGGCACCTGACGCTCGGCCCGTTCGAAATCGATTTCATCAACGTAGCGCATTCGATCCCGGAATCGAATGCGCTTGCAATCCGCACGCCGGCCGGCACCGTGATCCATACCGGTGATTGGAAAATCGATCCGACGCCGACGCTGGGGACGCCAACCGATGCGGCACGGCTCACCGCATTCGGAGATGATGGCGTGCTCGCGCTCATCGGCGACTCGACCAACGCCGTGCGTGACGGCCGCTCGCCGTCCGAAGCCGACGTCGCCAAGACGCTCGCTGACCTGATCAAGACCGCGCCGCGGCGTGTGGCGGTGACCACGTTTGCCTCCCATGTCGGCCGCTTGCGCGCGGTGGCGGAAGCCGCCCGTGCCGCTGACCGCGAAGTCGTCGTTGTCGGCCGCGCCATGGAGCGGGTGATCCAAGTCGCGCGCGAGACCGGTTATCTGGGCGGCGTGCAGGAATTTCGTGGTGTTGAAAGCTACGGTTATCTGCCGCCCGACAAGGTCCTGGCGCTTCTTACCGGCAGCCAGGGCGAGCCCCGCGCCGCGCTTGCGCGCATCGCACAGGACGAACACCCCGACGTCGCCCTCTCACGCGGCGACCGCGTGATTTTTTCGGCTCGTCCGATCCCAGGCAATGAAAAGGCGATTGCCAAGGTCATCAATGGCCTGGTGCTGCAAGGCGTCGAGGTCATTACCGACCGAACGCATCTGGTGCATGTCTCCGGCCATCCACGGCGCGACGAATTGCGCGAGATGATCGGTTGGGTGCGGCCGAAAATTGTGATTCCGGCGCACGGCGAGGCGCTGCATCTTGCCGAACATGCCGAACTCGCCCGCCGCGCCGGCGTGCCGCACGTGCTCGTGTGCCGCAACGGCGATCTGGTGCGGCTGTCAGCCGATGGACCGCAGATCGTCGATGAGATTCCCTGCGGCCGCCTTTACAAGGACGGCAAGCTCATGGTCAGCGCAGAATCGCGTACCGTCGCGGCGCGCCGTCGCCTGAGCTTCTCCGGCATGGTTTCGGTGGCGCTGGCGCTGGACGATAACGGCGCGCTGGTCGCCGATCCCGAAGTCGAGCTCATCGGCCTGCCGGAGACCGACGCCAATGGCGCCTCGATGACCGAGATTGCGCGCGACGCGGTCGAGATCGCCTTCGATGCACTGCCCAAGCCGCGCCAGCGCGACCCGGAGGCGGTGACGGAGGCGGTGCGGCGCGGCGTCCGCTCGGCGATCGCCGAGCGCTGGGATAAGAAGCCGATCTGTCATGTGCATGTGCTTACGGTATAGTCGCGAAGGAGCGCATTCTGCCGGGCTTGAGGAGATGAAAACAATGATCGGCAGGCTCAATCACGTCGCAATTGCGGTGCGCGACCTTGGCAAGGCGGTGGCGGTCTATCGCGATGTCCTTGGCGCGGAGGTCTCAGCCGCAGTGCCGCAGCCGGACCACGGCGTGACCACGGTCTTCGTCACGCTGCCCAACACCAAGATCGAGTTGCTGGAGCCCCTCGGCGAGGGCTCGCCGATTGCCAAGTTCCTCGAGCGCAATCCGGACGGCGGCATGCATCATATCTGTTACGAAGTGGACGACATCCGCGCCGCCCGCGATAGGCTGAAAGCCTCAGGCGCGCGGGTGCTGGGCGACGGCGAGCCGAAGATTGGCGCCCACGGCAAGGCGGTGCTGTTCCTCCATCCGAAGGATTTTTCCGGCACTCTGGTGGAACTCGAGCAAGGATGACCATCGCCACTGCGCTTGCGATCTATTTCTTGATCTGGTGGGTGGCGCTGTTTGCGGTCCTGCCGTGGGGCGTGCGCAGCCAACATGAGGGGGGCGAAGAGGCCGGCCAGATGGCGCCGGGTACCGACCCGGGCGCCCCCATGGTCTTTCGGCTCGGCCGGAAGCTGTTATGGACGACGGTGGTGGCCGCGGCGGTGTATGCGGTGGGCGCCCTTATCTATGTCGAGCACTTGGTCTCGCTGGATGGCCTGATGGCGCCGTTTGTCGGACGCGATATTCATTAAACTTGGGAACTCATAAAGGCGGGACAACACGGACCGTGAGGATCGACCGATCATGTCTGGCTGCGGCCAGGACCGACGCCGCGAAGCGATGAGAGGCTGTCATTTATGGATTATGACCCTAACCAACTTAGTTGCACAATTCGTTGGCAGGCGTGTCGGACGTGCATGCGGGTAGCGACGGAGCATTGGCAGAGGTACCGGCGTTCACCGTTCCATAGCCCTGGCCGCTCGATCGGCCTGACGTGCAGAATGTACCGGCAATCAACTCGTTGCAGATTACGTCCATGGCGGAACTCGCGGGGCTACGCTGCGCAGAGGGATTTGCTGTCGGGCCGATCTGCCGCTGACCGTTCGGCGCTACGAATTGCGCTGCAGCCGGCGTAGCGGCGAGCAGGACAGCCGTTATTGCGAGAGCCTTCATAACTACCCTTATGCGTGCAGCCTAAGCCCCCGAGCTGCGCTCTGCCGCTCAACACCATCGCTGCGGCGTGGTTCCGCGCTTGCCGCGGCGCGCAGGCAAAAGAGGACAGACGCCAGACGACAAACGACGCAGACAACAGAGGTAAGAGCTCTTTGCTCCGTCGTCTGTCATCTCTCGTCCAGCATCCCTTTGCGTCCCATCCAGGCGACGATTGGCATGGCCGGCACAACCCAGCCAAGGCCTGCGATCACATAGTAGGCGACCGACAGCACGGAACTGTCGCGAATGGCCGGCGCTTGCGCCAAAGCCATCGCCAGCAGCGCCCACACCGCGACCAGCGCGAACAGCGCAATGGCACCAATGAATTTGCGCAAACGGATTGACATGGCGGGCGGGGTTGTGCAGCGGCATCAGTTCGGTTGCGAGAGCAGGGCGCAGCACTATATGGTCCGCCCGCTTGCGACAAGTGATCAGCATGCCGGCTAAGAAACCTTCGCTGCAACAGACGCGCGCGATCCGGCTGTGGCTTTGTGCCATGGCGGCGCTGGTGCTCGCCATGGTGCTGGTCGGCGGCGCGACGCGGCTGACCGAATCCGGCCTCTCGATCACCGAATGGAGGCCGGTGACGGGGGTTGTGCCGCCGCTAAGCGAGGCGCAATGGCAGAGCGAATTCGAAAAATACCAGGTGATCCCGCAATATCGGGCGCTCAACGAGGGCATGAGTCTCGACGCGTTCAAGTCCATTTATTGGTGGGAATGGACGCATCGGCTGATCGGCCGCACCATTGGTATCGTGTTCCTTTTGCCGTTCCTGTGGTTTCTCTGGCGCGGCTGGATTGGGCCGGGATTGCGCAGGCGGCTATGGCTGATCTTCGGCTTGGGTGCGCTGCAAGGCGCGGTCGGCTGGTGGATGGTCGCGTCCGGTCTCGCCGAGCGCATCGAAGTCTCGCAATATCGGCTCGCGACCCATCTTCTGCTCGCCTGTCTGATCTATGTGGCGCTGCTGTGGACGGCACAGCGCTTCGAGGATGAGCCATCGGCGCCAGTGCCGCCGCGCATTCGCATCGGTGCGATTGCGCTTCTGCTCCTTGTTCTCGGACAGATCTATCTCGGCGCGCTGGTCGCCGGGCTGCGCGCCGGCCGCATCTACAATACCTGGCCGCTGATCGACGGGTCGCTGCTGCCGGATCCATCGCGCCTGTTCTTCAATGCGCCACTGTGGCGGAATTTCTTTGAAAATGCTCTCACCGTGCAATTCGACCACCGCATGCTGGCTTACACGATCTTTGTTGTCGCGCTCGCCCATGCTTTCGCCGTTGCGCGCGGCTTGAGAAAAGGGTCGGTAGTCGCCGGCGCCGCACTGCTGGCTGCCGCGGTGACCTTGCAGGCAGCGCTCGGCGTCTGGACCCTGCTCCTGGTCGCGCCGCTGCCGCTGGCGCTCGCGCATCAGGCGGTGGCGATGCTGGTGCTGACGATTGCGACCCTACATGCAGCCACCGTCGCCGAACGCAACCCGCGACGTCAGCCGGCCAGCGCGCGCACCTTCTGGAAAACCGCCGAATAGTGATAGGGCGGAATTTCGACGAGGCGCGCGAATTTTAGGCCCGATTGTTCGACCGCAGCCTTCACCTCGTCGGGCCTCATCCTCAATTCGGTCTTCGGACCACGCGGCTGTCCGAGGACCGTCGTCTCTTCTCTTGGCCTCTGATGCCAGTTCACGACGGCAAATTGACCGTCGGGCGCGAGACTGTCGGCAACCGACTTGCTCAGCCGCACCTTGTCCGGAACGCCATGGAAGGCGTTGGCCAAAAAGACATAGTCGACCGGCTCGACAACGACTTTGGCGAGATCATAGGCGTCGGCAATGATGAATTCGCAGTTGCTCAGCTGCGCTTCGCAGGCGCGACGGCGTGCGATGTCCAAAAGCGCGCCATCGATGTCGACGGCAATGACGCGGCGGGCGACCCTCGCCATCGGCAGCGTGAACCAGCCGTTGCCGGCGCACAAATCGACCGCGGTCGTCCCGGCTGCCAATCCCGATTTGGTGAGGACGCCTGCCGGATCCGGCCACAGCGCTTGCCACCAATCAGCATCCGGCATTTCGGTGCCTTGGAAGAAACCGGCAATCATCGAGCGCACCTGTCTCGTGCTCAGAGCGTAATCATCTGGTGTAGAGTCGGTCTCATACTGCGCCCGTCCCGCAGCGCGGACCCCTGCCTGCCCAAGGAAGAGTCAAATCTCCGCTTACGCGTCGCTTACGTGGGAATGAGCGGAGAATACTTCAATGTAAAATAACGCACGCTATCTAGTCGGCCAGCGCTTGCTCGAGGTCGGCAATGATGTCGTCCTTGTCCTCGATGCCGATGGACAGGCGCACAACATCGGGCCCGGCGCCGGCTTGAATCTTCTGTGCGTCGGTGAGTTGACGATGGGTGGTCGAAGCCGGATGGATGATCAGCGAGCGGGTATCGCCGATATTGGCAAGGTGGGAGAACAGCTGCACGTTCGAGACGAGCTTCACGCCGGCTTCGTAGCCGCCCTTCAGCCCAAAGGTGAAGACTGCGCCAGCGCCGTTTGGGCAATATTTTTTGGCGAGGCTGTGATAGCGATCGCCGGGCAGGCCTGGATAGCTGACCCAGGCGATTTTGGGATGCTGCGCGATCCATTGCGCGACCGCGAGCGCATTATCGCAATGCTTCTGCATGCGCAGCGGCAGCGTCTCGATGCCGGTGAGAATGAGGAACGCATTGAACGGCGACAGGGCCGCGCCGATGTCGCGCAGCGCCAGCATCCGGCACGCCATGGCGAAGCCGAAATTGCCGAACGTTTCGTGCATCACCACGCCGTGATATTCGGGACGCGGCTCGCTCAGCATCGGATAACGTTTCTCGCGCGACCAATTGAACGTGCCGGCATCGACGATGGCGCCGCCCATCGAATTGCCGTGCCCGCCCAAAAATTTGGTCAGCGAGTGCACGACGATATCGGCGCCGTGGTCGATCGGCTTGCAGAGGTAGGGCGTGGCGAGCGTGTTGTCGACGATATAGGGTACACCGGCGCGCCGTGCGATCTGCGCGACCGCCTCCATGTCGGTGATGACGCCGCCCGGATTGGCGATCGATTCGGTGAAGATCGCCTTGGTCTTCGGGCTGATGGCGCGCTCGAAAGAGGAAATGTCCTCGGGGTCCGCCCATACGACATTCCAATTGAAGTTCTTGAAGGCGTGATTGAACTGGTTGATCGAGCCGCCATAAAGCTTTTTCGATGCGACCAATTCATCACCCGGCTGCATCAGACAGTGAAAGACGATGACTTGCGCTGCATGGCCGGTGGCAACCACAAGGCCCGCGGTGCCGCCTTCGAGCGCGGCGATGCGCTCCTCGAGCACGGCATTGGTCGGATTGCCGATCCGCGTATAGATATTGCCGAAGGTCTGCAGGCCGAACAGCGAGGCGGCGTGGTCGACGCTTTCGAATACGAAGGACGTGGTCTGATAGATCGGCGTCGCGCGCGCGCCGGTGGTCGGATCGGGCTGCGCGCCGGCATGAATGGCAAGCGTGGAGAATCCCGGGATACGTTCGGTCATACCCTCATCCTTTGGCGCCGAAGCTCGAAAGCCGTGATGATGCCGGTTTATAGGACCGGTCAGAGCCGTCAAGGCGCGCAAAGGCTGACGTGTTAACAGGCAAAGGCGCCGCTTGAGGGCGCCGTCCCGGCGCGCAGCGCCACCATCGCAGGACTCTCGCCTAGGTAGTACTTGCTGAGCAGGCCGGCGTCGCTCGCTCAAGCGAGCCTAAAACTGCTCAGCGGTCGCGTTCTTCGCGCTGCACGCGGTCGGCGGCCGCGGTTACGCCGCCGGGCGCGCTGGTCCGGTTAAGCGACATGCGTTGCACGCCGCCGATCGGGGCGCGCTTGGAGCTCAGCGTGCGCGTATTGACACCGAGCCAGGCGATCTCCGACGACAGCCGGCCATATTCGATCTTGGGGCAGCGGTTCATCACGACCTTCAAGCCATTCGCTTCCGCCAGTGCCGCCGCTTCGTTGCTGCGCACGCCAAGCTGCATCCAGATGACTTGCGGCCGCGGCTTGAGCGTGAGCGCTTCCTGCACGATCGGCAGCGCGTATTTCGAGGCGCGGAAGATGTCGACCATATCCACCGGTTCGGCAATATCGGCAAGCCGCGCATAGATGCGCTGGCCGAGCATGGTATGGCCGGCTTGGCCAGGATTGACCGGGATCATTTTGTAGCCGCGCTCGAGCAGATATTTGAAGGCAAAATAGCTCGGCCGGTTTTCCTTCTCGGAGGCGCCGACCATCGCGATGGTTTTCACGGTGTTGAGAATGCCGCGAATGTAGCTGTCGGAATAGGAGTTGTGATCCATGTTGTTTGCTCGCGGTGCCCGTTTGCAGCCGACCGAATCAGTCATGACGGGCCCCCGGTCACAGACAGCGGTCGATCGCAACGGCTACAAAGGTTGCGAACAGACCGGGCTGTCAAGAGCGCCCTGGGCGCCCGCCTACCAGCTTTGCCACTAACAGCCCGATCTGTCCGGGTACCGATTAGTTCGGTACAAGGCCGCGCGCGGACCTATTACCGATCCTCCCATTTCGGTTCGCGCTTCTCGATAAACGCGCCGATGCCTTCCTCGGCATCGCGCGCCAGCATGTTTTGCACCATGACTTCGGAAGCATAAGCGTAGGCCTCGGAGAGCGGCATCTCGGCCTGGCGATAGAACGCTTCCTTGCCGATCTTGACCGTCAGGGTCGACTTTCCCGCGATCTTTTGGGCGAGCGCCAGCGCCTCAGCGCGTTCGCGCCCAGGCGCGACGACGCGATTGACAAGACCGATGCGGGCGGCGTCCGCGGCGGAAATCAATTCGCCGGTGAGCAGCATTTCCATTGCGTGCTTGCGGGAAACATTGCGCGACAGCGCCACCATCGGCGTCGAACAAAACAGCCCGATATCCACGCCAGGCGTTGCGAATTTGGCGCTTTCAGAGGCAACAGCGAGATCGCAGCTTGCGACCAGCTGACAACCTGCTGCGGTTGCAGTCGCGTGAACGGAAGCGATGACCGGCTGCGGCAGCGCCACGATCTGCTGCATCACCGTGCTGCACAGATGCATAATGCGCTTGAAATAGACACGGCCGCGATCGGCGTCTGAGCGACGCGCACTGAGCTCTTTCAGATCATGGCCGGCGCAGAAGGCCGGCCCGTTCGCGGCGAGTACGACGGCGCGGACCCTGCGTTCACCCGCGATCGCGCTCAGTGCCTCGCCGAGCGCTTTGAGCATCGCTTCCGACAAGCTGTTGCGCGCCTGCGGCCGGTTGAGCGTCAGGATCGCAATCCCGCCTTGATCCTCACGCAGCAGGATCGGCGCGGCAGCATCATCTGCCGTCTTGGTCGCTGGCTTGGCGGTTACGGGGGCAGCGGCAGGGTTCATCGGCGTCTCCGGTGTCGCGGACTTTGCGATCATGTCGCGACTATTCTATTCCCTATGCATTGCGGGGGAAAATTCAATGAGCGGCAAGGACGGCGCAGCTCCCAGATTGACGCGCGAAGAGCTGATCGGGCGGCTAGAGGCCGAATTCCCGGAAGCGAGCCACGCGGTCGGCGATTACGACATCGAAGAGATTTGGTACGGCGGCTGCCGGGTGCGCCGGCGACATCATGGGCAATCACTGCGGCCGGGAGGGACAGTGTCGGGCCCGGTCATGATGGCGCTTGCGGATTTTACCATGTATCTGGCGGTGCTGTCCGCGATCGGCTGGGTGCCGCTTGCGGTGACCACCAATCTGACCATCAACTTTCTCAAGCGTCCCGGCGCCCGCGATCTGCTGGCCGAGGCTCGGCTGATGAAGCTCGGGAAAAGACTTGCGGTGGGGGAGGTCGGTCTACGCTCTGATGGCGACGATGCGCTTGTAGCGCATGTCACCTCGACCTATTCAATCCCCGAACCAAACACTTAGCACTGCACGGTAATATGATACCTATATCTCAACCTTTTGAGAAATATCTCGAAATCAGTGCTGAGGTGGTTGACCGGGACACTCCGGGACGTTACAAGCCTGCGCGACGCGCTGCTTTTGGCGCAAAATCCAGCGGATCCAGCCATGAAAACCTTTTCGGCCAAGTCAGCCGAAATCGAGAAGAAATGGGTCATGATCGACGCCGAAGGCCTGGTCGTCGGCCGGCTCGCCTCGATCGTGGCGTTACGGCTGCGCGGCAAGCACAAGCCGACCTTCACGCCCCATGTCGATTGCGGCGACAATGTCATCGTCGTCAATGCGGCCAAGGTAGTGCTGACCGGCCGCAAGGTGCAGCAAAAGATCTATCGCAAGCACACCGGCTTCATCGGCGGCATCAAGGAGCGCAGCGCCAAAGCGATTCTGGCCGGCCGCTTCCCCGAGCGCATTGTTGAAAAGGCGGTGGAGCGCATGCTGCCGCGCGGGCCGCTCGGCCGGCGGCAGCTCGCCAATTTGCGGGTCTATCCAGGCCCAAGCCACCCGCACGACGCGCAGCAGCCGGAAAAGATCGACGTCGCGTCGATGAATCGCAAGAACAAGAGGGCCGCCTGATGGCCGAGACCGTGCAAACGCTCAGTGATCTATCCACGTTGAAGCCTGCCGCGGCGCCCGAAGCGCCGAAATATGTGCAGAAGCTCGACAAGCAGGGACGCTCCTACGCCACGGGCAAGCGCAAGGACGCCGTCGCTCGGGTCTGGGTCAAGCTCGGCTCCGGCAAGATCACGGTCAATAATCGTCCGGTCGAAGCCTATTTTGCGCGGCCGGTGCTGCGCATGATGATCCAGCAGCCGCTCGCGGTGTCGAACCGGCAGGGCCAATATGATGTGGTGTGCACGGTCTCCGGCGGCGGCCTTTCCGGCCAAGCCGGAGCGGTGCGGCACGGCCTCTCGATCGCGCTGATGCGCCACGATCCGGAATTGCGCGGCGTGCTCAAGCGCGGCGGCTTCCTGACCCGCGACTCGCGCGTAGTCGAGCGCAAGAAATACGGCCGCGCCAAAGCCCGTCGCAGCTTCCAGTTCTCGAAGCGGTAAGGCGCGCTCCTGCAACGCCGGCTGGTCCGCGCGAAAGCTGGGCGCAGTCGTTCATGCGAACGCTTCCGGATTGTCGCTTGCGCGGGAATGAGCGGGTGAAAAGGCGCAGGCGAGCGATGGGTTGAACGTAAGCGAACCCATGACCAGCTGTGGCGGCGCGCGGGCGCCTTGCTTCGCTCAACCCACCCTATGCGACGCGCTCAGAAAAACGCCATCGTGCGGATTTCGATGCTCTCGCGCGGCCGTGCATTGGGCGGCGTGGTCGGATCCTCGAAGGCCGTATGAGCGGTCCAGCGCGCGCGGCCGTCTTTCTCCGAATCGAACACTTTGAAAATGTAAGCCTCCTCGCGCCGCATGCGCGGGAACCAATACCATTTGTGCGCCGGATTGAATTTGATCGCATAGGTCTGGCCAATGCGACCGGGCGCCCGCCGCTCCGAGATGATCATATCGGACGGCGACAGCGTCTGGGCGTCCGCCATGGCGAGCGGATTGGTTTCGACCGGATGGCGGATCGGCCGCCACACCTGGATAATCGCGAAGCGGCGCTTCAGCAGGTCGTCGGCCTCGTCGGGGAGAATGTCGCGCACGCGCTTGGGCGCCGACCATTCGGTGTAGTCGTTGTGCACGCGGCTGACCACTTCGCGGATTTTTTTGGCCTCGCGCATCTCCTTGTCTGCCGTCCGCAACGTGTGGTCGAACACGACGACGCGTCTGGCGCCGCTTTCCGCTTTGATCAGCGCCTCCATCTCTGGGTAGTAGATGCGCTTGATCTCCTCTTCGTCGTAGAAATCGGTGACCTTCGTGTCGTGCCGCACGAAGCGAAAGCCGTTGCGGTCCAACTTAAACTCGCCGGCGTGCGGGCGGCCGTTGTGGATGCGCACGCGCCGCGGATCGGGCTTGCCGCCGGAGCGCGCGTCGCTGCCGCCTGGAGCGGCAACAATGGTGAAGACCGGCGTGCCGTCGTCGACAATGTAATTGAGCGTCGCTTCGATGGTATCAGGGGCGGTATCGAGTTCTGCAGCCAAGGCCATCTTCCGTCTCCCGTCGAGCCTGTCGTTCCCTAATCTAAGTGTCGCCTGCGCCAAGGTGAAGTGCCGAAAATCGCCGGCCATTTCATGCTTCGCCTCGTGCCGTACATGAAATCGCCTTGCACGGAATTACGCGGCGGCGACCGATCTTGATGCCATGCCGCTCCCGGACGGAATGGTGGGCGCCTGCGCAGAGGATGATCGGGCGGCCTTTGCGACAAATTTTGCGCAAACACGTTTGAAACTTGCGGCTGCCGATAATGTAATTTTCAAAGGCTTTTTTGCGAAAAGCTCCTCATCTATGACACCGCGAGCAAAGCCTGATTGGCAAAGCTTCGGCGCGGGCCGGCAAAGCGTGTTATGAATGCTCACGAGTGAGGAGCTTCGCCGAAAATGTTTGCGCGTCTTGCCGAGGCGTCGACAACACTGGATATCGGTACGCTGTTCGTCATTGCGACCTGCGTCGCGGCGCTGCTCGGGCTGTTCCTGTTGTTCGCCTGGCTGCAGGACCGTGTCGCGGCGCTGGCGTGGTGGGGCGCGGCCTACCTGATCGGGGGCTTCTCCGGCTTGTTATGGCGTCTTGACGGCGTCGTGCCGCTGCCACTCTCCGACGACTTGGCCGACATTCTACTCTTCATCGCGCTCGGCATGATCTGGACTGCGGCCCGGGTCTTTCACGGCCGCAAGGTGCGCTTCGGCGCAATGTGCTACGGCGCTGTTGTATGGTCCGCGGCGAATCTTTCGCCTGAGCTGGCGCAATGGCCAGCCGGGCGTACGGTGTTGAGCTCGCTGATTGTCGCCAATTACACGTTCTGGATCGCCGCCGAGCTCTGGCGCGAGCGGCGCAAGACAGTGATCCGCCAGCGCTGGCCGGCGCTGCTCGTGCCGATGCTGCACGGCGCTATTTTTCTGTTTCCGGTGGCGCTCGCCAATCTTGGCGTGCACAGCCTGGCCAGGGGCTGGATCGCGGTCTTCGCCATCGAGGTTGTGCTCTATATGGTCGGTGCCGCCTTCATCGTGCTGCTGCTGGCCAAAGATCGCACCGTCAATCGCTACAAGGCCGCGGCGCAGACCGACCCATTGACCGGGCTCTTCAACCGGCGCGGCTTATTTGAGGTCGCCGGCGCCCTGATGGCGCGCAACCTCAAGACGCTCGAGCCCGTTTGCGTGCTCGCCTTCGACCTCGATCGCTTCAAATCGATCAACGACCGCTTTGGCCACAAGATGGGCGACGCAGTGCTCGACATGTTTGCCAAGACCGTGAAGAAAACCATGCGGGGTGAAGACGTGGTCGGGCGGCTCGGCGGCGAGGAATTTATCGCGGTGATTTCCGGCGGCCTCGCCGACGCGTGCATTGCCGCCGAGCGCGTGCGCGTTGCCTTCGAGGCGGCGGCCCTTGCACCGGACAGCCCGGGAGTTCCGGTCACGGTGAGCATCGGCGTCGCCTGCGGACGGCCGAATGTCGCGCTCGACCGGCTGATCGAGCGCGCCGATGCCGCGCTCTATCGCGCCAAGGAAAACGGCCGCAACCAAGTGGCCGCGGCCGAAGACATGATCGTCGCTGGTGCGGCTGGAGTCCTTGGTGCCAAAGCAGCAGCGCCCGCACCCCGAGCCGCGAGCCAAGCGCCAATCCCACTTCGCTAGGGCCAGACGCCGTTCGGCGCCGCGCAGCAGCTTTGCCCTTGACAGCCTGATTTGATCGGAAAAGGACAGTGGCCGTTGTGCGCGACGGCCGGGCGTGGGCGCAGCCAAGCATGTTGGGTCCCGCACAACATACGTCACACGCCATCGATGCCGGTACGGGATGCGGCACGCGGGATTGCACCGCCGATTCGGGGTATTGGCCGGCGCGTGCCCCACGATGTCTGGGACTATGGACTTCCCGGATCCGCGCTCGGCGCGCCCGAGATAACGGCGTTGGAAAAATGACGACGCAAAAAAAGAGCGCCTTGCGGCGCCCTTTGAGTTCGCATTGTCGATGCAATGCAGGGAGGATGAGCAACGCCACGCGCAGTAATAAACACTACGCGCTGCAGCAAACGCTATGCGGAGTAATACATATCGAACTCGACCGGATGCGGCGTGTGCTCGAAGCGGATCACCTCGGTCATCTTCAGATCCATGTAGCTGTCGATGAAATCATCGTCGAACACGCCGCCTGCCTTCAGGAACGCGCGGTCTTTGTCGAGCTCCTCGATCGCCTAACGCAGTGAGCCGCACACCGTCGGGATCTTCTTCAGCTCCGCCGGCGGCAGATCGTAGAGATCCTTGTCGATCGCCTCGCCCGGATCGAGCTTGTTCTTGATGCCGTCGAGCCCGGCCATCAGCATCGCCGCGAAGGCGAGATACGGATTGGCAAGCGGGTCGGGGAAGCGCACCTCTACGCGCTTGGCCTTGGGATTGGTCGTATAAGGGATGCGGCAGGAGGCCGAGCGATTGCGCGCCGAATAGGCGAGCAGCACCGGCGCCTCGAAGCCCGGGACCAGCCGCTTATACGAATTGGTCGTCGGATTCGAGAATGCGTTGATCGCCTTGGCGTGCTTGATGATGCCGGCGATATAGGACAGGCAGGTCTCCGACAGGTCGGAATATTTATTGCCGGCGAAGACCGGCTTGCCATCCTTCCAGATCGACTGGTGGCAGTGCATGCCCGAGCCATTGTCGCCATAGACGGGCTTGGGCATGAAGGTTGCGGTCTTGCCGTAGACCTGCGCCACCTGCTGGATGCAGTATTTGTAGATCATCAGCTGGTCGGCCATCACCGTGAGCGGCGAGAACTTCATGCCGAGCTCGTGCTGCGCGGACGCCACTTCGTGGTGATGCTTCTCGACCTTGACGCCCATCTTGGCCATGGCCGCGAGCATTTCCGAACGCATGTCCTGCGCGGAATCCTGCGGCGGCACCGGGAAATAGCCTTTCTTGGTGCCGACGTGATGGCCGAGATTGCCGCCTTCGTAGTCGGCATCCGAACTGGTCGGGAATTCGGTCGAGTCGAGCTTGAAGCCGGTATTGTAGGGATCGGCCCTGTATTTGACGTCGTCGAACACAAAAAACTCGGCCTCCGGGCCGAAATAGACCGTGTCGCCGACGCCGAGCGACTTGACCATGCCCTCGGCCCGCTTGGCGATGCCGCGCGGATCGCGGTTATAGGGCTCACCGGTGGTCGGCTCGAGCACGTCGCAAATCAGCGACAGCGTCGTCTCGGCAAAAAACGGATCAATGGCGGCCGTCGCCGGATCCGGCATCAGGCACATATCGGATTCATTGATCGCCTTCCAACCGGCAATCGACGAGCCGTCGAACATCATGCCTTCGGCAAAGGTCTCTTCCTCGATCTGACTGACGTCGAAAGTGACATGCTGCCACTTGCCGCGCGGATCGGTGAAACGGAAGTCGACGTATTTCACGTCGCTGTCCTTAATCGTCTTCATGACATTCTTTGGCGTCGTCATAGAATGCGTACCCTTTCGTGGTGCTGTTTAATGCCTCTTGCTGGCTCAATTCGGCTCACGACTGGCCGGCGTGAGTGGTCGGGCCAGTTATTCAGATGGCGTCGATGCCGGATTCCCCAGTCCTGATCCGGATGGCTTCTTCGATGTTCGAGACGAAAATCTTGCCGTCACCGATCCGCCCGGTTTGGGCGGCGCGACGGATCGCCTCGATGGCTTTTTCGACCATGTCATCGCCGAGCACAATCTCGATCTTCACCTTTGGCAGAAAATCGACGACGTATTCGGCGCCGCGATAGAGTTCCGTATGCCCCTTCTGGCGGCCGAACCCCTTCGCTTCGGTGACCGTTATGCCTTGAAGACCGACTTCCTGGAGCGCCTCCTTCACCTCGTCAAGCTTGAACGGCTTGATGACTGCCTCGATTTTCTTCATCGCGTCTCATCTCCCGGCCCCAGATACGCAAAACGCATCCCCGGGAACCGTGCTTTTGTTAGCAGAACCCGTGCCAAGGCCATGCACACCGGAAAAGCGACATTGCATCAAGGCTTTCGACGTCATTTCAAGCGCGACTGCGAAGCCGCGCAGCAATGCCATGCCCCTAAATTGGGCTGACTGCCTATAAACTAGACACGGGCGCGGTGGCAATCGCCGCGCCCTGCATGACCGGCCGATAGAGCACAATACAGCGCGATATTTGAGCAACACGCGATTGGATATTCTGTCCGCGCCATGAACGAAGTTCTGAGCAACACGGAAATGGCCGAGGCCGACCGGCTGACGATCGCCGCGGGCGTTCCGGGCATCGAGCTCATGGAGAACGCCGGGAGGGCGGTGGCCGAAGCGGTTGCGCGCCGCAAGTCCGCCGGCTGTCACGTGGCCGTCGTGGCGGGGCCGGGCAACAACGGTGGCGACGGCTTTGTCGCCGCGCGTGTCTTGGCTGCCCGCGGCTATGAGGCCAGGGTCTTGCTGGTGGGGGATGCGGCCGGGCTCAAGGGTGACGCGGCCCTTGCGGCGAAAAAGTGGACCGGGCCGGTCATCGCCGCCGAGCCAGCGCGCTTGGAGGGGGCCGAAATCATCATCGATGCGCTATTTGGCGCCGGCCTGGACCGGCCCGTGCAAGGACAGGCAGGCGCGATGATCGAGGCTATGAACGGGCGCTCCGAGACCTCGTCCATCATCGCGGTCGACCTGCCCAGCGGCGTCAACGGCACCTCGGGCGCGGTCATGGGCGCCGCGGTGAACGCCGCCGCAACAGTGACTTTCTTTCGCAAGAAGCCGGGGCATCTGCTGCTGCCCGGCCGCCTTCACTGCGGATCGATTGCGGTTGCCGATATCGGGATTGGCGATGCGGTACTGGGGCGAATTGCGCCAAAGACGTTCGAAAACCTGCCGCCGCTGTGGCGCAGGCAGTTTCCCGTCCCGCGCGAGGATGGCCACAAATATAGCCGCGGCCACGCGGTGGTGGTGTCCGGGCCTTCGTGGTCGACCGGCGCGGCGCGGCTTGCGGCACGCGGCGCGCTGCGCGCCGGGGCAGGGCTTGTGACCATCGCTTCGCCGCGCGAAGCACTCGCCGTGAACGCCGCGTCGAACCTCGCCATTATGGTACGGCCGGTCGACGGCGCCGAAGCGCTCGGCGCCTTGCTTCAGGACCGCCGCTTCAATGCGGTGGCGCTGGGCCCGGGAATTGGCGTGAATGAGACCACCTGCGAGCTCGTTCTGGCGGCGCTGGCGGGCGAACGCGCCGTTGTGCTCGATGCCGATGCAATGACCAGCTTCGCCAAACAACCGGACCGCCTGGCGCAGGCGCTCCGGCGGCGCTATCAGCCGACCGTCCTCACGCCGCACGAGGGTGAATTCGCGCGCTATTTTGGCGCCCTCGACGCCCAGACCACTGTCGGGTCAAAGCTCGAAAGGGCGCGTCTTGCGGCGCAATCGACCGGCGCGACCGTCCTGCTCAAAGGGGCGGACACGGTCGTTGCCGCAGCCGACGGCCGCGCCTCGATCGCCGCTAACGCCCCGCCCTATCTCGCGACGGCGGGTGCCGGCGATGTGCTCACAGGCATGACGGCAGGGCTGTTGGCGCAAGGCATGGGCGGTTTCGAGGCCGCTTCTGCCGCGGTCTGGCTACATGGGGAAGCGGCCAACGCCTTCGGCCCGGGGCTCATTTCGGAAGATCTGCCGGAGGCATTGCCTCGCGTCTACAAGGCCTTGCTGGGCTGACTTCAAGTCACCTTCAACCCGCCCCGTCCGCGCCTTCGCTCAGACCTTTGATCAGCCATAGTGCCCGGATTGTCGGCGACAAAGGCGATCCGCACCCCTGCCTTGCGACGGGGCCGGAACGTATCGCGCCAGAACGGCTCCCAACCGTCGTCCAGCGCTTTGAGCAGCCGAAAGCCGGCCTATGCAGATGGAAAGGTGGTCGATGCAGATGGACGGAGCTGATCTCTGAACTCGTCCAATTAACCGGCCTATTTTTGTGGTGGCACGGGGGCGGCAAATGATATAAGCCGCGCCACCGGACCGCCCAGCGTGTCGCGGGCGTGGCGGAATTGGTAGACGCGCTGGATTTAGGTTCCAGTGTCGCAAGACGTGGGGGTTCAAGTCCCTCCGCCCGCACCAGCGGTGCGGTTTTTCCAAAAATCGGCCAGCTATATTTGGCCAACGCATGCTCGGTATTGAGCCGATAAAGAGTAGTGCCTATGCAAGTGACTGAAACTGCCGCCGCCGGCTTGAAGCGGGAATACCGCGTGGTGGTGCCTGCGACCGATCTCGAAGCCAAAGTCAACCAGCGGCTCGACGACCTTAAGGGCAAGGTGCAGCTGCGCGGTTTCCGTCCCGGCAAGGTGCCGGTGGCCCATCTCAAGCGCCTCTACGGCAAGTCCGCCATGGCCGAGGTGATCGAAGCCGCCGTGCGCGAGGCCAATAGCAAGATCGTCACCGACAATGGTCTGAAGCTCGCGACCGAGCCGAAAGTCGTGCTGCCATCCGAGGACGGCGCGGTCGAGCGGGTGGTCGAAGGGAAGTCCGATCTCTCCTACACCGTCGAAATGGAGATTGTGCCGCCGATCACGCTCACCGATTTCAAGAGTATCAAGCTCGAGCGGCTGACCGCACCTGTGCAAGACTCTGAGATCGACGAGGCTATCCAGGTCATTGCCGATCAGAACAAGCCGTTCGCGCCGAAATCCGATGCTGCGGAGAAGGGCGATCGTGTCACCATCTCGTTCCAAGGCACCATCGATGGCCAGCCGTTCGAGGGCGGCGCCGGCAAGGATGTGCCGATCCAGCTCGGCGCCGGCGGATTCATTCCCGGCTTCGAGGATCAGCTCATCGGCATCAAGGCTGGCGACACGCGGACCGTCAATGTGAAATTTCCGGAGAACTACGAGGTGGCGACGCTGGCCGGCAAAGCTGCAAGCTTTGCGGTGACGGCCACGACGGTCGAAGCGCCCGGGCAGGTCGCGCTCGACGACGACTTCGCCAAGACGCTCGGTCTTGAGTCGATGGCCAAGCTGCGCGAAGTGGTGCGCGAGCGTGTTGAGCGCGAGCATGCGGCAGCCTCGCGGCAGAAGATCAAGCGCGCGCTGCTCGATCAGCTCGATGCGCGGCACAAATTCGAGCCGCCGCCGACCTTGGTCGAGGAGGAGTTCAACAATGTGTGGTCGACGGTGGAGGACGACCTCAAGCAGCAGGGCCGGACCTTCGCCGACGAGGGAACCACCGAGGAGAAGGCGCGTGAGGAATACCGGGCGATCGCCGAGCGACGGGTGCGGCTCGGTCTGGTCATTGCGGAGATCGGCGAAAAGAACAACATCAAAGTCAGCGAGGACCAACTCACCCAGGCGGTCGTCGCGCAGGCGCGCATGATGCCTGGGCAGGAACAGAAGGTGTGGGACTATTACCGTAACAATCCCGCGGCGCTGGCCGCGCTGCGCGCGCCGATTTTCGAGGACAAAGTGGTCAATTTCCTGCTCGAACTGGCGGACGTTTCCGACAAGCAGGTCTCGCGCGAAGAGCTGTTCAAGGACGATGACGAATGAGAGCTAGTCCCGAGGACTAGCTTGCGATAACTGTTGGCGAAGCTTACCTATAGCTGCACGAATTCCCCACGCATATCTGCAACAGTTGCACAGACCAAGGCGTGGCGATTTCTTTCCGCGGCTTGTCGGCGAAACCGGCCAAACTGGGCTATGACAAGCCGGCCGACTCAAGCCAGATTGGGCCGAACAGGCGAGAGACGCGGGGCCCACGGAGTAACCCGGACGCAGGCGTCCGGACTTGTCCCCGGGTAATCGGAGGACGAGCAGACTAGATCAGGTGAGCGATGCGTGACCCTAAAGAAACCTATATGAACTATCTCGTTCCCATGGTGGTCGAGCAGACCAATCGCGGCGAGCGAGCCTATGACATCTATTCGCGGCTCCTGAAAGAGCGGATCATCTTCATCACCGGCCCGGTGGAGGATGGCATGGCCTCGCTGGTGGTCGCGCAGCTTCTGTTCCTCGAGGCTGAGAATCCGAAAAAAGAAGTATCGATGTACATCAATTCGCCGGGCGGGGTGGTCACCTCCGGCTTGGCGATTTACGACACGATGCAGTTCATCCGTCCGGCGGTGTCGACGCTGTGCACCGGCCAGGCGGCCTCGATGGGCTCGCTTTTGCTCGCCGCGGGCGCAAAGGACCTGCGTTTTGCACTGCCGAATGCCCGGATCATGGTGCACCAGCCGTCGGGCGGCTTCCAGGGGCAGGCGACCGACATCATGCTCCACGCCCAAGAGATCCTGAACTTGAAGCGGCGACTGAACGAAATCTACGTCAAGCATACCGGGCAGCCGCTGAAGAAGATCGAAGATGCGCTGGAGCGCGATATGTTCCTGACGGCCGAGATGGCGAAGGATTTCGGTCTGATCGACAAGGTGATCGAGAAGCGGCCCGAGGAGCCGACCTTGAAGTCGGAACCGGTGCTGAAGGGGGTCAGCTAGCCGGCCAGCAAATCGAATTGTGGCTGGTGCCTTGAAATGGGCCGATTCCTTCGGCCCTAAGCGGGCTTAGGGCGGGCCTGCGGGTCCGCCGCGGTCTGGTTGAGTGGTTCCTCCGAGTGTGATCCAGAAAACACACGTGAGCCGGAACCGGGTGGTGCTATGTCGCGGTATCGTTAATGGATTATTGATTGGCACGCCCCTAGCATGTCAGCTTGTGTGCAAATGCTTCGGATTGTTCAGTGAGGCCGCGGCTCTAAGAGTTAGGGTGCAAGCGGGACTTGAGCTACGAAATCTTAGCGCACTGGAACCTAGACTATACTGTTGCGGCGAAATGGTTGCGGTGAAAGGTTGCGCGCGCGAAGACGGAGAATGGAATGAGCAAAGTTGGCGGCGGCGACTCTAAAAACACGCTTTACTGCTCGTTCTGCGGCAAGAGCCAGCACGAGGTGCGCAAGCTTATAGCCGGGCCGACCGTTTTCATCTGTGACGAATGCGTCGAACTGTGCATGGACATCATTCGCGAGGAGAACAAGTCCTCGCTGGTAAAGTCGCGTGACGGCATTCCGACGCCGCGTGAAATCCGCAAAGTGCTCGACGACTATGTCATCGGCCAGGATCACGCCAAGAAGGTGCTCTCGGTCGCCGTACACAATCACTACAAGCGGCTCAATCATCAGTCCAAGCACAACGACGTCGAGCTGGCGAAGTCGAACATTCTGTTGATCGGGCCGACCGGCTCAGGCAAGACGCTGCTCGCGCAGACGCTGGCGCGCATCCTCGACGTGCCGTTCACCATGGCCGATGCGACGACGCTCACTGAAGCCGGCTATGTCGGTGAAGACGTCGAGAACATCATTCTCAAGCTCTTGCAGTCCGCCGACTACAATGTCGAGCGCGCGCAACGCGGCATTGTCTATATCGACGAGATCGACAAGATTTCGCGCAAGTCGGACAATCCTTCGATCACCCGCGACGTGTCGGGCGAGGGCGTCCAGCAGGCGCTGCTCAAGATCATGGAAGGCACGATCGCGAGCGTGCCGCCGCAAGGCGGCCGCAAGCATCCGCAGCAGGAATTTCTGCAGGTCGACACCACCAACATTTTGTTCGTCTGCGGCGGCGCCTTCGCCGGTCTGGAAAAGATCATCTCGGCGCGCGGCCGCTCCACTTCGATCGGCTTTGGCGCTAAAGTGATGGCGCCTGAGGACCGCAAGCAGGGCGAAATCTTCCGCGATGTCGAGCCCGAGGATCTGCTCAAATACGGCTTGATACCGGAATTTGTCGGGCGGCTTCCGGTCGTCGCGACGCTCGAAGATCTCGACGAGGCTTCGCTCAAGCGCATCCTCACCGAGCCGAAGAACGCGCTGGTGAAGCAATACCAGCGCATGTTCGAGATGGAGACGGTGGATCTGACACTCGCCGAGGAGGCGCTGTCGGCGATCGCGCGCAAGGCGATCGACCGCAAGACCGGCGCGCGGGGGCTGCGCTCCATCATGGAGAGCATCCTGCTCGACACGATGTTCGACCTGCCGAGCCTTGAGGGCGTGGAAGAGGTTGTCATCTCCAAGGAAGTCGTCGAAGGCAGCGCGCGGCCACTCTACATCTATGCCGACCGCTCCGATCGCGCCGGCGACGCCGGCGGGGCGAGCGCCTGACGGGCGGGCCGACCCGGCGTCTACGATTCGGCGCGCGGCGACCGCTCCGCAGCCGCAACGCGCGGTTTGGCACGACAAATCAGGCTTTCTTGACAGGGTGGCGGTGCGGCGCCACCTATAGTGTATGAACGAGAAAAGCGTACGAGGAATCGCGTAGTTAGAACCGGGCAGGGTTTCGTACCCCTTGAGCGCTCCCGCTCCTGCACGGAGGGGGCAGTGACTCCCCTCCCGGCCAACGCAGTCCGTCGTGACAGCGCATCCTGCGAGTCATGAGGGAAGTGCACAACAATAAGGAAGTGGGGCCATGACAAGTGCCGCCAAGCCAAAGCCGCTCCTGAGCACCGGAGAAAGCCGGGCCTATCCCGTGCTGCCACTGCGGGACATCGTCGTTTTCCCGCACATGATCGTTCCGCTGTTTGTCGGTCGCGAGAAGTCGATCAAAGCGCTCGAAGAAGTGATGCGCTCGGACACTTTCATTCTGCTCGCGACGCAGAAGAACGCCTCTGACGACGAGCCTGCCACCGACGCGATCTACAGCGTCGGCACGCTGGCCAGCGTGCTGCAGCTTCTGAAACTCCCCGACGGCACGGTGAAAGTGCTGGTCGAGGGGGCCGCGCGTGCCGAGGTGAAGAAATACACCGATCGCGAGGATTACTTCGAGGCGGAAGCGCGCGTGCTTGCGGATTCGTCCGGCGATCAGGTGGAGGCCGAAGCGCTGGCGCGTTCCGTCGTCAACGAATTCGAAGGCTATGTGAAGCTCAACAAGAAGGTGTCGCCGGAAGTGGTCAGTGTGGTCCAGCAGATCGAGGACTATGCCAAGCTTGCCGACACGGTCGCTTCGCACCTCGCCGTGAAGATTCCCGACAAGCAGATGATTCTGGAGACGCCGACCGTCACCGAGCGGCTGGAGAAGGTGCTCGGCCTGATGGAGAGCGAGATTTCGGTGCTGCAGGTCGAAAAGCGCATCCGTACCCGCGTGAAGCGTCAGATGGAGAAGACGCAGCGCGAGTACTACCTCAACGAACAGATGAAGGCGATCCAGAAGGAGCTGGGCGACGAGGACGGCAAGGACGAACTCGCCGAACTCGAGGAGAAGATCAAGCGCACCAAGCTCTCGAAGGAAGCGCGCGAGAAGGCGCAGCACGAGCTTAAGAAGCTGCGGCAGATGTCGCCAATGTCGGCGGAAGCCACCGTCGTGCGCAACTATCTCGACTGGCTCTTGTCGATCCCGTGGAGCAAGAAGTCGAAGATCAAGAAGGATCTGCCGCTCGCGCAGCAGATTCTCGATGCCGATCATTACGGCCTGGAAAAGGTCAAGGAGCGCATCATCGAGTATCTCGCCGTGCAGCAGCGGGCCAACAAGCTGACCGGTCCGATCCTGTGCCTGGTGGGACCGCCCGGCGTCGGCAAGACCTCGCTTGGCAAGTCGATTGCGAAGGCGACCGGCCGTGAATTTGTGCGCGTGTCGCTCGGCGGTGTACGCGACGAAGCCGAAATCCGCGGTCACCGTCGGACCTATATCGGCTCGATGCCGGGCAAGATCGTCCAGTCGATGCGCAAGGCCAAGACCTCGAACCCGCTGTTCCTGCTCGACGAGGTGGACAAGATGGGCGCCGACTTCCGCGGCGATCCGTCATCGGCGTTGCTCGAAGTGCTCGACCCCGAGCAGAACCACGCCTTCAACGATCACTATCTGGAGGTCGACTACGATCTGTCGAACGTGATGTTCATCACCACGGCGAATACGCTCAATATTCCGCCGCCCCTGATGGACCGCATGGAGATCATCCGTATCGCCGGCTACACCGAGGACGAGAAGGTCGAGATCGCGCGCAAGCATCTCATTCCGCACGCGATCACCAAGCACGGTCTCGATTCGAAGGAATGGTCGATCGACGACGATGCGCTGTTGATGATCATCCGCCGCTACACCCGCGAAGCGGGCGTCCGCAATCTCGAGCGCGAGCTGTCGACCCTGATCCGCAAGGCGGTGAAGGAGCTCACGATCTCGAAACAGGCTGCGGTGGAAGTCACCGAGAAGACGCTGCCAGATTATCTCGGCGTGCCGAAATACCGGTTCGGCGAGATCGAAGATGAGGATCAGGTCGGCGTCGTCACCGGTCTGGCTTGGACCGATGTCGGCGGCGAGCTCCTCACCATTGAAGCCGCGATGATGCCCGGCAAGGGCAAGATGACCGTCACCGGCAATTTGCGCGACGTGATGAAGGAATCGATCTCGGCGGCGGCTTCTTATGTACGCATGCGCGCGGTCGCCTTCGGCATCGAGCCGCCTTCCTTCGACAAGCGCGATATCCACGTGCACGTGCCGGAAGGCGCGACGCCGAAGGACGGCCCGTCGGCCGGTGTCGCCATGGTCACCGCCATCGTCTCGGTGATGACCGGCATTCCGGTGCATCGCGACGTCGCCATGACCGGCGAAATCACCTTGCGCGGGCGCGTACTGCCAATCGGCGGCTTGAAGGAGAAGCTGCTTGCGGCGCTGCGCGGCGGCATCAAAACCGTACTCATTCCGGAAGAAAACGCCAAGGATCTGGTCGAGATCAACGACAGCATCAAGAGTGGCCTCGACATCATTCCGGTCTCGCGCATGGACGAGGTGCTCTCACGCGCGCTCACGCGCAAGCCCGAGCCGATCGTGTGGGAAGAGGCGACCGCCAAGCCGGTCGATGTTCCGGACCAGGCGGTGGAGGAAGATTCTCCAGGCCTTACCGCGCACTAAATCAAACTATTACAAATTGCAGGCGGCGTGCCGATGTTCGGTCGGGACGCCGCTTTTTTGTCCGGGAAATGCGGTTTTTAGCCGCGAAATGCGTCCGGCGATCGTTATCGAACGCTTAGCCATGTCTTGTCCGAATTAGGGCGGCGCGCGCAGGCGCGTGTATGGTCGCCGGCATGACTGGCTCGCCAAGTTCAATTTCGCCTCCCGTTCCAAGTTCGGTCCTTCCGAGTGCGGCGGCTCCCACCCACGCCGCCTATCGCGTGCCGGGTTATGTAACCCGCGTGTCGCCCGGCCAGTCAGTCACGCGCTTTCCGCGACCGCCGAAGCGGCGCAGGCGTTCCTGGAGCACGCTGCAGCAGGCTGCGGCAGCGGTGTTCGCGCTGACGGCTTGCCTTGCGCTCGGCGTCCTCGGCGCCGACGAATATCTGGCGCGGCGCGACGCGGCGGCCGCCGCCGCCGCGTTCCAGGACGGCCATCGCTACACCGGCTCGATCGTGTTCTATCCGAATGTCGGACTGACCTGTCATCAGCTGTTCTTCAATAATCAGGACGGTCAATTCACCGACAATGGCCATGTCGATTGCGTGCAGGCGCTCTCTCAGGCGGCAAACGAGGGATCGAAAACGCTCTCGGCGGCCAGGACCGAAGTCATCCGCGAGGGCTTTCGCAAGTAACGCCTGCGCCGAGTTCCCCAAAGCTCGCGGATCGTCGGGAATGTATTGGCCGGTGCGGCGACTTTCGCTACAGTTCATGCGGCGGGGCATTTGGTTCCAGTGTTGCCGATGGCGGCGACTGGACAAAACACTGAGTGGACAAAACACTGAGAGATCGCGTGTTCAAAATCGTACGTCCGGTTGCCGGATGCGGCGCCTTCGTGTTGGCCGCGCTCGGCATTTCGCAAGCAACTGCGGCAGATGACAACATTTCTCCGCTTGCCGGGAGCTATACCCAGAACGTCGCCTGCAAGGGCGATGGTTCCGATGCTCCAACCGCCAAAGTGACGATATCGCCGCAGGAAATCGTCTCGAATGTCGGCGTCTGTACCATCCTTGATTCGAGGAAAGACGGCGCCAGCGTCCTCGCGCATGTCGAATGCAAGTTTCCGAGTGGGCCGCTGATGGGCGATATCACCTTCACGCCGCATCCGGACAACACGGTCGAGTTCGTCGATCGCGACATGACATACAAGGCTCGGCTCTATCGCTGCCCGAGCAAGTAGCGAACCCCGCTGCCAGCCGCGCAGCGTCTTTGCTAAACGGGAGCCCCATTTTTGCCTGGCAAGCAGTAGAGTCGAGCCATGAGCCATTATCAAGGCCTGCAGGCTGAGACGGTAACCTTTCGCGGCCACAACGGCGATCAGGGCGAAGCCTATTACGCGCGGCCGACCCGCGGCGGAAAATTTCCCGGCATTGTGGTAATCCATCATTTGCCCGGATGGGACGAGTGGACTACCGAAGTGGTGCGCAAATTCGCGCATCACGGCTACGCCGCGATCTCGCCGCATCTGTATTTCCGCGAAGGGTCGGACAGTCCCGACGATATCGGCGCCCGCGTGCGCGCCGCCGGCGGTGTGGCCGATGCGCAGGTCATGGGCGATGTCGCAGGTGCCATCGGCTATTTGCGGTCCCAGCCGCATGCCAATGGCAAGATCGGCGTCATCGGCTTCTGCTCAGGCGGCCGCCACACTTATCTCGCGGCGTGCACGCTTTCCGGCATTGATGCAGCGGTCGACTGCTGGGGCGGCAATGTCATTGTCGACAATCCGAAGGATCTCAATGCAAAACGCCCTGTCGCGCCGATTGACCTGACAGAAAAACTGAGCTGCCCGCTGCTTGGCATTTTCGGCAACGACGATGCCAATCCAACGGCCGATCAGGTCGATCGCACCGAAGCGGTGCTCAAGAAATTCGGCAAGAACTACGAATTCCACCGTTATGACGGCGCCGGCCACGCCTTTTTCAACCCCACGCGGGATGCCTATAGGCCTGAACAGGCGCTGGATGGCTGGCGTAAAGTGCTCGCATTCTTGCAGCACCACCTCGCGGCAT
>JAJPJB010000089.1 GCA_021324465.1 Hyphomicrobiaceae bacterium
ACCGCGATCTTGAACTTGCGCGGCATGAAGGAGAATTCCGGATGCAGCGTCACATGCTGGCGGATGAGCTCGGCCCAGATGCGCGGATCCTCGATTTCGTCGGGCGCAACGCCGGCCCATTGATCGGTCGTGATATTGCGCACGCAATTGCCGGATGTCTGCATGCCGTGCATGCCGACGCTGGCGAGCTCGGCCATGGCATTCGGCAATTCGGCAAGCTTGATCCAGTGAAACTGGATGTTTTGGCGCGTCGTGAAATGGCCGTAGCCGCGGTCGTATTTGCGCGCGACATGGGCGAGCATGCGCAGCTGCCTGGATGACAGCGTGCCGTAGGGAATGGCGATGCGCAACATATAGGCGTGGAGCTGCAGATAGACGCCATTCATCAGGCGCAGCGGCTTGAACTCTTCCTCGGTCAATTCGCCGGCGAGCCGCCGCGCCACCTGATCGCGGAAATCGGCCACGCGTTCATTGACCAAGGTGCGGTCGAATGCATCGTAAATGTACATGAGCGCCCTACCCGCTGCGTGGGCTTCTTGCGAGACGGCCCGCTACGCTTGCACGCGATGTTTTTCGAGTACTTTCGCCGCTGCGATCGGAAGCGCGATGGTCGGACCGCCGACGCGGATTCGTTCGCGCAAATTGCCGGGCCGCACCTGGCCGCCGGGCAGAAGCTGCACCGGCGCCACATAGGGACCGATTGCGCCAAGATCGTCGGCCGCCGCGGCCGACATGAGCGCTTGCGCGCCGGCGGCATCGGTCACAATGGCAGCGTCACCGAGATTGGTGGTCCAGCCGTCGGCACAGCGATAGATGACCGCGCCATCGCGGGTGCGGTTGGCTGTGACCACAACGGGGCCGGTCACTTTAATCTTTTTTTGGTCGAGCGGCGAAGTCATCGTGGCCTCATTTTCGCAATGCACGAGCGGCGCGCGCCTGCAAAGAATGTTATTCTATATATGATGCGGTTTGGCCTCGCAAACAGAAGAATTTTCTCGCAAATTTGATGCTGCAGCTAGGATATTGCTCTATGAAACGGGCACGCCGACGAACGTTTATTCGAATCGCCTAGACTTTGGGCGAAAGGCAGACATGGACCAGAACTTCGCGACTTCCACCGAACCGCAATCGGTCGTCGCGCAGCGTGGTAGCGCCGGCGAAGTGCTGCGCGTGTTCTTGCGGCTCGGGCTCACCAGCTTCGGCGGACCGATCGCGCATCTCGGCTATTTTCACCACGAGTTCGTGGACCGCCGCAAATGGCTCGACGAAAAAACCTTCGTCGACACCGTCGCACTGTGTCAGTTCCTGCCCGGGCCGGCCTCGAGCCAGACCGGCTTTGGCATTGGGCTCATGCGGGCCGGCGTGCTCGGCGGCCTTGCGGCCTGGACCGGCTTTACTTTGCCCTCCGCTATTGCCCTTGTTGTCTTCGCCTATGGTGCAAATGCCTTGCGCGGCCCGGCCGGTGCCGGACTGCTGCATGGATTGAAACTCGTCGCGGTCGCCATCGTCGCGCAAGCCGTCTGGGGTATGGCGCGCTCGCTCTGCCCGGACCGTGAGCGGGCTTCGATTGCGATGATAGCGGCGCTGATCATCTTGTTCAGCCCCGTCTTCGCCGCACAGATCGGCGCGATCGCAATGGGCGGCCTTGCCGGCCTTTGGCTGTGCCGCAGCGACGCGGCCGCGCCTGCCGGTCACATGCCAATCCCGATCTCGCGCCGCGCCGGTCTCGTTGCGCTGGTTTTGTATTTCGTTCTGCTGTTTGGCCTGCCGATTCTCAGCAGCCTCGGGGCGCCGCAAGGGCTTGCAGTGTTCGACGCATTCTATCGCTCGGGCGCGCTGGTATTCGGCGGCGGTCACGTGGTGCTGCCGCTGCTGCGCGGCGCCTTTGTCGGCCCGGGCTGGATCAGCGACGACGCGTTTCTTGCGGGCTATGGCGCAGCACAAGCGGTACCCGGACCGCTTTTCACTTTCGCGGCCTATCTCGGCACAGTCGTCAAGGCCTCACCCAATGGCATGGCCGGCGCCGCTCTGGGCCTTTTGGGCATTTTCCTTCCCGGAATTCTTGTTCTGCTCGGCACGCTGCCGTTCTGGAGTGCATTCCGGCAACGTGCCGATGCGCAAGCCGTCATGCGCGGCGTCAATGCCGCCGTCGTCGGCATTCTTGCCGCCGCGCTCTATAACCCGGTCTGGACCAATTCAGTCGCCTCGCCGCGCGATTTCGGCGTCGCGCTGGTCGGCTTCATTCTGCTCACGGTCTGGCGCATCCCGCCGCTCGTGGTCGTTGTGTTCGGAGCGCTCGCGGGTACCGGGCTCGTGTTTTTGCCGTAGCGCTCAGGCGACGCGCATCGAGGACGTCGCCAGGGCTGCGGCGGTGCCGCCAGTGTTCGCGAGCAGCGGACCGGCAGCATTCTTGAACTTCGGATTCTTCTCAGGCACACCTTTAGCTGTGCAACAATAAAGTCTTGACGCTGACCGAAGCTCTCTCGAGTCCGTCTCCGGACAACAAATCTCGCACATTTGCAGGGAAGAACAATGACCACCACAGTCGGGGAAAAGCTCGCGCCTGCAGGCGATCGCCTGCCGGTTCACTACGATCGCGCGCCGCAATATACCGGCATGATCGCCGAAAGAGACGTCGCGGTGGCGATGCGCGATGGCATCAATCTTTCAGTCGACGTCTATCGGCCCGACACCGCAGAAAGGCTCCCCGCGCTTCTGGCGTTTGCGATTTACAACAAGGATCTGCAAGGCCCTGACGTCGCCAGTGCGCTGCCGCCGCAGCCGGCCTGGTCGTCACTGTGGGCCGGGCCGCTCGAAGCCGGCGACACCAGATTTTTGGTCTCACGCGGCTATGTGCATGTGATCGGCTCGCCGCGCGGCGTCGGCAAATCCGACTCCGGCGGCTCGCGGCAGTGGGACAGCTATGATTTGATCGAATGGATCGCCCGGCAGCCCTGGTGCGACGGCAATGTCGGCATGGTCGGAATTTCCGGCTTCGGCGCCGAGCAGCTTCACGTGGCGCGGCAAAATCCACCGCACCTCAAGGCGATCATGCCACTCGATCCGCGCGGCGCCTACGGCGTGCTCGGCAGCTTCCGCGAGGAATATCCCGGCGGCGTCATTCACCTGTTTCGGTATTATTTGATGCATCTTGCCGCCTTGCACGGCGCCAAGGGCAGGCCCGGCGCGCTGCCGCCCGACAAGGAGGCGCTGTGGCAAGAGGCAATGAACAATCCCGACTACAAGATGTATCCGCACATCTTTAATGTCATTGCGCAGAAGGGGCAGCATATGCCGCCCTTTTTTCAGCTGCTCATAGAGCCCTACGACAGCGAAGCGGCGGTCGAAGAAGCAGAGAAAAGCTTTGCCAACATCAAAGTGCCGACCTATACCGGCTCGGGCTGGTACGGCTACACCTACAAGACGCATCTGAACGGTGCGCAGAACTATTTCGAGAAAATCTCCGCGCCCAAGAAGCTGATGTTCGCCGGACCGGCGCATCACGAGCGGCCGTTCCATGCGCTGCACGGCGAGATTTTGCGCTGGCACGATCACTGGCTCAAGGGCATCGACACCGGCATCATGAACGAGCCGCCGGTGCATTACTGGGTGATGGGTGCAAATGAATGGCGCGCGGGCGCCGACTGGCCGCTGCCGGAGACGCAATGGACCAAATTCTATCTCAACAGCTGGGAGCGGCTGCAGACCGCGCCCTTCGTGCCGTCAAGCGCGGAAGACGATCTGCCGCCCGATGCTTTTGTGCAGATGCCGCCGACGCAGACCAATACCGTGCAAAGCCTGCGCTATCTCACCGACCCGCTGCCGCAGGACGTGCTGGTCGCCGGGCCCGCGGTGCTCAATCTGTTCGCAGCGATCGATCAGGATGACACCAACTGGTTTGTGATCCTCAAGGACGTCGGCCCGGATGTCTCGGTGCGCACCGTGCGCGAAGGCGAGCGCGAAATCCCGCGCGACTTGCCGGAGCGCGAATTGACGCGCGGCTGGCTGAAAGCCTCCCATCGCGCGCTTGATCCGAAGCGCTCAAAGCCGTGGAAGCCCTGGCACAAGCTCACCCGCGCGGCACAGAAGAAGGTCACGCCGGGCGAGATCACCGAATATGCCATCGAGATCCTGGCGACCGCCAACCTGTTCCGCCGCGGCCACCGCATCTGCGTCGAGATCGCCGCAGCCGATATGCCGACCGGCGTCGGCGGGGCGACCAACGCCGAATATGTGCCGAACCATATCGTCAGCAGCCGCACGACCCTGCACAAGGTCTATCACGATGCGAAGCGGCCGTCGCATCTGCTCCTGCCGATCATTCCGCAGGCTTGACATGGATGCTGCCGCGAGCGCGGCGGGCGCCGCTTGCGGCGACCGCGCGTGCTAGCTCCCGCGCCGCGTGAGAAGGAGGCCGCAACCGGTTCCGATCAGCAGCGTCCCCGCAATTCGGCCGTGCAGCCGGCGCCGTCGCGGATCAGCGAACCAGCCGCGCACAGCGCTGGATAAAAGCGCATAACCGCTGTCGGACACCAGCGCGATCACAATCATGGTGCTGCTCATCACAAAGAGCTGCAGACCAACCGGCAGATTGCGATCGATGAATTGCGGCAGGAAAGCGATATAAAACACGATCGCCTTCGGATTGGTGATGCCGATCGCCAATCCTTGCGCAAAAACTGCGCGGACCGATCGCGCGGGCTCCGCGAATGCCTCGAGCGCACCGGCCCGCTGCCCGCGCCATGCCTTGAGGCCGAGCCAGATCAGATAGGCCGCCCCAGCCCAGCGAATGATCGCAAACACCTCGCTGAGGAAGGAAAAGAACGTCAGCAGACCCGCCGCGACGGCAGCCAACAACAGCGCGTTGCCAAAACCCGTCCCGAGCGCCGTGGCAAGACCAATCCGCCTGCCGTGGCTGAGAGAATTAGCCACCACCAGCGTGACGATCGGCCCAGGAAGCAGAATCAAGATCGTGACTGCAAGGCAGAACGCGAAAAAAAGATGAGGGTTCATCAGGCCGATAATCCGATCGAAATTGTCGGGTTAGTATCGCCCGCTCCGTCGTCGATCACAACGGCCCGGTCCTGGCGGCAGCCAGACGTCGTAGGCTCCTTCTCGGAGGCCGCATTGATCCCGCATTCATGAATTTTGACCCCGGTGACGTCAGTCGGCCAGCGCATGACCCGTGGCCACAGCCGCGACATGGCCCGCATCTTCGGGCGCCGCGTTGCCGCGCCAGACCACGTGCATGTCGGGCCGGATCAGGATCAGATCATAGCCATAGATCTCGCGCGCGACATCGTCCGGCACATCGAGCACGGTGACCGGCGCGCCCCGCGCGGCGATGGCGCGCTGCAGCCCACCGGCATCAGCTCTGGTGCCGGCGAGCCTTAAGATCGTGTAGCCGTCAGGGATGCGATCCTGCATCGGCGTGCCGCCGTCAAGCCAGACATGCGGCAGGCGCGCGCCCGGCCAGGTGGTCGGCTGGTAGACGCGAAACAGATGCTCCGGTCCGCCCGGGATGTTGCAGATGATCGGTGAATCGACATAGCGATAGCCGAGCTCGGCGCCGATCATCTCGTTGCTCTTGCGCTGCTCGACATCGGCCACCGCGGCGAGCTTGGCGCGCGTCTCCGCGCCTGCCGGCGAGTTGTCGCGGATATTCGGCCGCCACATGCCGCGCCACTTGCGCCGGCCGATCGTGGCATAGCGCGAGGCGCCGACATTGCGCTCGCCCACCTGCCGGCGCTCGATTTCGTAGGACTTGAGCAGTGCCGGGCCGCCCCAGCCGGCGAGCGTCGCCGCAAGCTTCCAGGACAGATCGATGGCGTCGCCGACGCCGGAATTCATGCCGAGCCCGCCGGTCGGAATGACGAGATGCGCCGCGTCGCCGGCGATGAAGACGCGGCCCTTGCCGTAATGGTCGGCGAGCAGAAGATTTTGCCGCCACGGCGCGCAATACAGCATCTCGTATTTGACGGGAACGCCGACCGCACGCTCGAACGCCGTCTTCATCTCGTCGTCGCTGTCGACTACAGAATGCAGGGTCCAATGCTTGGTCGAATCCTGCATGATCAGGAATGTCGATTTGTCGTCCGCCACGTGATAGTGGCGGCCTTTGCCGGGCCCTTTGCCGCCGCCATTGCCGAGCGGCAGCCGTTCGAACAATTCGTCGCAACGGAAGAGCGCCTGGCGCAGCGCAAGCAGATTGCCATCGCCGGACAGCGCAATGCCGAGCTCCTTGCGCACCGCGCTCGTGCCGCCGTCGCAGCCGACAAGGTAGCGGGCGCGAATGTCTTGCTCGCCTTCGGCGCCGCGCACGCGCGCAGTCACGCCTTGAGCATCCTGCGTGAGCGACAAGAATTCACAGCCAAAGCGCACGGCAATAGCCGGAATGGTTTCGGCGACCGACTTCAACAGCGGCTCGAGCGTGTATTGCGAGATGAGCTGATAGGGCTCGAGCGGCATTGTGCCGTCATTGGTGACGCGACCGGCGGCCTGCGCCTGCGCCACCGACGGATATTTTAGATGCAGGAGCGGCGGTTCGGTGAGCGCGAGCATCACATAGACGTCCATCGGGCAATCCGGCCGCAGCCCGGCGGCACGAATTTTCTCCGACAGGCCGAGGCGCCGATAAATTTCCATGCTGCGCGCGTTGACGCGCTCCATCTTCGGCCAAAAGGCCGGCTCTTGCTTCTGCTCGATCAGCATGCAGCGAACGCCGCGTTTGCCGAGATCGATGGCAAGCGTAAGCCCGGTCGGCCCGGCGCCAACGATCAGAACGTCCGTAGTCACCATTGCTTATCGACCACCATACCCGAAATCATACCCGCCGAAGGTGCGCCTCTCGGGTACCACCGATTCCAGCTCGGTGAAAGGCTGATACGCCGCATCGCCGCATTGCTGAGGCGTGGCATCGATAAATTGGTTGATCTCGCCCGCGAGGAACAGCACCATTTTGTTCTTGATTTTGCTGTGGCCGTTGAACTGCACACAAACCAGGTAATGCGGTGTGGCTCCTTCTTCGATCTGCTTGAGCACAGGCTGCGAAATGACGGCGCCGTGGAAGTCGGCGCGGTCCGACAGTTCCTGCTCCAAAAACACCGCAATCTGCTTTCGGTAATTGCTTGGATAAAGATTAGGATCGACCGTGGCCTGCTGCTGAGCCTTTGAACCGACCCCGCTGCAGCCGCCGAGCGCCGCCGCCGCGCATAGCATCGCAATGCCGAGAGAGGTATTGATTTTCCACCGCAACGCCGCAAGCAACACCTGGAGCGCTCCCTCCCTCATTAGCCGCTTTCGGCTCCCTATAGCAAATCGCAGCCGTGTGGCGATGTGTAATTCATGCGCAAGCCGCCCGTTGGCGCGACTGCCCATTTCGCCGCAGTTCAGCGGTCATTCCTCCGGCGATGGACCGCACCAGCCCGGCAGATAATCGGCCTCGTCGCTCTTGGCGAGTTCCAGCGCCTGTTCGACCGCGTGGTCAAAATCGCGCTCGACCATTTTGCGTTTCATGCGCCGGCGCAAGAATTCGGCCCAGATGAATTCGGAGAACGGGGTGGTATCCTTGGCAAAGCCGCCGGCGCGGCGCAGCTCGCCGGCAAGCGAGCGGAAAGGATCATCGACCAGGTCCGTCACAGCCTTCGGAATATCCCTGTAGTGGCGGCGCACGCCGTCGGCATCAAACGGATGCATCCATTGCCGATTGTCCATGACGTTCCAGAACTCGTCGGGCTCGAGCCGGCTCAGATTGGCAATGACGGTGACCGCGACCTCCTTGACCTTCTCGTCGTGCAGGGCGAGCGCGAGATGATGATGATCGATCACATAGTGGCGCTTCTTCGGCCCAAGGATCACCGGGATCATGTGTTTGCCGAGAAATTTGCCGCTCTTCTTGCCGCCCATTTCGCGCCACCTTTTGCGCTTGGCCGCGACCTCGCGCATGCCAACGGTAATCTGGGTCGGCCGCAGATCGGCGATGGCGACAGTCGTCAGCAACGGCTCGCGAACCATGTTTCTCTCCTGGTCTTTCCTAAAAAACAAACACCCAAGCCGGCAATATCGGCATGAGGCCGATGCTGAAATCAAGCGGGAGAGCGCCGGGTCATTGCGCTGTTCGAACAGATAGCTGAAAATCAGCGCAAACATCTGGGCGAGTTCGGGAGGACAACCATGCGCGGGATCACTTTTCTCGGCGATCGCAAATTGGCGCTCGCGGAATTTGCCGACCCGACGCCGGGCCCCGGTGATGTCATAATCGAGATCAAGGCGTCCGGTATGTGCGGCAGCGATCTAAAGCCTTATCGCGCGGCCGGTGGCGCCGCTTCGCTTGGGCTTGGCAAGGTAACCGGTCCGGTCATCGCGGGACATGAACCGTGCGGCATCGTCGCCGAGATCGGAGCAGCTGTGAGCGCGCGCACCGCGCGTATCGGCCAGCGCGTCATGGTGCACCATTACAGCGGCTGCGGCATCTGCCGGCATTGCCTGAGCGGCTGGTCGCAAATGTGCGTCGAGGGCAGCGTCGTTTATGGCGTCACCGGGCACGGCGCGCACGCGCCCTATATGAAAGTGCCGGCCTATACGCTCGTGCCCCTGCCGGACGCTTTGAGCTTCGCCACCGGCGCGGCGATCTCCTGCGGCACCGGCACCGCGTTCAGCGCGCTGCGCCGCATGGACTTGAGCGGCGCCGACACGATTGCCATCGTCGGCCAAGGCCCGGTCGGCCTGTCGGCGACGCAACTGGCCGTCGCCATGGGCGCGCGGGTGATCGCGCTCGATGTCAGCGCCGAGCGGCTCGCGCGCGCCGAGGAATTCGGTGCCGACGCCGTGATCGATCCCAAAGCCGACGAGCCGGTCGCCGCCATCAAGGCGCTGACCCACGGTCAAGGCGCGGACTTGGCACTCGACACCTCCGGGACCGCCGAGGGGCGGATCACGGCGGTGCGCGGCACGCGCGCCTGGGGCACGGTGTGCTTTGTCGGCGAGGGCGGCAATGTCACGCTCGATGTCAGCCCCGATATGCTGCGCAAGCAGTTGACGATCATCGGCTCATGGACTTTCTCCACCATCATCCAGGGCGAATGCGCGCAATTTGTTGCCGACCGCAAGATCGATGTCGAGCATCTGTTCACGCATCGCTGGCAGCTGACGCAGGCCGAAGAGGCCTACCGGCTGTTCGATCGGCAGACCAGCGGTAAGGGTGTCTTTCTCATGTCATAGAGGATGCTGCCGGGCGCGAAGCGACAATTTCGATCACCCCCTCGCGACCGCGGGTGCGCTTTCCTACATGGGTTTCGCTTGCATTGCGCAGGGAGAGACCGATGACACCCCAGGAACAGCGGCTGGTGAGCGAGCTTTTCGATCGATTGGCCAAGCTCGAAGGTGCGCCGCGCGACGCGGAAGCCGAGCGTCTGATCGCCGATGGCAGCAAGCGGGCGCCGCATGCGCTTTACGCCTTGGTGCAGACGGCGCTGGTTCAGGATGAGGCGCTCAAGCGTGCCAATGCGCGCATCCAGGACTTGCAGAGCCAGATCGAGACCGACCAGCAGCCGCAGCAGCGCGCCAGTTTTCTCGACAGCATGCGCGACGCCGTGTTCGGCCGTGAGGCCGCGCGCGGCTCGGTGCCCTCGGTACAGCCGCGCGCCGCACCCGGCAGCGGCGGAGCATTCGCCCCGCAACCGCAGGCAGACTATCCGCCGCCGCGGCCGGCGGCCGGATTTCCCTCCTACCCCGCGGCATCGCCTTTCGGGGGATCGTTTCTCGGCACCGCCGCTTCGGCTGCGGCCGGCGTCATCGGCGGCGGACTTCTGCTGGACGGGATCCGCTCGATGTTCGGCCATCGTGCGGGCTTCGCCAACGATCCTTATGCCTTCGCCATTCCGGCCGAGCCCGTTGCGGTCGCGCCAGAGCATCCGTCGGTGCCTTGGCATGGCGATGCCGCCGACAGCGATCTCGCGCGTCAAGCGGGTATCGACGACATCGAACGGGGTGGAACCGACCCCCGGTCGGACGACGCCAATCTCGCCGATATGAGCGACATGACCGAGCAGGAGGCAGATGCGCCTGAGCAAGAGGACGCCATTGCCGACAACGAGTTCGACGACACCGGCAGCTTCGGCAACGATGACAGCTACGACGTCTGAGCCGGCGCGGGTTGCGCCGGCCCTCGCGCGGCGGCAGACGCACCAATGCTTGCCAATGCTTAATGAGGCGCTAACTTTTTCCGTGCAGTCTCCGCAAGAGTCCTGTTCGTACTGAGACGAAGGCCCGGGCCTGGAGAGCCAAATGCGAAAGATTTGCTCTGTTCTGCTGCTTGCTGCGGCGCTGCCGCTGAGCGGCCTTGCGACAACCCCGGCGCAAGCCGGTGACGGCGGCGCCGTTGCCGCCGGCATCGTCGGCGGCCTTGCCGCCGGTACGCTGCTGGGCATCGCCGCCTCTGGCCCGCACTATGGACCGCCACCGCCGGTCTATGTGGCGCCGGAGCCGGTCTATGGCCCGAGCTGCTACTGGACCCATGGCCGGCCATACTGGGACGGCTATGCCGGAGCCTGGGTCTATCCTCGCGTTCGCGTCTGCGAATAAGCTCGCCCGACGTTGGCGCTGCGGCTTTTGCGCGACTGATCGCAGTCTCAGGCGGCCCTCGTGCGCATCTCTTCACGGCGCTGGGGAGTGCGATAAGATATTCTGACCGGACCCCGAGAGAAGCCCGGGAGATCAGAAGCTTCCCGACTGCAGGCCAGCGGTATGCTCGCCACCAATCCTGCCGCTCTCGGCAATCGCGGTGCCGGAAGGTCGGGCCGTTCGCTCAAATCGACCAGGGCGAGATTTGTTCTTCCGGCGATGACACTGAGGATTCGTCGCAAACTGCATGCCGCTCTGCCGGACTCCTTGTCACTGCAACGGAGGGCCCGAACTGTTGGCATTGTCGCGTCGACGCGGACTGAAGATGCGGTTGCGGCGCAGCGCACGTCGGTATTTATCGCCGTTCGCCTGTTTGTCGAGAGTCCGAAGCGCTTCCATAATGTCGTCAAAGCGAACTAACGGGCCTCCTGCCCGAGCGCGCAGCTCGGGCGAGGCCTCGATGGCGCAAGCATCCGATGCCCAGGACGCCAAGATGGCGCGCTTTTCGTTCAAAGTCAGATCCGGGTCGTTCACGACTTCAGACGGATGGCCGAAGGCGTTTGCCGGGTGCAACAGTTCGTCGATGTCCCAGCCGGTTTCTGCTCTGTCGTCCATATCCTTTCTCCCTCCGACAGGTGTTTCAGATCGCAGCTTCGGTTCACCTTGACCGTCAGCTTACTTTTATGGTTCTCGCTCGTGCCTCCTCGACCTTCGGCAGCGTCAAGAAAAGCACGCCATCTTTCATCTCGGCAGAAATTTTGCTTTGATCGATCTTGCTCGAAAGCCGAAAGCTTCTTGAATAGTGGCCAACGTTGTATTCGGTATAGAGCGGCACGAGACCCTGGTATTTGCCGAGTTCGAGCCTTCCCTCCACTTTCAAGGCGCCGTCTTCGACCTGAACGCTTACATTGCCTTTCTCGACACCAGGCATTTCGAGAATGACAGTCAGGGCGTCGGACGCTTCGTAGATATCCGTGATTGGCAGAAAGATGCGTGCCGGGACGGTCTTCTCTTCTTTGGTTTCGAGCTCCCGTTTCTTTTGTACTTCCAGGTCCCGTTTCTTTTGCACTTGCAGCTCTTGGGCGGCGGCCATGGCACTGCTCCAAATCTATGATCCGTGATCAGTTGATCTTGATGGAACGCGGTTTGTCGTCCTCAGCGCGCGGCAAGAACAACGCCAGAATACCGTCCCGGTATTCGGCTTTGATTTTATCCGCATTGAGCTTTACAGGAAGCGACAGCGTGCGGTCGAACTCGCCGAAGGTGCGCTCGCAGCGATGCAGGCTGATGCCTTCCGGATAAGCGACCGTCTTCTTGCCGGCGATCCGGATGGTGTTTTCCTTCGCCTGGATTTGCAAACTGTCTTTGTCCACTCCCGGCAACTCAACGATGGCAAGAATGTCGTCGCCTTGCTGGAAGACATTGATGGGCGGAAAGGGACCTAGGCTCGCAGTCTGATCGTGCAGCCAGTCACTCGCTAACCGCTCTTCCAGCGCTCTTTGCAGATCGAACAGAACGTCAAACGGTCCGGCAAAGGTTGAAATCATGTTCGCACCCATGCTTTTGCAATCGGGCGACGAAAACGAAAATCGAGCTGGGCCGCCCGGTTTCGGCAAGCCATGTAGGAACGGGTTTGGCACTGTCAAGGGGAGAGTGCCAACGGACGGCTTCGCGACGCAGTATCAATTAAATCATTGAAAATAATCTATATTTGCAGCTGCGCGACGGCCAAATAAGTGCGGAAGCCGACCCAACAGCATCTCGCAGCGAGGGCGACCGATGCTGGCATGCCATCGCGGACAACATATGCGCTCTGGCCTTGAGAGCGCGCGGATCACCGAAATCATCGCCGGTCGCGACGGGCCACGCGGACATGCGCGCTGCGCAATCACCGCCAATTCCTAGGTCCTAGTTCTCGGCCTTCAGAGCGCTGCGTAAAAGCTCATATGCGCGCGTCACCCGCTTTTGTGCCTGCGTCAACGCCAGCGATGTGCGCCACAACTCGGAGACGCTTTCATCCCAGGCACGAAGTGCGGCCTCAAGGGCCGATTGCGCCGCTTCCAGCTCCGCTCTTGCCTGGTCGATCTGCTGACTCATTCCCTGCTCTCTTGACGAGGCCGGCCTCCGCCACAGACGCAGCCCCGCGCAGTGAAGGCTGACGGTTGCGAACTTCCGCGCGCCACTTGAAATTTCGAGCTCGTTTTCTAACTTGTTTTTTGCCGCAGACAATGCGGCGCCGAGTGCCAGTTCGAGGCTCGGCTCAGGACGCGGGCGCCGGACGCGGTGTCCGGCAGCCTTGTATCCATGTTGCTCACCTGGAGGATATGGCTATGAGGAATCTGGATCTTGCTCCGCTGTGGCGATCGACTGTCGGCTTCGATCGCCTGTTCGATCTCCTCGATGAATCCGCTCGCTGGGTCGGCGAGGACAATTACCCACCCTACAACATCGAGCGGACCGGCGAGGATCATTACCAAATCTCGCTGGCGCTAGCCGGCTTCACACTCGACGAAATCGCCATAACGGCAGAGCAGAACGTGCTCACCGTCGAAGGCCGCAAGGCCGAAAAGGGCGAGCATCATTATCTCTACCAGGGCATTTCGGCGCGCCCGTTCCGCCGCGTCTTCAACCTTGCCGATTATGTCGAGGTCAAAGGCGCCACCTTCGAGGGCGGACTGCTGAAGATCGATCTGGTGCGCGAAGTCCCCGAGGCGATGAAGCCGCGCCGGATCACGATCAATGCCGGCAGCGGCAATCAGCAACTCGAACACAAGAAGGCGGCCTAAGCTGCCTTAAGCGGCCTTAAGCTGCCAAAGGCCGGGCTTGCGGTGCGGCGACGCGATGCGCCGTGCCGCGAGACATTGGCCGAAAAAGACTGAAAGGAGGATGCAATGGCTATGAGAGATCTCATTCCTTGGAGCCGCGGTCGCGACGTGAGCGTCCGCCGCGCCGAGGACAACCCGTTCTTGACGCTTCATCGCGAGATGAATCGGCTGTTCGACGATGTCTTCCGCGGCTTCGATCTCGCCCCGTTCGGATCTGACCGTTTATTCGACCGCGCCTGGTCGGGTACCTGGCCCAGTGTCGAGGTGAGCGAGACCGATAAGGACATCAAGGTTACCGCCGAATTGCCCGGCCTTGACGAAAAGGACGTCAAGGTCGAGCTGTCGAACGGCGTGCTTGCGATCAGCGGCGAGAAGAAGACCGAGACGGAAGACAAGGACCGGCTGTTCAGCGAGCGTTATTACGGCCGCTTCGAGCGGCGCATCCCCATCGAGGATATTGACGAAGACAAGGTGTCCGCCGCGTTCAAGAACGGCGTGCTCACCGTCACGATGCAGAAGGCGCCGCAGGCCCAAGCCAAGGTCAAACGCATCGCCATCAACGGCAAATAGCGAGTGCCGAGGCCACGCCGTCTCGCTACGGTCGTTTGGGCAGACGGGGTGCTGCGAAACATCCCGTCTGCCACAATTACTTGGAGGGAATCTTGTCAATGAGGATCGCTCAGATTGCTCCCCTGTACGAACGCGTGCCGCCGCGATTGTACGGAGGCACCGAACGGGTCGTCTCTTACCTGACGGAAGAGCTTGTCCGGCGGGGCCACGAAGTCACGCTCTTTGCTAGCGGCGATTCGCAAACGTCCGCAAAGCTCGTGCGCTGTTGCGACGTCGCGCTTCGACTCAGTCCGATCGTCGCCGATCCGTTGCCGTACCATGTCATTATGTTGGAAGAAGTTCGAAGGAGAGCAAATCAGTTCGACATCCTGCACTTCCACATCGATTTCCTGCATGGCCCGCTGGTGCGCGACTTTGCCGGCCGCACAATAACGACGTTGCATGGTCGCTTGGATCTTCCGCACGTCCTGCCGTTCTATAAGGTCTTTGCGGATTTGCCGCTTGTGACGGTTTCGAACGACCAGCGCAAATATTTGAGCGCAGCTAATTGGGTCGGAACCGTCCATCACGGGCTCCCCGCGAGCTTGTTGTTCCCGTATCGGGAGAAGCCGTCGGGCGGATACCTCGCCTTTCTCGGACGAATAGCCCCGGAAAAACGGCCGGATCGCGCCATCGAAATCGCTGTCAAGGCCGGAATGCAATTGAAAATCGCGGCCAAAGTAGATCGCGTTGATCTAGCCTATTGGGAGCAGACAATCCGCCCGCTGGTGCAGGCTCATCCCAATGTCGAATATATCGGCGAGATCGCCGAACACGAAAAGCCTGAATTTCTGGGCAATGCCTCCGCCTTGCTCTTTCCGGTCGACTGGCCTGAGCCGTTCGGGCTGGTGCTCATTGAAGCAATGGCATGCGGCACGCCCATCATCGCATTCAAATGCGGCTCGGTCTCGGAAATTGTAGACGAAGGTGTTTCCGGGTTCATCGTCGAAAGCGTGAACGAGGCGACCGCGGCGATTGCACGGATCCCAACACTGGACCGCGCCAAGGTTCGTGCGACATTCAAACGCCGCTTCACGGTCGAGCGCATGGCCGACGATTACCTGCAACTCTATCGCCGCTTGATCGATACGCAGGCTCTCTCCAGACGGCGAGCGGCGGCTAATCCGATGCCAGCACAGAGGGAAGAAACGGAGGCTGGGCGGCATTTGGATGGCTCGCTGGCGCACACGAGTCAAGGCTTTACGCGATTGGAAACGCCGGCGGGATGACCACACAATGGGTGCCGTGTGGATGGCGGTGAATGCTTCGAGGTCACCGACACGCTGGGGCGTTGCGACTGAGCGTCATGGGATGTTCTGATCGACGGCGTCCAATCGCTGTTCTGGAACGCGAAGACTCGATCAAGAAGGCCCGCGACCCGATCTGTCCGCCGCGCCGGAGCAACGCGACGCCGCCGCTCAGGCCGCAGTCTTTAACAGAGCCGTCTTGCAAAGACACCGTTGCAAAGACACCCGGGAAAAACCGGCGGCGCGCCGCAGCCAACGACGATGGTCATTGGGAGCACCGCGCTCAGCGCGCCGGGATCAACGCGTCAAGCCGGTGCTCCAAGGCTAGACTTGAATTAGTGCGCCAAAGGATCGGGCCGAACCTGGATATGCACGGCAAGCGGCAGACTCCCCTTGCCCCCTTCCTTCAGCCACGGCGTACGATCGCCCTCCGACGACCATAGCCCCCTGCCCTTCCAGCCGGCATTCGGATCGTCGATGCGCGCGTCCAGACCCTTGGCATAAAAGCCGAGCGGATAGGGAACCCGCAGCATCACCATCTTGCCGTCAACCAGCGCGGCGAAGCCGTCGTTCTCGTTGGCCGTGGATATCGGCACGTCCTTGCCCAGCCCGACCGCGTCATGCTGATCGACCCAGGTGTAGTAGCTCGCCTCTGCGCTGTTGTCGCCGATGCCTTGGAATCCCGGACCCGGATACTTGTAGAAGGTCCAGCCCTCCGGGCATTGATCACCGGTCGCCTTGGGCCCGTTGAGCGGACCTTTGCACTTGGACCGATCGAAGCTGCCGACATGGCCGCTGGCAAGCGAGACCCAGACCACGCCCTTGGAGTCGATGTCGCCGCCGCGCGGGCCGAAGCCCGGCATCGGAACGGCATAGAACTCCGACAATTTGGTCTTGGGATCGAACCGCAAAATGCCGGGACGGCCGGCGAAGACGTTCACCGTGTACCAGACCGAGCCATCGACCGGATTCGGCATCACGGCATAGGGCCCCGAGCCGGCGATACGGGCATCCTTGGTCGGATCGATCGGCTTGCCCGGCTCGGTGTAATCGTCGAGCTTGCCGTTGCCGTTGGTGTCGAGCACGAACGGCGCCCAGCCTTGCGCTTTTTCGGCACTGCCGGTCTCGTCGAATACTTTGGTGTCGAGCCAGCCGGCCACCGGGCCGCTGCCGCTCACCCAGAGAGTGTCGTCCTTGTCGAAGCCGAATTGCAGATGGTGGGTGCCGAAGCAGGTATCGATGAAGGTGAATTTCTGCGTCTTCGGATCGTAGACCGCCAGCTGCCGCTCGTTGCTGTCGATCGGGAAGGCCTTGGCGTAAGGATTGTCCGAGCCCTTGCGGCAGAAAGCGGGCGTGCCCGGCGCGTGATTGGTGCCGGTCATCCACACGCGGCCTTTGCTGTCGAACATGTCATTGTGATTGTCGAACTTGGTGTCCCAGATCTTCTCCATGCCCCAATAGGCGGAAGCTGCGAGCGGCTTCTCGATGGCCGCGTGGCCGGGGCCCAAAGCTTCCGGCACATCGGGCCCTTCCGGAGGCGTGGTGTAGGTGACTTTCGACGTCTTCGGATCAAGCACCGGCAAATGGTCGGTCGCATATTCGGGCGAGCCGTAGACCGGCCCATTGGCATCGACCGTCGGATTGCGCTTGTCCGACGAGATCAGGTCGTGGAGATAATGCTTTTCATCGCTCCAGTCCCAGGTCGTGACGACAATATTGCGCTCGACGCCTTGCGGCCGCGGCGGCTTGGCGAACGGCAATTCGCCTTTGGCGATGCGATCGGTCCAGTCACCGAAATATTTGAACGGCACGCCGCCGAGCTTGCCGGCAAGCGGATTGACCATCAGCGGCGAGGCCTGGCCGGCCTGCACGCGCCGCATCCACGCGTCTTCGCCGCTTTTGAAAGTGCCTAGACCTGCAGGGATGGTGCGCGTGGCGAGCTGACCCAATTGATGGCAGCCGACGCAGGCCTGGTTCTTGATCGTGGTAAGCCAGTCGGCCTGCGTCACGTTTTCCGGAATCCCACTCTTGCCGCCGAACTGATCCTTGTCCGGAATTTTCAGCATCGCGAACCAGTAGATCGCCGGATAATATTGCGCCGCGGCGGCGTCATTCGGCGCAGGCAGGGCGGCGAGACTGAGATGCTGGCCGGGCGTCGCGTCGATCTTTTGTGAATCAACCAGGCCATAGCCGCGCACCCATACCTGATATTTGGCCTTCGGCAGATCAGGCACGACGAAGCGGCCTTGATCGTCGGTCACCACCATCTTGGCATAACGTGTCGGCAGATCATGCGTCTCGGCGATCACCCAGACACCGGCTTCCGGCCCGTGTGGTCCGGTGACCACGCCGCCAATATCGTCGCTATCGATCTTCACGCGTTGCGCCGCGCCTGGCGCAGGGGCATTTTGACCCTTCGCATGTTGGGTTGAGGCGTTCTGCGCGATTGCGCTCGGCACGTTCCACTGCGCCGGCAGCGCCGTCCACAGCGCAGCCATGGCAAGCGCTGCGGCGTGGCAAAGCAATGCCCGCTTCATACAATCCTCCCGATATTTGCGATGCCAGCCATTGGAGTCCGGCCGGCATTCACAGCGTGACAGTGGGAATCTGCCCCACCGCAGCGCAAGCCCGCAAGCGGTAAGGCGTTCAGGGACCCCCAATACCGGTCGCCCCTGAAATGCGTAAAGCGAATGCAGTCAGCGGCGGTCCGCCACGCTCGACAATTTGTCGAACAGGCCGGCGATGTCGCTGCGGAGCCCGGCGAGCTTCGAGAAATGCTCGCTCACGTTGGCCACGCGCTGCTCGAGCTCGTCCTTGGCGACAGCGAAATCGGCAACACGCGCGGCGAGATTGCCGCCCTCGTCACTCTCGAGCGCCGCAACCTTGCCGGCGAGCCGATCGCGAGCATCCTTAAGCTGCGCCAGTACATCGGCGACACCGCCGTTCTTTGATTCGAGCGGTGCGAGCCGCGATTGCAAATCGCCAAGCTTCGTCCTCAACTGATCGAAACTCACCATGGTACGCTCGACATCGTCGAGGCGCGATTGCGTGGCTTTTATGAATTGCGACAGCTCGTCGACGGCGGCCGCGCCATCCGCCGCTTTCGCCGAAGGCGAAAGGACCTGCAGCGCAAGATCGAAATTTGTGGACAGGCTTTCGATATCCTGGCGCAGCGTCGCGAGCCTTGAAAATTGCAGTTCCAGATTGGCGAGGCCGTCGTTAAGCTTCTTTTTGTCGTCCGTGAGAGCCTGTACGCGCGCGACGAGGTCGCCCTGCGGGGTGTGCAGCAGCGATTCGATCTCGCTCGTGAGATCGTTGCGCAGCTCGCTCACTTCTCTGAGGCGGCACGCCACGCCGCCTTCGGCGGCAGCATAAGGTGCAAGACGCTGCGCGAGATCGGCATAATCCTGCTTCAGGCCGGCAAGCGTGCTGGCGGCATGTTCGACTTCGGCGCAGCGCTCATGACCGCGCCGAATGAACTCCATCAGACCCTTCAGACGCATATCGATGGTTGTGGCGTCGTCGGCGCTGACAATCTCGTCAAGGGCATGATCGATGTCGCTTTCACGGCTGTCGAGCTCGGCGAAAAGCTGTGCAATGGCGCGGCGCTTCTCCAGAATGGGCGTGAGGCGCTCGCGCAAGGCTTGCTGCTGCGCGCGCAAGGCGTCCACGCGTGTTGGCAAATCGCCAACCTCGTTGCGGCTCTCTTGGATCTGCGCAATGCGCTCCGCTTCACTGAGGCGCTCGCGTAACGCGCCGACAGCGTGTTCCGGATCGCTGCGGGCAAGATGACGAATGCCGGTTTCGGTGTCGGCTTGATCCTTGGCGAGCGCATTGATGTCGGCGTGCACCCCACCGAGCCGCAGTTCCAGTGCTTGCGCGACCTTGCGGCTTTTGACCAGCGCGTCGCAGAGCCACAGCGCGGCAGGAATGAGCACGAGCGGGATCAAAACGGCGAGGAACCAGGCCAGCCTGCGAGTGAGCGGCTCGGAACGAAAAGCCCCGAACAATGCGGCGAAGTCCTGCGCCTCGGTCATAAAAATATACCCGACCGCGCAAACAAACAGAACAACGCATCCAACGATAAATTTTGACATCGATCGCAGTCCCACCCCCAAGAACCCGCTTTGTTTGGTACGACAGGAACCGGCCCCGTACAAGTGCGTGCAGACGACCAATTGGGGTTACGGCGACCGCAAAAGCACGGCGGGTCGCGATCTCACAGCCGCGGTCGGTCCCTATCCATGCTATGGTGCGATTCTCATGCTGCCCCTAAGAGACATTGCGCTGGCAATCGCAACCGCGCTTTTGATCCTGCCGCTTGCCGGCCGGCATAGCGCCAAAGCGCAGCAAAGCGCGCCACCTTACGGCGCCATACGCCCGGCGGCCGCTCCGGTTCCACTACCCGCGGCCTCGCCGCAATCAACGTCTGCAACGGCCGCCAAGCCAGCCATGAAACCGGATATGGCAAACTGCCATCCGGCGAATTTTCGCGTTGTGCTCGACGTGGGGCACACGGTCAAGGTCCCCGGCGCGATGAGCGCACGCGGCATACCGGAATACTCTTTCAATCTTGCGCTTGCGCAGGACGTCAAGCAGGCGCTGCTCGATGCGGGCTTTACCGGCACTGTTCTTCTGATTACCGACAAAGCGCCGCCGCGCGGCCTGTTCGCCCGCGCCGCGCTGGCCAACAGCCTGCACGCCGATCTGTTCATCTCGATCCATCACGATTCGGTGCCGGACAACTTGTTGCAGACCTGGCAGTACGAGGGCCAGGAGCAGCACTATAATGACAACTATCCCGGCTATGCGCTGTTCGTTTCCGAAGACAATGGCGATGTCAAAGGCAGCCTGATGTTCGGCCGATTGCTCGGAAACGCGTTGGAGGCGCGCGGCGTGCAATATACGCCGCATTACACGCTGGCCCTGATGGGGCATCGCCGTCGCGAGCTTCTCGACGCAACGGCCGGCGTCTATCGCTATGATCAACTCATCGTGTTGCGGACGACGCGCATGCCGGCCGTCCTTCTGGAAGCCGGGTCGATCGTCAATCGGACGGAGGAATTGGATCTGGAAACGCCGGAACGGCGCGCGCGAACCAGTGCGGCGATCGTTGCTGCAGTCCAGGAGTTCTGCGCCGCGCGGGCGGGGCTGACGGTGATTAAGGCAAATGCGCCCTCAGGAGCACGCGTGCTGCGCACGAGCGCCGGATCGCGGACGCATTGATCTAAGGTCAAAAGCCATAAATTTGGAGAATAGCCTCCGATCGCTTCGCGCCGTCGACCGCAAACGGCTGCAAGGGTTCCGAGCAAATCAGGCTGCCAAGGGCGCCTTCGGCGCCGCACAACGGCTTTGCCCTTGCCGCCGCGCCGAAAATACTACGCCGCCATCGCAAATCGCTTGCGCAACGCGAGCGTGCCGACAATCGTCAGATTGATCAGATTGACCAGAAGACCGGCAGCGAAAGCCGGCGCGTAAAAGCCGAAATGATCGTAGAGCAATCCGGCAATCCAGCCGCCCATCGCCATGCCGGTGCCGCTGCAAAGCAGCAATGTCGGCATTCGCCAATAGGCCTCGGCGACCGGAAATAGTTCGCGCGAGGCAAGCACGTTTGCCGGCACCAGGCCGGAAAAGCCCATGCCGAACAGCGCGGCGACCGTGAACAGGCCAACCTCGTCCTGGGTCAGGAGAAACGCCGCCATGCCAAGCGCCTGAAACGCCGAGCCCGCCAGCATCGTATAGAGGCCGCCGATCCGGTCGGAGATCACGCCCCAGACCTGGCGGCTGAAAAACGCAGCGCCGAGCAGAACCGACACCATTGCCGCGCCGTGTGCCGCCGAAATACCGATATCGCTGCACAGCGCAACCAGATGCGCCTGCGGCATCGACATCGGGATGCAGCAGGTGAAGATCGCCCCCATCTGCAAGCCGAAAACAAGATTGGCCGGCCAGCCCATGACCGATTTGTTTGCCCTGATCGCGCTCGCTTCGCGCTTGTGATGCGAACTTTCCGGCGGCGCTTCCAGAACGAGCACCGCCAGCGGCACGATCACCAGCAGTTCAAAAACTGCAAAATACAACATCGTATGGCGCCAGCCCGCATAGGCGAGAGCGCGCGCGAAGACCGGCGGCCACAAAGCGCCGGCGAGATAGGAGCCGCTTGAGATAAGAGCCAAAGCCGAGCCGCGCCGCCGGTCGAACCACCGGCTCACATAGACGTAAAACGGCGCATTGATGCCGCCGATGCCGAGAAAGCCGAGGAACAGGCCATGCCCGATATAGAGCGGCCAGGGCGGGCCTAACGTCGAAATCGCAAGCCCGGTGGCGCTCATCGCCGCGCCCAGAATTACGGTGAAGCGGATGCCGAAGTGCTCGGCGACGCGACCCATGAGAATACCGCCGGCGCCGGAGCCGATCCACATCAGCGCGCTGGCAAAGGCCGGAATCGAGCGTTCGCCGTTGACCTCGGCGGCAATATCTTTGAGCGCCACCACAGTAATCCACGGCGCGCCAAAGGCGATTGCCATGACCAGAAGCGCCACACTGGCGACAACCCATGACGTGCGTGTCTCCACGGATGGGAATGTCGACTGTAGCATGGAACCCGAGAATCCGGCGCTAAGAGACGGTTGGCTGAAGCATGATCCCTCTACGAAGTCGGCGGCCGGAGAAAAATCATGCTCAAACGAGCGGTCGGTATAGCAGCGTTCGGTGCCGGACGACCATACCAATATCGAGACCCCGATATGCACGCCGGGGAATAAATTGTGGCCCGCCGCGATCACCTCCTCGGAAGCCGAGAAGCCGCAATCCGCGGGGCTCAAGGCTTGAGAGGAGAGAAAGGCGATGAGCGAATCCGACCGCGACGACGGCGTCAGCCGCCGCAGAGTTCTCGAATGTATGACCTGGGCCGGAACCGGTGTGTTGTGGACGATTTCCGGCGGCGTGCCCCACGCGCTCGGCATTATGGGCGAGGCGCAAGCGCAGCAGGCCGCACAACAGACCAAGAGCCTCACGTTCCTGCAGCTTAGCGACAGCCATGTCGGCTTCGACAAGCCGGCCAATCCCAACGCGCTCGGCACCCTGGAAGAGGCCGTCGCCAAAGTTAATGCGCTGCCGCAAAAGCCGGCATTCGCCATTCATACCGGCGACATCAGCCATCTGTCGCTCGAGTCGCAGTTCGACGACGCGGACCGCGTCATCTCGCAGACGCGGCTCGACGTGCATTACGTGCCTGGCGAGCACGACTTTCTCGATCCCGATCAGAAATTCTACCGCGAACGCTATGGACGCGGCAGCAAGGGCGCCGGCTGGTACAGCTTCGATGCGAACGGCGTGCACTTTGTCGGCCTGGTCAATGTCGTCGATCTGAAGGCCGGCGGGCTCGGCAATCTCGGCAATGATCAGCTGGAATGGCTGCAAGACGACGTCAAACATCTTTCGGCTTCGACGCCGATTGTGCTGTTTGCGCATATTCCGCTGTGGACCGTCTATCCCGATTGGGGCTGGGGCACGCAGGACGGCGCGCAAGCGCTGTCTTATCTGAAGCGTTTCGGCTCGGTGACCGTGCTCAACGGACATATCCACCAGGTGATGCAGAAAGTGGAAGGCAATGTCACCTTCCATACCGCGCGCTCGACGGCCTTCCCGCAGCCGGCGCCAGACACCGCGCCCTCACCCGGACCGATGAAGGTGCCGGACGATCAGTTGCGCACCATGCTCGGCATCACCGACGTCACGTTCAAACAGAACGAGCAGCGGCTCGCCATAATCGACTCACCACTCAAAACGTGACGGAGGCTTGCGATGACGCTTTCAAGCACAGCGCGCAGCGCTTGCCTTGCCGCGGCGCTAGGCGCGGTGAGCACCTTGGGCCTCGCTGCAGCGGCCTTGCCGGGCTTTGCGCAGAGCGCGCCGGCGGCCGGTGCCGTGTCGATCGACAACTTCACCTTCACGCCGCAGACCCTGACGGTGAGGGCCGGCACCACGGTAACCTGGACCAACAAGGATGACATCCCGCACGGGATTGCCGCGACCGGCAACGGCTTCACGCGTTCGAAGGCGCTCGATACTGACGACAGCTACTCGTTCACTTTCACCACGCCCGGAACCTACAAATACTTCTGCTACATTCATCCGCACATGGTGGGTACGATCGTGGTAGAAGCCGCAACGGGCAGCAACGCCACGCCGTAACATGTTGATGGCTGAGGCGTGAGTGCCGAGCACGCAACAAATGGCCGGGCGCGAAGAATGGCAGGTGAAGGCAATGCCGAATACGAACGCGCGCGGCGTTTTCGCGACGCCGCGCTGCCCTATCTCGACGACGCCTATACGCTGGCCCGCTATCTCATGCGCAACACGGCCGATGCCGAGGATGCCGTCCAGGAATGCTATCTGCGCGCCTTGCGCCACTTTGACAGCTATCGCGGTCACGCCATGAAACCCTGGCTTCTCACGATATTGCGCAATGTGTGTAATGCGGAATTCGCTCGGCGCAGCCGCCACGAAACGCCGACCGACTGGTCGGAGGACGATCCAAAATCGGAACAGCCGATGTGGCAGGAAACCCAAGCCTCGCCGGAGACCGCGCTGTTGCGCGCGCAGGACGACGCCACCATCCGGCGGCTGGTCGACACCTTGCCGGCCGTGTTTCGCGAAGCCATCGTGCTGCGCGAGATGAACGACCTGTCCTACCAGGAGATCGCCGAGGTCGTCGGCGTCCCGGTCGGAACCGTCATGTCGCGGCTGGCGCGAGCCCGCGCAATGCTGCGCGCGGCCTGGAACGCCGCGGACGGATCAGGGCCGCAGACGGCGCGCGCGGCGGCGCCATTACCAGCGCCGGGGGCCTCGTCATGAGCGCATCCGGCAACATCACGGTGAACTGTAGCGAGAACGAAATCCTGCTTCATGCGCTTGTGGATGGCGAACTCGACGCCGGCCATGTGCGCGAGGTTGAGGCGCATGTCGCCGGCTGTCGGAGTTGCGCGCAGGCGCTCGAATCGATCCGCGCGCTGCGCCATGCGATGGGCGGCGCCCGCTTGAAAGAGCAAGCGCCGGCGCAGCTGCGCAGCCGGATCGCGGCGATGCTGCCGGCCCGCGCTTCGCCGTTTCCAGTCGCAACCAAAGACGGCTCGCTTGCGCGCTGGTGGCGCACGTTTCTCGGCGGCTTTTCCATCGGCACCGCACTGTCGGCGGCGCTTGCCGCGACGGTGCTGATCGGCGTTTTCCGCGGCGACCAAAATCGGCAGGTCGCCGACGAGGTCGTTTCCGCGCATATCCGCTCATTGCAGGCCGGACATCTTACCGACGTGCAGACCAGTGACCAGCACACGGTCAAGCCATGGTTCAATGGCAAGCTCGACGTGGCGCCGCCGGTCATCGATCTCACTGCACAGGGCTTCACGCTGCTCGGCGGCCGGCTCGACTATATCGATCGCGAGCCGGTGGCTTCGATCATCTATGCGCGCCGCAAACACGTCATCAATCTGTTTGTCGCGCAGCATCTGGGTGCAAGACATGCCGGCGCGGTCGGCGAGAGCATCCAGGGCTACAATGTCCGACATTGGGCCGAAGAAGGGCTCGATTTTTGGGCGGTCAGCGACCTGAACGGCGACGAGCTTGACGAGTTCGTGCAGAAGGTCTCGGCAGCCCTGCACACTGCAAATCCGACGTAGCCGGCGGCCCGACTGGCCTGCAGCAGCATTACCGGCTAAGACAAAAGCAGGGGCGCGACGCGGTTAGGGTGCGACGACGCGGCCAGGCGCGACGACGCGCGCAAATGCGCCCGCAACCCTCTCGGCGAGCCAAACGTTAAGTCTCGATTATGGAGCAACGCGTCGACAACGATCGCCGTTCCGATGCCCAGCGTGAAGTGGAATCCCGGCCTGGCCGAGACGTTCCCGGCGAAACGGCAAACAAAGCGCCGCTCAGGGGTGCCGTGCGTCGGCGCCGCGCCGCTATCGCCGCGGGCGCCCTCGCCGCGATCGTTCTATTGATCGCGCTGCTGCTGTGGTGGCTCAATGCCCGCAACTACGAATCCACCGACGACGCCTTCATCGATGCTCGCACGGTTCAGATCAGCGCCCAGGTCGCGGGCGCGATCGTCGACGTTCCGGTGACGGACAATCAGCTGGTCGAGGCCGGTGCCGAATTGGTGCGGCTCGATGATCGCGATTACGTCGCCCAGCGCGATCAAGCGCAAGCCAGCATCGAGAATATCCAGGCGCAGATCGTCGCGCAAAAAGCCAAGATCGATCAGGCCCAGAAGCAGGTGGCGCAGGCGCAAGCGGCGCTGACATTCGCACAACAGCAAGCGGACCGTTATCAGGCCCTTGCCAAGCATGGCAGCGGTACCGTCGAGCAGGCGCAGCAATACGAATCGAATCTGCTGCAGAGTCAGGCCGGCTACGCCGCCGCCCAGGCCAATGCGGTCGCGACCGAAAAGCAGGAACCGGTGCTGGAGGCGCAACTGAAGACCGCGCAGGCGCAGCTCCATCAGGCCGAGGCCAATCTGTCGCGCACCATCATCACCGCGCCCGTGGCCGGCCGCATTGCGCATCTGACCGCAGCCAAGGGCGGCTATGCCGGCGTCGGGCAGGCGCTGATGATGTTCGTGCCGCGCGACGTCTGGGTGACGGCGAACTTCAAGGAGACGCAGCTCGATCGGATGCGCCCGGGGCAGCCGGTCGACATCGAGATCGATGCCTATCCGAGCCGCACATTCCGCGGTCACGTCGATTCGATCCAGCCCGGCAGCGGCACCGCATTCAGTCTGTTGCCGGCGGAGAATGCCACCGGCAATTATGTCAAGATCGTGCAGCGGGTACCGGTCAAGATCGTGTTCGACAAGCCACCCGGCGTGCTGCTCGGCCCCGGCATGTCTGTGGTGCCCACGGTGAAAGTGCGATGAGCGATCAGGCTCGAACGCAGGCCTGGGATCCGAGCCGGTCCGCCGCCGGCGATCGCAATCCTTGGCTGGTCGCGGTCGTTGTGTCGATCGCGACCTTCATGGTCGTGCTCGATACCGCGATCGCCAATGTCTCGCTGCGCTATATCGCCGGCTCGCTTGCCGCCGGCATCGACGAGAGCACATGGATCGTCACGACCTATTTGATCGCCAATGCAGTAGTGCTGCCGGCGAGCGGCTGGTTGTCGAACGTCATCGGCCGCAAGCGCTTCTACATGCTCTGCGTGGCGCTGTTCACCGTGAGTTCTTTGTTGTGCGGGCTCGCGCCGAGTCTCAGTTCGCTGATTTTCTTTCGCGTCCTGCAAGGGCTCGGCGGCGGCGGCATGCCGACCAGCGAGCAGGCGATCCTTGCCGATACATTTCCGCCGCACAAGCGGGGCCAGGCTTTCGCACTCTATGGCGTGGCGGTGATCGTCGCGCCGACTGTCGGCCCGACGATCGGCGGGTGGATTACCGACAACTTCTCTTGGCACTGGATCTTTTTCATCAACGTGCCGATCGGGATCGCTTCGCTTTTGCTGGTGCATTGGCTGGTCGACGAGCCGGAGGCGCTCGAACGCGAGCGTCGAGAGCGGCTCGCCGACGGGCTCAAGATCGACTGGGCCGGCTTTGCGCTGATCGCTATGTCGCTCGGCTGCCTCGAGGTCGTGCTCGATCGCGGGCAGATCGACGACTGGTTCAAATCGCCGACCATCACCGCCTTCAGCTGCCTTGCCGCCATTTCGTTTCTTGCCTTCATTCCATGGGAGATCAGCCGGGAGGTGCCAATCATCGAAATAAAACTATTGTCTTACCGCCAGTTCGGCATGGCTTTTTTCGTGATGCTGATGATCGGCGCGATCCTGTTCGGCTCAAATCAGATCATGCAGCAGCTGTTGCAGACGACTTTTCCTTACACCGCCATGCTCTCAGGCCTGGCCATGATGCCGGGCGGCATCGCCATGCTGGTCGTCATGCCGCTCGCCGGCCAGGTCACCGGACGCTTTCAGCCGAAATATCTAATCGTGCTGGGCCTTACCACCGTCGCGCTGTCGATGTGGTACTCGACCTCGCTGACGCCGGACGCAAGCTTTGATTATTTCGGCTGGGTCCGGGTTTATCAGATGGTCGGCTTGCCGTTCCTGTTCATTCCGATCAATGCGATCGCCTATGACGGCCTGCCGCCGGATAAGACCAATAAGGCGTCGGCGCTCATGAATATCGCCCGTAATCTCGGCGGCAGCATCGGCATCTCGGCCGCCAATGTCGTCCTGATTCAACGCACGCAATTCCACCAGTCGCGGCTCGTCGAGAACGCGATACCCTCCTCGCAGACGTTCAAAGCCACGCTGCAGCAATTGACCCACTATTTCATGGCGCACGGCGCCTCGGCGAGCGACGCCATGGGCGCGGCCATGCGCTTCATCGGTCAACTGGTGCAGACACAGGCGACCATTCTCGCCTACATCGATGTATTCCAGGCCTGCGCCGTCGCCGCCGCGCTGATGATTCCGCTCGTGCTCGTTCTGGTGCGCCGCGTCAACCTGCAAGCGCCGACGGTTGCCGGACACTGATATGTCGCGCGGTGCCGACGGTATTGGCACGCGAATCGCCGGCAGAATTTCCGGCCCAAGGCGGTGTTGGTAAAAATGGCGCGGCCGCTGCGGCTGCGCGGAAGAGGCGCGCTGTAGCAACGGCCGGGGGCCTGATTTTATGATTCGATGCATCTTTCGACATCTCGCTGGGCCCTCCGCGCCAGCGGGGGTCGGGGTTTTGCTCGGCTTCTTGGTCGGCGCCGCGCAGCCGGCTCCGGTTGCCGTCAATGTCGTGATGATCGATTATCGATTCCAGCCGGACCATCTGACTTTTCAACACGGCGTGCACTATCGTCTGCATCTGGAGAACCACGGCAAGCAGACGCATGAATTCACTGCACCGACCTTTTTCGCTGCGGCGAAGATCGACAACCCGGAGGTCCTCAACAGCGAGCACAGCGAGATCGTCATGCAGCCGGGGGACAGCAAGGACCTTTTCTTCACGCCCGGCGCGCCGGGCACCTACGACCTGCGCTGCGCCGATCACGACTGGGACGGCATGGTCGGCGGCATTACCGTCCAATAGAGATGCTTTATAGCCTTTTGCCGCGGGCGCGCGGAATAACGCCTGCGCGGCAGGCAAATTGCCGAAAAATGGGTCCGGGCCGTTGCCCGCCCGCCGACGCCGGCGCGCACCTTGCTGGGCTGATGAACCGACACGTTGCCGACGGCCGTGCCGAATGAGCATGGCTGCTCGCGCGAATGTGTGATTCGTGAGGCTTCGATGGGGCTAGACTCCTTAGTTGCGCCGAAATGTCCCGCCACCGTTGCGGTCACGGCACTAATCTTGCTTTGACTCGTTGATGAGGGGGTTGTGGGGCTGACTGGCGCAATGATCTGGGAAGAAAGGAGTCGCCAATGTGTGACTTTAGCCTTCAAAGCGTGCGTTCGAGGCCGGCAAAAGTCGGTGACAAGCTCGTAACACGTGACTTCGGCACCGGAACCCGCGGGTTCTCGGCCATAGACGACCCAGGACTGGCGGTCTGCATTCTACCCGGCACCGAGTTGGCGTTTGCCAATGAAGTGGCCTGCCTACCGGCTGGTCTGCTCGGCTGGAAGACCAAGACGATCAACTACAAGACCGCCATCTTCCGGCAAGTGAACAAGGACAAGATGGCCGCGCATCACGATGCGCTTGAGTTTCCTGACGGGCGCAACGTGCTGTTGACGCTTCTATGCGAAGGCCAAGAGGCGACCGTTCTGCAATTGCCGGCGCAGCCGGCCACCGCAGAACAGGCAAAGGAACAGGAACGCGTCAGCTACGTCGGCTGATCATTACGGCCGACCCGCGCAGATGGGCTCACAGGAAAAAGCCGGTCGCCTTCCAGGCGGCCGGCCAGTGTTGCGGTATGCGTTTTTGAAGCTCTGCTCCGCGTTCGCATTGCCGCCGATGCATGTCAGCTGATTTGAGGCGTTCTGCAGCGAGCCAGCCGAATCATTATTGCGGCTGCAAAAGCTTCACCGCCACCTTTCTCGTCGAACGCGCATTCGGCGCGGTTGGAGTGCGGTGCATTGGGCACCAAAGCCGGAAGCGACCCAGCGCCAGGGATAGCCGAGCTCGGGATAGCTGAGCTCGGCCGTCGTCTGTTGCGGCCGTGCTGCCAGATCTCCTGAAGCGGGAAGCAGCGCTGCGAGCAACAATTGCATCTTCATCCTTTTGTCTCCACAGCTGCATCGCCGCGTTGCGGCCGGGAACAGTAAGAGGCCGACAGGAGAGATCTGCCTCGGATACGCACGCAAGGCACCGGCGCATCTGCGCTCGCGAGCACACAAGATGACAGATTGAGTTCGCGATGTTGCGGCGATTGCGGCCAGGAACGCTCCCCGCCGTGCCCGCGTTTGCCTCGAAAGATGTTGCGATCCGGACGGACGCCACGGTCCGCGCGAGTTTTGGCATGACTGCAACGCACAACTTCGTCCGTGACTTCAAGGCACAACGGTGAGACATTGCACGCGGGAATTTCAGCGTCAGACACAGCGAACCGGATACTCAAGCGGGCCGTTGCGCGGCGATTGCCTTGGCCACACGATTGATCATAGTGGCTATCATGCAGCATCCGTTCCGTCTCATTCGGCCAAAAGCACGATGAATGATTCTTTCCAGCGGCCGGCACGCGAAATGCAAGCTGCCGCGCCGCAAGGCGGCGCTGATCCGAAGCTTGCGGCGGCTTCAGATGCGGCTTCGGCCGCGTCGCCGGCGCAGCCGGGATTCTTCGCGATCTTTCCGCCCATCATGCTGCCGATGTTTCTGGCCGTCGCCGACCAGACCAGCGTCGCCACGGCATTGCCGGCGATCGCCTCGAGCCTGGGCGAAATCGAGCGCGCGTTCTGGGTCGTCGTAGCCTATCTGATCGCCAACACCATCGCCGCACCGGTCTATGGCCACCTCGGCGACACGTTCGGCCGGCGTCTGATGATGATCGTGGCCCTCTCGATCTTCATGCTGGGCTCGCTGCTCTGCGCGCTGGCGCCCAACATCGAACTGCTTACAGTCTTCCGCGTGCTGCAAGGATTTGGCGGCGGCGGCCTGATGACACTGTCGCAAGCCCTGATCGGTGAAGCCATCCCGCCGCGCGAACGCGGCCGCTATCAAGGCTATCTCGCCGGCATCGCAGTTACATCAAACTCGTTCGGCCCGGTTGCCGGCGGCTATCTCACCCAGGCGTTCGGCTGGCAGTCGATCTTTCTGGTCAATATTCCTTTGGGTCTATTGGCGACCGCATTTGTGTTTCGCATTCCACCGCGCCAAGGCGACCGTCGCCGCACCAGCTTTGATGCGCCGGGTCTTGTTCTTTTTGTCTTCTTCGTCGGGCCGGTCATTCTGGCGCTGGAACAGCTGCAGCGCATGGAGCTCGCGACGCTGCCTTGGGCGCTCGGACTCCTAGGGGTCGGGATCATCGCCGTTGTCTTGCTGGCATGGCAGGAGCGGCTGACCGCCTCCCCGCTCATTCCGCCCAAACTGTTCCACCAGCCCTCGATCTGGCGCAGTGACGCAATGGCGGCGATGCACGGCGCGGCGCTGGTCTCTCTCATCACCTTCCTGCCGATCTATCTGCGTGCCGTGCGCGGCCTTTCGCCGGCCGAGACCGGTTTCATGCTGCTGCCGCTCACCGCCGGCATCGGCATCGGCTCGATGACAACCGGACAACTGGTAACCAGGACGGGCTTCACCGCGCCTTTCCCGACCTACGGCTTGATCGGCGCGACCGTCGGGCTGTGTCTGCTCGCATTCTTCATTCCGTATCTGAGTGCAACGCAGATCGCTTGGGCGCTCGGCGGCGTCGCCCTCTTCATGGGCACGGTGATGGGTGTCGTGCAGGTGACCGTGCAGACCGTCGCGGGACCGCGCCTGCTCGGCACCGCCGCCGCCATGGTGCAATTCTCACGCTCGGTCGGCGCCGCATTCGGCACGGCGACCGTATCCGCCGTCTTGTTTTCGCTGCTAACCGTGACCGACCGTGAAACAGCTGGATTGTTCGGAACGGTCATCGAGCGCGGGCCCGAGGCGCTGGCGACGCTCGATCCGGCGCGGCAAGCGATTGTGCAGAGCCAAATCGGCAACGCCTTTCATGCGGCGTTCTTCACGGTGGCACTGTTCACCGCCGTTGCCACGTGGCTTGCCTGGACCATGCCGTTGCGACGGCTCTAGCGGCCGGCGCGCCTGACGCCATTGCGGCCTGCGCCTTCACACGGCACACTCACGGCGTGACAGGCGGGAGGCACTGTAATGATCGTGGACGCGCAAGTTCATCTGTGGCTGGCCAACACGCCGGAGCGGCCCTGGCTGCCAAACCGCGTGGCGCAACTGCCCGAACCGTTCCTGATCGAAAAGCTGGTGCCGATGATGGACGAAGCGGGCGTCGACCGCGCAGTGATCGTGCCGCCGTCCTGGGAGGGCGATCGCAATGACTACGCGCTCGAAGCGGTGCGCCGCTATCCAAATCGCTTCGCGGTAATGGGACGCATTCCGGTCAACGACCCCAATACGGCCAACCTCCTGCCGGACTGGAAGAAGCAGCCGAACATGCTCGGCATTCGGCTCACCTTTCATCCGCACCAGTGGCATTGGCTAACGGACGGCAGCGTCGACTGGTTCTGTCCGCTTGCCGAGAAATACAATCTGCCTGTGATGTTCTACGGCGCGCCGATGGCGCATTTCGCCACAGTTGCCGAACGCTATCCTGGATTGATCATGATCGCCGATCATTTCGGCACGACCGGTGAAGTCGCCAAATCCGGCAAACTTGGCGAGGCGATCGCCGAGACGGCGAAGCTCGCCAAATACCCTAATGTCTCGGTCAAACTCTCCACCGCGCCGTTCTATTCGGCGCAATCCTATCCGTTTGCCGATATGAAGCCGCATATCAAGCGATTGTTTGAAGCCTTCGGCCCACGCCGCTGCTACTGGGGCACGGATCTGACCAATTCGTACAATAAGGCGACGTACAAGCAACGCATCACACATTTCACCGAAACGCTCGAATTTCTCTCGGCGGAAGATCTGGAATGGATCATGGGCCGCGCGATCCTCGAGCGGCTCGGCTGGAAGTAACACACAGGCGCAGTCCGCTCCTCCCCGAGCGAAGAACATTTTGGCCGCATGACCAAAGTTCTGCTAACCCGGCACGGCCATGTCGAAGGTATCAAGCCAGAGCGCTTCCGCGGTCGCGAGCAGCTTGAGCTCACCGCGCGGGGCCGCGCCGAGGCGCAAGCTTTGGCGAGGCGGATCGCCGGGGCGTGGCGCCCGCGCAAGGTCTATACCAGCCCGATGGGCCGCTGCGTGGCGACCGCTGACGCAATCGCATCGGCCTGCGGCGTATCTGCGCAAATTTGCGACGATTTCACCGACATCGATTACGGCGCCTGGCAGTTCAAGACCTTCGACGAGGCCAAGGCGCTTGACCCGGTGCTGTTCGCAACCTGGTTTGCCGCGCCGCATCTGGTGGAGTTTCCCAACGGCGAATCGCTGCAGCAGGTTGCGGCGCGCGCGGCCAATGTGCTGCGTCTGATGCTGCGGCAGCACCCCGACGACACGATCGTCCTGGTCGGCCATGACAGCACCAATCGCGCACTGCTTGTGCAACTGCTCGATCAGCCGCTGTCGGCCTTTTGGCGCGTTGCGCAGACGCCGTGCTGTCTTAATGAAATCGATATCAACCGCGGAAAAACTTGCGTGCAGCGAATCAATGAGACCGCGCATCTGGAGGGATCAAGCGGCCGTGACTTCTGACAGACCTTTTGTCGGCCGGTCGGTGCCGCGGCTCGAGGATCGCCCGCTGGTGATGGGAAACGGTCGCTTTGCGGCCGATATTTCGTTCGCACATCAGCTGCACATGCGGGTTGCACGTTCAGCTCATGCGCACGGCCGCATCCTGTCGATTGAAACGCGGGCGGCGCGCGAGGCGACGGGGGTGGTCGCCATATGGACCTCGGCCGACGTCGCCGACATTCCGCCGATCGATTTCCGCCTCACCCGTATCGAAGGGCTTGAGCCCTATCGGCAGCCGATCCTCGCCAAGGATCGCGTACGCTATGTCGGCGAGCCGATTGCCGTCGTCTTTGCCAGCGACCCCTACGCCGCCGAGGATGCCGCCGATCTCATAAGCGCCGACATCGAGCCGCTGCCGGAATTGATCGCGGCGGATGCGCCGCCGGCCTTGTTCGATGACGGCCATTCGACCGAGGCCGCCATCGTGCGCAAAGGCTTCGGCGATGTCGAGGCGGCTTTTGCCGGCGCGAGCGCCGTTGTCGCACTCGAGCTGAAGATCGGCCGCCACAGCGGCGTGCCGCTGGAAACGCGCGGCGCGATTGCGCGTTTTGATGCCGGGCACGGCGTACTCGAATTCTTTGGCGCCGCCAAGGTGCCGCATTGGAATCGCGATGCGCTGGCGCGCATGTTGGACCGTTCGCCCGCCACCGTGCATCTGCATGAAGGCCATACCGGCGGCGGGTTCGGCATCCGCGGCGAGCTTTATCCGGAAGATGTGCTCGTCTGTCTTGCCGCGTTGCGCCTGCGGCGGCCGGTCAAATGGATCGAGGACCGCCGCGAGCATCTGCTGGCGGCCAACCATTCGCGCCAGCAGCATTATCGCCTGCGCGCGGCGGTGGATGAGACAGGACGCCTGCTCGCCATTGACGGCGAGTTCTTTCACGATCAGGGCGCCTATGTCCGCACCCATGCGGCCACTGTGCCCGATCTCGCCGCCACCATGCTGCTCGGCCCCTACCGCGTGCGCGCCTATCGCATGGCGGGACGCATCCGGCTAACCAATAAGACGCCGTGCGGAACCTATCGCGCGCCGGGCCGCTTCGAGAGCACCTTCGTCCGTGAACGGCTGATGGACGCGATCGCTGCGCGGCTCGGCATCGATCCGATCGAGGTGCGGCGCCGCAATCTGATTGCGGCGGTCGAAATGCCTTACACGCGGCCGCTCGATACGCTCGGCACGCAAATGACGTACGATTCCGGCGACTATGCCGTGCTGCTTGAGAAGACGCTGGCGCATATCGGCTGGCCGAAATTGCGCGAAAAGCTGCAAAGCCGGCGCGCCGCAGGCGAAGCAGTCGGCGCGGGGCTTGCCATGTTCGTCGAGAAGAGCGGGCTTGGGCCATACGATGCAGTGCAGGCGCGCATCGACACCGGCGGCACGGTCGAGATCGTCAGCGGCGCCACCTCGGTCGGCCAGGGCATGGAGACGGTGCTCGCACAAATCTGCGCCGATGCGCTTGGCATCGATTACCGGAGCGTGCGCGTTACGCACGGCCAGACCGATCGCATTGCCTTCGGCATGGGCACTTTTGCCTCGCGCGTCACGGTGATGGCCGGTGAAGCTACACGGCGAGCTGCGGCCAAATTGCGCACGAAGGCCATTGCCGTCGCTGCGGGTCTTCTCCAATCGCCGCCTGACTTGCTCGATGTGATCGACGGCAAAGTGGTGCGCAAGGATGTGCCGCAAGGGCCCTCGATTAGCCTGGGCGATGTCGCGCGTGCGCTCAATCCCGGCTCACAGCTCCGCGGCGAGGCTGATCCGGGCCTTGCCGCGGAGGGGCGGTTCGAGTCGCAACATATGAACTACCCCTACGGCATCCACGTCGCCATTGTGCGCATCGAGCGCGATACCGGCGCGGTTCTGGTCGAACGTTATGTCGTCGCCTATGACATCGGCAAGGCGGTCAATCCGATGCTGGTGGAGGGCCAGATGATCGGCGGCGTGGCGCAGGGGCTTGGCGGCGCGCTGTTCGAGGAGTTTTGCTATGATGCGCGCGGCGAGCCGCTCTGCGTCAGCTTCGCCGACTACATCATGCCAAGCGCGCGCGAAGTGCCGCGCGTGGAAGTGTTGATCAGCGAGGATGCGCCAAGCCCGCTCAATTCGCTCGGCCTCAAAGGCGCCGGCGAAGGCGGCGCCAATGCCGCCGGCGCCGCCATTGCCGCCGCCATCGACGACGCGCTCGGCTGGCCGGGCGCAGTAACGCAGCTACCGGTCACGCCGCAGCGGCTGCGCGCGATGCTGCGAAGCAGGCCCGCACATTCCTGAGCTAGCTCGCGCATTTGGCAATAAACTATCAGGATGCAGATTCGCGCCCACCATATCAAATGGGGAGCTTTGCTGCTCACCACGGCATCCGCGCTTGTCGGGCTCTACTTTCTGATCGCCTATCTCGTGCTGCCGCTGCTCTGGCGCCACTACGAGCACCAAGAGGCGCTGGCCGGCATGCCCATGATCACGCGCACGGCAAGCGGCATCCCGGGCGACCCGATCAATGTCGGCCTGGTCGGCTCGCGCTCGGATGTGCTCTGCGGCATGAATGCGGCCGGCTGGTATCCGGCTGATCCGATCACTTTGCGCTCGAGCATCGAGATTGTCGGCAGCGTGCTGCTCGACCGGCCCTATCTGCGGGCGCCGGTCAGCCATCTGTATTACGACAATCGGCGGCAGGATCTCGCCTTCGAGAAGCCGGTCGGCAGCAACGCCGATCGCCGCAATCACGTGCGCTTCTGGCGCGTTCTCGAACGCGGCGAGGAAGGCCGGGCGGTCTGGCTCGGCGCGGCCACATTCGATCGCGGCGTCGGCTTCAGCCATGATGACGCGCGCATCACCCATCACATCGCCCCCGACATCGACGCCGAGCGTGATCTCCTGACCGACGATCTAAAAAAGGCGCATGTGGTGCAGACCATCTACGAGGTCGCCGGCATCGGCCCTACGCTCAATGGCCGCAACGGCGAAGGCGACCCCTATTATACCGACGGCGATATCAAGATTTCCGTGCTGGTCGCGGGCTGCAATCAACACGCGGCGACGGTCGCGGTGCTCGACAATCCGCCGCTCGTGGCGATGAAGAATTTGGCTTGGGGCGCGATTGCCAGAACCGTCCTCTCGGCCACGATGCCGGCGGGCAAGAGGTAGTTGCATGGCCGAGTGCCCGGAACAGCGGCAAACGTTGCGATCGACACCGTCCCGCGCGAGATGAATGCTGGCTTACTTTCACGCCGACGGCTTGTGCGCAAGCCAGCGCCCGCCTTCGGCCGCGGCGAACAATTCCGCCAGCGCCGCATTGACGGCCGCCGGCTCTTCGCTGGTGATGGTGTGGCCCGAGCGCGGCACGACATAGAGCGCGGCTGTCGGCGCGATGCGCTTGAGAAAGACGCTGCCGTCGAGGCAGGTCTCGTCTTCGTCGCCGCAGATAATGAGGAGCGGCACGGAAAACTTCCTCAAGTCGGCCTCCATGTCCCACAATGTCGGCCGCTTGGCCTGCAGCATGGTCATGGTCAGCGCGTGACCTTGCGAGGAATGTTGGGCGAGCATGCGCGCGAATTCGGCATAACCGCGCGGGTCCTTGTATTTCTGCGCCTGCCGCGTTGGCGTATCGGAATAGATCGCCGCCGCTTCCGCCATGCTTTTCTCAGTGAACATTTTCGCGGTTTCCGCCGCCTGCACACGCATCGCCGCGCGTGCCGCGGGATCCGGCAACGAACCCCAGCCGCATCCGGCGGCGGTGACCGAAATGCAGCGCTGCGGATCGTGCATGCCAACATGCAGCGAGGTATATGCGCCCATCGAATGGCCGACGACATGCGCGCGTTCGATGCCGAGCGCATCCATGAGGGCGATCACATCGCTGCGTGCGATGTCCTGGCCATAGCTGTTGGGATCGCTCGGCACATCGGAGGGCGGATAACCGCGCTGGCTATAGGTGACGCAGCGATGCGAGCGCGAGAAGTACCGCAGCTGCGGCTCCCAGGTGCGATAGTCGCCTGCGAATTCATGCACGAAGACGACCGGCGTGCCGACGCCGGCCTCTTCGTAATACAGATTCACGCCATCTGCGGTTTTGATTTTAGGCATTTGCGCGCGCCCTTCCGTCGCAGCCGGGGCGCGCATGCTACAAAACTCGCAGGAGGTGAGGCAAATCGCGGCTCAAAATTCGCGAAGCAATCGCCCGAGAGCAAAATCCTCGGCATCGCCTGGCGAAATTCGCACGCAGCGACGCACAAAAACCAACAGGCCGCCCTTATGGGCGGCCCATCAGCATGCCGGTACGTCGCCTGAGGAATGGTTGTTCGATCACGCCATCCAGAACGGCTTGCTCGCTTCGTAATTCGCATCGCAGCGGGTGATGCCAAGATCGCGCAGCGTCCTGTCGCTGAGGTTTTGCAATTCGTGTCGCGCGCGGGCACGGCGGCGCCACTGCATAATCCGGTGCTTCATCTGGCTCCAGGGCGAGCCGCGCTGCACGATAACGACGTTGGTGAAGATTCTGGTCATGGCTAGCTCCGTACCTATTCCGGTTTTCCCGCCACTATCCAGGATGCACACTAGGCGTAGATTGCACTGCGCGATGTGATCGCCAGCACAGGTTTGCGCATTTTCTGTATATCATTGAACATAATGAATAATTTAAGCCAACGGAAGCCGTGTTGCGGTGCCTGGAGCTCGGTCGCCGGCGTTCAGGTCAAAGCGCTGTTCCTAAACGGCCTGCGGCAGCGGCGAGGCTATGATTTCGCAAGGCCGCGTCACCGGCACCGGTAGCTCGGCTGCCGTGGCACTCGGATCGGTCTTGTCGTAGCCCGTGACGCGCAGCAGTCCCGAGGACGGGCACATCGCGACGGCAAGCCGCGTATAGGGATTGAGCACAGGCTCGCGCACCCAGTCGAAATCCGGCGCTGATAGCGGCCCGTCCCATGCTTCGAGCGACTCGCGTCGGGCGCGGCTATAGCCCGCCGCTTCTTCGAGCGTACTGGTCAGGAAGCGCCGCGTGCCGATGCGACCTTCCCAACCCGGTTGCACTTGAAGCCAGTCGTTCGCCGCACTGGTTTGATCCTCGCGCGTGGCGAATCCGGTCTCGGTGCGCTCGATTACGCAGCGCTCGTGAGGCGCGCAGCCGACAAGCGTGAAGATGACCGGACGCGCCACCGGCGTCATCTCCAGGACACGCCGCGCCGCGGCGTAACTGCCGCAAGCCTCGAAAGTCTGACGCAGCAATTGATCCGGCGGCATCAGATCGGCTGATCGCCAGATCGCAATCGTGTTCAATGCGAAATCGTAAGGGCGCAGCCAGCGATGCACGGTGCGGCGGCGCATCGGCGCCTGATTCACACAAGCGGCAAAGCGCCCCGGCGCCATCGCCGTCAGCGCGCCGACATAGCCAGGCCAGGTAACGCTGTAGAAGCCGCCGCATGCGCTGCGCATATGGGCGATTTCAACGTAGCGGCCGAGGCCGGAAAATGGCCAATCCAGCGTGCGAATAAGCCACGACACGCCATCTTGCTCGCAAGCGCGCGCCGTGCAGGCCCACTGGTAGGAGGCATTGAGCAGCCATACGCCGGAAAAGTCCAGCGCAGCGGCGATCTGCGCGATCTCAGGCATGTAAGGCGAGTGCGCGCGGGCAAGCCAGCGGCGCGAAGCCCTGTCAAGCGCCGGGATCAGCGGCAAGGCGGCGCGCGGAAAAAAGCTGAGGCAGGCATCGCGCAAAGCGCGCGCGCGACCGGCGCTGCGCCGGGCGTGTCGCGGCGTGCCGCCGTCGCGAATATCAACGACCGGGATCTCTGTCAGGTCCCCCGTCATGGACAAACTCAACCCCTCGCGGTCGCCGAATGAAGTCCGGGATGAGGTTACCCGAACCGACTCGCTTTTCAACGCGGCACGCGCCGGGGTGACGCAATTCTTCCTTGATTTGAATGGCCGACTGCAGCAGCGATCAACTCGCGGCGAAGTTTTCGCTTTCGACCCGCTGCGACAGAAGATTGCCGAGGTCGATCAGCGCGATCATTGCCGTATCGATGGTCACAAGGCCCGACAGGAAATTGGTGCGGCAGCCGCGCGACACCTGCGGCACCGGTTGGATGCGCGAAGCCTCGACCGAGATGATGTCCAGCACCCGATCAGCGAGCAGCCCCACGGTCTTGCTGTCGATCTGCACCACGATGACGACGTGGACCGGCGTCGCATCGGTCAGGCCTTGGCCGAAGCGGCAGCGCAGATCGATGATCGGCACCATCACGCCACGCAAGTTGAGCACGCCGCGCATATAATCGGGCTGCTTGGGCAGCTGTGTCACGCCCGACCATTCCTTGATCTCCCGCACCGCCATGATGTCGACGCCGTATTGCTCGTCATCGATGGCGAAGCTGATGAATTCGGTCGAGGCCGAGGAGCCGCCATGATCTGCAGCCCCCGGCTCGGGCACGATGGAGGATGCTGCTTTGCTGGAAGAATCGATCTCGAGATTCATGCCGGGCATTTTCCTGCGCTGCGCGCCGATCAGATACTCGATCAGATACATTCGCCGCGACGCGGCTGACTGCAGGCATTCCATTCGGCGACACGAACACCACCGCCCGAGCTTCGTCCGGGGTGCCGTGCACACGGCATAGACTTACAGGGCAGAAGTTAACGATTAGAGCATTTTCCGCAAAAGTGGGTACCGGTGTTCCGTGAAAGAATGCGACACAACAAAAGCCCTGGAGCGCCTTCCGACTCCATCGAATCGGAAAGAGCTCCGGTGGGCGGAACAAGCACTTTTGGCTCGCCGGCCAGCGGACGTTCGCGATTTCGAGCGCAAGTTGCGCGCCAATGGAATCTCGCGCTGGTCCGGTCAGAAAAACCGCTTATAAGTGATGGCCGGAAGGCAACGGAAGGGAGTCGGAAATGGAATTGAGGTCGACGCGCCGGATCGTGACTGGACATGATGCCAACGGCAAGGCCGTCGTGCTGTTTGACGCGCCGCTGCAAGCCAAGCAGCGCGCAGCCGGCGGCAATGGCATGACGCTGTTGTGGGTGACGGACGAATTTCCGGTCGACATATCGGGGACTGCGGATCGCGCGCAAACGCAAGTCGGCGTGCCACCGCGCGCCAACGGCACGATCTTCCGCATCGTCGATTTCGCACCGATACCGCCGAACGCGCCGCCGGTCGATCATCATCAAGTCCTCGTGTCGATGGGAATTGACCCGGCGACGCAGGGCTATGGCCGGCATGCCAATACCCATCGCACCAAGACGATCGATTACGCGATCGTGCTCGACGGCGAGATCGACATGCTGCTCGACGACAGCGAGATCCACGTCAAAGCCGGCGATGTACTGGTGCAGCAGGGCACCAATCACGCCTGGGTCAACAACGGCACCAAGCCGTGCCGGATCGCCTTCATTTTGATTGATGCCAAAATGCCACCCGCTTGGGCGCAGAAATGGACGCCCTAAGTCAAGTCGCGCCACAAAGACCGCCACGCTGAAGTGCTCCGCGCGAAGCGCCGAGCCTCCGCGGGCGCGAGCTGCAGCACCCCAGCCGCATCCTTGGAGGGCCGCGCAGCTTGTCATCGGTCGGCCAGAACGCCGCAATCGCTGGCGGCCACCTCAAGATGACGATGAGGCCGGGCCTTGATTACTCCGCCGCCTCCTGGTGGCGGTGAAACAGCGGCAGGATGCGGGCCCGCTCGCCGGCGAGCGCGACCACGACATGGTTTTCGGGCACCGTCACCCAGTTTTTGTGATTGCGGTCGAGCGGCTCGGAGACGATCACGATGCCGCGGTCCGATTCACGATAATAAAGCGTATTGGCATGATCATTCACCGCATAGCGGAAGGCGTAGAGATCTTTGCCGTTCGACAGCGCGGCCGTGAAGCGGAAATGGTCGCCGGGATCGGTCTTATTCACGAGTTCGGTGATCTTCCCGAGGATGCGCTCGGCAGCCAGCACCGGTCGCTCCATGCCGGCGCCAAGAATGGCAAGAAAGATCGCTTCCGAATCGGTAGTACCGATACGCGCCGGATAGAGCTCGTCAGGGATCAGCGCTTCAACCGCGCGACGCAAGCGCGACCAGCTGCCGACAAAACCGTTATGCATGAACATCCACACCCCGCAGGCGAACGGATGGCAGTTCGGGCGAGTGATGGGCGTGCCGGTGGCGGCGCGGACATGCGCGAAGAACAGATGCGACTGCAGGTGCCGGCAGAGATAGCGCAAATTCTCGTCGGACCAGGCCGGGCGCACCTCGCGGTAGAGGCCCGGCTCCGGATGAGCGCCGTACCACCCCAGACCAAAGCCGTCACCATTGGTGCTCGACATCGATTCGAGCGCATGGATGCTCTGGGAGACCAAGGAGTGTTCAGGCGCGGTCACATAGTGCTCGAGCGCTGTGGTTTCGCCGCGATATGCTATCCATCGGCACATGGCTATCTCTTTGGATTCTACCTCGAAGTTTCTCAATCCTCCCGGATTTGCCGAAGGCCGGCCTTGCGATTGTCCCGGTTCGTAGGTCACCCTACCAAAGCGGCGTCCCGAACCCAACGAATCACCCTATGTAAGGCAATATCGACACCTTGGTGTTCACTTTCCGTAAAGATTCGCAACTGGGCGTCCGCGGAGGTGCCTTCCACGACGATCCAGCGGCAATGCTGCATCTCCCCGGTGCAATTGAGCGCGTCGGCATGGAATATCACATGAGCAGACGACGCACCGCGTTCGACCACGCCGCGAGCTTTCGCTCGCGCGTCGCCGCATCCATCTGCGGCGAGAACCGGCGCTCCAATTGCCAATGATCCAAAAAACGATCAGGCTCCGGAAAAAAACCCTTATGAAGACCGGCAAGGTAAGCGGCACCGAGCGCGGTCGTCTCCTTGATCCGCGGACGGTCGACTTGGCTGCCTATAAGATCGGCGAGGCGCTGCATGGTCCAATCTGAATTCGCCATGCCGCCGTCGACGCGCAACGTCGTGAGCGCACTCTCGGCGATCTGCCAATCGGCCTTCATCGCGGCAATGAGATCGGCGGTCTGGAAGCAGACACTCTCCAGCGCGGCCCGCGCCAGTTCGCGCGGACCGGTGGCGCGCGTCAAGCCAAACAGCGCGCCGCGCACATCCGGCCGCCAATGCGGCGCGCCCAATCCGACAAAGGCCGGAACCAGAATGATGTCCTGCGTCGGGTCGGCGCTCTGTGCAAGCGGGCCGGTTTCCGGCGCGCTTTGCACAATCCGCAGATTATCGCGCAACCACTGCACCGCGGCGCCGGCGACAAAGATCGAGCCTTCCAGTGCATAGTGGCGTACGCCGCCGAGCTGATAGGCGATGGTGGTGACCAGCCTATTGTTCGATTTCACGGGCGTCGTACCGGTGTTGAGCAGCGCGAAGCAGCCGGTGCCGTAGGTTGCCTTGACCATGCCCGGCACAAAACAGGCTTGTCCGATCATCGCCGCCTGCTGATCGCCGGCAATGCCGCAGATCGGAATCACTCCGCCGAACAGATCGGGATCGGTGAACCCGAACGCGGCCGACGAATCCAGAACCTCCGGCAGGACGCTTTCTGGTACGCCAAGAATCTTCAGAAGCTCATCGTCCCAGCGGCCGGCATGAATGTCGAACAGCAGCGTGCGCGACGCATTGGTCGCGTCGGTGGCGTGCATTTGCCCGCCGGTGAGCCGCCACAGCAGATAGCTGTCCACGGTGCCGAAGGCGAGCTCGCCGCGCCCGGACTTTTGCGCCGCGCCGGGCACCTTGCGCAACAGCCAGGCGAGTTTTGTGCCGGAAAAATACGGATCGAGCAGGAGCCCGGTCTTGGCCGCAAACAGCCCTTCATAGCCGGCCTGCAATTCGGCGCACAGATAGGCGGTGCGGCGGTCCTGCCAAACAATCGCGCGATGCACGGGGCGCCCGCTTGCGCGATCCCACAGCAGCGTCGTCTCGCGCTGATTGGTAATGCCGATCGCGACTATATCGCGCGCAGTAGCGTCAACCGCATGCAGGGCGTCGCGGCAGGTCGCAACCGTGGTTTGCCACAGATCTTCGGGATCATGCTCGACCTCGCCGTCGGCCGGGAAATGTTGCGGAAACTCCTGCTGCGCAAAGGCGGCGATCGAGGTGTCGGCGCGGAACAGCATCGCCCGCGTCGAGGTGGTGCCCTGATCGATCGCCAGCACGTAGGATGTCAAAGACGATGCTCCCGAAGCGCAGCCTTTATTAAGCCGCTTCGGGAAAACAATAGGCGGCGGCTTTGCGCGCGTCTATCGCAGCTGTTCGTGGCGACCGAGGCCAGCTTAGAATTCCCTCCAGTCGTCGGCTTGCAGCTTCGCAGCGAGAACGCTCTGCATTCGTCCGACTGGCCCGCCGCTGCTCCTCGCCTGTTTGCGCGAGGTGAGTGCTGGCGGCTGCAGCTTCGGCTTTTCCTGCGCCGGCAGGACCTCGACCGTCATCTTTGCCGCGCTAGGCGCTGACACGCGCTGGACCTCCGCGGACAAGCGGAATGCCGCAAGCCGCGCGTCCATCGCCTTGACCTGCTGTTCGAGCGTCTTGGCGGTGGCAGCATTTTCCTCCACCAGCGCCGAATTCTGCTGGGTTACCTCGTCCATCTGCGTGAGCGCCTTGTTGACCTGCTCAAGCCCAGTCGCCTGCTCGGTCGAGGCGGCGGCAATATCGGAGACGATCTGGACGACTTGTTTGATCGAATCGACGATCTCATGCAGCGCCGTGCCGGCCTTGTTGACGAGATCGACGCCGTCCTTCACCTGGTTGCTCGAATTGGTGATGAGGTCCTTGATGTCCTTGGCCGCCTGCGAGGAGCGCTGCGCAAGATTGCGGACTTCCGAAGCGACTACGGCAAAGCCCCGGCCTGCTTCGCCGGCGCGCGCCGCCTCGACCGCGGCGTTGAGCGCGAGCAGATTAGTCTGACGCGCAATCTCATCGATGACGCCGATAATATCGGAGATCTTGCGAGATGACTCTTCGATGCGGGCCATGGCATCAACCGCCTTGGCGACCACCTCCCCGCCGCGATCGGCGACATTGTGGGCGCCGCTCGCCGACTGGCTCGCGCGTTGCGCGTTCTCCGCATTGAGCCGGACCGTCGAAGAGATCTGCTCCATCGACGCGGACGTCTGTTCCAGGCTCGCGGCCTGCTGCTCGGTGCGTTGCGACAAATCCGTGGTACTCGCTGACAGTTCACCCGAGGCATTCGCGATCTCGCGGTTGGCCGCGGCAATGGCGCCGATCGTCTCGCTCAAGCGTGCCGCCATGGCATTGAAGTCGTCTTTGATCTGGCGATAGCTCTCGCTGAAACCCTCGCCGAGGCGATGAGTGAGATCGCCTTCCGCCATTTTCACCAGCCCCTCGGCGAGCAAGCGCACCACCTTTGCCTGCTCTTGCGCGGCTTCGGCCTGGGCTTCGGCCTGTTTGCGCTGCTCGGCTGCGGCCTTCGCCTGAACATCAGCCTCCGCCTGCTGGCGACGCACGGCTTCCTCGGTTTCGCGGCGCGCTTTCTCGGCTGAGACGGCTTTGAACTCCTCGACGGATTTGGCCATGGCGCCGATTTCGTCATTGCGGTCGAGCCCAGGCAGCACCACGCTGAAATCGCCGCCGGCGAGCTTGCGCATCGCCGCACCGAGTTGATGCAGCGGCGCGCTGACCCGGCGCGATACCAGCAACATCGTCCCGCCCACGACGGCAATCGCGAGAACCATCAGACACAGCTGGAAAACCAGGCGCCACATCGCACTTGCATGCTCCGCGGCCGCGTGATCGCGCGCGACCTCGAGCGCGATTTGCGCCGTCTCCTGAATGGGCGCTTGCCTCGCGATCGATGTCGTCGACCACTCTTCTGAATTGGTGCCCGTCGGCTGGCCGGCGATGAGCGCGTTCAACACAGTCAAGCGCTCCGTCGCATAAGCGGGGTCGAAGTAGACGTGATCGGTCTTGTCGACGATCTCGGCGAAGCGCGCCGGCAGAGGTAGGCCCTTCGCTATGCTCTTCAGCGCCTGCCAGGCCGTGGTTGATTGGCTGACATATTTGACGTAGTCGCTCATCGCTGTTGGCGACACCGGCCTGCCGCTCAAGGGGTTGAGGATGACGAGCGTGGCGTCGCCGCTGGCATTGCGTGTCGCCCAAGCGAGATCTTTGATCTCCATCAGTTGGTCAATGTATGGATCCTGCAGCTTGATGGAGGTGGTAATCAGGCCCGACAATTTGTCGACCAGGGCGAATAGCTCGTTGGTCTCTCTAAAGGCATCCGCGGCGAGCTCCTGCCGGCGCGAGGCTTTTGGCTGCGACAGCGCGGCCGCGGTTTCATCGTGCGAGGCGGCAAGACGCTTGATGCGTTCGGCAAGTTCGGGGATCAGCGTTTGCTGATCGGCGAACCCGATCCGCGGCAGGAATTCCAGAGCCGATTGCAGTGCCGGCATCTCGGCGGCGCGAACCCTGGCCAGCAACGGCGATGGCCCCGACGACGGCTTGTCCGAATTGAGTTCGAACTGCGTCGTCGCCCGGTCAACCCGCATGTTGTAGAGGGCCGTGAAAAGGTAGCCGGCGGCGTTGCTGGCGGCGAGCGCGCGGCTTGTCATCGCCAGGCGATCCCAGGACTGCCAAGCGGTCAGCAACAGCATGATGACGACCGCTGCACCGAGCGCGGTGATGACGGTCTTGAGGAGTCTACTGATCGTCACGCGATTGAGCATAGCCGGTCCTATGGCGGGGCAAGGGACATGTCTGCCGCAACACAGCGCTAAGGCTTCGGCACGGCAGTTTCGGATGAAAGAAATAATCCGAACAAATTTTAAGATCGGTTAATCAAAGTGACGGGCCTGCGGCGCGAGCGCCCGCCCGCCTTGGCACGTTGGTTGCGCCGATCATCGCCGCCTGGTCGGAACGCAGCAGGCGACAAGGGATCAGGTGGTGCGGCCAAGCTGCACCGGAGGGCATGCCAAACGATAAGCCGAAGCCGTGCAAGTGAAGCAGCCTACTGCTTACGCAACTGGCCTAGCGCCCTGTCAATTTGCGCCAGGAGTTCGCGGGATCGTTCGATTGTCTTCTGGTTTTCCGCAATCTGCGCAATCAGCTTGGCACGCGCCTCTTCGACGCGCTCGATCATGTCCCGGCGTTCCGTGTCGCTCATTGCCATTCCCAGGATTGCCAGCTGGAAGGCTACAGTTCCGCCCCGTTGTCTGCAATACTTTCGACCTAGGACATTCAAATATTGAAAAATCGCGAAACGGCTTTGGATTGGGGCAACACAACGCTTGGAGCTGTTCCTGATCCGCCGCAATCTTGCGCCCGACCAAAAGCGTCCAAATGTGCTCACGATCACATCATTCCTGCCGCTCAAGGGTAGCATTATCGGCGTCACCCAAAGACGGGAGGCAAAAATGATCGCAGCATCCGGGAACATTTGGCGTGAGTTGGCAACACGAATCGGAATCTGGCACAAGCAGAGCCGCGCGCTTCGGGATCTGGAATCGCTCAGCGACGACCTCTTGCGCGATATCGGGCAACGTGTTCGCTGTAGGACGCGGTAACTCAGCGAAAGGCCAAAACTCAGCGAAAGCCAAAATCCGATTGAGGATGCGGCCGACACTCCAAGGGGACTACCGGTAAGCCAACTATGCTGACCGGCCAACGACCCGACTCGCCTAAAAGAAAAGCCCCGGCCGTGCCACCGGGGCTTCAGTCAACTCCCAGCAGTGCCATGAACCATTGCGCGCGATCTTGTGCGTCCAGTGTGAGAGTTCTGCGGCGCTGACCCCGCGAGTCTTTGGCACCTCACCCTATCCACAGGGAATAGCGTCGACGGTGTGGCCGCGCTCGCCGCAAATCGGGCCGGTCGTTCCAAAGCCGACAAAAGGCATGTCCGACAGCGCCTGAGATCAGCGCTCGTTAAGAATGGACGAGCTGAACGACAAAGGGGCGTGAGCAAGCCGGCGCCAATCGAGCCTGGATGGCCGAGCTCCTGTTCGTCTTTCCCGCCGCCGCTCGCGTCCACTCGGGACATGGCGCCGGGACGCTGCTTCCGTGGCAGCCGCGCTGGGCCCGGACACTGCGGAAGCGATAGAAGTTGCTGCCGTCGACGGCAAAGTAGTCGCCATTGCTGTTTGATCCCCGGCGGCGCTTGCGGCCGCAGAAGATTTTGCACTGACGACTATCGCGCGCGCCGATATTGGCAAAACGCCCGATTTTGGCGCTGGCGTATCCGTCAGGGACGCAATGACTGCGGAACTGCTGATGGCGCCCACTGCCGTTGCAACGAATGCGACCAAAAGCAAGCGGCGAAAATCCGGTTCGCCACCCCGTTGATTCCATTCCGGATAGAAGCTGCGCGACAGCCGCATCACTGGCTCCAGCATGCCAGTTTCATAACGCTGTCGGGTTGACTTTGATCCGCGGCGGCTATGACGTGGGTTCGACCTGAAACAAGCCGTCGGTCGACCTCACCGGCGCAATATCGGCCGCGCTCGTCAACGTTTCGTCCTTGCGCGAAAATTTTACAACTAAGCGAGACATTTCCCAAAGCTCTGTATCGAAGCGCCCACGATGCGCCTTGGCTTGGGCAATTGCGTCCTCGTCGTCTTTCGCGGTGATGATTATGGCAGGGCTGAAAATGCGCCCCTTCTCGTTGTGGAGATAAAGTCGATACGTGCGCATGACGGCCCCTCGTCGTGCGGCGAATCACAGCCCCTGTGTGGTCTGCTATGTGGCACGCGAATTAGGGCAACCTGGCGGCGGAAATGGAATCCCAAGAAGGCGCTTCTGAGGAAAACGCACGCGAGACAGTAGGCATACCGGTTCAGTGTCAATTTTTGTTGCCAAGTTCGAGCAAACGTTTTGGTCAGCGGCTCTGCTCAATCGAGATTCATTCTCTGCGCGTCGAGATGGACTCACATGCGCGTTGGTCGTTTGTGACAGATTGATCACAGCCGATGAAATCCGGCCAGCAATTCTGGTCTGGCCTTGCGTTCAGCCATGCTTCCGCCCGCTTTGGTCCGCCCACTTGCGACGGCGGGGGTGGCGTCATGGCAAACAATCGTGCGCGCATTGTCATCGCCGCTGCGGCGCGCATCTGGCCAAACGGCCTCCTTCCCGTTGCCCTGTCGGCGGCGCTAGCGGCCTGTACCCAAGCTCGTATTGCCTCCCAATCTGAATTCACTCGAACCACAGGCGCTGCTTGGGTGCAAACAGACAGCAGCACATCGGACATCCACAAGCCTGTCAAAAGCCGCACGCAGGCAACCAGCGGCGCACGAGTCGGTTTGGCCAGTTTCTACGATGAAGGCACGCGGACCGCGAGCGGCGAAAAATTCGATCCTCGCGAATTGACCGCGGCTCACCCCACGCTTCCATTCGGCACGCGCTTGCGCATCACGAACGTCACCAATGGTCGGTCCGTAATAGTTCGGGTCAACGATCGAGGTCCATTTATCGCCGGACGAGTCGTCGATGTCTCGCGTTCCGCCGCGGAAACGCTTGATATGGTCGGCAGGGGCACGGCGAGAGTCAAAGTCGACGTGGTTCAATAGGCCGCTCATGCGCGCGCGCCGCAAGGATCTAGCCCCTGCGTGGCACCGTAGTTTACGGGACCGCCGCCGCGGATGACCTGCCCGGACTTGCGAATAACGGGGCGGCAGTTGGTTCAAGGCGACGCTGCGATCAGCCGCGCCCGGCAAGTTCCAATGTCGAGGTTCGGGCCGACGCACGCGAGCGAATCAGATTCTAAGGCTCTCACTAATCGTGCCGCCAACCGGCGGCGCGGGAAGCAGCCCCGGTGAGAGGGTGGGTAGTCGCCGGGCACTTCCCGGTTTTGGATCAAGCCGCGCGGCGAGATGCGCGAATCGCTGCACCTATGGCCGAAGGCGATCGGCGCTTTTGCGACGACAGGCACGCCCGGCCGCCCCGGAGATGACCATGGACCGTCATGATGTGGGCTTTCCCGACGGTGCTGAAATCGCATCGCACGCTGTGGCATTCGCAAGGATGATGTTTGCTCATGCGGAATTCGAGCGCGAGGTCGGCTCTTTGCAGGATGCGATCACGAACATTCCAGGTTTTGGCGAACAGCGCGACAATCAATGGAGCGCATCGGAGAGCGCCACCGAGAAGATAATCAGCTTGATCGTGAAATATCATGGCAGCGACTCGCCGCAGATTGAGCAAATCAAAAATCTTCTGACCGACGCCGCCCGCTTGTGCAGGCAGCGCGGTTTTCTCGCCCATGGGACATGGTGGTGCTTCAATCGTCGGACCTCAACAATTGAGATCCGCGGAGGAATACGATGGGAGCCAGACCTGCCGCCCGAGAACCGAAGTTATACGGCCTCTGACATCGAGAAGCTCGCTGACAAATTCAAGGACATTGAACGCGAACTGTACAGGATTCGTCGCTCGTTCGAGCCGCGAGTGACCGAGACTGAGATGCGTGCCGCATCGTGCTTTCTCAGGCGCTTAGAGGCGCGACACATCCGCTGGGTGGAGAGACGTTGAGCCTCGATCTAACTTCCAGGAGCCGCCGACACTGGTCATTACCGGTCATATCCTTTGCGGCGCATCGTGCTGCCGACCAAGATGCCGCCGGATTCACCCGACTCCGGCGGGCGCAAGAAAATTCGTAGCCGCCGCTGGACCCTTTCACGACGGAGGCATGATTCGCTCCTGGGTCAACGCGTCCCGATTCGTACCGGGGTCACCCTGACTTGATCCTGCCTTCCTCCGCCTGCGCCAGAAACCTGCCAATCTTCTCGCCAGGTAACGGGATTGCTGTGTGATCGCGCGCATGGCTGTGTCGGAGACCAAACACGGCCATGCGCGGGTCGTCCGCGCTCTTGTCTCGGGCAGCTGCAGAGAGCTTATCTGAAAGTTGTCCGCAGAGCAGCCACGCTTTGCAGCCACACATGCGACCTGCAATGCGGGGATTGTCACAGTGGCAACTCATTCGCGCCCCAATGCCCGTCACGATGATGTTGGAAGTCTTGGTGATTCGGGGGGGCCGAGGGCTTGAGCCGCGATGGAGCGATTCAATGCGGAAGCCAAAGAGCTTGCTGCTTATCCAGCTCGCGCTGCCTGCAGCCATTGTCTTGACTGCTCCACCAAGCCGCAGCGAGCCGAGCGGCATTGCGTGCCGGACCAGCCCGGGTGCTTCTGCGCCGCCGGGCATGCACTGGTACTATCGCGTCGACCGCGCGAATGCGCGGCACTGCTGGTTTCTGAATTCGCAAGCGCTCCATGTTCATTGGCGCGCCAATGTGGCATCGCCTCATTCGCTTCAGCGTGGAAGTTCTGCTGCCCAAGCCGAGGCGACGCCAAACGATACCGTACGAGCAACTTCGGATTCGGCGAACGCACAGACCCCGTCTGCAGAAGCCTCATCGCCGAAACCGCCGGTCCATACGCATGGACCGATAGATTTCGCGGCGCGCTGGCTACAGCTTCCGGATTCCGTCGATTTGGACGCACTCAATTTTGCACGACAGAGCAACAGCTACGCCGCCAGACATGAATCAACAATTGCGCAGCCGGCGCCTTCGTCCATTTTTCGAGTTGAGGATGGCGACCCACGGCAAAGCTCCGCAATTGAGCCGAGCTTCGGATCAATCGTCGCCGCGAGTTTGCTGGGGATACTGCTGCTACTGCTGTGCTGGAAGGCTTTTCGGCTTGCGCTCGTGCTACACGATGAAGCCAAGCTTCGGCGTGCGCGTGACCACGCCATCGCGCTGTCGGCTGCGGCCGATACGGGTCTCGGCGAGATCACACGCGCCTTGCGGTGCGCCGACGCCATGCCTTATAAGCCCCAGTCGTTCGCACCCTCGGGCGATCGAGCGACCAAGAGCCCGAGCAATCGGCGATCCTCACAAAGCAGTTATCCCCAGCGCCCGGCGCGTTCTGCGCTGGATGCCGCTTGGCGCCGCCGTGCAATGGTCTAACTCAGTCCGCCCTTTAGCTGGACGTGATGCCAGATCACTAATTCGCGCTTTCGGCCAAACGAAAACCGCGCCAAAAGGCCAGCAGGCAAAGCCCGGAGCTATCGCAGGCAAGCGACTGGGTCCAAAAGGATGACGACCTGAGGTGGTGCAGCGTGCTGCGGCGCAGCCGCTTAAAGGCACGGATGTGCTCATACGCGCTATTGCCAATGGGCAACCAGTTTCGATCTAATAGAGCGGTCCATGTGGGAGGCCTTCATGAACGCGTTCTCGACGTTTGCGCGGTTGGCCTGGATTGCCAGCTGCGTGCTAGTCGTTGCGACCACGACTTCGCCGGCTGCTGATAAAGTTATAAAAATCGGCGGCTTGCTGCCGATGTCCGGTCCCGGATCGTATTTCGGCGCCCAGGATAAGCAGGGAATTGAGCTCGCGCTCGATCAGCTCAACAAGTCCGGCGTGAATGGCTACAAATTCGAAATTCAATATGAGGACAGCGCCTGCAGCCCCCTGCCTGCCAGCCAGGCAGCGAAGCGGCTGATCGACCAGTACAAGCCTGATGTGCTTATCGGCGAGGAATGCTCGGATGCCACCCTCGCCATTATGCCGATCGTCGAGCAAGCCAAGATTCCGCTTATCAATGCCGGCTCGTCCTCCATTAAGATCACTGATCCGGGCAATCCCTGGACCTTCCGCATCATGCCGAACGAGGTGATGCAGGGCGTCGATATCGCGACGAATGCCTATAAGCGCTTGAACGCCCGCACCGCGGTGCTGCTGCACGAGAACACCAATGCGGGCATCGGCAATGCCCAGGTGTTTGCCGATACGTTCACCAAGCTGGGCGGGAAGGTTCTCGCCGACATCGGGTTCGGGCGCGACGTCAACGATTTTACGGCGATTGCGACGCGCATCGCCGGCATGGGCGGCGTCGACGTGATCCCGACCTACACCCTGGAGGGTCAGGGCCTGAAGATCACCCAGGCGCTGATGCAGGCCGGCGTCGTGAAAGGCGGCGGCGGAAAAGCCATTCAACTCGGCACGATCTGGCTGCCGTTCGGCTTCGAACAGAAGGCGGGCAAGGCCGCGCTGGGCTACATCCGTATCGTTCAATTCGACCCGACCGACCAGCGGCCGCAGGTGCGCGACTTCGTGCAGGCGTTCAAGGCCAAGTTCAATCTGGAGCCGACGCATCTGAACGCGCATGCCTACGATCAGATCCTGCTGATCGCAGACGTGGTCAAACGGGGCGGCAAGGACGCGCAGTCGATCCGCGATACGCTCGCACAGACCAAGGACTTCTCCGGTGTGACGGGCAGCGTCGAGTTCGACAAGACCAACCAAAACGTCAAGATGGACACGATCCATTACATGGAGACGAAGCCCGATCTATCCTGGACATCGCTGAAGTGGAACTAGGGTCAAGATTCACAGATCTGGACGACAGCCTCTGATCGCTTCGCGCCGTCCTGGCCTCAGCGAGGCGTGGTGATCCATTCTCGGACTGCGCGTTGGTTCCGCATTTATGAGTTTTGACCCTGGTCTTCCCCTCATGTCCAGCATCGTCCTGCAGCAGGCGATCAACGGCATCGTCGTGGGAAGTCTCTACGTGCTGGTCGCGTTGGGACTCACCCTCATCTATGGCGTGCTGGTCCAGATCAATTTCGCCCATGCCGACATCGTGACGCTTGGCGCATTTGCCGCCTACGGCGTCACGCATCTGCTGAGCGGAAATTATCTTGCCGGTATTGCCGCCGCGCTTGGGCTGGGCGCCGCCCTCGGCTGGCTGATCAATGCGGGCATCTTCGTGCCCTTGCGCGAGCGCGGCAGCGAATTGCTGCCGCTGATCGCGACCATCGGCGTATCCATCATGCTGCAGAATGCAATGCTCGCACTGCTCGGCCCGATTCCTTACGCGTTCGATACCCCCTACAGCAATCAAGTCATCCGTCTTGGCACGCTCTTCCTGACGGTGCAAAACGTCCTCATCATTCTGGTGTCGGGCGTCAGCATCGCGCTGCTTTACGGGTTTATGAAATTCACGTTCCTTGGCAAGGCGCTGCGCGCCGTGTCGCAGGACCGCGAAACCGCCGGCCTGATGGGCATCAATCCCGGCCACCTGATCATGCTGACCTTTGTGATTGCATCCGCGCTGGCCGGATTGAGCGGCGCGATGCTTGGTCCGGTCCTGGTGTTGACCCCGTTTGCCGGCACCTCGGTGATCGTGAAAGCATTCGCGATCGTGATCATCGGCGGATTCGGCAACGTCGAAGGCACGATCTTGGCGGGACTGCTCGTCGGATTGATCGAAAGCTACACCACCCAATTTCTCGACCCCGGGCTCATCGACATCGTCGTCTTTGCGCTGTTGCTGCTGACTTTGGCGGTTCGCCCGACAGGTCTCATCGCGGAGAGACGCGAAGAGAATGTCTAAGACGTCGCCCAACGCCGCCGCTCAGAGCAGGGAGCGCCGCGTATGGTATCTTATCGCGGCGGTGATTGTCGCTGCGCTCCCTCTGTTCGTGACGGATTCCTACTGGCGCACCAATCTGATCGTCTGCGCGCTCAACATCCTACTTGCGATCGGTCTCGACTTCGTGCTCGGCTACGCCGGCCAGCTCAACCTTGGGCAGTCTGCCTTTTATGGCCTCGGCGCCTATAGCTCCACGCTTCTGGTGCTGAAGCTCGGCCTGCCGTTCTGGGCGGCGTTTGCCATCGGTACGCTGATGGCGGGCGCGGCCGGCGCGCTGCTGTCGTTTTTTGCCGTGCGGCTGCGCGGGCACTATCTGGCGATAGCATCGCTCGGTTTTGCGGTCATCATTTATCAGATTTTGCTGAACTGGATCAGCCTGACGCAGGGCCCGCTTGGCATCTATGGCATCGCGCCGCCGCCGACGGTTGCATTTCCCGGCCTGCCGCAGATCGCGTTCGGCGATTTGCGCAATTTATTTTATCTTACCGCCGGCTTTACCCTGATCGTGTACGTCCTTCTCGACCAGATGGTGCACTCGCCGATCGGAGAGACGCTGACCGCGATCCGAGAAGATGAAGTATCGGCGGCTTCGCTCGGCATCGACGGGCCGAAATGGAAAGCCTTCGCTTTCGCGGTCAGTTCGGCAGCAGCGGGCGCGGCCGGGTGTTTTTACGCGCCGTTGGTCGGCACGCTGGTGCCGGACGCTTTCTTCGTCAGCGAATCCTTCATGATCCTCGCCATGGTGATCGTCGGCGGCATGGGGACGCTGGTCGGACCCGTCTTCGGCGCCGTTCTGCTGACGATCTTGCCGGAGTTCCTGCGCTCGCTCGGTGACATGCGGCTGATCATCTACGGCGCATCGGTGACGCTCGCGGTGCTGTTTATGCCCGGCGGCATCGTCGAAGCATTTCATCTGCTGCGTCACCGGCTGTTCCCCGAAGGCGAGATGCGATGAACCCGGCCGCGCCGAAGCAGGCGGATCCGCCCACGCCGCTCTTGGAGGCGCACCGGCTGTGCAAGAATTTCGGCGGCGTGCGTGCCGTGCAGGATATCTCGCTGACAATTTCTGCAGGCACGGTGTTTGCCATTATCGGCCCGAACGGAGCAGGTAAATCGACGTTGCTCAATCTGCTGAGCGGCGTCTATCAGCCGGACGCCGGAGAGATTCGTTTCGCCGGCCTCGACCTCGTTGGCCTGCCGGCTCATCGCCGCGTGCGGCACGGGCTTGCACGCACCTTTCAGAAGATCCGGCTGTTCAAGCAGCTTTCGGTCCTGGAAAACGTGCTCGCCGGGTATCACACGCGGCATTCCATCCCACCCCTGCAGTATCTGCTCCATGGTGCGGCGTTCCGGGCGGACGCGCGCCGCTGCCGCGCCGGCGCGCTTGACCTGCTGGAATTCGTGGGCCTAGCTCATCGGGCAGCGGTGCCGGCCGGTTCGCTCGCTTATGGCGAGCAGCGGTTGCTCGAAATTGCGCGCGCGCTTGCAACGTCGCCGCGGCTTTTGATGGTCGACGAGCCGGCAGCGGGGCTCAATGGCGCGGAGGTGGCGGCGCTGTTGCGCCGAATCGCAAACCTGCGCGAGCGTGGCGTCACCATCGTGCTGGTCGAGCACAACATGGACTTGGTGATGACCCTGGCCGACCGCATCCTGGTCATGGATTATGGGGAGCGGCTGTTTGAAGGCGCGCCGGGTGAAGTTCAGGCGCATCCGGAGGTGATCGCCGCTTATCTCGGAGCCGAGGCATTATGACTTCGCTGCTGCAGACGCAGGCGCTCGAACTGGCTTACGGGCAAGTGCCGGCCTGCCGCGACATCTCGATCAACGTGAACGACGGGGAGATCGTCACGCTGATCGGCGCGAATGGCGCAGGAAAAACGACCATTTTGCGCGCGATCGCCGGCGCGCTGCCGCCGCGCTCCGGCACGATCCGTTTCGCGGGTAAGGACATCACCGCTCTGCCCTCGCATGAGCGCACCAATCTGGGAATTGCGCTGGTGCCAGAAGGGCGCCGGGTGTTTCCGTTTCTCACCGTGCGCGAGAATCTCGAACTCGGCGGATTCAAATTTCGAAAGGAGCATGCGCGCGTTCGCGACCGGATGCAGGCGATGTTCGGCATGTTTCCCCGGCTGCGCGACCGCGCCGCGCAAAATGCCGGCACGCTGAGCGGGGGCGAGCAGCAAATGCTGGCATTGGCCCGTGCAATGATGTCGGAGCCGCGGTTGCTTTGCCTGGACGAGCCATCGCTCGGTCTTGCCCCGCTCGTCGTCCGCGACATTTTCCAGACGATCACAGCGATCAATGCGCGCGGAACCGCCGTGCTGCTGGTCGAGCAGAATGCGCGCTACGCGCTGCAGGTTGCGAGGCGCGGCTATGTGCTGCAGACCGGCTCGATCGCGACCAGCGGTCCGTGCAGCGAGTTGCGCAGCGATCTGCGCGTGCAGGAAGCCTATCTGGGGCGCGGCGCTGCGTCCGCCGGAGCGGCCGCGCCATAACCGAACCCAAGCACCTGGCCAGCCGCGGATTCTGGCCGAGGCAAATCGCGCATTCAGCTTGCTTCTGGCCAGCGCCGTCAGCGCCCCAGAATCGCCGACACCATTGCGCGGGGATCGCGCTTGCGCCAGGCACCGACGTCGACAGTGTGCAGGAACTCGGCAATGTGCCGGTTGAAAGCGGCCGGATCCTCCAAATTGATGGTATGTCCGGCATTGGGCATCACCACCAGCGCGGCGGTCGGGATCGTGCGTTTCATCAGCAGCGCAGGCTCCAGGCAAGGCCAGTCTTCATCGCCGGTCATGATCAAGGTCGGCGTGGTCATCTCCTTCATCTGATCGACGAGATCGAACAGAGATGGACGGCGCGCCTGCACGCCGCGCATGGTGCGCGCTGAGCCTTCGCTCGAGTGCTCGGCCAGCTGTGATGCGAATTCGCGCCAGCCGCGTGGATCCTTGTTCTGAAATTGCACGCGGGTCGGCCCGAGCGCGTAGCCTTCGGCCGCCTTGCTCATCGTTTGTTGCTCGAACTGCGTCGCCGCAGCCTCGGCTTCGGCCGCGAATTGAGCGCGCTTGTCCGGTTGCGCGCCGTAGCCGCAGCCGGCAACCACCAGCGAGCGGGCGCGCTCGGGATAGGTGAAGCCGAAATGCAGTGCCGCGAATCCGCCCATCGACAGCCCGACGATATGCGCCCTTTCGATGTGCAAGGCATCAAGCACCGCGCGGATATCGTCGCGCGCGCGTTCCTGCGAGTACTTCGCTCCGTCAGCCGGAACATCAGACGGCGGGTAGCCGCGCGCGTTGAACGCGATGCAGCGATAGCGCTGGCCGAAGTAGCGCAGCTGCAGCTCGTAGGAGCGCGCGTCGCCCGCGAATTCATGCACGAAGACGATCGGAATGCCGCTGCCGACCTCCTCGTAATAAAGCTTGATCCCGTCGTCGGTGGTCAAATGCGGCATGGCGGCCTCGTGGCTAGAAATTGAAACTTCGCGCGGACAAACCGGCGTCAATGGTCACAATGGAGCCGCTGTTATAGCTGCAGCGTTCGGACGCGAGAAAGGCGATCATCGCGCCGACCTCCGCCGGGGCGCAGCCGCGCGCAAACGGCAGCGGCTTGAAGAGTTCGCGCCAATTGTCGGCACTGCCGGTCCGATCCAGCGCCTTTTTCTTCATCAATCCGACGAGCCGGTCTGTCTCCACCGGTCCAGGGTTGACGGAGATCACCCTGATGCCGTCCTTCGGACTGACGCTGCCGAGCGATTGGCTGAACGCCGTCAGCGCCGCATTGCCGGTCACCCCGCAAATGTATTCCGGATCGTGCGTCTGCGCTGCATTGCCGGTCACGTTGATAATCACGCCGCGCCCCCGCCGCGTCATCAGGGCATAGAATGCCCGGCACATATTGATGTAGCCAAAGACCTTGAGGTCCCACGCCTCGCGCCAGGTTCTTTCGTCGATGTCGAGCAACGTGCCGCCGGGAATCGCTCCCGCATTGTTCACGAGGATATCGATATCCGGAAAATTCCGAGCAAGCTCGTCGACCTTGCTGCTGTCGGACAGATCGGCGGCAGCAACCTGCACATTCACGTTGCACGTTTGGCGGATTTGCTCGCGGGCCGTGGCCAGATCCCCGGCGCTGCGCGAGACCAGGATCACGTCGCAGCCTTCGCCGGCGAGCGTCTGCGCCGCCGCGCGGCCGATGCCTCTGGACGCGCCGGTGATCAAGGCGGACTTGCCGGCAAGCTGCAGATCCATCGTGTTTGGCCCCGTTTTGCAGAGAGGTCGATGTTTGGCATCGGCAACAAGAGTATGCAGGAGAGCGCCGCAGAGACAAGGCTCCGTGCGGCGTGCGGCGTGCGGCGTGCGGCGTGCGGCGTGCGGCGTGCGGCGTGCGGCGTGCGGCGTGCGGCG
>JAJPJB010000071.1 GCA_021324465.1 Hyphomicrobiaceae bacterium
CACCTCACCTCACCTCACCTCACCTCACCTCACCTCACCTCACCTCACCTCACCTCACCTCACCTCACCTCGGCTCGGCTTACCTCAGCCTTTCGCGAGTTTTCACTCATCGATCCTGTCCGCAAATCCTGTTTGCAAAGTTCGCGGAGCGGATCGTCACAAGACGGAGCCGTCGCGTGCTGACCATGACCATTTCGAAAGGTCCGCGACGCGAACACGACGATTCTTCGTCGAGACAGCGCGCGAACGAACAAAGATTTTAGTCATCGAATCACCGCGATGCCCGCCCAGCGACGGCGCTAAGCCGGTTCGGCACGCGAATGAGTGATGAAAATTACTGCTTCTCGTCGTCCTCGAACGCATCCTCCTCGGCGTCTTCGATGCTCTGCGGATCGATCAGGACCCGCGCCTCGTCGTCCGTCTCGTACTCGTCGGCGTGTTCCTCACGCTCCTCGGCTTCCTCGATCGCGCCGAGCATGAAATCATCGAGATCATCGATCGCGTCGTGAATCTCGGAAGCTGGAATGCCTTCGTTGCTGGCGGCGGCGAGGCACTGGCTGGCGAGCGATTTCGCCCGCGCCTCGACGTCGCCGGTGGCATCTTCGGCTTCAACGTGGTCCGCCACCCATTGTTCGACAAAGGCCAGCGCGCGTTCACTCATTTGCAGCTCCTGTTCTGCGCCAAGTTTCTGCGCCAAATTTCTGCGCCAAATTTCTGCGCCAAGTTTCTGCGCCAAGTTTCTGCGCCAAATTTCTGCGCCAAGTTTCTGCGCCAAGTTTCTGCGTACGTCGAGCATGAGCAAAGCAGCCGGGCGCGAAGGCTGCGTGACAGCGCCTCGAATCCGCCTCCGCGAATCACCGGGGGCGGGTTTATTTCTGCTTCAATAGTTCCTCGCGTTGCTTAGACAGCCGATCAAGCTCCTCCTGCTGGCGCGCCAGCCGGTCGGCATTGCGGTCTTCGTCGCCGGCGCCCGAATTCGCCGCGGCCTGCTCGATGAGCTGACGGATATTGTCGCGCACGATCGCCATGCGCCGCTCGATCTCCGCAAGCGAAAGGCCGTTGCTCATGGTCTCCTCCCTCGGGTCCGCTCCGGGTTTTCCTCAAGCCTAGCGCCGCTTTAGGCCCGGCGAAAGCGGGCAGCGGAACATGCCGCAAGGCGCCAAGACCCCTAAAGAGTTCTAGTTTTGGCTCAGGCAGCCGGCCTCGGCCTCAACCCTTGTGCCTGTCGGAACAAACGACGCCCTCCTCTCGGACTGGCTCGACGACCGGGCCAAAGAGAGACGCAATAGTCGAGGAACCCGGACGTCCGGGGCATTCGTTCGCTGCCAAACACCCGCGCGTGCAAGGCTTCTCTGGCGCGCCGGTGTCTCCGTCGTCATTGCCGCACCTGATCCGGCAATCCATGCGGCTTTGTTACACTCCTGCCGTTGATCTGCGATCCGGCTTTAACATATCGGGGAGGCCATCGATGCCGCTCGACATCGACCGGATCGACGACGCAGTTTCTGGCGCTGCTTACCTCGGACTGCATGATCGCCGCATCAGCCTCGCAATAATGCGGGAATAACAGCCGAGAGGTCGACCACCATACCATGTGCGTCACATCGCTCTTTGCGGCCTCGGCTCTGTCATTGCAACACGATTGGCAAGAGACATGATGCGTGATCTGCAGTGAACGAACCCTCTGTGCTCATAAACATGCAAGAAGGCCGAGCTACTGTACTGCTCGGCCTTTTCAGTTGGACGCTCGGTTCGGCGAGACGGCTACGAGTCAGAGCGCCTTATTGCTCTCCTTCACCTTATCCGCCTCGACGTAAACATTGGCACCCAGGTCCAAGAACCTCTGCGACATCTGCGCCATGCCCTGCTCTCTTGTCACGTTCACTGTCGCGCCTGCGGCGCCCCACGCCTCTTGATCATTGAGCGTCGCCGCATAGTCGCGCACATCCTGGGTGATCTTCATCGAGCAGAATTTCGGTCCGCACATCGAGCAGAAATGCGCCACTTTGTGCGCTTCCTTGGGCAGCGTCTCGTCGTGATATTTCATCGCCGTGTCGGGATCGAGCGACAGGTTGAACTGATCGACCCAGCGGAACTCGAAGCGCGCGCGAGAGAGCGCATCGTCGCGCAATTGCGCGGCGGGATGGCCCTTGGCGAGGTCGGCGGCATGCGCCGCGATCTTATAGGCAATGACGCCGTCCTTGACGTCGTTGCGGTCGGGCAGCCCCAGATGCTCCTTCGGTGTGACATAGCAGAGCATCGCGGTGCCGAACCAGCCGATCATCGCGGCGCCGATGGCGCTGGTGATGTGGTCATAGGCCGGCGCGATGTCGGTGACGAGCGGTCCAAGCGTATAGAACGGCGCTTCGCCGCATTCTTTGAGCTGCTTGTCGACATTGATCTTGATCTTGTGCATCGGAATATGGCCGGGCCCTTCGATCATGACCTGGCAGCCCTTGGCCCAGGCGACCTTGGTGAGCTCGCCGAGCGTCTCGAGCTCGGCGAATTGCGCGCGGTCATTGGCGTCGCGGATCGAGCCTGGGCGCAGCCCATCGCCGAGCGAGAACGACACGTCGTATTTGCGCATGATGTCGCAAATCTCATCGAACCGCTCATAGAGGAAGCTTTCCTTGTGATGCGCCAGGCACCACTTGGCCATGATCGAGCCGCCGCGCGACACGATGCCGGTGACGCGGTCGGCGGTAAGATGGATGTAGGGCAACCGCACGCCGGCATGGACCGTGAAATAATCGATGCCCTGCTCGCACTGCTCGATCAGCGTGTCCTTATAGCACTCCCAGTCGAGCTTGACGGGATCGCCGTTGACCTTTTCCAGCGCCTGATAGATCGGCACCGTGCCGATCGGCACCGGCGCATTGCGGATAATCCATTCACGGGTGTTGTGGATGTTGCGGCCGGTGGAAAGATCCATCACCGTGTCGGCGCCCCAACGGATCGCCCACACCATCTTCTCGACCTCCTCCTCGACCGAGGAGGTCACGGCCGAGTTGCCGATATTGGCGTTGATTTTGGTCAAGAAATTGCGGCCGATCACCATCGGCTCGAGTTCACCGTGGTTGATATTGGCCGGGATGATGGCGCGGCCACGCGCCACCTCGGCGCGCACAAATTCCGGCGTGACAAACAGCGGCACAGAAGCGCCAAAGCTCTCGCCGTCCTCATGCGCGGCCTGCGCCGTTTCGAGCATCTTCTTGCGGCCGAGATTTTCGCGCTCGGCGACATAGATCATTTCTTTGGTGATGACGCCTGCCCGCGCCCATTCGAGCTGGGTGATCGGCTTGCCGGGAAGCCCGCGCAGGGGACGCGGCGTGTTCGGGAAGTTGCGCGCAAGATGCTTGCCGGTGGCATTGCCATTGTCGACCGGCTTGATCGGGCGGCCTTCGTACTCCTCGACCCCGCCGCGCTCCTTGACCCATTCGAGGCGGGTGCGCTTTAGGCCCTTCTCGACATCGATCGCCGCGTCGTTGTCGGTGTAAACGCCCGAGGGGTCATAGACCCGCACCGGCTCTTCGCCGGAGCCTTCCGAGAGCGGAATCTCGCGCAGCGGCACGCGCAAATCGGGCGCGGCTTCAGGCACTGAATAGACTTTCCTGGACCCTGCAATCGGACCGGTCGTGACCTTCGGCGTGGCGAAATCGGATTCGGCAAGCGGCTTGTTCATGGCAATGCTCCTTCGGGCGCTCTTGCAAGCGTTCCAGACCATGAACGGAGTGGGGCGGGATTTGGTTTAAAGTTTCCGTCCCTTCGCCGGCATGACCCGGATCAGGTTCAAAGGGTTTTCCGCCTTTCGCGGACTCTCAGCTCCTTGCGGAGCTCCCCTCGGAACATGCACCTAATGTAGGCCGACCGGAGAGCGTGTCAACGCGATGAAAAATATCCTCCCCCGCGAAGGCGCGGGAGGGTAGGGCACGCAGCGCGGTGGAAGGGGCGGCGAAGTCAACGCCTCGTTGCTATTTCCGACAGAAAGGGATGCGTCAAAGCGAGTGTAAGTCTCGCCCTTGCATGAAGCGTCGAGGGCCGCGCCCCCTTTCGAGCATGTTTCGCAGGGTTCCCCGGAGGAAAATCAGTAATCCTTCAGCAGCCGCTCGATGTAATCGAGCTCTTCCTGCGGTCGGCCAAGATCGCCGAAGCGCTTGCGCAGTTCTTCGATGATGCGGCGGGCGCGCTGCACGTCGATCTCGCCCGGCACCTTGACCGTGGTGTCGTCGCCATATTCACGGCCGCGCAGCGGCCGGCCGAGCGGGTCGGTGTCCTGATTGGCGCGCGCAGGGCCCATCCGGCCGGCGCGACCGGGACCTGGGCCCTGCCCCATCTGCTGCTGCATCGACTGTGCGAGCGACTGCGCGCCCTTGCGCAACTGATCGAGCGCGCGACCCTGCGATTGCACCGCGCTATCGGCATCGCCCTGGCCGAGCTCGTCGCCGGCTTCGCCCATGGATTCGCCGGCCCGGCCGAGCTGCTCGAGCTGATCTTGGCCTTGACCCTGTTGCCCTTGCTGGCCCTGCTGGCCGTTCTGGCCTTCCTGGTTCTGACCGAAGCCGTGGTTTTTCAGATCCTGCAGCAATTTGTTGAGCCGATCGCGCAGCGCCTGCTGGTTCTGCCGCAGCTCGCCGAGCGAATTGCCCTGCTGCTGGCCTTGCTGACCCTGCCTGCCCTGCTGTTGCTGACGGCCCTGCGGCAGGCCGTGCTGGCGCTGCTCACTGCCCTGTTTGAAAGTGCGGTCGCGCAGATCCTGCTGCTGCCGAATCATGTCGCCGAGCTCATCGAGCGCCGACATCATGTCATCGGCATCGGCGCCGTTGTCCGGCGTCGCCATCTGCAGATTTTCCATCATCTGCTGCAGCTGCTGCAGCAGTGCCTGCGCCGCTTCTTTGGCGCCGCTCTTGGCCAGGTCCTCCAGCCGATTGAGCATGTTCTGCAGATCCTGCTGGCTTAACACTTTGGCATTGGGATCAAGCGGACGGGAAAGCTGCTGATTGTTTTTCAATTGTTGCGCCAGCGCCTGCATGAAGCGATCCATGGCGGCGCGCAGTTGATCCATCAGCTGCTTGATCTCCCGGTCGCTGGCGCCGCGCTCGAGCGCCTGCTGCAACGCCTGCTCGGCGTTGCGCAAGGCCTCTTGCGCGTTGGAAATGTCGCCGTCCTCGAGCCCGACCGCCATCTGCCACATTCGCGCCGTCACCTCGCGCAGATCGTCATCGCTCTTGGCCCGAACCAGATCCCAGAAAATCGAGCGTAGGCCCAGATAGACACCGGGCTTCGGCGTAAATTTTTCCGGCGCGATGGTCAGCGCATCGAGCGCGGTGATGACCAGTGGCCGCGCATTGGCGTCGAGCGCGAGATTGCGCCGCTGCTCGATCAGCGCCCGCGCCAGCGGTTTGGTGAACATGCGCTCGGGCAGGCGAAACGAGAATGGCTCGCTCTTGCCGACATTGCCGCCTTCATCATGCGCGACCAAAGTCATCGTCACTTCGGCGCCGGCCCACGGGTGATCGGTCAGATCCTTGATGGTCTGGCCGGTGCCATTCTTGGTGCGCGCCTGCGGCAGAACCAGCGCGAAATCGGGCGGACCAAACAGGGGACGCGGCTTTGTGCCGGACTTGGCGCCGGATCCGGCCGGTTCGTCCTTGCGCGTGAACTTTGCTTCCGCCTGCGTGACGCCGTAATCGTCCTCGAGCCGATAGGACAACAGCAGCGAGCCGCGGTTCTGTTCCTCGGGATCCTTGGTCAGCTCAATGGTCGGCGGCCGGTCGGGAATCGCATTGAACGGCCAGACCAGGTCTTCGCCGGCCCCGCGCAGCGTCGCCGCGCCGGTCGCCGCGATCTTGAAGCGGTGTTCCTCAGTGCCGGCGGGCGCCTGCACATTCTCCGTATCGGCGGTGACACCGCCGCTTGCCGATATGTCGAGACTGACCTTGCCGGTTGAGCGCACAATCAGCGTCGAGCCGACCGGCACCGAGATCGGGCCTTCCATTTGCGCCGTCGCCGTTTCGCCCGGACGAATGCCCGGCAGCACGATCGGCGGCTTGCCGGTATAGTTCGGCGGCGTGACCCAGGCATCGACGCGGAAATCGGCCGGCAAGGTCATGCCGTGCCAGTCAAAAGCGGCGGCGATGCGTTTCCAGCGCTCGCCGCCGGCAGCGATGAAGGTCGCGATGCAGGCAATCAGGACGAGCGCGCGCAACGCATAAGGATCGCGCCGCGCCAGCCGCGGCGCGGGCGTGCCGGTTTTCAGCGCGCGCGCCGCTCGCAGCGAGCGCTCGACATGCGCGTTCCAAAGCGCCAGCGAATACGAGTCTTTGGCGCCGACGGCGAGCGCATCCGCCATCGCGGTTGCCGGACGATGCTGTAAGCCGCTCGCGCGATCGAGCCGGCGCAGGCCATCGCTTGGGCCAGGGATGCGCAAAAAACCGAGCGGCACCAGCGCGGCAACGGTCAGCGCCAGCATGCCAAGCAGGGCGATGGCGCGGCCGAGCGGCGGCAGCCAGAGCCAGAGTCCGAGCCAGGACAGCGTGAGAAACAGGCCGATTGCGGTGGCGCAGACGGCAAGCGCCGGCCACAGCCGCTCCCAAAAGATAGCCAGACGCGCCCGCCACACCGCTGCAGCCAGGAGCGAACGGGCCGCGCTTTCGCCAACAGGGCCGCCGGTGCCGATTTGTTCCGTCACAACAGTTCCCGTCTTAAGCCCGTCGGGCGGCGTCATTCATAGGTCTCAGGCGAACATAGGTCTCAGGCGAAGCGCATCATGCGCATGACAACACGGTAGCACGGGGGCAGGTTCAAGGCACTTGTGGCAGCCTACCGCCTTTGCATGGCTTGCCTCTTGCAAGATCAAAGCCGGCTCACAGCCATTTGGGCAGCCGATCCAGCGCGATCAACTGCGCAGGCTCGAGCCGGGGCCGAACCAGCGCCCATTTGTCATTGCGAACAAGCACTTCGGGGATGAGCGGGCGACTGTTATAGGTGCCGGACTGGGTCGCGCCATAGGCGCCCGCCGTCATGATCGCGAGCAGATCTCCCGGGCGCGGCGCCACCATGGAACGGTCGAGAGCAAGATAGTCTCCCGACTCGCAGACCGGCCCCACCACATCCGCCGTGATTCGCCGCGCGCCGATCGGCGCCTCGCGTAAGGGGCGGATATCGTGATGCGCATCATAGAGCGTCGGGCGCACCAGATCATTCATCCCGGCATCGACCACAATGAAGGTCTTCACCTCGCCGCGCTTGAGATAGAGCACGCGGGTCACGAGTATCCCGGCATTGCCGACGATGAGGCGACCGGGCTCGAAAATCAGCTTGCAGCCGAGACCCTTGGTGGCGCGTTTAACGATCGCCGCATAGGCATCGGGATCAGGCGGCGGCTCGTTGTCCTCGCGATAGGGAATGCCCAGGCCGCCGCCGAGATCGAGATGCGAGATGACGTGACCGTCGCCGCGCAAGACGGTCACGAATTCGGCAAGCAGCGAAAAGGCATCGGCGAACGGATCGAGCTCGATGATTTGGCTGCCGATATGCATGTCGACGCCGGTAATGCGGACGCCCTTGAGCTTGGCCGCGTGCGCATAGACTTCGCGGGCGCGGCTGATCGGAATGCCGAATTTGTTCTCGGCCTTGCCGGTCGCGATCTTGGCATGTGTCTTCGGATCGATGTCCGGATTGACGCGGATCGAAATCGGCGCGACGCGGCCCTTGGACGCGGCGATCGTCGACAACAGTTCGAGCTCGGGCTCGGATTCGACATTCACGCAAAGAATGTTCTCGTCGACCGCAAGCGCCAATTCGGCCGCGGTCTTGCCGACTCCGGAAAACACGATGTTCTCCGGCGGCACGCCGGCGGCCCGCGCGCGCAACAATTCGCCGCCGGAGACGACATCCGCGCCGGCGCCGAGCTTTGCCAGTGTCGCAACCACAGCTTGGTTGGAATTCGCTTTCAGCGCATAGCAGACGAGCGCATCGACATCGGCGAACGCGCCGGCGAATACCTTGTAGTGCCGCTCGATCGTCGCGCTGGCATAGCAATAGAAGGGCGTGCCGATGGCTTCCGCTATGGTGGTGAGATCGACCGCCTCGGCATGCAGTTGGCCGTTGCGATAGGTGAAATGGTGCATGGGCCGTGTTTAGAGCATCGTGCCCGAAAGTGGAACCGCCATTGCGAGGAGCGTCAGCGACCAACAATCCGGTTTTCCGGCCTGAGCCGATGCTTCGGCACGCACGTGATGACGACGGCGCTACTGCAGCAGCGGGTCGAGAATGAAGGATTTTTTCTCGCCAGTGGCGGCCACCGGCCGGCCATGGGCGTCAAAACCCGTCTTCACGGCGGCGTCTTGCGGCGAGCCGGGAATAGGCGTGCCGTCGGGCTGAGTGAGTTGCGTCGTGCTTGCACTCGGCGTGGGTGTCGCCGGCCCGGGCGGCGGCTCGAGCGGCCCATTGCGGCCGCAGCCGGCAAGCGCCAGCACGGCGAGAGTGAGCGCAACGCGCATGCCCCTTCGCCCGCGCATCCGCGCGAAACGCCGGGTTCCCGCCTTGGCGGGAATGCGCGGAAATCCTGATGTGAACCGGGCCAAACGAACTCCCCCAGGCCTTTCCAGTCAACTCTACCACAGCGCAGGGCCGCGGCGACATTGTGTCCGCATGATGCCGGCGGCGCGTTTACTGTTTCTTTTCCAGCCGTTTGAGCCAGCGTTTGGCCTGTGCGCGCACGTTGCTCGGCGCGGTGCCGCCATAGGCCGAGCGGCTCTTCACTGAATTGGCGACCGAGAGCACACCAAACACCGCCTTGGTGATCCGCGGCTCGATCGCCTGCATCAGCGGCAGCGGCAGCTTGTCCAGCGGCACATTGGCCTCTGCCGCCTTGGCAACGATCCGGCCGGCGATGTGATGCGCCTCGCGAAACGGCACTTTCAGCGCGCGCGTGAGCCAGTCGGCAAGATCGGTGGCGGTTGAATAGCCCTCGCCTGCGGCCTCCTGCATGCGCGCGGCATCGGGCTCCATGTCGCGCACCATGCCGGTCATCGCGGCAAGCGACAGGTTGAGCGCGGCAATCGCATCGATCGCGCCTTCTTTGTCCTCCTGCAGATCCTTCTGATAGGCGAGCGGCAGCCCCTTGATCACCGTCAACAGCCCCACGAGCGCGCCGATGATGCGCCCGGTCTTGGCGCGCACGAGCTCGGCCGCATCGGGATTGCGCTTCTGCGGCATCATCGAAGAACCGGTGGTGAACTTGTCGGATAGCCGAATGAGGCCCGTAAGCGGCGACGACCAGATCACGATCTCTTCGGCAAAGCGCGACAGATGCGCGGCCGTGATCGCGCAGGCCGCCAAGGTCTCGAGCACGAAGTCGCGGGCGGCCACCGCATCGAGCGAATTCGCCATCACCCGCGCAAAACCGAGCGCTTTCGCGGTCATGGCGCGGTCGATCGCAAACGACGTTCCGGCGAGCGCGCCCGCGCCGAGCGGATTCTCGTTGAGGCGCCCTCGCGCATCGGCAAAGCGGCCGCGGTCGCGCGCCGCCATCTCGACATAAGCGAGCAGGTGATGGCCGAAGGTCACCGGCTGCGCCGGCTGTAGATGGGTGAAGCCCGGCATCACGGTCGCCGCATGCGCGAGCGCCTTTTCGGCGAGCGCCCGTTGATAGGCGGCAAGCGCGGCGTCGATTTCATCGATGGCGTCGCGTACCCAGAGCCGGAAATCGGTCGCCACCTGATCGTTGCGCGAGCGCGCCGTATGGAGCCGTCCCGCGGCGGGCCCGATCAGCTCGGCCAGCCGGCTTTCGACATTCATATGGATATCTTCGAGCGCGCGCTTGAAGGCGAATTTGCCGCTCTCGATCTCTGACAAGATCGTGTCTAGACCGTGAGCGATCTGCTTTGCATCTTGCGCCGGGATGATGCCTTGCTTGGCCAACATTGCCGCATGGGCCTTGCTGGCGGCGATGTCCTGCCGGTAAAGGTGCCGGTCGACATCGATCGAGACATTGATGTCTTCCATGATCGGGTCGGGCCCGGAACCGAAGCGTCCGCCCCACATTTTGTTGCTCATGATGCGTCCGCTTAAGGCCTTTGGTTAATGTCCGAGCACTCCGCGCCAACAGCCGACAAATTCGCCGCCGAGAAACCCGCGCTCCGGCGAATCGGGCGCCTGCGGCTCATTTCCGGCGCGGCAGCTCTTGCCGTTCTCGCCGTACTGGCGGGGATATACGAGATTGGCGGACTGCGAAGCAATCCGGCGCTTGCAGCCTGCCGGCCGGCGGTGAATGCCGCAAGCCGCCTCGTCCCATTGGTCCATGGCGAAGTCGCAGCCTTCATAGTGGCGCAGAAGCCGTTTCGCGTGCCGGATTTGACCTTCAAGGACGCTCAGGGACACGAGGTAAGGCTTGCCGACTGGCGTGGCCGTACCGTTCTTCTCAACCTTTGGGCCACCTGGTGCGTGCCGTGCCGCCGCGAAATGCCGGCGCTGGATGCGCTCCAGGCCAAGCTCGGCGGACCGGATTTCCAGGTGGTCGCCATCAATATCGATACCCGCGATCCGAATAAGCCGCTCAGCTTCCTCAAAGAGGAAAGGATCACTCACCTCGCCTACTATTCCGACGACAGCGCGCACGTCTTCGAGGACCTCAAAACCGCCGGCAAAGCTTTTGGCATGCCGACCACGCTGATCATCGACCGCAATGGCTGCGAGATCGGCACCATGGCGGGCCCGGCGGATTGGGCAAGCGACGATGGCGTGAAACTCGTCAGCGCCGCCGTTTCCGGGTCGTAATCCTCGTTTCGCACGTATCATCTATTCGGCGGGTCTTGCGCTGCGCTTATCCGTTACAGCTTTTGCATCTTGATTCCCATGATGCTGATCCGCGTCCGCGATCATTGCATTCTGCAGCGCATCCTTTCCCCAATGCAGCGGCGCATGCGCTTGCGCCGTTTCACAAAAATATCGGCGGTGCCGCGGCGCTGCTCGGGTTTTTGCAGATGGGCATCGGCGCGCTCGCCTCGACCGGCGCTTCATCTGGACGACGATCGCCCTTGACTCCGTCGCGCGCCGCTCTACACTAAACCAAATGGTTAAGCTTCAGGCGGAGCCGCTCGATCGCACTTTTGCCGCGCTGTCAGATCCGACGCGCCGGGCTATGGTGATGCGCCTTGCCGCGGAACCGGGTCTGTCGGTGAGCGAGCTGGCGGCGCCGTTCGCCATGTCGCTGCCGGCAATCATGAAACATCTCGACGTCCTGTCGGCGGCCGGGCTTGTCGCGCGCACCAAGAGCGGACGCAAGGTCGCGTGCCGGCTCGAGGCCGAGCCGATGCGCGATGCGCTCGCATGGCTCAACCGCTACGAAAGATTCTGGTCTGAGCAACTGTCCAATCTCGCGGCTTTTTTAGAAGAGGAAGAGTCATGGCAATCCAAGCAGCCCTCAGGTCGAGCATCAAGCCGAGCCTCACCATCCGGCGGCGGCTCAAGGCGCCGCCGGCCAAGGTCTTCGCGGCGTGGACCGAGCCAGAAAAAGTGAAATCGTGGTTCGGCCCCGGCAAGGTGACTTGCACCCAGGCCGAGTTCGATCTGCGCGTCGGCGGCCATTACCGGATTATCGCTGTGTCGCCGGATGGCGAAAGGCACGAGGTCGGCGGCGTGTTGCGCGAAATCATCCGCAATGAGCGGCTGGTCTACACCTGGGCCTGGCACTCGACGCCGGAACGGGAATCACTCGTAACCGTGGAATTCAAGGCCGACGGCGACGGTACTTTGCTGACGCTAACGCATGCGCAATTCTTCGATGAAACAGCGCGCGATCGGCACCGGCATGGCTGGAACGGCGCGCTCGACAAGCTGGAGAAGATGTTCGCGTAAACGACACAATGTTTCGCGACACTGCGGGACTTCTGAAACAAGGCCGGCTGAGCGCAGCGACGCCCCGGTGTCGCCCTCTCAAGCTTGCAGACTGTTCCCGGACGGCGCTGCGCTTCTCCGGGCTACCGAGGCAGGAGTTATTTCATGCCCAACTCGCACGGCACGTTTCACTGGAACGAGCTCATGGCGCGCGATGTCGCCGCCGCCAAGAAGTTTTACGCCGAGACTATCGGCTGGACCTACGATGGCATGCCGATGCCGGACGGCGGCACCTATTGGCTCGCGAAAATGGGCGACCAGCCGGTCGCTGGCATTTTCGATATCAGCGGGCCGGATTATCAGGGCGTGCCGGATGGCTGGATGCCCTATCTCGCCGTCGACGACATCGACGCGCGGGTGAAAAAAGCTGTCGCTGCCGGTGCGCGCGTGATGAAGCCCGCCTTCGACGTGCCCGGCGTCGGCCGCATCGTCATCCTGATGGAACCCGGCGGCGCCGGCGTCGGCTGGATCACGCCGGCGAACTGAGATCGGAGAGCGGACGATGGAGAGCAACCGACCGCTGACTACCAGCGTGGCTTTCTCTGTCGTCCGTCGTCTGTAGCCTTGTCCGTCAACTCAAGGAGTCGATCATGAAGCTCTACGGCTTTACTGCCTCGCCGAACACTTGGAAGGTGCGCGCACTGGCCGCCCATCTGAAAATTCCGCTGGATTACCAGCTCATCGATCTGACCAAAGGCGCGCAATTTGCGCCGGATTATCTGGCGCTCAATCCCACGGGGCGCACGCCGACCTTGGTCGACGGCGACTTCACGCTCTGGGAGTCCTGCGCGATCATGCAATATATCGCGAGCAAGCAGCCAACGCCCCTGTGGCCGGATGATGCGCGCAGCCGCGCCGATATCACGCGCTGGCAAGCTTGGGTACTCGCGCATTGGGGCGCGCAAGCCTGCGGGCCCCTGACTTTCGAGAACCTGGTGAAGAAATTCGTCAATCTCGGCGCGCCGGATCAGACCGCTGTTGCCAAGGCGATCGAATGCTTCAACAAAGAAGCCAAAATGCTCGACGCACATTTGGGCAAGCACAAATACTTGGTCAACGACACGCTGACCATCGCCGACTTCACCGTTGCGGCGCCGCTGTTCCATGCACAAGGCGCCGGAATGCCGGTCGCCTCCTATGCCAATGTGCGCGGCTGGTTCGAGCGGGTCTCATCACTGCCATGCTGGAGCGAGACCGCGCCGCAAATGCAGGCGGCGGCCTAAGCCAAGAAACAGGAGCCAGTGATCGGTGATCGGAGGGCGCTCTTTGCTCTCTGATTACCGACTCCTGATAGCGACTCCCGATTAGCGGCCCGACAACAATTCGTCCGCGCCATGCTTAACGCGGCATGATTTTTTGACGCAATCACGGAATTGACGTGTGGCATAGCCGCAACACGTTCTGACAAATTGATCCGCCGGAAACGGATTTAAGACCTCCTTATCGGCTCCCATGCGTTCGTTGCGCCGGCAATTTCCATTTGGGGAGGGGAACCGGCCATGAAGCGCAAAGTGAAACTCAGTCCTTGTGTGAAACGCGGTCTTAGTTTGTTAACGACAATCGCTGTCATGGCGCTAACGACCAGCGCTGTTCACGCGGCCGATCTCGGCATGCGGCCCTACGCGCCCCCGCCGCCAGCGCTGCCCGTTTCCAATTGGACAGGCTTCTATTTCGGCGTCAATGGCGGCTTCGGCGGCGACCGCTACCAATATCCGTTCTCGGTTGGCGCTATTCCGGCTCTCGGACTGGGCCCCGTCTCAGGCACCTCCACCCTCAACTCAAGCGGCGGCTTTGGCGGCGCCCAGGCTGGCTACAATTGGCAGTTCGCTCCGGCTTGGGTCGCCGGCGTCGAAGCCGACTTTGACGGCGCCGACATCCAGGGCATGGCGACCACCACGACCACGTCGCCGACCGCTTCCGGAAATATCGGCACCAAGCTCGACTGGTTCGGCACAGTACGCGGCCGCGTCGGCTATTTGGTCACGCCGAGTGCGCTGCTCTACGCCACTGGCGGCTGGGTTTACGGCCACACGACAAGCACCGCCAGCGCCGCCGCGCTCGGTTTGGCCATCAGCTCGTCGGTGGGCCGCGACCAGAACGGCTGGACCGCCGGCGGCGGTCTGGAATACGCGGTCAATCAATGGCTGTCGTTCAAGACCGAATATCTGTTCATCGATCTCGGCAGTGCCAATATCGCAAGCGGCGTCTCCGGCGGCGTGCCGTTCTCGCTCAACGAGAAGACCACCGTTCACACTGTGAAGGCCGGACTCAATTTCAAGCTGACCGGCGGGCATTGGGGCCCTTAAAACACGCACGACAGATGAAGGAAGGCGCTGTCGTCTGTTACCGCGTCGGCACCGGCTTCTCGCCGCGATAATCGTAGAAGCCGCGCTGCGTCTTGCGGCCGAGCCAGCCGGCTTCGACATATTTCACCAGCAGCGGACACGGCCGATATTTGGAATCGGCGAGGCCCTCGTGCAGCACCTGCATCACCGAGAGGCACGTATCGAGCCCGATGAAGTCGGCGAGCTCGAGCGGCCCCATCGGGTGATGCGCGCCGAGCCGCATCGCCGCATCGATCGCTTCCACATTGCCGACGCCCTCATAGAGCGTGTAGATCGCCTCGTTGATCATCGGCAACAGAATGCGGTTGACGATGAAGGCCGGGAAATCTTCGGCGACCGCGATCTGCTTGCCGAGCTTGCCGATAAAATGTTTTGTCGCCTCGAAGGTCGCGTCGTCGGTGGCGATGCCGCGTATCACCTCGACCAGCTCCATCAACGGCACCGGATTCATGAAATGGATGCCGATGAAGCGCTCCGGCCGATCGGTGGCGGCGGCGAGCCGGGTGATCGAGATCGACGACGTATTGGTGCCGATGATCGTCTCGGGCTTGAGCGAAGGGCAGAGCGCCGAGAAGATCTTGCGCTTGGTGTCCTCCTGCTCGGTCGCGGCCTCGATCACGAGGTCGCAGTCGGCGAGTTCGTCGAGCGACTTGGCGGGCGTGATGCGCTTGATCGCCGCCTGCCGCTGCTCTTCGCTGATGCGCTGACGGCTGACCTGGCGCGCCAGATTGCCGTTGATGGTGGCGAGCCCGGCGGCGATACGGTCGGCGGCAATATCGTTGAGCAGGACTTCGAAGCCGGACAGGGCGCAGACATGCGCGATACCGTTGCCCATCTGGCCCGCGCCGACCACGCCGACCTTGCGAATGGAATCCGCCATGCTACCCGCCTTGAGGCCGCGCGGCTGTTCGCTCCGCGCCATTGGCCGTTCTTTGGACCGTTCCTTGACCTCGGCCATCTCGCATCACCTTCTACGACGATCCCGACCGACGCGCCAGTTCAGTGCTTTGCCTTATCGAGCTCGGCCGCAAGCTCCGGCAGCGCCTGATAGAGATCGGCCACCAATCCATAGTCAGCAACCTGGAAGATGGGGGCTTCCTCATCCTTGTTGATTGCGACAATCACTTTCGAATCCTTCATGCCGGCGAGATGCTGAATGGCACCGGAAATGCCGACCGCGATATAGAGATCGGGTGCGACAACCTTTCCGGTCTGCCCGACCTGCCAGTCATTCGGCGCGTAGCCGGCATCGACTGCGGCGCGCGACGCACCGATCGCGGCGCCAAGCTTGTCCGCCACCGGCTCGATATATTTGGTGAAATTCTCGCGGTTCTGCATCGCCCGGCCGCCGGAAATGATGATCTTGGCCGAGGTCAGTTCGGGCCGTTCGGATTTCGACAATTCTTCGCCGACAAAGCCGGACAGGCCCGGATCGGGCGCGGCGGCGACGCTCTCGACCGCCGCCGGCGAGCCCCCCTCCCCGGTCGCCTGGAAAGCGGCAGTACGCACCGTAATGACGCGCTTCTTCTCCTGCGAGCGCACGGTCTGAATGGCGTTGCCGGCATAGACCGGCCGCTCGAACGTGTCCGGCGCTACGACTCTGGTGATGTCGGAGATCTGCATCACATCGAGCAGCGCGGCGACCCGCGGCATGATGTTCTTCCCGGTCGTTGTCGCCGGCGCCACGATGGTCTCATAGGGGCCGGCGAGCGCCACGACCAAGGCGGCGGTGGGCTCGGCCAGCATGTGCTCATAAGCGGCGGCATCGGCGAGCAGCACCTTGTTCACGCCATCGAGCTTGGCCGCAGTCTCGGCAACGGCCTTGCAATTGTAACCGGCGACCAAGACGTGCACCTCGGCACCGAGCGCTTTGGCGGCCGTCAGCGCCTTGTTGGTCGCGTCCTTGAGCACGGTATTGTCGTGCTCGGCAACAAGCAGCGCCGGCATCAGATCGCCCCCACGCTCTTGAGCTGCGCGACCAGCTCGGCAACGCTTTTCACCTTAACGCCGGCTTTGCGCACCGGCGGCTCGACGGTCTTGACCACTTCAAGCCGCGGCTTGCTGTCGACGCCGTAATCGGCCGCCGTCCTTTCATCGATCGGCTTCTTCTTCGCTTTCATGATGTTGGGCAGCGAGGCATAGCGCGGCTCGTTCAGGCGCAGATCGGTGGTGACGATCGCCGGCAATTTGAGCTTCACGGTCTGCAGACCGCCATCGACTTCGCGCGTGACCAGCGCCGCGTCGCCCTCGAGCACCACCTTCGAGGCGAAGGTGCCTTGCGGCCAGTCCAGCAGCGCCGCCAGCATCTGGCCGGTCTGGTTGCAATCATCGTCGATCGCCTGCTTGCCCATGATGACCAGGCCGGGCTGTTCGGCCTGCACGATCGCCTTGAGGATCTTTGCCACCGCGAGCGGCTCGACGGCGCCGCCCTCGGTCTTGACCAGGATGCCGCGGTCGGCGCCCATCGCGAGCGCGGTGCGGATGGTCTCGGTCGCCTGCTGCGGCCCGATCGAGGCTGCAATGATTTCGGTCGCCTTGCCGGCTTCCTTCAGGCGAATGGCCTCCTCGACGGCAATCTCGTCGAATGGATTCATCGACATTTTGACGTTGCCGAGTTCGACACCGGAGCCGTCCGCTTTGACCCGGATTTTCACGTCCTTGTCGATCGCCCGCTTCACGGGCACGAGGATTTTCATGATCAGCCGTTCACGCTGTTGTTCTTGAGCCGCGCGGCTATTGTTTGGAACTTTTGCAATGCTGCGGTGCGGGGAACCTACCGGCGGCGGCGGTTCCGGTCAACGAGCATGATCGGCCAAAAATAACAGCCAGTGCCGCGATAAGGCCATGCTCGAACTCGATATTTCAGCGATTCTGGCCCGGCTTCCAGGTCACATCGCCGGTGCCTTTTTCGTTGACATAACGGCTTGCGACAAAAAGGAAATCGGACAACCGGTTGACGTATTTCAGAAGCTCGGGGGTCACTGGCTCGTTCGCCGCATTGCCAAGTTCCGCGATCAGGCGTTCGGCCCGTCGGCAAATGGTGCGCGCCAGATGCAGATGGGCCGCAGCCGCAGTGCCGCCCGGCAGCACGAATGAACGCAGCGGCTCCAGCGCCGCATTGAAGCGATCGATCTCGCTCTCGAGCCAGGCGACCTGTGCCGCCGTGACGGTGAGGCGCGCGCCATCCGGCCCTTTACCCTGCCCCGGCGTGCACAGATCGGCGCCGACGTCGAACAGATCGTTCTGGATGCGCGCCAGCGCGGCATCGAGCTCGGCATCATGCCGCGTGTGCAGCCGGGCCAAACCGATTGCGGCATTGGTCTCATCGACGGTGCCATAGGCCGCGATGCGCAGGTCATACTTCTTGCGCCGCTCGCCGGTGCCCAGCGCGGTGGTACCGTCGTCGCCGGTGCGCGTATAGATCTTGTTGAGCACGACCATCGCGCCTCACTTTCCCATGATCCAGAGCGCAAGCATGATCACCCCGATCGCGATGGCCTGCAGCAAGACCCGCAGCCGCATCAGCTTCTGCGACGTATTGCCCGGTCCGCCCATCATCGTGTTGATGAGGCCGAGCAGCAGAACGAGTGCCACTGCGCCGACAGCGATCGGCACCGCGACATGGGACATGAAGCCAGACATCCATCATATGTAGCCCGGGTCGGGCGCGAGCGAAACCCGCCCGGTGTCATTGCCGGGCCGAGCCAGAGGGGTCGGCGCCAAGCGTGGGAGCCGATGACAGGCTTTGCCAGGAGCCCGCAATCCGCGATTGGCCAGGCAGAGGGGATGGATTGCGCGACCTGCGTCTGCGCGCCAATCCGGAAATGACCAGCAGAGCCACATGCGCTAAGACAGCGCCGCAGCTTGGAGGGACCGCCGGCAATGATCATCGATTTCCAGCACCATTTCACCCCGCGTGAACTGATCAAACAGGACCCCGGTGATCGGCTGATTCTCCACTATGATGCGCTGGGCGCGCCGAGCTATACGGTCCATTCGCTGCTCTATGATCTCGACGAACATGTGCGCATGATGGATGAGGCCGGCATCGACGCCGCCTGGCTCACCAGCGCGGCCGGCATGTGCGCCGACCTCGAGACCTCCCGACTGGTCAACGACAAAGCGAGCAAGGCCGAGCGCGACTATCCGGGCCGCTTCATCGGCGCCGCTCACGCGCATCCGCTCGGCGGCGCCGCCGCCTTCAAGGAACTCGCGCGCTGCCGTCACGCGCTCGGTTTTCAGGGCGTGACGATCTGCTCGGAGTTTGACGGCAAATGGATCGACGACCCGGCGCTCGAGCCATTCTGGACCGAAGTGTGCAAACTCGACATGTTCGTGTTCGTGCATCCGGCGCTAAAGCTCAATCAGGCGCAGCAGTTCGACGCCTATGACACCGCGCGCGCTGTCGGCCGCGAGTTTTCGCTCATCATGGCGGCGATCCGGCTGGTCTGTTCCGGCCTGTTCGATCGCCATCCGCAGCTCACGGTGCATATGGCGCATCTCGCTGGCGGCATCGCCGCGATGCTCGCCCGCATCAGGAGCTATCAGGACAAGGTGTTTTGGGGCACCGCGGGCAATCCCTACCACGGCGCCAAGGCCGAGAAGGATTTCGACTATTACATTCAGAACAATCTGGTGTTCGACACTGCGGGCTTCGCCGGCGGCATCGGCGCGGTCAAAGCCGGCCTATGCGAGATTCCAGCCTCGCGCATGGTGTTCGCCACCGATTATCCGCAGGAGATCAGGAAGCGCGAAGCGGTGCGCGACTACGTGCAAGAGATTCGCGCACTTGGCCCTGACGGCGAGCGCATCCTTTGCGGCAATGTCGGCCTGTTGCTCAAGAAGCCGCCGGCGGCGGAGCGAAAAAGAATACAAGAGCGCATGCGGTAAATTTTTAATTCGACCCGTCCAGCAATCGCCGCGCGATCACCTGCGCCTGAATCTCGGCGGCGCCTTCAAAGATATTGAGGATGCGCGCATCGCACAGAATGCGTGAGACCGGAAATTCGACGGCAAAGCCGTTGCCGCCATGCACCTGCACGGCGTTGTCCGCGGCCGCCCAGGCGACACGTGCCGCCAAGAGCTTTGCCATGCCGGCCTCGAGATCGCAGCGCCGGCCGGAATCCTTCTGCCGCGCCGCGTAATAGGTCAGCTGCCGCGCGATCATGATCTCGGCCGCCATCATCGCGATCTTGTCCGACACACGCGGGAAATTGGCGATCGGCTCGCCGAACTGGAGGCGCGCCGTCGCATAGGCGAGCGCCTGTTCCATGGCGGCTTGCGCGACACCGATGGCGCGCGCCGCGGTCTGGATGCGCGCCGCCTCGAACGTCGCCATCAGCTGCTTGAAGCCCAGGCCCTCGATGCCGCCGAGCAGATTTTCCGCCTTGACGACAAAACCGTCGAACGCGATCTCGTATTCCTTCATGCCGCGATAGCCCAAGACTTCGATCTCGGTGCCGGACATGCCGTTGACCGGAAACGGATTGGCATCATCGCCGCGCGGCTTTTCCGCAAGCAGCATGGACAGCCCGCGATAGCCGGTCTCCGCCGGATTGGTGCGCACGAGCAGCGTCATCAGATCGGCACGCACCGGATGCGTGATCCAGGTTTTGTTGCCATAGACCCTGTATACGTCGCCCTGACGGACTGCGCGCGTCTTGAGCGAAGCGAGATCGGAACCGGTATTCGGCTCGGTGAACACCGCGGTCGGCAGCACTTCGCCCGAGGCGATCTTCGGCAGCCATTTGCGCTTCTGATCCTCGGTGCCGGAGCTCAAAATCAGTTCGGCGGCGATTTCCGAGCGCGTGCCAAGCGAGCCGACCCCGATATAGCCGCGCGACAGCTCTTCCGACACGACGCACATCGATTCCTTGCCAAGCCCCATGCCGCCGTAATCCTCGGGGATGGTGAGGCTGAAGACGCCGAGCTCGGACATTTGTGCAATGACTTCGAGCGGGATGTACTGGTTCTTCAGGTGCCACGTCTGCGCATAAGGCACGACCTGATCCTCGGCGAATTTGCGCATCTCGTCGCGGATCGAATCGAGCGTGTCGTCGAGGGCACAGGCGCCGACCGTGGCATCGCGATGCTCGCGCATCAGCTCGACCAGGCGCGCGCGCCGCGCCGCCGTATTGCCGGTCGCGATCAAATGTTCGACGGCAGGCGTGATGCGCGCCGCGACCGCAGCGGCGGGGAGCCCGAGATCGGACAACCGCACGATCTCACCTTGGCTCATCGGGATGCCGCCGACAATTTGCGCCAGGTATTCGCCGGCGCCGATGCGCAAGAGGAGCTCCTCGTCCTCTCCAAAGGCGCCCATGTCCGCCAGCCGCCGCGCGTAGGCCGTAAGCTGGCGCAACGCCTCGACGTAAGTTGCAAGCCAAGCCAGCCCATGGGTGGCGCGCTGCTCACGGTCAAAGGCGCGCGAAATCACGCGCCCTTCGAGAGCGACTCGTTCGCCGACGGCGCGGCGGGCATCGCCAAACAGCGATTCAACAGCCGATACGGCATCGCCGAGGGTGGCAACGATGTCGTGGCCTGCGGACATCTGGGAGGCGGCAAGCGGCATGACTGGCTCCGATGAGCTGCAAAGACGGCCTCGGCCCGGGCTGCAAACCTTACGCGTGCGGCGCACAAAAGCAATCAACCGGATGGCTTTGGTCGTTCCGCCATTGGCGGCTGACGCGAACGGCCACCCAAATGAACGTCCAGTCCCCGTTTAACGCAAAGCCGCATCGCGAAAATTCCGCGCACGCCGGAGACTTGGCGCAAGCCTAACAGCCTGCTCGACCCTTAAGGCTGGGGGGTCCGTTGCAAGCCTCCGCTCGGAGGCGGCGAGCATATATTGCTGCGTGTTCTTGCCAAATCTTAACTATTTTACGGTGTGCTGGCGCCGGTGACCGCAAGCCTGCCGCGGCACTGGCTATCGCGCTTCTTGTTCATCGGGGCCACGATGTCTTTCGCGCGACTATTTTCCAGATTATCGGTGCGTGTCCGCATCATTGTGCTGGGCGTCATTCCGGTAATCGGCTTTGTCGCCAACGCCATCGCCTTCGTCTCCGGCGATGCCGAGGTCGGCCGCGCCTTCGACAGCGTCAGCCGCAGCTCGGTCGTCTCCAATGCCAGCCGGGATCTCAAGACCGGGCTTCTGATGATGCGTGCCGCGACCATCGAATTCGTGGCGCATCCGTCAGATGCCGAAGTGAAGGACTTCGAGGACGGCCAGGAGATCGCCATCCACGCGCTCGAGCGAATCGAGCAGATGCTGCCGTCTTCGCAGCAGGATACGGTCACGCCGCTGCGCATCACCGTGCGCGATCTCAAGGCGAGTTTCTCAAGCCTGGTGAACGAGCAAAAATCGCTCGGCTTCACCGATGGCGAGGGCGTAACCGCCAAGCTGATCGCGGCGAGCGATGCCATCGAGAGGATCATCCACGACGATCTGTCCTGGGTCGGGGAGGTCGATCGCGCGACGCTCCTGGCTTCGTTGCTCACCATGCGGCGCTACGAGATCGAGTATCGGCTCACAAGGAGCAACGCCGCCGAACGCGCCTACCTCGACGAGATCAAGCACTTCAACCAGCTGTTCGATTCGGTCGACGGCGCGCCGTCCATGAAGGAAAAGCTCAACAAGCAGGTTCAGGCGTACAGCTACAGCTTCGCGCAATGGGTGGCGAGCACGGACAATATCGCGCCGCTGGTCGCGCTCATCGGTCACGACACCGAGAATGTGCTGCCGGAGGCCGACACGATTATCGCCTCGGCGCGGGGCGACGCCTCGGCCGCCACCACGGAGCTGGCGAGGTCGCGCAGCCGCACCCGGCAATTCATCGTCTGGGTCGACATCGCCTTAGTGCTGATCGCGCTCGGCGTCAGCTGGCGCATCGGCCGCTCGATTACGAATCCGCTGGAGAAGCTCGCCGGTGCGATGATGCGGCTCGCCGCCGGCGACACCTCGGCCCAGCTTCCGGCAATCGATTCGCACGACGAGATCGGCGCGATGACGCGCACCGTAGTCGTGTTCCGCGACAATATGATCGAGCGCGAGCGTCTTGCAGCGGTGCAGCAAGAAACCAATGCGGCGCGCGAGCAGCGTGCCGAGGCAATCGCGGCCTCGATCAGTCGCTTCCGTGAATCGGTCGAACAGGCGCTCGGCCGCCTGCACCAGACCTCGGGCCGCCTCGAAAGCGCCTCGAGCGGCTTGAACAACGCCGCCGACGCGGTTTCGGCCCAGGCACGCGCCGCCGAGAGCGCGGTCGGCGCCGCTTCCGTCAATGTCGCGACAGTGGCGAGCTCGATCGAGGAGCTTGCGGTCTCAATCAGCGCAATCGCCGGGCATGCGACCAAGTCGACCGGGGTGGCGAGCCGCGCGGTCGCCGAATCCAAGCGGACCGTCACTACCATGTCCGAGCTCGGCAACGCCGCCAACCGCATCGGCGAGGTCATCGGGCTCATTCAGGCGATCGCCGGCCAGACCAATCTGTTGGCGCTCAACGCCACGATCGAAGCGGCGCGCGCCGGCGAAGCCGGCCGCGGCTTCGCCGTGGTCGCCTCCGAGGTGAAATCGCTCGCGGCGCAGACCGCGCGCGCGACCGAGGACATCGCCGCGCAAATCGGCTCGATTCAGTCGGCGACCGCCGACGCCGCGCAAGCGATCGAGCAGGTCTCGTCGATCATCGACGACATGTCGGAGATTGCCGCGGTGGTCGCCGCGACCGTCGAGGAACAGAACAATGCCGTCGCCGCGATCGCCGAAGGCGTCAACCGCGCCTCGAACGAGGCCCGCAGCGGCTCCGAGGCCATGAGCCGCGTCGCCGGCGCCTCTTCCGGCGCCCGCAGCACTGCGGCGGACGTCAAAGCGCTTGCCGCCGCGCTTGCCACCGAAGCCGAGAATCTGCACAACGAAGTGCGCCGCTTCCTCGACGACGTTCAAGCCGCATAGCCGACATCGAGGAGGCCGCCGCCAAGGAGTGCCCGCTCTCTCAAAGATTCAGCGCAACTATCGAAGTTGACGCGAGCAATAGAACGACGCCGAGCGAGGCGCTCAGTCGCCGCCCCCACCGCGCATTCTTCTCCAGCGCCATCACAGCGCCAATCATCAGCATCCATCCAACGCTGCCCGTGCCGACGAGGAACATCAGGAGCATAATTGCCCAGCAGCAGCCGACGCAAAACAAGCCATGGTGCAGGCCGAGCAAAAACGATTGCCGGCGTACCGCTTGGCCTCGCCAATGCTCATTGATGAAGCTGAACGGCGTCCGGCATTTGTCGAGACAGCGATATTTGAGCTTGCTGAACTGGAACGCTCCGGCCAGCGCCAACACGATCACACCGACGATCCAGCTGTTGACGCTGAGAAACACATTGGTCGCCACGGCCGCGTGCAGGCTCATATCGGCCAGGTGAGCGATCAGGCCAAAAGCGGTCCAGATCGATAGGTAGCCCGCAACGACCAAAGTCAGCAGCAGGCCGCGATCGTCTCTGTCCGCGGTCATGCGGGCAAAGATCGCAAGCAGCGGCATTGTGGTGGGTAGCATCATCGCCACCGTCATGAGCAGCCACGCCGCGACGTAGACTAGCCCCGCAAAAAGCGCCGTGCCCGCCGGCACGGCACGGCAGATGGTGCCGACAAATCCGCCGACAAACCCTGACTGCAGCCACTGGCCGTGATCGAGATAGCGTCCGTAAGGGCTTTGTCCCCAGATCGCGAGCGTCAGCCACGCCAATGCGACGAGGGCGCCGATCACCGGCAGCCGTGCGTCGCGCACATGGAATACACGCAACAAAGGCACCATTGCGGATCAAGTCGCAGTTTCACGCGTCGAAGACGAATGTGCTTTGCAGCGCGTTGTGACCGCTGAGGTCGAGATCGATTCCGAGCGCCGGCTGCTTCGATATGTAGCGCGGCGATTTTCCGACAAAGACCGGAGCGCCGGGAACAGTGGAAAAGATCGTATCGGTGAGCGTCGTATTGGAGCCGGTCGCGCCCTGATACGGCTCAAGCTCCGCGTATTGGTTCTCACCGATCTTGATCGTGCCGCGGCCCTTGTCGACATTGAAGGTAATCGGGAGCCGCTCGACCGCCACCACCTCGCCGACCAGCTTGGCGATTTCGGCAATCGGCCCGCCGGCTTTTCCGGTGTAGACTTTGAGCAGGGCGGCCAGTTGCTCGTCCGACGCCCTGTCGTCGACATAAACCGCAACGCGCCAATTGCCCTTGAGAATATTTCCGGGCAGGTGGGCGACGATTGCGATCGTGCGGTTCGTCACATCGATCCCGTCGATGGTCCCCTTGTCGAAATGGTACGCGACAATTGTGTCGCAGGTGCCATTGTCCGGGTCTTCACCAATCCAACATGGGCACAATACGCGGCAGTCACAGACTTCCAGTAAACGGCCTTCCAGGTGGTAGGGCATGTTTCACCCCTGTGATAAGACCAATATGCGGGACACAGCATAGTACTGCTATCGGTGTCCCGCCATCGAATTCCTCGCGAAACCGCCCGGCGTCAAGTTGACAAGACCGCGTTGTCCTTAAGTTCGTTCACGTCGGTTTTGTCCCGTTGCGTTTCGTCGACCAAAGGCCGCGCGGTCTTCCCGCTGCGCGCGAAACATTCCGCTGAAGAATCGGCCAAAGCATGCGCCCGTGGACTTCCGCGCGCCGGTTGATTTTGACTGGAAACGATCGCGCGCGGAAAAACCGGACCGTTCTTAGCTATTCGGTCACAAAGCTGCGCACCGCCTCCGGACTCACCCGCGCCTCGAGGCGGCGCAAATCCTGCCGCTCAATGAAGCGGATGGCGAAGCCGCCGTCGAAATGGCGCACCACACGTCCGACGACCGTTGCAAGCGCCAGGACCGTGCCGACCTTCGGAATGGTCTCCGCCGCGACTGCGGCGCCGGAGGCCGACAGATCGAGGACGAAACAATCTTCCGATGTGGCGTCTGCAAAGACGAGGCGGGAATACGGATTGCTAGGCACAAACCGGCAGTCGGAGCGCTGATCCATGACGTCAAAGTTCTTGAATTGCTCGAGCCAATCGATGCGTGCGGCAAGCTTCTCGCGCTCTCCGTCGCTGGCGACGATGCTCATGACAAAGCCGCCCTCGAGCAGACGGATCACCTTGCCTTTGAATTTTCCGAGCTGATCGACCGTGGCAAAGGCACGTTCGCCCAAGCGCCCGCGCACCGGCGCAGCGAACGCAATCGCGTGCGGCGATACATTGACGGCGCGGCAGGCAAAGACGCGACGCTCGCCGCGCGCATTGCGATGGTCGGCGAGCATATAGGAGCCCGGAACGCTGACAATGATGCCCGCGCCTCGCCGGCGCTCGACGAAAACCGCATCGTTTCTTTGGGCGCTGGCACAAACAGCTGAGGGCGGCATTGCCGCAGGCTCCGGTAGCAGCCACAATCTAAGGGAGAATACGTATGTCGCCTTGACAACTTCTTCACCGCATCAAGGCCTCGGCAGGCATGGCTTTAACCCGATCAATACCCTTGCGAAACCAAGGTTCACCTGTGCTTTCAGCATGAAGAGGTCATTTTGCGCGTCCCCCTTTCGCCCTTTCTGTAGGCGGGCCCGCGGGCAACCGGCGCGCGAGATGAAGCAGCCGGGCCGTGGTTACTGTTTCATTAATTCCGCCGCGAGGTCTGGCCCGGACTGCAGATGGCGGCGCAGACCGAGCCGGCGACTAACACCATCGTCCGGGAGATGGGCCCGTTCACGCGGCGGCACGGCTCGCAATCGAACGTCGTCGAGCTTCCATGCGGCTTTTGGCGGCGCCGTCGACCCGGGCCTGATAAGCGTTGAAATCGAAGCGATGTCCCCCACTCCGTCGGCGATTTGCCGAAACGTGTCCCGATAGCAAGCCAGAGCTGTAGCGATGCCCCTTGTCTGCTTTTGCGCCGAGAAATGGCCAGGGCCGGCGCGCAACGCCGACCCGTTTCCTGCTATGAATAAAGCCGCGTCCACCGCGGAGATCGTGCCCCGTTGAACACCGCCCGACTGTGCTACCGCATCGCGATGGATGCCTTTTATCGCTTCAATGCCGACGACGGCTGGGCGATCGCAAGCCACATTGCGCTCTCGATCCTGATGTCGATGTTCCCGTTTTTGATTCTGGTGACGGCAATTGCCGGCTTCATCGGGTCAAAAAACCTCGCCGACGAGGTAGCGCAGCTGATCATCGCGGCTTGGCCGCATGAAGTGTCGGGCGGCATCGCCGGTGAAATCCATAGCGTCCTGACCACCGCGCGCGGCGACATTCTCACTGTCGGCGCGGTATTCGCGATTTATTTCTCCTCGAGCGGCGTCGAGAGCCTGCGTATCGGCCTGAACCGCGCCTATGGTCTCAATGAAAAACGTCCGTGGTGGGTCTTACGGCTGGAATCGATCGGTTATGTGCTGGTGAGCGCGCTCGGCCTGCTGGCGCTCGCCTTTCTCGTTGTGCTGGGTCCGCTGGTGTTCCGTGCCGGGCTCGCTTACGCGCCGTGGCTCGCGCCGCTCGAACGCCACTACGATATCGGCCGCTTCAGCGTGGCGGTTTTTGTTCTCACTATCGCGCTGATGATCTTGCACATGTGGCTGCCGGCCGGGCGCCGGCAGATCGAAGATGTCTGGCCGGGAATTTTTGCGACCCTGCTGCTCTGGCTGGCTTGCGGCGTGGTCTTCGGCCGCTATCTGTCGGATTTTTCTTATACCTATGTACGCTATTACGCCGGCCTCGCCTCGGCCATGACGGCCCTGGTGTTTCTCTATTTCACCGCCTGGATTTTCATCTATGGCGGCGAACTCAACGCCGCCATAGCGCGGGAGCGCGAGCGACGGCGCGGGTTGCTCGACCGCGTCAGCGACGCATAGCAACGACGCGGCCCGCTGGTGCGCTGCGGGGTCCCGATGGGACTAGCTGATCAGCGGCAAGAGCGCATCGCTTTTGCGGCGGTAAGAGGGTGCTGCAGCTCGCTCTTGTGGCTCAGCTGGCGGCTTCGACCACGTCCTCAAAATTGCGCAGGCCCGGACGCGGCGTATTGACCAGCACCGCCATGTTGCCGGGCTTGTGCCGATTGGTGCGCATCAATTCGTGGGCATAGGGGATTTTGTCCCATGGGAACACGTCGCTCATGCAGGGATCGACGCGGCGATCGATGACGAACTGATTGGCAGCGCTCGCTTGTTTGAGGTGCGCGAAATGCGAGCCTTGGATCCGCTTCTGCCGCATCCAGACATAGCGCGCGTCGAAGGTGATGTTGTAGCCCGTGGTGCCGGCACAGAATACAACCATGCCGCCGCGTTTGACGACGAGGCAGGAGACCGGGAACGTCGCCTCGCCGGGATGTTCGAACACAATGTCGACGTCGCGCTTGCCCGTAATGTCCCAGATCGCTTTGCCGAAGCGGCGCGCCTCCTTCACCCAGGCGTCATATTCGCCTGTACCGACCTTCGGCATCTGACCCCAGCATTTGAAATCGCTGCGGTTGATGACGCCTTTGGCTCCGAGTTCCATTACGTAGGGCACCTTCGCCTGGTCCGACACGATGCCGATGGCATTGGCGCCGGATGCCGCGACAAGCTGCACGCCGAACACGCCGAGCCCGCCCGAGGCGCCCCAGACCAGCACATTGTCGCCGGGCTTGAGCGTGTGCGGCGCATGTCCGAACAGCATGCGATAGGCGGTCGCGAGCGTGAGCGTGTAGCAGGCCGATTCTTCCCAGGTGAGATGCGCGGGTTTCGGCATCAGTTGGCGCGATTGCACCCGGCAGAATTGCGCGAAAGAGCCGTCCGGCGTCTCGTAGCCCCAGATGCGCTGCGACGGCGACAGTAGCGGATCGCCGCCATTGCACTCCTCGTCATCACCGTCGTCCTGATTGCAATGGACGATGACCTCGTCCCCGACCTTCCAGCGATGCACCTTTGAGCCAACCGCCCAAACGATGCCGGAGGCATCGGAGCCGGCAATGTGGAACGGATGCTTGTGCCCATCCAGCGGTGAAACCGGGACGCCGAGCCCGGCCCAGACGCCGTTGTAATTGACACCCCCGGCCATGACATAGACCAGCACTTCATCCTCGGCGATCGGCCAGGTCGGCACCACCTCCAACTGCATCGCCTGTTCCGGCGGCCCATGCCGCTCCTTGCGAATGGCCCAAGCGTACATCTTCTGCGGAACATGGCCGAGCGGCGGAACCTCGCCGATTCCGTAGAGATCCTTTTGCGGCGCGGCGGATGGTTTCATTTGCGCTACGGCCATGACACGCTCCAGATGCTCCAGATGAGGCGCCGCGAACGCCCCGACTTCCGGCTACAGCGGCCGGACAGCGCCGGATGCTGGCACCCTGCCGCGGGCTTTTGCTTTTGTCTGCGCACGATCTTTTGCCAACTTCCTTCGCCCGCCGCAGCGGACCTGCACCAAGGCGAAAAAGCGGTCCGCGGGATCAGCTTCAAGTCGCATTCGCGCAGTCTGCCGCAGCTGATGTTGCAGCGCAATAATAAGTTAGAATGATTTGGTGGTGGATGGCGCGTCCGCGCCACTGACAGCGCGGCCCTGTGGCCGTAGACTTCACGCAGCGCACGCCCATGCGCTCAGGGGCGCTGCAGTTTGGTTTTGCCCTTGCCGGGACAGCGAAGGGGCAACACGGGGGAGAGGTCATGGGCTTCATTATTTGGCTGATTGTAGGTGCCATCGCCGGATGGCTGGCCGGGATGGTGGTCAAAGGCGGCGGCTTCGGCCTGATCGGCGACATCGTTGTCGGCATTGTCGGCGGTTTCATCGCCGGCTGGTTGCTGCCGCGAATCGGCATTGAGATCGGCGGCGACTTCATCAGCGACATCATCAACGCGTTTATCGGCGCAGTGATCCTGTTGCTGATCGTCAGATTGATCAAACGCAAGTGAGCCGTGCTGCGCCGCGCAGCACGGGCGGTTTAAGGGTTTTTCAAGCTCGCCGAGCCTAGCTTCGCTTGAACGTCCAGCGAGGCTTGGCGGCGGTGGTTTTTGATTTGACATCTCCCGGGCCAAGCGGCGGCCCCAAGCTGGCGCGGCCGGTCGAGCGGTTCGGCTTCGCCCTCGCCTTCGCCTCTGCGGTCTATCTGGTTGCTTCGTTCATTCAAGGCTCATGGTTTGTCGCCGCCGACGGCAGCGGCGTGCCGACCGATTTTGTGAATGTCTGGGCTGCCGGTCATCTGGCGCTCGCCGGCCGGGCCGCCTCCGCCTATGACTGGCCCGTGCATAAAGCGGTCGAGGTCGGCGCGGTCGGTCATGCTTTCGACGGCTATTTTGGTTGGCATTATCCGCCGACATTTTTGTTTGTTGCAGCGGCGCTGTCGCTGCTGCCTTATACGACCGCCTTTATCGTCTGGGCCTTTGGCACCTTTCCCGCCTATCTGATCGTGATTCGCGCCATCATCGGCGAACGCATTGGCTATCTGCTGGCCGCTGCCTTTCCGGCCGTGCTGGCAAATTTCATCGCCGGTCAAAACGGATTTTTGAGCGCCGCTCTCGTCGGCGGCACCCTTCTTTTGCTCGATCGGCGGCCCATTGCCGCCGGCGTGCTGCTGGGGCTTCTAACCTACAAGCCGCATCTCGGCCTGCTGTTTCCGATCGCACTGATCGCGAGCGGACGCTGGCGCGTCTTTCTCACGGCTGCGACGGCTGCCGCCGCAATGGCGGTTGCATCATGGCTCCTCTTCGGCAACGCCGCCTGGCAGGCCTTCTTCGCCAATATCGGTCACACCTCGCAGGCCTTTCTGTCGGACGGCTTTGCCGACTGGGCCAAGCTGCAGACAGTGTTCGGCCTCACCCGCACACTCGGCGGCAGCGAGGCTTTGGCCTGGACGCTGCAGGGTGTCCTCGCGCTGGTCGCGGCCGCGCTGATCGCTGCGCTCTGGCGCAGCCGCGCTGCCGACGAGATCAAGGCCGCCGCGCTTGCGACGGCGGCGCTGCTGGCAACGCCTTATCTCTACACCTATGACCTCGTGGTAATGGCGGTGCCGCTCGCCTTCCTGTTTCGCCTCGGGCTCAGGCGCGGATTTCTGCTGCTCGAGGAGGCCGGGATCGGCTTCGCCTCACTCTTGGTGCTGATCTTTCCATTTGTGAAGGCGCCGGTCGGATTTTTGGCTCTGTTGGCCGTGGCGGGACTGATTGCGCGCAGGGCGCTTGCGCCGAGGCCTCAAGCGCGCGCCGTGGCTGCATCGTAAACCCGCATAGCCGCACTGGTCGGCTGCAGGCCGGCGCACCAATCGCCTTACACACGCCCCATCTATCTCTCTGTTGCATTGCAACAAAAAGCGCGTCACAGTGTTGTCGTCGGAGAGCGTGCAACATCAAGACGCGGCCAGCCCGTGCCCGATAAACCGTGGATTTTCCGCACCTATGCGGGGCATTCAACCGCCGCCGCGTCGAACGCGCTTTACCGCAAAAATCTGAGCAAGGGGCAGACCGGCCTGTCGGTCGCTTTCGATCTACCGACCCAGACCGGCTATGACAGCGATCACCCGCTCGCCAAAGGCGAGGTCGGCAAAGTCGGCGTGCCGATTTGCCATATCGGCGATATGCGCACCTTGTTCGACGGCATCCCGCTCGGCGCGATGAACACGTCGATGACCATCAATGCCACCGCGGCGTGGCTGCTCGCGCTCTATGTCGCGCTTGCCGACGAGCAAGGCGCGCCGCGCGCAGAGCTGCAAGGCACGACACAGAACGACATCATCAAAGAATATCTGTCGCGCGGCACTTACGTGTTTCCACCGGCGCCGTCGATGCGGCTGACCAAGGATGTGATCCTGTTCACGACCAAGGAAATGCCGAAATGGAATCCGATGAATGTCTGCTCCTATCACCTGCAGGAGGCCGGCGCGACGCCGGTACAGGAGCTGGCCTTTGCCCTTGCCACCGCGATCGGCGTGCTCGACGCGGTGAAAGCGTCAGGTCAATGCGCGGACGAAGAGTTCGGCGACGTGGTGGGGCGCATCTCCTTCTTCGTCAATGCGGGCCTGCGCTTCATCACCGAAGTCTGCAAGATGCGCGCCTTCACCGAACTGTGACGAGATCACGCGCGAGCGCTATGGCGTGAAGGACCCCAAGCAGCGCCTGTTCCGCTACGGCGTGCAGGTAAATTCGCTCGGGCTGACCGAGCAGCAGCCGGAGAACAATGTCGCGCGCATCCTGCTCGAGATGCTGGCGGTGACGCTGTCGAAGGATGCGCGCGCCCGCGCGGTGCAACTGCCGGCCTGGAACGAGGCGCTCGGCCTGCCGCGGCCCTGGGACCAGCAATGGTCGCTGCGCATGCAGCAGATCCTGGCTTACGAGACCGACCTCTTGGACTATGACGACATCTTCGCCGGTTCGCCGGTGATCGCCGCCAAGGTCGCCGAACTGAAGGCGGCAGCCAGGGAAGAGCTCGCGCATATCGAGGCGATGGGCGGCACCGTGGCCGCGGTCGAGGCGGGCTATATGAAGCAGCGGCTCGTTGAATCGAACTCACGGCGGGTGGAAGCGATCGAGCGCGGCGAGCAGACCGTCATTGGGGTCAACCGGTTCGTGGAAACCGAGCCTTCGCCGCTCGCCGATGCCGCAGAGGCGGTGCTCACTGTCGCCGAAGAAGCCGAAACAGATCAGGTGGGGCGACTCAAGGCCTGGCGCGCCGCGCGCGACGACAAAGCTGTCGCAACGTCCCTCGAGAATTTACGAGCGGCCGCCGCAAGCGGCGCCAATATCATGCCGCCGTCGATTGCCTGCGCCAAGGCCGGCGTAACCACCGGCGAATGGGCCTTTGCCCTGCGCGCGACCTTTGGCGAATACCGCGCGCCGACCGGCGTCGGCAGCGGCATGCGTAACGACGCCGAAGGGCTCGATGACATTCGCGCCGAGGTCGATCGCGTGTCGAAAAAGGTCGGCCGGAGGTTGAAATTTCTGGTCGGCAAGCCCGGACTCGACGGTCATTCCAACGGGGCCGAGCAGATCGCCGCGCGCGCCCGCGATGCCGGCATGGACGTGGTCTATGACGGCATCCGCCTCACCGCCGAAGCCATCGCCGCTGCGGCGGCAGAGAAGAACGTGCATGTGGTCGGGCTGTCGATCCTGTCGGGCTCGCACATGCCGCTGGTGCGGGAGGTCATCGCGCGCATGAAGGAAGCGGGCCTCGACGACGTGCCGGTGGTGGTCGGCGGCATCATTCCGCCGCACGATGCAAGCGCCCTGAAAGCGGCAGGCGTCGCGGAGGTCTATACGCCGAAAGATTTCGCGCTTAATCGCATCATGAGCGACCTCTGCCGCATCGTCGAACATGCGGCGGACGCCAAGGAGCCGGCCGACGCGGCCGAGTGATCAATTCGCGTCCATCCGCAAACCGCGCGGCGGCTTACCCGACTCCATGCTTGCAGCGACAGGATTATGGATTGCGAGTTCGTGCGTCGCGCGGCCCGGCATGACGCATCACCGCCGCGATCGCCTTGCTCAGCGCGCTGGGGCTCAACGGCTTGCGCAGATATGCGTTCATGCCGGCGGCCCGCGCGGCATCTTCGTCGCCCGGTTCGGTACGGCCCGATACGCCGATGATCGGCGTTGCCGCGACGGCGCCGGGCAGCGCACGAATGCGCCGCGTCGCTTCGAGCCCGTCGCTGCCGGACAGCATGACGTCCATGAGCACGGCGTCATAGCCGCGCTCAACCGCGTCGACCGCATGCTCGCCGGACACGGCAAAATCGGCGTGATGACCGAGCTCGGTGACAATCGTGTTGAGGATGACGCGGCCGTAAGGATTGTCTTCAACGCAGAGAATCTTCAGGCCGCGCGGCGCAGGCACCTGCGTCGGCGCGGCCGTCTCGGTGTCACTGCGCGCTATCGGCAGCACGGCCGTGAAAGTGAAGCGTGAGCCGCGGCCCGGCGTCGAGGTGACGGTCAGATCGCCGCCCATCAGCTTGGCGAGCATCTTGACGATCGACAAGCCGAGTCCCGCGCCGCCATAGCGGCGCGCGATCTCGGCGCTTCCTTGCGAGAACGGACGGAACAGCCGCTTGACCTCGGCGCGCGAAAGCCCGATGCCGCTGTCGGCGACTGAAAAGACAAGCTCCACACGACCGCCGCGGCCGACAGGCTTTGCTCGCACATCGAGCCGTACGGCCCCTCGCTCGGTGAACTTCACAGCATTGTCGATCAGGTTCTCCAGCGCCGCCCGCAGCCGCACTGAGTCGCCGACCACGCTGTCGGGCAAGTTCCCCGCGATGGCCGTCTCGACGGCGAGCGCCTTGCTCTGCGCGCGCGCGCGTAGAATTTCCACCAGCGCGTCCATGAGGTGCCGCGGCCGAAATGGGGTCTGCTGCAAGGTGAGCGAGCCCTTGCCGGCTTTGGCCGAGTCGATAATCAGCGTAGTCAGCGCGGCGAGGTGCTCGGCGCCCGCTCTCACGCCGGCCGCCCAGCGCCGCTCGCGCTCCTCGAGATTGGAACTCGCCAGCAATTCGCCGAGCGCCAAAATGCCGGTCAGCGTGGTGCGAATGTCATGGGCGAAGATGGCGAGCGCCGTATCGTTTGCGCCCTCGCTTGTCTTGTGCGCCCGCCTGGCGACGCGGGACTTTGCCCGCGCCCGTGCCGGAAGCCTGCGCCGGCCGCGCAGAGCTCTTGTCGACGAGCTTTGTTTGCTTGTGGATCGCGCCATGGATCGTGCAATGGCGCCCCCGGCGCCAAGCCTTGGTGCGGCATGCATTGAGGCTGTCCCGTCAGCCGGCCGCGCCGCTGGCATGCCTTCCTGAATCTCGGCCCACCATGGCACGGCTGCTGGCGGAACAAAACATGCCGGCCATGATGTCCTCAGCGGGCGAGCTTCGACTTTGGTTTAGCGACCGAGCCCGACCATGCGCCGGATATCGCGTGGCGTGGCGCCTTTGGCGCGCAATTCGCGTAAGCCGGTGGCCTGTGTCGATTTCGACAATTTGCGGCCTTCCTCGTCCAGGATGAGCTTGTGGTGGTGATAGGTCGGTTCCGGCAGACCGAGCAGCGCTTGTAGCAGGCGGTGAACGCTGGTCGACCAGAACAGGTCGACCCCGCGCACCACATCGGTCACGCCCTGCAAGGCATCATCGACCACGGCGGCGAGGTGATAGCTCGTCGGCATATCCTTGCGCGCCAGGACGACGTCGCCCCAGCGCTGCGGCGCCGCGGTGATGGTACCCGACTGGCCCTGCGGCCCGGCGCCGGTCTCGGCCCAGGTAAGGGGGCCGGCGCGCGCCATCGCCGCGTCCATCGCCAGGCGCAGGGCGAACGGCTCGCCGGCATCGCGGCGCCGCCTGCGTTCGGCCGCCGACAACCGGCGGGCGCGGCACGGATAGATCGGCACGCCGTCCGGATCGCGCGGCCAGCCGCCATGGCGATCGAGATCGGCGACCATGGCGGCAATCTCGGCCCGGCTCTCGAAGCTCGGATAAAGCAGGCCTTGCGCTTCGAGCTTGCCGATGGCCGCCGCGTAATCGGCAAAGTGCTCGCTCTGGCGCCGCACCGGTTCTTGCCACGAAATGCCGAGCCAGCGCAGGTCCTCGTAGATCGCCTCCTCAAATTCTGGCCGGCAGCGCGGGACATCGATGTCCTCGATGCGCAACAGCAAGCGGCCGCCGCGCTCGCGCGCCATGTCGTAATTGAGCAATGCGGAGTAGGCATGGCCCAAATGGAGATGACCATTAGGACTCGGTGCAAATCGCAGAATGCGGCTATACATCGATACTGCGCTTCTCGGTAGCGGCGGGCTTCACGCGGCGTTCCTGCAAGATCGCAAGCATGCCGCTGGAAACGCGCCGTTCGAAGTGTGCCGTCAGACTTCCCGGACTTCAAATCCATCACATTCCAGCGCCAATATGACCGACATAACGATCCGCAGGCCGGCGATGACATGCTGACCCACATTGGCACCGAAGCGGACCTCGATGCGGCAATCGAGGCGCTCACCCAAGCCGATCCGCGCTTCAACCCGCTCATCGCCCGGGCCGGACGGCCGCCGTTGCGGCGGCGGCCCGACGGCTTTACGGGTCTCGCCTCGACGGTCGTGGCACAGCAATTGTCGACCGCGAGCGCGAGCGCGATCTGGGGACGGCTGGCGGCCGCCTATGATCCGTTCGAGCCCGCCGCGATCATCCGGGCACGTCCGGCGCGTCTTGCCCGACTCGGCCTCTCGGCGGCAAAAATCAAGGCGCTGAAGGAAATCGCGCGCGCTGTCGCCAGCGGCAGGCTTGCGCTGACGACACTCGCCGGCATTCCCGCCGATGACGCGCACGCGATGTTAACTGCCGTGCACGGCATTGGTCCGTGGACCGCCGACATTTATTTATTGGCGTGCCTCGGTCATGCCGATGCCTGGCCGGCCGGTGATCTTGCGCTGCAGGAGGCGGCGCGGCTTGCCTTCAGCTTGGGCGCGCGTCCGAGCGCCAAAGAAATGATTGCGCTTGCGGAAGGCTGGCGGCCGTTGCGCGCCGTGGCCGCCCGTGTGCTATGGACCTATTATCGCGCCATCAAGGGCCGCGAAGGCGCTCCGGCCCTGCCCAAAGCCGAGGCATCCGCCACGACGTCCGACTCCACGCGCAAGCAATCCGCCAAATCAAACACCACAAGATCTTCAAAATCGCGATCGGCCAGGGCGCGATCAGCCGAGATCAGCATGCATATCAAACAAAACGGGAGACGCCATGCCCGCTGAGCTCGACGGTCCGCGGCTCGCGCCGCGCTCCGGCCCCGCGCGGCAGCTCGTGGTATTTCTCCACGGCTACGGCGCGGATGGCAACGATCTGATCGAGATCGGCCGCGCCTGGCAGCAATATCTGCCGCAAGCCGCCTTCGCTTCGCCGCACGCGCCCGAGCCGTGCGGCCAGGCGCCGATCGGCCGGCAATGGTTCGCGCTCACTTTCCGCGATCCGAACGAGCGTTGGGTCGGCGTCAACAAGGCCGCGCCTCAGCTCGAGCGCTTCCTTGTCGCCGAGCTTGGGCGGCATCAGCTGCCGGGCTCGGCTTTGGCGCTGGTCGGCTTCAGTCAGGGCACCATGATGTCGCTGCATGTCGGCCTGCGCCGCACGACGCGGCCTGCGGCAATCGTCGGCTATTCCGGGATCCTGGTCACGCCGCCCGACGGCAAGCTCGAAAGCTTTGCCGCCGAGGTGAAAACGCGGCCGCCGGTGCTGCTCGTGCACGGCGACCGCGACGACCTGATCCCGGCGCAGGCGCTGTTCCAGTCGGCCCAGGCGCTGGCCGCACTCGAAATCCCCGTTGAGTGGCATTTGTCGGCGGGCGTGGGCCACGGCATCGACGCGGAGGGGCTGCGCCATGGCGGCGAGTTTTTGGCGCGCCGTTTTGGTCAGCGCTTGTGATCGGCGCCCCCGGCTTTTGGTAAACAAAGGATTTCGGCCTGCTGGCGCCTTTTAGAATTGAAGAGCGCTGATTATTGCTGTGCGGGCACGGTGCGAAAACGTGCCACATCATGCCGAATGGTTGCCGGCTTTAACTCCAAGTCTCTGAATTGGGTAACAATCTCCTAGCAAATTCGGCCTAGAAGCTTGGCGTGGAGCCAAGCGCCAGGTCTGTGCCCATGCCTACGACCATTTCTACGACCCTGTTTGCCATTCTTCGCGACAAATTCGGCAAGACACGTGTTCAGACCGGACCGGTACCGGGTCTCAACCGCATTGCGGGCCTGCTCAGTGAATTCCGGCGCGATACGCGCGGCAATCTCGCGATCATCACCGCACTTGCCTGTGTTCCCATGATCGGCGCTGTGGGCTGTGTCATCGATTATACCAATGCAAGCATGATCAAGACGAAGCTGCAGGCGGCTGCGGATGCAGCGACGCTTGCCACCGTCTCGGTCAGTTCGCCCGTCGTTGCCGCGGCCAAGCAGATGAGCGGCAACGGCGCGGTTTCGGGCGGATCGACCTATGCCACCGGCTTCTTCAACGCCAATTTGAGCCAGGCGCCGGAGAATACGGGCTATACGAGCCTGTCACCGAGCGCGACGGTCACAAAAAACGGCATGAAGCTTACCGCGACCGTTTCTTTCACGGCGCAGGTCCCGACCACGTTCATGGGTATCATGGGCTTTAAGAACGTGGCGGTGTCGGGCACGTCGACGGCCAGCTATACGCTCGCCACTTACATCGACTTTTATTTGGCGCTCGACGTTTCGGGATCGATGGGCATGCCCTCGACCTCCTCCGAGCAGTCGCGGCTGATGAGCGTCAACCCCGACAATTTCGGCAATTATCCGAGCGGCTGCACGTTCGCCTGCCACTTCAAGGCACAGGGCGCGTGTAGTCAGAGCAATCAAGGCCAGACCTACGCGATCAACAATCCGCAGCCCGGGCAGCGCATGCCCAACAATCAGAGCTCGTATATTCCAAATCCCAGCCCCGGCGGCTATTGCCAGGGCTATACGATTTCGCGGCTGGGCACGACGACCCAGGTCATTAACGGGAAATCGGTCACGGTCGTGAACTGGGCCGCCAATCCGGGCGTGAGCTCCTGTTCGACGCCCGGCACCAACGCGTGCATCCAGTTGCGCCTCGATGCGGTCGGCTATGCAGTGACCCAATTGCTGACGACCGCGGCCAACACCGAGGCGCAGACGGGAATCGCCAACCAATACCGGGTCGGGCTCTATCCGTTCATTCGCTATCTCTACGCCTATTATCCGCTGACCACCAACCTGACATCGACTGGCTCGGGATCCATCAGCAACGCCGCCGCGCAGCTCGCCACGTTGCTGGACACCGGACAGAATTCCTCGCTCGGATCGGGCGGCACGCATTTCGAAAACGCCTTTACCGACTTGAACAATATCATCACCTCGGTTGGCACGGGCACCAGCCCGACCAACACGCTGCCCTATGTGTTTCTGGTGACCGACGGCTCGCAGGACAATCAAACCTATTGGAACGGCTCGTGGTCGGGCAGCAACCACGCCACGACGATCGATCCCACATACTGCACGACGCTAAAAAATCGCGGGATCACGATCGCGGTCCTCTACATTCCTTACGTCAACATCAATCCGGTGAACTCAAGCTTCGCCAATGACGAGGACGATTACGCCAACTGGAACATTCCGAATATTCCCGGTGCCCTGCAGCAATGTGCTTCGCCGAACTTCTTCTATACGGCAAGCACGCCGACCGACATCAATAACGCGCTGAACGAGATGTTCCAGCAGGCGATCAGCACCGCGCATATCACAAACTAGGTCAAAACTCGCGAATGCGGGACCAACGCGGACTCCGAGGATCGACCTATCATGCCTGGCTGCGGCCAGGACCGGACGTCGATCGCAACAGCCACCGTCCTTTTGCAGCCGTTGCGATCGACGGCGCGAAGCGATCAGAAGCTGTCATCCAAGTTTATGGGTTTTGACCCCAGCGGAGTCGTCGCCCTAAGGTTGCGCGGCACAGGGCGCGCCTCATCGCTGCGCGACGAACGCCTCATCAGGACGCCTTTCGTTGCCGGCGGAGATTCTCGTGCCAAGCGCCTACGGCGATATGCGCGTGATCGAGGCGACGCTGCGCGGCGTTGCGTAGAGATTGTCCGAGAACTTGATCCCCGAGCCGCCGAAGAAGCCGAACAGCGGCGTGTAGGCGTAGCTGACCTCGCCGAAGATCAGATAGGAGTTGGGGGTCTTCAGATTTGCCGGGACCGGCATCGGTGATCCCTTTGCGTGCGCGGTGCCGTTTTGCGTGTCACTCCAGCTGACGGTGGCGTTGCCGTTGGCATCGATTGCGATCTGCGTGACGGTGAGGGCGAGCGGCGCAGTCGCGTACGGCGCCAGCACATTGTCGGTCGCCGCGAAAATCGCCTGGATGTCGGCATCGTGGATGGTCTGATATTGATTGGTGATCGCATCGACGGTGTAGGTTGCCGCACGCACCTTCATGTAGATCGCTATGGCGCGCCCCGCATCAAACGTAGCCAGGAAGATCATCGCCAGGACCGGCAGGACGACCGCGAATTCCACCGCCGCCACCCCGCGCGTCGAGCGGGCAAAGCGCCGCCAAAGCTGTCGTGCCGTCGCTCCGGTCATGATCCGTAGGGCTCCACCCGGAAGGCGGTGACGCCCATCATAAGGGCGGTCCCGCCCGGCAGATTGGCCAGCGTGAAGCCGAGCGGCCCGCTGATCACCGACCAGGGATAAGCCAGCTCAACGACCATGAGATCGCCCGGACTGCCCGGGTCCCAGGTACCGGGATTGAGCTGGCCCTGCGCGTTGTACATTTGCGGCGCCGACGTGCTGCAGCCCGATGAACAGTTTTGCACGCTTATGACCAGGTTGCTGCAGTTGAACAGAGTCTGCACCATCGGGCAAATGGTGCTCTGGAACTGACTTTGCGTCATGCCGCCGTTCTGCGCCTGTCCGGTCATCAGGAGCCGGGCGCCCTCCACAGCGGCGGACTGCAGGTTCGCCTGCGCAAACAGAAACAGCGTTGTTTGGAAAATCGCGATCAGTGCGCCGATGAAAAGCGGCGCGACCATCGCAAATTCCAGGGCGGCAGCGCCGCCCTCGGCATCTTGGAAACGAGATGCGTCTCGCCGAAACAGCCTTGCCAGATCTCGCAACATGCCCCGTCTGCCCAATCAAGCCTGAGCGGTCAGCGAATCCACGTTTGCCAGGCTTGTTCCTAGGCGATAGCGATTGATTATTCGTTGTGTAACAAGAATAAATCCGGCGCCTTCAAAGTTGGATTTTGTTAACGATAGTGCCACAGCCAGTAGAGCGGAATGAGATTGATTGGATCGTCATGCCCGCCTTGGGCGGGGGCATTCACCGTCTCAAGGGCCGCCGGGACAAAGACGTGGATGGCCGCAACGCGTGGATGGCCGGAACGAGTCCGGTCATGACGACGCAAGCTTATCAACGAGCATCCGCTCGCCGGCCGGCGATGGCGCCTCGGAGTCGCCGGTCACTCCGGGCCGGCAGCAGACTTTGCGATAATCGCCTCGATCGCGGCCAAGCCATCGGTGAGTGCGGCAGGCCCCGGCTGCAGGATGAGCGGTGACTTGATCTCGAAAACGGCGCCGTTGCGGACCGCCGGCAGCGCGGCAAAGCCCGGGCGCGCCGCGACCTTCTCCGGACGAAATTTCTTGCCGCACCATGAGCCGATGATGATATCGGGCGCCCGGGCAATCACCGCCTCGGCGGTCACGATGCGATGCTTGGCTGATTTGTGGCGCGACAGCGCGGCGAAGATATCGTCGCCGCCGGCGGCGGCGATCAGTTCCGATACCCAGGCAATGCCGGAAATCATCGGCTCATCCCATTCCTCGAAATAGATTTTTGGACGCCGCGGCCGCTGCACGGCGCGCGCCTGCACGGCGGCAAGTCCGGCCGCGAGGTCGCACGCCACGCGCTCGGCGCGTTCGCAGGCTCCCACCAGCGCGCCAAGTGTGCGGATCATGTCGAAAATCTCGGCGACCGTGCGCTGATTGAAAGCGTGAACCGCGACACCGCACTTGATCAGCTCGGCGGCGATGTCGGCCTGAAGATCGGAAAATGTCAGAACGAGATCGGGATCGAGCGTGAGGATTTTCGGAATGTCCGCCGACGTGAACGCCGACACGCGCGGTTTCTCGCGCCGCGCCCGCGGCGGACGCACCACATAACCGGAAATGCCGACGATGCGGCGCTCTTCGCCGAGCAGATAGAGCGTCTCGACGGTTTCCTCGGTCAGGCAGACGATGCGCTCAGGTGGAAACACCGATACTCACAAATTGGCGTAATCGATCGGCTTGTGCCGGTCGAGCGCGCGTTGGATGGGCGGCAGCGGATATTTCAATCCGGTCGCGCAGTTGAACAGCACCGCCTGTTCGCTCGCTTTCACCCGCCCGTCGGCAAGACTCTGCCTGTAGGCAGCATAAGTGGCGGCGCCTTCCGGGCACATCAAAAAGCCCTCCTCGCGGGCGACTTCGTCGAGGCCGGCTGAAATTGCATCGTCCGGAACAGCAATCGCAAAGCCGCCGCTCTCGCGCACGGCGCGCAGGATCAAAAAATCGCCGATCGCTTGCGGCACGCGAATGCCGGACGCGATGGTCCGCGCATTCTCCCAGCGCGGTGCGTGCTCGACACCCTCCTCATAGGCGCGCACCATCGGCGCGCAGCCGGCCGCCTGCACCGCCACCATGCGCGGCCGCTTACTGCCAATGAAGCCGATTGCTTCCAGTTCGGCAAACGCCTTCCACATGCCGATCAGCCCGGTGCCGCCCCCGGTCGGATAAAAGATGACGTCGGGCATCTGCCAGTTCAGCTGTTCGGCAAGCTCAAGCCCCATCGTCTTCTTGCCTTCGATGCGATACGGCTCCTTCAGCGTCGAAACGTCGAACCAGCCGACCTTGGCCCTGCCCTCGGCGACAATTTTCCCGCAATCGTCGATCAGGCCGTTGACGCGATAAACGGCTGCGCCTTGCAGGCCGATCTCGCTGATGTTCACTTCGGGCGTGTCTTGCGGACAGAAGATCGTGGTCTTGATGCCGGCACGACTCGCATAGGCGGCGAGCGCCGCGCCGGCATTGCCGTTGGTCGGCATCGCCATGTGCGTGATGCCGAAGGCCTTGGCCATCGATACGGCCATGACCAGGCCGCGCGCCTTGAACGAGCCGGTGGGCAAACGACCTTCGTCCTTGACCAGAAGGGCGCCACCGCCGAGTTTTTTGGCAATCTTGGGCAGCGGGACGAGCGGCGTCACGGCCTCGCCGAGGCTGACGATGTCTTCCTTGCGCCGCACCGGCAACAGTTCGCGATAGCGCCACAGATCAGGCGGGCGTCGTTTGAGCTCGTCCTTGCGCAGGGTTATCTTGATGCCTTCGAGATCATAGCGGACCAGCAGCGGCTTGCCGGCGCGCGACAGATTGTGCACCTCGTCGGCGGCGTGGCGTTCGCCGGTCGCGGAGCATTCCAGGTAAGTGACAAAAGTTTTTCGCTCGGTAGTCAGATTGTCGCTGTAATGCACGCGCGGTCTCCGGCAGGTGGAGGTTCGGCAACGTAACCGCCGATAGGGGCCAGGTCTATCTCTTGAAGGACCCTTTGCCGCCTCTGAGTCACGGCAGAAAATCTTCCTTGCCGGCAAAACGGTTTGCTCCTGCCCCGCGTCTTTTTTCCCGATGGACACCGGCGCGTGCCCCTCGCTAATCTTGGCGGCGCAGGTAAGTCATGCCGCACGATCAGCCTCGTCGTCGGACCTACGACATTATAATCGTCGGCGCCGGTTCCGCCGGCTGTACCCTTGCCGGGCGCCTGTCCGAAGACGAGGGTCGGCGTGTGCTGCTGCTCGAGGCCGGCGGCTGGGATACCGATCCCTGGATCAAGATTCCGCTTGGTTGGCCGCGTCTGCTGCTCAAGCGCAAGCACGACTGGATGTATTTTGCGGAACCGGAAGCGACGACCGGCGGGCGCGGACTTGAATGCGCGCGCGGCCGCATCATCGGCGGCTCGTCCTCCATCAATGCCATGGCCTATGTGCGCGGCCATGCCGGCGATTACGACCGCTGGGCGAGCTACGGCCTGACCGGCTGGTCCTATGCGCATGTACTGCCCTATTTCCGCCGTCAGGAATCGTGGGAAGGCGGGCCGAGCTTTTATCGCGGCGGCACCGGGCCGCTGGCGACGCGGATGACGACATTTGCCGATCCGCTGGTCGACGCTTACGCAGAGGCCGGTCGCGCCGCCGGTTACAAGACAACGCCGGATTATAACGGCGCGCAACAGGAAGGCTTTGGCGTCTGGCAGATGACATCGAAGGACGGCCGCCGCTGCAGCGCCGCCGATGCCTATCTGCGTCCGGCGCTCGAGCGCAAGAACCTGACCGTGGAGATCGACGCGCTCGCGACCAGAGTTGTCTTCGACGGCCGCCGCGCGGCGGGCGTCGAATACGTCAAGGATGGCGACACAGTAACCGCTTATGCCGACCGCGAAGTGATCCTTTGCGGCGGTGTCATCAACTCGCCGCAGCTTTTGATGCTCTCAGGCATCGGCGATCCGCAAGAGCTTGCCGCGCATGACATCGCGGTGAGAGTACCGCTGCGCGGAGTCGGCAAAAATCTGCAGGATCATATTTCCGCGAGCATCGCCTATGCCCGCAAGACGCCCGGCCCGTTCCATCACGCCATGCGCTTCGACCGCATCATGCCGGCACTCGCCCGCGCCTACCTGTACGGCGAGGGCATCGCCTGCGATTTGCCGGGCGGCAGCATGGCCTTCCTCAAGAGCCGGCCGGATGCGGTGCTGCCGGACGTACAGCTGATTTTCAATGCTGCGCCGATGACGGCCCATCCGTATTTCTGGCCGTTCCGCCGTCCCTATGCGGACGGCTATGCCTGCCGTGCCGTGGTGCTGCGGCCGGAAAGCCGCGGCCGCATCGAGCTCGCCTCGGCGGATCCAAGAAAACCGGTGCGCATTCGGCAGAATTTTCTGGCGACCGACAACGACTGGAAGACGCTGCGCGCGGGCTTGCGCATCGTCCGCGATGTGTGCCGGCAGGCGCCGATGCAGCCGTTCATGGAACGCGAGATCGCGCCCGGTGAAGGCGCGGCGAGCGACGCTGAGCTCGATGCCCATATCCGCGCCAACTCGATCACGGTGCATCATCCGCTCGGCACCTGCAAAATGGGCGTCGCCTCCGATAGGCTTGCGGTGGTCGATGCCGAGCTCAGAGTGTTCGGCACCGAAGGCCTGCGCGTCGTCGACGGTTCGGTCATGCCGGATCTGGTCGGCGCCAATATCAATGCGCCGATCATCATGATCGCCGAAAAGGCCGCTGACCTGATCCGCGGCCAGCCGCCGCTGGAGGCGGCGCGAATTGCCGGCGCACCCGAATTATCGCGGCAGTGACCGTGGCCCGGAAAAGTCGCGATTTCGCTGGAGCAGGTGCCGCAAGGAAAGCTCAAGAAAACCGCAAGTCCCGACGATGTAGCGTAAGCCTCGGAACAGGCTTCACAATCCTGTCACGCCCCCCTATAAACTAGCGGCCATCGCCGCACTGCGGCACTGAGTCGAGGTGGAGCGGTCCGACTTGAACGCTCATGTATCGCTAACGGGCTTCCCCGCGCTGGTGCTGAACGCGGATTTTCGGCCGCTGAGTTATTACCCGCTGTCGCTGTGGTCCTGGCAGGATGCGATCAAGGCGGTCTTCCTCGAGCGGGTGAACATCGTCGCCAATTACGATCGCGCGGTGCGTTCCCCGAGCTTCGAGATGAAGCTGCCGAGCGTGGTGTCGCTCAAGACCTATGTGAAGCCGTCGACCCACCCGGCCTTCACCCGGTTCAACGTCTTTTTGCGCGACCGCTTCGTCTGCCAATATTGCGGCGCGCGCGACGATCTGACTTTCGACCATCTATTGCCGCGCTCGCGCGGCGGCCACACGACCTGGAACAACGTCGTCGCCGCCTGCTCGCCGTGCAATCTGCGCAAGGGCAATCTGACGCCTGAAGAATCGCGCATGTTTCCCTCGCAGCGGCCGTTCCAGCCGACGGTGCAACACCTGCACCGCAACGGCCGGCTGTTTCCGCCGAACTACCTGCATGACAGCTGGCTCGACTATCTCTATTGGGACACCGAGCTCGATCCGTAAGAGCGCTTTGCGCATCGTCGGTCGCTTGCGCGCGTGAGCCGGTTTGGCGCTTGCCTCACGCGGGCAGGTTCTCCCCGGTTGGCAGCCGCGGCGCCAGAACGACAGCGAGCGGCAGGGTCGCCGCTGCGGTAATGGCGGTTGCGATCGTCGCCCAGTGTGGTCCGGCCGCATCGCCCAACACGCCGTAGAGAATTGGCGCCGTCGCACCCGCGCCGATCGTGCCCGTATAGAAAACAGCGAATGCCCGCTCGGTGCGGCCTGCCGGCGCCAGCTCGGGCACCGTCCCGTAGAGAACCGAGGATGTGCCGTTGAGCATGACGCCGAGGAGCGGCAGAACGAACAGCGTCGGCGTAAGCGGAAGCACCAAGACCGAGAGGATTGCCGTGGCGGTCCCCGCTTCGGTCAGCAGAACGGTGGCCAACACACCGAAACGAGCGCCCAGCCATCCGCATGCGAACTTGCCGGCGGCGCCGCCGACGAAGACCAAGGCAAGCGCCGTGCCGATCATTGACAAGGATGCTCCCTGTTCCTTGAGCAGGAACGGCAGGAAGGTCAAAAATCCCATGCGCGTGGCGGAGTCGAGGAGCCCGATTGCGAGAAGAACGGCAAATCCTCGGCGCGGCGCAACCGATCGATGTTGAATGCGCGCGGGCTTGTATTCCGGCCGCAGATTGGCCGGGAGAAACAGAGCCACCCCCAGCGCCACGGCGCCACCGAGCGCAGACACGACCCACAGCATCCGATGCCATGACATGAAGCTCAACAGCAGGGCGGCGCCGCTTGGGATCGCGGCCTTGCCCAGATCGCCGGCGAAATTGTAGGTGCCGAGGGGGCCGCGCGCTTTGTCGCCATAGGCGCGGCAGACAGCTGCCGAGGCGATGGGATGTTGCGTACTCAATCCGCATCCGATCCCGATCAACGCTATGCATAGCCCGCCTAATCCGCCCGAATATCCCGCAACCAGGTAGCCGATCGCCGCCGACAGTGTCCCGAACGCCAAGACGGTGCGCCCTCCGAAGCGCTCCGCCGCGCGGCCGGCCGGGACCTGCAGACCCGCCATGGTCGCGGCGGCAAGTCCGCGCAAAAGCGCCAACGTGCTGTAGCCGAGCGCGAACTCGACCTGCCATATCGGCAGCAGCAGATAGATCAGATCCGTGTAGCCGTCGTGCAGCGCGTGCGCCGTACAAGCGGTCCAAAGCGTCCGCACGCGAGAGACGGCCCCGCGGTTGTGGTTTGGTGATATCGCAGGCGACGTTGTCATCACTCTCAACCAACGGCCCGGCACGACAAAAGACCCAACGTCCGGGAAAATTCATCTCCAAACCGGTTGACGCCCAGGCACCGAGACCGATTTTTGCCCCTTATAGTCGAAGCTGGGGCGAGGCGCGATCAAAGGCTCGTCGATAGGCAAAGCCATCTGAAGCGCCGCCGTGGCTTGCCGCGCGCCCCTCTCTGACCAACCGGATCGGGGCTCTGGCAATTGCCCGCCGTCCGGGCAACCAATCGGGCACTGCACTACTTTAAGGTTGTGCGCGGCGGCGCATGGGTCTACATGCGCCGAAGGGAGGTTGCTGAGTGATGGGAACGATGGTGCTGCTCGATCTGATGGGCGGCGTAGCGCTTTTGCTCTGGGGCCTACACATGGTCTTGAGCGGCGTGCTGCGCGCATTCGGTCCCGACCTGCGCCGCTTTCTCGGCAGGGCGCTGCGCAACCGCTTCAGCGCATTTGCCGCCGGACTGGGGCTCACCGCGCTATTGCAGTCGAGCACCGCGACCGGGCTGATGACCGCCTCGCTCGCCGCCGACGGCGTGGTTAGCCTCGTGCCGGCCCTTGCCATCATGCTCGGCGCCAATGTCGGCAGCACGCTGATCGTGCAGGTGCTGTCGTTCGACATTGCGGCGGTGGCGCCGGTTTTGTTTGTTGTCGGACTCGTGACCTTCCGCTCCGGCGGCAGCAATATCACCAAAGCGCTTGGCCGCATCGCTATCGGGCTTGGGCTGATCCTGCTTGCGCTGCATATTCTCCTCGACTCGCTCGCGCCGGCCGAGCAGGCTCCCGCGGTGCGCGAACTGCTCGGCTCGATCACCAACGATCCCGTGCTCTGCGTCATCATCGCCGGTCTCCTGACTTGGGCGGCGCATTCGAGCGTTGCGGTCGTGCTCCTGATCATGTCGCTTGCGTTCTCGCATTTCGTTACGCCGGAAGCGGCTCTTGCGCTGGTGCTGGGCGCCAATCTCGGCAGCGCCGTCAATCCGCTGATCGAAAGCGGGGTGCGCGGCGATCCGGCGACGCGGCGCCTGCCGGTCGGCAACATGCTCAATCGGCTCCTCGGCATCCTGATCGTGCTGCCGCTGTTGCACCCGATCACGCGGGAGATGACGAAGCTGCAGCCCGACCCGGTCAAAATGACGGCGCTGTTTCATCTGCTGTTCAATTTGGCGCTGGCCGCGCTTTTCATCGGTCCGCTCGACGCGGTAGCCGCGCTGCTCATCCGCCTGTTGCCGGACAAGAAGCTGACCGCCGACGCTTGCGCGCCGCGCTATCTCGACGACGCGGCGCTGGCAAATCCGCCGCTGGCGCTCGCCAATGCGGCGCGCGAAACGTTGCGCATGGGCGATACCGTCGAAGCGATGCTGTGCGACGTCATGACCGCGCTGATCAATAACGACCGCAAGCTCGTCGGCGACGTCTCGCGCAGGGACAATATCGTCGACCGGCTCGACGACGCCATCAAGCTCTACATCACCAAGCTCACCCGCGACAGCCTGGACGAGCGCGAGGGCCGCCGCGCCATGGAGATTGTATCGTTCACCATCAATCTCGAACACATCGGCGATATCATCGACAAGAATCTCTGCGAGCTCGCGCTCAAGAAGATCAAGCGCCGGTATCAGTTCTCTCCGGAAGGCGCCGCCGAGCTGATGGCGTTTCACAAGCGCATTTGCGAATGCCTGCAAGCCGCTTTCGGCATCTTCATGAGCGGCGACATCGAGGCGGCGCGCAAGCTGCTGCGTGAAAAGGTCGAGCTCCGCAGAGCCGAGCTCGAGGCTGCCGATCGGCATTTCGAGCGGCTGCGCGAAGGGCGGCCGGAAAGCCTTGAGACCACGTCATTGCATCTCGACGTGCTGAGCGACCTCAAGCGCATTCACTCGCATATTTGCTCGGTCGCCTATCCAGTCCTGGAAGCCGCCGGCGAATTGCCTGCACTCAACGGCACCAGCAGCGACGTGGCGCCGGGCGAGGCGCTCGCTTATCAGCCGAAACTGCCTTAGGCGCGGCTAGCCCGCCGGATTGGCGTGCGCCCCCTTATCCGGCGCGCCGTTGATCTTGGGAGCGCTGTCCGGCGCGAGGTGGCTCGGCACCTGGCTCGGCTTTTGCGCCTGTACCGCAGGCCGGGCCAGCGGCATACGGGGAGTCTCGGTCGCCGTGTCGTCGCGTCGCGAGGAGCCCTCGAAGCGGGCGTTCTCCTCGATCGACAGCGAGCGATGGAAAATATCGCCTTCGACGGCGGCGGTGCCGTTCAGCTTGACCCGGCTCGCACGGATCGTGCCTTTGACCCGGCCGCCGACGGTCAGGTCGTCGGCGACAATGTCGCCCTCGACATCGGCGCCTTCGGCGACCAGAACCGTCGAAGCGTGCAGCTCGCCCTCGATGCGGCCAAAAATCTGGACGGTGCCCTGGCCGGAAATCTTGCCGACAACCGTCATGCCGGCGCTAATTGAAGATACCTCGTCGCTCGCCTTTGCCGATGATGATTGCAGCGCCGACGACTGCGCCGCCAAGCGCTGAAATTGCTGCACCGGTGCGGGAACGCGTTCGCCCTCGGGCGTGCCGTCTTTGGTCTTTCCGAACATTTCGCACTCCTTCGCTGTTGCCACTCGCTCAAATTTGCATGATCAGATCGCGTAATAGATGCGATGAAACCGCTGTCCGAGGCCGGTCAGAATTTCGCGTCCGGTCGATTTGACCGCCGCTGCCAGGTCGTCGATGCCGATTTCGCTGTCCGCCTGCCTGCCGATCAGCGTCGCCGTCTCGCCGCAGCGCACCAGGGCCGGGTCGGGCAGATCGGAGACGTCGACTGCCGTGAGGTCCAGCGCCGGCCGGCCGAGCACCGGACAGCGGCGGCCGCCGATAATCACGAGCGGCTTATAGTCGGCCGAACCGCTGCAGCGCGGATAGCCGTCGGCATGGCCGACCGAGATCAAGGCGACGCGGCTGCGCCGCTTTGCAGGCAGGCAGGCCGTATCAGCAATGGTTTCGCCCGGCGCCAGGTCGCGGACTTGCACAATGCGCGCCCGCAAATCGATAACCGGCTGCATCGGATTAGGCTTGCCGGGCGTCGGATTGACGCCGTAGAGCGCCTCGCCTGTACGGACGAGCTCAAAATGTGTTTTGGGATCGAGGAAGATGGCGGGCGACGTAGCGAGTGAGGCGGGCACGCCTTCATACAGCCGGCGCAGATCGCGAAACAGGCTGAGCTGGCGTGCATTGAGTGGATGGTCCGGCCGATCGGCGTGATCGAGCCGGCTCATCAGCAACGAGATGCCGTGATCGAGGCCGGTCAGCCGCTGCGCGAAGACAGCCGCCTCCTCCGGCGACAGGCCGAGCCGGCTTTCGCCGGTATCGACGTTGAGCGCACAGCCGCCGCTCCATCGCCGTTCCGTGACGAAGACGTCCCACTCGGCCATTTCGATTGCGCTGTTGATGACCGGTCGCGCATTGATCTCGGCGAAGGACGGCCCGGTTCCGGAATAAAATCCGTTCAGCACGTAGATCGTGGCGTTCGGCGCCAGGGCGCGGACGCGTCGGGCTTCGGGAATGTTCGAGACAAAGAAGGTCTTGCAGCCGGATTTGGCCAACGCGCCGGCGACCGGCTCGATGCCGCAGCCATAGGCATTGCCCCTGATTACTGCGGCACACTCGGCCTCGCTGCTCCTGGCCATGGCTTCCCAATTGGCCGCCAGCGCCGACAAGTTGAACTTCAGGATGCCGCAGGCTTCGCCTTCCGCCGGTCCTTCGACGGCGACATAGGCCGCGAGGCCCTTATTATTGACGATGAGCCGGCCGCCTTTATTGATGATTTTTCCGTCGACCGAGCCCTCGACGACGACCTTGGCGCCGGACTCGATGGTCAGGCTGCCGAGAAGATTGCCACGGACATGCAGCGTGCAATTCTTCTGCACGATCGTGTCGTTGACGATCGAGCCGTGAACGTCCGACGAGGCGCTGATCAGCAGCGGCCCGTCTTCGGCCTTCTGTGCTGCGAGCATTGCCGCGATCGCTGCTGCGATGGGCTGGGCGCCCCCCTGGCCCCAGCCGCATCAGCGTACTTTTGTCGCGGTGACACTGCAATGACGAAGATTGCCGTTATTCACGATTCCTCGCCGCACTTGTCGGCGGCATGTTTGCCGTGATCTGAAACGTCCGTGCGCGGACTTGATCCGACGGGGAGGCCGGCCTTTCCAAAAGATCATGCTTGATCAAAAAGCTACAGCGTCCGGCCCTACCGCTCAGGCAGCTAGGCTGCTGCTTCCTTGTGGACGCCGGCGAAAGCCGGCGCAACTTCAGCCGCAAACCGCGCCATTTCATCCTTTACCTGTTCGTGCGGCTTCATGCCGACATTGAAATAGAGAATGACTTCGTCATAGCCGGCCGCCTCGACCTTTTTCAGGATCTCGGTGATGCGTGCCGAGGAGCCGAGCAGCACCGAATTTTCTGTTAGATCCTCGGGCTTTACCTTCTGCAGCCGCTCGACCATGTCGATGAAATAGCGATAGCTTGGCGGCGCGGTCTTCGGATCGCCCGGCAGGGCCGGGATCACGCATTCCTTATAATAGCGGATCTGCCGCGCCCGCTGCGCGTCCTCCTGCGCCTTGGTATCGGCGAAATGCGTGAAGTAGCTGCACATCATGCGGCCGGGCTCCCTGCCGAATTTGGCGCATGTCTCGCGATAGAGATCGGCGACCTGTTTCAGCCCGCCATAGCTCATGGCGGCGGCGAACGGTGCCACGATCAGACCGCAGCCCAGCCGCGCGGCGAGCTCGATCGAGGGCTTGGAGAACGAGCCGACATAGGTCGGCAGCGGCCGCTGGATCGGCTTTGGCGTGATGCGCACGTCGTCGAACGAATAATATTTCCCGTGATGCGAGATACGCTCATCGGCCGCCCATAGCCGCCGCACCACTTCGAGCCCTTCTTCGAAAATGCCTTGGTTCTCCTCGAACGAGACGTGAAAGGGCTCATATTCGCGCTTGTCGTAGCCGCGTCCGCAGGCGAAATCGACGCGCCCGCCGGAGAGCAGGTCAAGCGTCGCCCATTGTTCGGCTACCCGGATCGGATGATGCAGCGGCAGCACCGTGACCGCCGGCGCCAGCCGAATGCGCGTGGTTTTCGCGGCCACATGGGCGAGCACCATGTCCGGGCAGGATAAGACGCCCAGCGAATTGAAATGATGCTCGCCGATCCAGGCCGAATGCATGCCGAGCCTGTCGGCCAGCACGGCTTCGGCGGTGATGTCGGCGACGAACTGGTTCGAGGAGCGCGGATTGTTCTCGTAATGATTGTCGCTCAGCGTGAAATAGCCGAAGTGCATGGGGTTCTCCTCCGCGAGCCGATTATCGCTTTTCGGCGCAGGCGCGATCTTACATCGCTGCGCTCGGTTGCGCATCATAATTGATTTTGCAACAGTTGTAAATGCAATAATAGGTCAAGGCTTCTGCCCGGTCGGGAACCGTGTCGCCGCTTGCGCTTAAGCCTTTGACCGCACCGCACGATTCCATTAGATCGGCGCCCATTCCAGGAACAGGAACCACCGTGACGCGGCCGGCCAAGCTCGATCTCGGCGATTATCTGCCTTACCTCGTCAACCGCGTCGGCAGCATTATCGCCGAGCAGTTCGGCGCGGAGGCGCTGGCCGAGCATGGGCTGTCCATTGCGATGTGGCGGGTGATGGCGGTGCTTGCCGCAAACGGCAGCCAGCGCCAGATCGATCTTGCCGAATTGACCAGCATCGAGTCGTCAACCCTGTCGCGGCTGGTGACGCGCCTCGTGCGGATGCGGCTGGTGACGCGCAGCCGCTCGACCAGGAGCAACCGCGAGGTCGCGGTCAAGCTATCGCCCAAAGGCAGCGCGCTGGTCGCGCGCCTGATCCCGATCGCCCAGGATTATGAGGCGATTGCCAGCGCCGGTCTGTCGCGCGAGGAACTGGCCGTGCTCAAGGACTGCCTGCGCCGGATCTATGGCAATATGAAAAGCCGTCTGGGCGCCGCGCGCTGACCTCAGGGACGGTCAGGACGGGCGATTGCCCAACGGCGGCGCTTGGCAAGCTTACCGCGCATGCGCTGCAATGCCGCTTTCTTTTGCGCGGCGAGTGACTTACGCTTTTCGCAAAAAGCGATGGCGCCGGCAGAGCGCCAGGCAAAAAGAAGCAGCATCAAACGCATCGGGAGGGGAACGATGGTCGCCGCGACGGAAGTCCAGGTTTCGCATTTTCTCGACGAGCACGGGCTCGGAGCATTTCAGATCAAACTGCTGCTCTGGTCGGTCCTGATCGCCTTCATCGACGGCTACGACATCGGCGCCATCGCCTTTGCCGCACCGCATCTCATCCGGGAATGGCACATCGAGCCGAAATCGCTCGGCCTGGTGCTGACCGCGAGCAATTTCGGCGTTCTGTTCGGCTCGCAGATCTTCGGCTGGGTCGGCGATCGCTACGGCCGCAAGACGTCGCTGATCATCTGCAACCTGCTGTTCGGCGCGTTCACGTATTGGGCGGCCTATGCGACCAACTTGACCGAGCTGTTTTGGCTGCGGTCGATCGCCGGGCTGGGCATCGGCGGCGTCATCCCGAACGTCGTGGCGATCAACGCCGAGTCGGCGCCGCGCAATCTGCGCGCGACGCTCGCCATCATCGCGACCGGCATGGTGCCGATCGGCGGCGCTCTCGCCGGCTTCGCCGCCGCCGGGCTCGTGCCGCATTACGGCTGGCAGATTCTGTTCGAGATCGGCGGCATTGCCCCCATCGCGTTTGCAATCGTCGCGATCTTCGGTCTTCCCGAATCGATCAAATACATGACCTTGCACGAAAGCCAGCGATCCAAGATGGAAGCGCTGATCGCGGCAATTCGTCCCGATTTCAAGGTGCCGCCCGATGCACGCTTCATCATCGAGGACGAAAAACAATTTCCAAGCTCCAATCCCCGTTATCTGTTCCACAACGGATTGGAAGTGATCACGCCGCTGACCTGGCTGATCTTCATCCTCAACTTGATGGGGTACTTCTTCCTCATCAGCTGGACGCCGACGATGCTGGTGCAGGCCGCCCATGCGTCGCAGACGGTCGCAGCGCTCACCGGCGCGGGGCTGCAGGTCGGCGGCACGGTCGGCGCCTTGGTGCTGTGCTGGTGGCTGCAGCGGCAGCGCTTTCTCGCCATCGCCATCCTGTTCGTGATCGCGGTCCCGGTGGTCGGCTCGATCGGCTATGCCGGGTTGTCGTCCACGACTGCGCTGGTGATCGTGGCGTTCTTGGCCGGTGCCGTGGTGCTCGGCATCCAGTCGGGCATCAATGTGGTCGGCGCGATGATCTATCCGACGTCGCTGCGCGCGAACGGCTCGGGATGGCAGCTTGGCTTGGGCCGCTTCGGCGGAATCATCGGACCGCTCGCCGGCACGCTGTTGGTCGCCTTCCCGATCGAGAACATGTACCTGTTTGCGGCGGTGCCCTTCGCTTTGGGCGCGGTCGTGACCTTCATCATCCACGTGCTCAACACGGCGCGTCTCAAAGCGCACCCCGAATTGGCGCAGGGCCAGTAGTTTCGTCATTCGGGGGCGCGGCCGACAGGCGGCGAGCCCGCAATCCATGGTCCCGGCGCTGCATGTTCCGCACTTGCCGGGATTATGGGTTCCAAGCCTGCGCGCTTCAGCGCCGTCCCGGAATAACGGCGATCAAAACGGCTCAAAATTCCGCAGCGCCGGGATTACCTGTTCCCCGAACAGCCGGATTGAGCGCAACAGCGCATCCTCCGGCAGGTCGGCGAAGTTGAATTCGCCGAGAAAAGCGTTGAACAGGCCGGCCTGGGCAGCGGCGCGGATTTTTTCTGTCACCGTTTGCGGGGAGCCGATGAAGATAAGTTCGTTCTTGTAAAGATAATCGGGATCGAACAGGTTCTGCATGATTTGGGACGCACCCGGCTCGCCGCGGCCGACGAACATCTTGGCGTGTTCTTTGGCACGCTGCTCAAAGGTCTCGCCCGGCTTTGGCGGCGGCAAGAACCCCTCATACGCGCGACTGGCGCGAAGCAGCGCGACATCGAGCGCCTTTTCATCCGTCTCATCCACATAGACAACCGTGCAATAGGCGATGCTCGGCCTGCGCGGATGGCCGGCCGCCTTCCAGTCGGCCAGAAATTTGCGATAGCGCGGCGCCGCGTCGGCGCGCGGATACACCAGAAAGTAGCCGGGATTGATGCCGTGCCGCGCGCAAAATTCGAGGGTCTGCGGGTCGCGGCTCATCATCCATAGCGGCGGATGCGGGCGCTGCACCGGCGGGACGGCGATCAGCGCCTGCTCGGTGTGAAACTCATGGCCGTGAAACGAGAACGGCTGCGCCTCGCCGAAGGCCGCGCGCAAGTATGCGACGAATTCCAGCGTCGGCGACTTGCGTTGCCCGTAATCCAGCCCGAAGGGCCGGAAATAATCGGCATTGATGCCGGGCACCAGGCCAAGCTCCATGCGCCCGCCCAGCATCTGGTCGACAATGGCGATCTCCTCGGCGAGCCGCAGCGGATGATAGAGCGGCACGATGTAACCCATCGGCCCGATGCGCAACCGCTTGGTGCGCGCGCCGGCGCCGACCGCATAGAGGCTCGGCGACGACATCCAGCTTTCGTCCGGCCGGAAATGATGCTCGACGCAGAACGAATGATCGAAACCGAGCTCATCGCACAATTGCAATTCGCGCCAGAGCTGCTCATAGCGCTGATGCGGCGTCATGCCGGGCTTGGCCCAGATATGGGAGAAATGCGCAAACTTCATGGGCGCACCAACCGTGTCATGGGCATCATCGGCCATATCTCGTATTGGAAATCATGGGCTGCACCTCATATTGACCTATGCAAGGCCGACCGATTCTGCCGAAAATCCGATGTGCGAAATTCGTGTCTCGCGTCGACAGGAGGATGACCAATGATCACCAATGCCTCAATCGACAGAGATGATCGGCCAGAATTCGGGTCCGGACTCAAGCTTGCGGCGAAGAATTTGTCACCTGCTTATTTTGCCATGGTCATGGCGACCGGCATCGTGTCGATCGCGGCGTTCATGCAGGGCATGTCATCCCTTGCGGTCGGCCTGTTTGTTGCGAATGTCGTCATTGCTGTTGCGCTTGGCCTCCTTTTTCTTTCCCGGCTGATCTGGTTTCCGGGTGCGGTGCTGTCCGACCTCGCCGACCATCAGCGCGCGCCGGGTTTCTTCACCATCGTCGCCGGCGCCTGCGTGCTTGGCAGCCAGTGCATTGCCATCGCCGACAGCTTCGACGCTGCGGTCGGCTTTTGGATGTTCGCCGCCGCGCTGTGGCTGGTTCTCATCTACGGCATCTTTGCCGCGCTCGCGGTGAAGGCGCAGAAGCCGACGCTTGCCGAGGGCATCAATGGCGGCTGGCTGCTGGCCGTGGTGGCGACGCAAGCGGTCGCCATGCTCGCCACGATGATTGCGGCGCATTGGCCGCAGCCCTACCGGATCGAGCTCAATTTTCTCGGCCTGTCGCTGTGGCTCACCGGCGGCATGCTCTATGTTTGGATGATCGCCCTGATTTTCTATCGCACGACGTTCTTTGAGGTCGCGCCCGACGATCTCACCCCGCTTTATTGGATCAATATGGGCGCGATGGCGATTTCGACCTTGGCCGGCTCGCTGTTGATCATCAATGCGCGGGAGGCGCCGTACCTTGGCTCGCTGCTGCCGTTTCTCAAAGGATTCACCGTCTTCTACTGGGCAACCGGAAGCTGGTGGATACCGATGCTGGTGGTGCTGGCGCTGTGGCGGCATGTCTTCAGGCGGTTTCCGCTGCGCTATGATCCGCTGTATTGGGGCGCGGTGTTTCCGCTCGGCATGTATGCCGCCGCGACCTGGCAGATGGCGCGCGTCATGGGCCTGAATTTCCTGCAGGTCATCGCCGAATGTTTTGTCTATCTCGCGATTGCGGCCTGGGCTGCGACGTTCACTGGTTTCATTGTCACGGTCGCCCGCGGCGCGGCGGAACTCGCGCGCGGAACGTGATCGATCTTCGGGGGACGGTTGTGCGCGTTCGAGTGATAGTAGGAGTGATCTATGGCGAAGATATTCAAAGTCGGCAATCGCGTCAGCCTGGGACTCGGAGGCGGGCCGCGTGCGCGGTCGCATCGTGCGGTTGCATCGGAAAGACATCAATTATAAAGGCTACATTCATCATGCGAGCCTTGACGCGCCGCAATACGAGATCAAGAGCGACAAGACCGATCACATCGCCCTGCATAAGGGGCAGGCGCCGCGCCTGCTGCGGCGCTGAACATCCTTGATCGCCCCGCGAGCCGCGTCGTGGACTTTGCCACCCTTCTTGCTCGTTTGCTGTTGTCGACACGCTCGGACGCCATCATCGCCGCCGATCGCGACGGCGTCATCCGTTTCTGGAATCCCGGCGCGGAGCGCATATTCGGTTATACGCGCGACGAGGCGGTCGGCTGCTCGCTCGATCTGATCATCCCGGAACGGTTGCGCGCGCGGCATTGGGACGGCTTTCGTCACGCCATGGCGAGCGGGCAGAGCCGCTATGGCGAAGGCGACGTGCTCGCGGTGCCGGCGCTGCGCAAGGATGGCGCGACCATCTCGGTCGAATTCACCATCGTCCCACTGAAAGATGACGCCGGTGCAATCATCGGCATGGGCGCGGTCATGCGCGACGTCACCAGGCGCTTCAATGAATTGCGCGCTCTGAAACGGCAGCTTGCGGAAGCATCGATCCGCCCGCCGTCAACCGCCCGTTGAAAGCTCATCCGTCCGCCCGGGCCTCCTCCCAAGCTCCGCATGAAGGAAACGCGCAAGAATATCGGCCTGGCGCTCGGCATCGCCGGCGTGGTTCTGTTCGGCGGCACGCTGCCGGTGACTCGGTTTGCGGTCGCCAGCATCGACCCGCTGTTTCTGACCGCCGCGCGCGCCGTTATTGCCGGATTCGCCGGCGTTCTGGTTCTCCTCGCGCTGCGCCGGCCGGTGCCGCTGCGCCCGCTGTGGGGCGAGCTCATTCTCGCCGGGCTGTGCACGATAGTCGGCTTTCCGGTGTTTACCGCGCTTGCCATGTTCAGCGTGCCGGCCGCCCATGGCGGAGTCGTGCTCGGCATCATTCCGCTGGCGACCGCCGCGGCGGCGGCGCTCGTTGCGCATGAACGGCCGAGCCTTGGCTTTTGGTGCGTCAGCCTCCTCGGCGCCGCCGTCATCATCGCTTTCGTCCTGAGCCGCCCCGAGGCGCGCGCCTTCGCGCTCGGCGACGTGTTTCTGTTCGGCACCGTGATCTCCGGCGCTTTCGGTTATGCTTTGTCAGGCCGGTTGAGCCGGCGCATGCCGGGCTGGGAGGTGGTGTCGTGGCAGGTCGCGGCCTTTCTGCCGCTGTCACTGGTCGCAACCGTGGCGCTGTGGCCGCACAGCCTGGCGATGGTGCCGCTGCCGGCCTGGATCGGGCTCGCCTATGTCGGCCTGGTCAGCCAATACCTCGCGTTCTTTGTCTTCAACGCCGCCATGGCGATGGCCGGCGTCGCGCGCGTCGGGCAATTGATGCTGCTGCAGCCCTTCGTGATCGTCGTGCTCGCCGCCCTGGTCAATGGCGAGCCGCCGCAACTGTCCACCCTCGCCTATGCCGCCGCCGTGGTGGCAACCGTACTGCTCGGACAGCGCATGGCGATCAGGCAGCGCTGAGATCGCGATGCGCGCAAAGCAGCCGAACTGAAACCGAAAACCGTGTTCGATGTGTTCGCGCAGGCTCATGCAAAGCAGGGAGGCCTGCAAAGCAAAAAGCCTGCAAAGCAAAAGGCCCAGCAACCGAGCAAATATCTGCGGTGCGGCGCCACCGGATCGGACACGCACAGCAGCCGCTTGCAGCGCGCAGGCAGGCTGCCGCGTGGCGCCGCCACTCGCCGTCACGGGACCCGTGGTGAACAGCGGCGCAACAACTCGCCAGAAGTGCTTGTAAATTTAAATTAGAGCATTTTGCGGAAAGAGCGGGTGCCGGTTTTCCGCAAGAAAATGCAACAAGAAACCTGGAGCGTTTCCCGATTTCATCGAATCGGAAAACGCTTCAGGGGGCTATGAGCAACAGCGAACAACCAGGGACATGTTGCTGGTGCCCGTGGAGGGAATCGAACCCCCATGCCTTGCGGCGCACGATTTTGAGTCGTGTGCGTCTACCAGTTCCGCCACACGGGCTTGATGCCGTTCTCTATATAATCCGTCCTCGCCGGCGTCCACCGCCGCCGTCCACCGCCTGCGCACACGCCTGCGCGGCCTTGCGGACATAGCCGCCTCATATTGCAGGCGCGCTGCGCAAAGCGGCTCGGGCGGTTCTATCGCGTTGGCACGCCGGCGCGCACCGCGGGCTCACCTGGGCTTGATCCGGCCGGTCTTGCTTCCGCCCAAAGGATACGCAAAAGGGAACCGACGGCCCCTATGGCCCCGAACTTGCGAACGAGACATTTCGGGACACGTTGAAGTCCTGCATTGCTGAAGGCGCGAATTGCTGAAAAGGCGGAAAGGCTTGTTAAGTCCTCATGAAACGCAAATGGATCGATCAACTCCATGCCGCGCCCGCCGCCGCGGCCGCGCTCGCGGTGTTTGCGATCGGGCTTGCCACGCTCGGCGGCGCCTGGTTCTTCGAATATGTGCTGAAATACCAGCCCTGCCCGCTCTGCCTCGAAGAGCGCATCCCCTATCATGTCGTCATCCCGCTGTCGCTGCTGGTGGCGATCGCCGCGCTGGCCGGCGCCCCGCGCAAGCTCATCATCGTCGGCTTTGCCGCGATCCTCGTTGCGGTGCTCTGCAATGTCGCGCTCGCCGGCTATCACTCCGGCATCGAATGGCATTGGTGGGCGGGTCCGGCCGATTGCACCGGCCAGATCACGGATTTCAAATCCGGCGGCGGCTTGCTGAGCCAGCTGCAGTCGATCCATGTCCCGCGCTGCGACGCCGCGGCCTGGCGCTTCCTCGGCATTTCGCTCGCCGGCTACAACTTTTTGATCTCGCTCGTGCTTGTGGCGCTGGCGGCCTATGGCCTGTTCGCCCCGCCGCCGCGGGCGCATGCCTGAATGCGCATGACAGCCCCGAGAAGCTGTCACCGCATTTTCGTCATTGTTCTGCTAATCTGATTGCCCTGCGCCCGGTAGAAGGCGCAGCAATCCAAAGGCAGACGGAGAGTCCAAGACAGAGGAGGCGTCAATGAGCATACTCGGCAGTATCGTCTCGGCGATTTTCCATCACGCTGGCGTCGCGACTTCGGCGCAGGCCGCCCCCGCTGCACCGGGCGCCTCCGGCAGCGCCACAGGCGCTGCCATGCCGCCGAAGCAGCCGGCCAATTCGGTCGATGTCGATGCCGCCCTGACCAAGCTTGCGGCGCAGAGCAAGGAGAAGCTCGATTGGCGTCACTCGATCGTCGATCTGATGAAGCTCCTCAACCTGGATTCGAGCTTGGCGGCGCGCAAGGAGCTGGCGAAGGAGCTGCATTATACCGGCGACACCAACAATTCCGCGGCCATGAATGTGTGGCTGCATGCCCAAGTGATGCAGAAACTCGTCGAGAACGGCGGCAAGGTGCCGGCCGATCTGATGCAGAAATAGGTAATAAATTCGCTGCGCATTTTTTGCGCCGATGCTGTGCCAAAGGGCGCCATCGGGCGTGCCTCTGGCACTGCCGCCAGGCTTCGGTTAGGCTTGCGCGGTCCGATTGTACTTTGCCTCTCGAAGTATTTGCGTTTTTGAGCGTGGCGGCGCCGTCACTTCGCATCACATGGGGAAGCGATTATGGGACTGTTCAGCAATCTCAATCTTGGCGACACGCTCTCGGGGGTGCTGGGCCAGTTGCAGGCTGCCGCGGTTCCGGCGCTGATCAATGCCGTGCTGGAAAAGACGCAATATCATGACATCAACGGTCTGGTCGCCGCCTTGCAGAAGGGCGGGCTCGGCCCGCAGGTGCAATCCTGGCTTGGCAACGGCCAGAATATCCCCATCACCGAGGATCAGCTTAAGGCGATCCTCGGCAATGCGCAGGTGCAGGATTTCGCCCGCCATCTCGGCCTGCCGGTCGACGCAACACTTAAGATATTGGCGCAATATTTGCCTGAGCTGGTGGACAAGGCGAGCCCGAGCGGCACGCTGCAATCGCACCTGAAGTGATTTTTCGGAGCATGAATCCGGAGGGGCGAAGCCGGCTTTTCGAGAAAGGCCATGCTCAATGAAAGTGGTAGAAAGCGTAAGAGCCGGCACTTTTTGAGAACTGCAATCGAGCATCCGTGGAGCGAACCATGAAAACGATCGCAATTGTCGCTGCCTCTTTTTTCCTCGCATCCGCCGCTCTGGCGCAGACCACGACGCCTGCCCCAAGCCCGGCGCCGGCCGCGCCCGCCGCGGGCGCAGCCGCCGGCAGCAGCCCGGCCGATGCCGCCGGCGCGACCTGCCAGAGCCAGATCGGTCCGAAGAATTTGAAGGGTGCAGCGCTGAAGAGCTCGGCCACGAAGTGCTGCAAGGATGCTGCCGCCGCCGCCAAGCTGCATGGCGCCGCAGCCGCAAGCTTCACCAAGAAATGCGTGTCCGATGTGATTCCGGCGGCGCCGGCGGCGGGCAAGAAGAGCTGAGCCGAAGCGGCCGGTCCGTCCGGCAAAATCGACGAATTTCTTAAGCTGTCCGACGGTCCCCGATCCGCGTGCCCCCTGCGGGGCTTGACCCCGCCGGCAGCGCGCGAGTAAACCCGTGCGCCTTAAAGGGGCATGACCCGAAAAAGCGGTCACCGGTTTTTCGAAACGATCATGCCCACTCGAAGTCCTTGACCGGGCGGTTAGCTCAGCGGAAGAGCACTTCCTTGACATGGAAGGGGTCAGAGGTTCGATCCCTCTACCGCCCACCAGCCCGCCACATGGAAATGGGCTACGCGGCCCGTCGGCCTCAATGCACCGCCCGCCCGCCGGAAATATCGAACACGGCGCCGGTGGAGAACGAGCAGTCCTGCGACGACAGCCACGCGACCATCGCCGCGATTTCGTCGACCGCGACGAAGCGGTTCATGGGAATTTTCGACAACATGTAGTCGATCTGCGCCCGCGTCATTTGATCGAACAGGTCGGTCTTGGCCGCCGCCGGTGTGACGCAGTTTACCAGGACGCCCTTGCCGGCCAATTCCTTGGCCAGCGACTTGGTCAGGCCGATCAGGCCGGCTTTGGATGCCGAATAATGCGAGGCATTGGGATTGCCTTCTTTGCCGGCGATCGAGGCGATGTTGACGATGCGGCCGTAGCCGGCCTTGACCATGTGCGGCACGACGGCGCGGCAGACGAGATACGGCGCGATCAGATTGACCTCGATCACCTGCCGCCAGATTTTTGGCGCAAGCTCCCAGGTCGGCGCATTGCCGCCGGTGATCCCGGCATTGTTGACTACAATGTCGATGCTGCCGGCATCACCGATCAGCGTTTTGACAGCGCTTGCAATCGCCGTCTCGTCGGTGACGTCCAGCGTCGCGGTACAAACGCGATTGCCGCCGTTCAGCGACGCGACGGCTGTTTCGAGCGCCGCCGCATCCATGTCCCACAGCGCCACCGTTGCGCCCGAGGCCAGGAACCGCCGCGCAATGGCAAAGCCGATGCCTCGGGCTCCGCCGGTGACGATTGCCGTGCGATTTTTCAAATCGATGGTGTTCATAGAGCACCTGCGGGTGCAGCGTTCCCGTCATCGCGGATCGCTGCGTCGCTTCGCTCCTCGCAATGACGGAACCCCAAGCTAAAACTTCACGCGGTCGCCGCCTTTGAGCCCGAGCATCTGCCGCGCCTCGGTCGGCGTTGCGATCTCGTAGCCGAGATCCTCGATGATGCGGCGGATTTTTTGCACCTGCTCGGCATTGCTCTTGGCGAGCTTTCCGGGGCCGATATAGAGCGAGTCCTCGAGGCCGACCCGTACATTGCCGCCCATCATCACCGCCGTGGTGCAGAAATTCATCTGATGGCGGCCGCCGGCCAGCACCGACCAGGAATAATCCTTGCCGAACAGCCTGTCCGCCGTGCGTTTCATGAACAGCAGATTGTCGAGATCGGCGCCGATGCCGCCGAGAATGCCGAAGATCAGCTGCAGGAACAGCGGCGGCTTGAACAGACCGCGATCGACCATATGCGCTAGATTGTAGAGGTGGCCGGTGTCGTAGCATTCGTGCTCGAATTTCACGCCATGGCCTTCGCCGAGCGTCTTATAGACCTTCTCGATGTCGCGGAACGTGTTGGGAAAGATGTAAGCGTCGGAATTGCGCAGATAGCTTTCTTCCCAGTCGTATTTCCAGGTCTTGTAGCGGCGCGCCATCGGATAGAGCGCGAAATTCATCGAGCCCATATTCATCGAGCACATTTCCGGCGAAAGCGCATTGGCGGCCGAGATGCGCTGCTCGACCGTCATGGTGACGGCGCCGCCGGTGGTGATGTTCACCACCGCATCAGTCGCCTGCTTGATGCGCGGCAGAAACTGCATGAACACGCTCGCCTCCGAGGATGGCCGGCCGTCCTTCGGATCGCGCGCATGCAGATGCAGGATGGCGGCGCCGGCCTTGGCGGCGTCTATGGCCTGGGTGGCGATCTGATCAGGCGTGATCGGCAGCGCATCCGACATGGTCGGCGTGTGGATCGAGCCGGTGATCGCACAGCTGATGATGATCTTGTTGGCCATTGGACGTTGCTCCCTTGACTGCGCCACTCTCATTTCCGCGCGGTACCATCGTCGAGGATAACGCGCCGTTCAAGCGGAAAAACCGAGAAGCCGAAGCGCTCGGCGATCAGCCCCCACACCCCCTTCGGTGCGGTGAGCATGACCGCAATTGCAACGAGGCCGAGCATCATCAGATACAGCGTGCCGAGGTCGGCCAGCGTCTGGCGCAGCACAAAGAAAATGATGGTGCCGATGATCGGCCCTTCGATGCGGCCGATGCCGCCGATCACGGTGATGAAGATGACAAAGGCGGTCCAGTCATTGACGCTGAAGGCGGCGTCCGGCGAAATGCGCAGCCTTTGCAAAAAGATCAGCGCGCCGACCATGGCGGTGCCGCAGGCGGTGACAATATAGACCAGAACCTTGGTGCGCATGACGTCGATGCCGCTGCAGCGCGCGGCGACTTCGCTGTCGCGGATGGCCTTGAGCGCCAAGCCATAGCGCGAGCGCAACAGCAGCACGATGGCAACGAGAATTGTAAGCGCGAGCGCCAGCGCCACCCAGTATTCGACCGCATCACGCAGCGCCCGGCTTGGCGCAATAGCGATGATCATGGACGCCGGCAGGCTCGTGCCGGAGCCGCCGCCGAGGAGCGAAACTTGCGACGCGGCGAGCCGAAACACCTCCGCGACGATCCAGGTGCCGATCGCGAAATAATGGCCGCGCAGGCGGAACACCAGGCCGGCGACCGGCATCGCGACCAGGCCGGAAATGATGCCGGCGAGCGGGAGCGCCCACAGCGGTGACAAGCCCAACAGAATGGCGAGGGCAAACAGCAAATAGGCGCCGAGCCCGACATAGGCTTGCTGGCCGACCGAGACGAGGCCGGCATAGCCGGCCAACAGATTCCAAAGGCTCGCCAGCGCCGCATAAGCATAGATTTCCGCAAGCAGCTGCAAGTCGTCGCGGCCGCCCCAATAGGGCGCGGCGGCGAGGGCGATCACGCCAAGTGCAAACAGCACGAGCGCGATCCGGCTGGCGCGGCTTTCAAAGACGACGCGCACGCGTTTGCTGTCGCTCACATGCGCACCTTGGGAAACAGGCCCTGCGGCCGCACCGCGAGCACGATCAGAAAAGCGATATGGCCGGCGAGAATTTGCCAGCCCGGATTAAGGTGCGCGCCGATCGCCTGCGCGACGCCGAGAATGAGGCCGCCGGCAAGCGTGCCCCACAGGCTGCCCAGCCCGCCGACGATCACCGCCTCGAAGCCGAAGATCAGTCGCGCTGGTCCTTGCGACGGATCGAAATTGGCACGCACCGCAAGAAACACGCCGGCGATCGCGACCACCGCGAGCGACAGCGCCATGGCGAGCGCAAAGACGTGGCGGTTGTCGAGACCCATCAGCTGCGCTACCGCCGGATCGTCCGCCGTGGCGCGAAATGCGCGGCCGAGCGCGGTGCGATAAAAGACGAATTGCAGGCCGCCAATTACGGCAACTGCGACTGCGAATTGCAAGAGTGGCAGCACGCCGACATAGATGCCCTCGGCGAGTCGGACGGTGTCGACCTCGATCGCGCCCGCCTGCAATTTGACGCTATCCGCCGTGAACACCGTCAATAAGCCGTTCTGTATGATGACCGAGAGTCCAAAGGTCACGAGCAACGGCGGCAGCAGGTCATCGCCCAAGGTGCGGTTGAGCAAGATCCGTTGCAGCAGATAGCCGATCAGTGCCATCGCCGGCACGACGATGAGGAGCGCCGTGAGCGGCCCGATGCCGAGCGTCTGCGTGATGACGAGCGCGAGATAGGCGGCAAGCACGATCAGATCGCCATGCGCGATATTGACCAGCCGCATCACGCCGAAGATCAGCGACAGGCCGGCGGCGAACATGGCGTAGAGCCCGCCCACCAGCACGCCTTGGATGATGACGTTGATCCAGTCCATTCGACGCCGCTCAGTTTCCAGCCGTCATGCCCGGCCTGTGCCGGGCATCAACGACTTCAGCTTCAAGAAAAGACGTGGATGGCCGGGACAGGCCCGGCCATGATGGACAAAAGCCAGCCAGTTTCTCACTTCATACCCCAAAATACGCCGCCGCGATCTGCTCGCGCGTCAACGCCTTGGTGGCGCCTTCGAGCGCGACGCGACCCTCTTGCAGGCAATAGACCCGCTGCGCCGCCTTGAGCGCCTGCACGATGTCCTGCTCGACCAGGATGATCGACGTGCCCTGCGCCAGGATCGCCGGCAGCCGCGCGTAAATGTCGCGCACGACGATGGGGGCCAGCCCGAGGCTGATCTCGTCGCAGAGCAAGAGTTTCGGATTGGCCATCAGCGCGCGGCCCAGCGCCACCATCTGCTGCTGGCCGCCGGACAATGCGGTACTGGGCAAATTCCGCCGCTCGGCGAGAACCGGAAACAGCTCGAACACGCGCTGCAAGCTCCACGGGCCGGCGCGCTTGAGCTGACCGCCGATCATGAGATTTTCCTCGACGCTGAGCGAGGGAAACAGTCCCCGGCCCTCCGGCACCAGGGCAATGCCGCGCGCCGCGACCGCAAATGCCGCCATGCCGCCGATCGGCTCGCCTTCACAGACGATGGCGTCGCGCGGCGCGCGCAACAGCCCGGCGATGCTTTTGAGCAGGGCGCTCTTGCCGGCACCGTTGGCGCCGATCACCGCCACCGCTTCGCCCGGGGCGACCTGCATCGAGACGCCGAACAGCGCCTGGATATCGCCGTAAAACGCGTCGAGCCCGCGCACGGCAAGGAGCGGCGCCGCGGATGGATCAGGCATCGGCCTCGATCCCCAGATAGATTTCGGCGACCTGCGGACTCCTGATCACGGTCGCCGGATCGCCGTCGGCAATGAAGGCGCCATTATGAAGCACGAGCAGCCGGTCGATGCTGGCGACCAGCGCGTGCACGACATGTTCGATCCAGATGATCGAAATGCCGCCACGGCGCAGCGCGCGGATCAGTTCGACCAGGGCCTGGCATTCGTACTCGGTGAGCCCGCCCGCCACTTCGTCAAGCAGCAGCACCGCCGGATCGGTCGCCAGCGCCCGCGCCAATTCGAGCCGCTTACGATCGAGCAGCGTGAGGCTGCCCGCCGGCCGGTTGGCTTTTTCGGCAAGCCCGCAGCGCTCGAGAATGTCCATGCAGCTCTGATAGGCCTCACGCTCGCGGCGGCGCGCCCCGAACGCGGACGCCACCACCAGATTTTCGAACACGCTCATGCCGGTGAACGGCAAGGGGATCTGGAACGAGCGCCCGATGCCCATAGCGCAGCGCCGCGCCGGCGACGCGCGTGTGATGTCGCTTCCCTCATAAAGCACGCGCCCCGAATCCGGCGCCACCGTGCCGCTGACGATGCCGAACAAAGTGGTCTTGCCGGCGCCGTTGGGGCCGATAATGCCCAGCGCTTCGCCTTTGTCGAGGGCGAGATCAATGGACGCGGCAACGACGATGGCGCCGAAGCGTTTTGAGATTTTTTCCAGCGCGAGGATCGGCATGGACATTGTGGCGGGCCAAAACTACGGCATTGGATTTGATCGCATTGCGCCGTCGCTGCGCGACCGCCGGAGAGATCCCCAGAAGGACGTTCGAAGGCAGGCCACGGCGCGGACTCTGGGGGGTTCACCTATCATGCCCGGCTGCCGGCCAGAACCGGCTGTTCGATCGCAACGCCCACTGTCCTTTTCCAAACAAATCAGGCTGTCAAGGGCAAGCCGCTGCGCGGCGCCGGAGGCGCCCCTGACAGCCTGATTTGTTCGGAACCTTTGCGGCCGTTGCGATCGACGGCGCGAAGCGATCAGAGGCCGTCATCCAAATTTATAGGTTTTGCCCCTAATTCCCGCCTGCGGACCTCGCCCTCTCATTCCTTTTCGCTTCTTGGATCGCCGACCAGATCGCATACGGCGTCGCAGGCATCGCGATGTCGCGCACACCGAGGTCGCGCAGCGCGTCGAGGATGGCGCTACTGACAGCCGCCGGCGCAGCCGTGGTGCCGCCCTCGCCCCCGGCCTTGATGCCGAGCGGGTTTGTTGGCGACAGCACTTCGGCAATGCCAATATCAAATGACGGCACTTGGTCGGCGTGCGGCATGCCATAGTCCATCAGCGAGCCGGTGAGCGGCTGGCCGGAATCCGGATCGAGATAGATCTGCTCGCAGATCGCCTGCCCCACCCCTTGCACGATCGCGCCGTGGGTCTGGCCATGCACGATCAGCGGATTGATGCAGCGGCCGACATCATCCACCGAAGCGTATCGCGTGATCGCCATATTGCCGGTTTCCGGATCGATCTCCACTTCGCAGACCGCCGTACCATTGGGAAACACCGGCTCATGCATCTCATTGTCGGTCACGACGAACAGCCCGTCTTTGAGCGGCTCCGGCAGCTTGATCTGTGCCGCTTCATTGGCGAGTTCGAGAAAGTCGAATGTGCGATTGGTGTCGCGCGCGCCGAAGCGGCCGTCGCTGTACGTGACATTCTCAGGCGGCACATCCATCACCAGGGCGGCGATCTGCTTGCCTTTCTCGATCAGATCGACCGCCGCCTTGGAGAACACCGTGGCCGCATGACGCATCGAGCGGCCGGAATGCGACCCGCCGCCGACACGCACTACGTCGGTATCGCCGAGCACGATGCGCACCCGTTCCAGCGGCACATGCAGGAGATCCGACATCACCTGTGCGAAGCTCGTCTCGTGGCCCTGCCCTGCCGGCTGGGTGCCGATCACGACGTCGATATGCGCCGGCTCTGCTTGACCCTGCGGCTGCACCTTGATGCGCGCCTGTTCGCGCGGCGCGCCGATCGAGGACTCCACGTAATTCGCAAGTCCAAGCCCCAAAAGCTTGCCGCGCCGTCTGGCTTCGCGCCGGCGCGCCGCAAAACCCTTGCAGTCAGCAAGCTCCATGGCCCAGTCCATATTCTCTTCATAGCGGCCGGAATCGTAGAGCATGCCGACTGCATTGCGATACGGCATGGCGTTCGGCCGGATCAGATTCTTGCGCCGCAGTCTGATGCGATCGATGCCGAGCTCGGCCGCGGCCTCGTCGACCAGCCGCTCGATGGCATAAGTGACTTCCGGCCGGCCGGAGCTGCGATAGGCCTGTGTCGGCATGGTGTTGGTGAAGACGGCGAGCGAGCGCAAGCTTGCCGCAGGAATATCGTATGAGCCGGGAATCAGCCCTGAGCCTTTGCTCAGCGGCGACAGCGATACGCAGTGCGCGCCGACATTGCTGATATTGGTGGCGCGCATCGCCAGAAACCGGCCGCCTTCGTCGAGCGCAAGTTCGACTTCGGTGACCAGATCGCGGCCCTGGTAATCGCTCAAAAAGGCTTCCGAGCGCGTAGCGAGATATTTGACCGGTCGACCGATCTTCTTCGAGGCCCACAGCACCAGGGCGAATTCGACAAAGACACGATTGCGGGTGCCGAAATTGCCGCCGACATCATAAGAAAGAACGCGCAGCGTGTCGGGGACAAGACCGAGTACGAATTCCAGTTCGCGCTTCTGTCGCACCGCGCCACCCGAGCCGGCGTAGAGCGTGTAGCGGCCGGTCGCAGCATCGTAATGGCCGAGCGCCGCCCGCAGCTCCATCGGCACGCCGGTGACGCGGCCGATATGAAATTTCCGCTTCACCACATGCGCCGCACGCGCAAAAGCCGCCTCGGTCGCTTCGGCATCGCCGAACCGCGTGTCGACCAGAATATTGTTCGGCGCCTCATCCCAGAGCGTGGGCGCGCCCGGCCGCATCGCATCTTCCGAGTGCAGCACGAAGGGCAACTCCTCGTATTGCACCGCGACGGCTTCCGCCGCATCCATTGCCTGCGCTTTGGTCTCGGCGACCACCATGGCGAGCGCCTCGCCGACATGGCGTGCCTTGTCGGTGGGCAACAGCACATGCGGGCCCTCGAACACGGCGCCGCCGCCCGGACCATGCAGCTTCATGTCAAACTTGGTCTTCGGCAGCGGATCGTGGGGGATCGGCTTGAGCTTGTCGGCGGCGCAATCGGCGCCGGTGAACACGCCGAGAACACCCGGCATCGCCAGCGCCTGGGTCTTGTCGATCGCAACAATGCGCGCATGCGGATGCGGCGATCGCACCATGACCGCATGCGCCTGACCGGGAAGCGAGAAATCGTCGGTGAAGCGGCCCTTGCCGGTAATGAGCCGCGCGTCCTCCTTGCGCGGCATGGGCTTGCCGATGAAACGATAGAGGTCGTCCGGCCGTCCGGTATCGTTCATGGCATTCTCATGCAATCGGCTCGGCACGCGATGGCTTTGCCTCGAAACATCTGCGCATTCCCGCGCAGGCGGGAATGGAGCTTTGGGTGCCCGCTTTCCGCCTTCGCGTTCCACGCGTCAGCAGAGGCTAACTGCCGCAGATCGCGTGCAAGTGCCGGCGGGTGGCGGGGACGAACGGAGTATGAATTCGAGTCGAGCCGAAGCATCGCAATCTAAGCCACGCGCTTGAAATCCTGCGCCGAGCGACGCACGCGGTACTCGTCGACCGCAACGCCAAGCCCGCAGCCTTGCGGCACCGTCACATGGCCGGCCTCGACGCCAACCGGCGTTGCGGTCACGTCTTCGGCGAGGCCGGGGCTGGTTACCGTGAGACCCCACGCGATCGCGGGCGCAACCGCCGCAACATGGATCGCCGCCGCCGAGGCGATGCTGGATTCGCCGGTCTTGCACGAGATGTTGACCTTAAGGCCCAAGCGCTCGCACAGGCGGCTCGCCTCCAGCAAAGCGCGCAGGCCGCCAAGCTTTATGGCCTTGAGGCTCACGCCGTGCGCCGCTTGTTCTTGATGATGGCGCGCGATGTCGGCCGAGGAATGAATGCCCTCATCGGCACCGACCTGCAGCCCGCGCTGCTGCGCCGCCGCGGCGACGCGTGCCATGCCTTCGAGATCATGCGCGTCGACCGGCTGCTCAAAAAAATCGAGGCCGCAATCGTCGACGTCCTGCACAAAATGCAGTGCCTCGTCGAGCCCATAGCCTTGGTTGGCGTCGGCCGAGACAAGACAAGGCACGCCGTCGTTCCTGCTCAGCGCCTTAAGCGCCGTGCACAGGCTGCGCGTGCGTGCGGCGTCGACCGCCGCCGAAGCAAGCCCGACCTTGATCTTGAAGGCGCGATGCCCGGCCGCGTAACGCGCCTGCGCCTCGCGCATATCGGCAATCGCATCCTCCGAGCCGACGACGGCGAGTACCGGCATGCGGTCGCGCACCTTGCCGCCGAGCAGCACATGAAGCGGGCAGCCGGTGCCGCGCCCGACAAGATCATGCAACGCGATCTCGATCGCGGCCTTGGCTCCGGTATTGCCGTAAATCAGCGCGTTCATCGCCGCTGATGCGCCGGCAAAATCGTCGGCTGCCCGACCGAGCAGCGCCGGCGCCATATGGGACACCGCCGCCATCATGCCGGCGACAGTCTCCCCCGTCATGGTCGGGGCCGAGGCCGCTTCGCCCCAACCGACCACGCCGGTATCGGACTCGACACGCACGAGTACATTATCGGCGCGCGTCACGGTCTCGCCGGCCATTTGTACCGGCTTTTTCATCGGCAGACTGACCGCGATCGGTTCGATGGACTTGATCTTCACGAAGCGCCTCGAAACGGTAGCCAACGTGACGGCACGATATTACCGATCGGCATAATGTGCGCCTCCCCGACGATCAAGTTTCGACTGTGACATCGATGCCTGTCAAATCAGCAAGGCTGCGCCACACCGGCGGGTGGCCATTGCATGAGGTGCAGCATCGGCCTATCTCCTCTGCGCGAATTGCGGCACACTCAGATCCCGTAGCTTTCGGAGTCCGGACGATGCGAGGAAAACTTGTAACCGCGTTGGCAGCGCTGTTGCCGCTCGTCGCCCCGCTGGGTTTGCCGGTCTCCGCCATTGGCGCCGACCTGACGCCGGCCGGCCTGTGGCAGGCCGTCGATGATGACACCAAGCAGCCGAGCGGCTGGTTTCTGATCACCAATCGCGACGGCGTCTATACCGGCATCATCGCCAAGATGTTTCTTAAGCCGGGCGAGAATCCGAACGTCGTGTGCGACCAGTGCAAGGACGACCGCTACAATCATCCCTGGCTTGGGCTCGAAATCATCCGCGGCATGCGCCAGGAAGAGGCCGACAAATATGGCGGCGGCACCATACTTGATCCGCGCGACGGCAAGGTCTATCACGCCATCCTCAAAGTATCGCCCGACGGCCAGACGCTCATCGTGCGCGGCTATCTGGGCATCGAGCTGCTCGGCAAGAACCAATACTGGTCGCGCCTGCCGGATTCCGCCTACAGCATGCTCGATCCGTCGATCAATCCGAATGCGGCGGTGAAGCGTGCGCCGGCGGCTGCATCGTCGGCGCACAAATCGGAATTGCCGCGCCCGCAAAACGCGGTGCGGCAGTAGTCAACGAAATAATCGGCCCGCCCCGACCGCGCCGCAACTCGCCTGGGCTCGCCTGGCGATCGCTCAGGCACCGTGTAGGCATGCAACAATGAAGAAGTACGCCTCGGTCGACGCTTTATGCGTACCGAACTGGCAGGCTCACTCCCCCGCCGACTGCGATTGCCGCGGCTTGCCCATCAGCACCGGCTGGAACAGCGCCGCCGCCGCCATGGTGGTAAGCAGCGAGATCGCCAGTAGCTTGCCCATGCTGGAGGTGCCGGGGTGGCTCGAGAACCACAAGCTGCCGAACGCCGTCGCCGTCGTGCAGGCCGAATAGGTCACGGCGCGGGTGAGCACCGACTGCAGGAGATTGGTCTGCCCCTCGCGCCAAGCCATGATGTAATAGATCTTGAAGGCGACGCCGACCCCGAGCAGGAGCGGCAGCGCGATGATATTGGCGAAGTTGAGCGGCAGATCGACCAGCACGCAGATTTCCAGCGTGACGACTCCGGCCAGCAACAGCGGCACCAGCGTCAGCAGCACGTCGCCGATGCGGCGCAGTGTGATCAGGAGAATGACCCCGATCGAGAGCAGCGCGAATGCGCCGGCCTCGATGAAGGCCGTGACGACGGCGCGCCGCGCCTCGAGAATCGAGACCGGCCCTTCGGTCGCGTTCGGCGCCACCCCTTGAACAGCGCGGGCGAAGGCTTGCAGATTGGCATTATCGTTCGGGTCGCCGCTCGGCGCGACGTCGATGCGCGCCTGGCCGTCCGCCGTTACCCATTGGTTCTTCAGCGACTGGGGCACGTTGGCAAGCGTGACCTGCTGCGCCTTCAAGAGATTGCGCAAGTCATCGAGCCCGATCTTCAGCGGCTGAACGAACACGGTCTCGGCGCGCTGCCGCACTGAAGGATCGGCCTTGGCGAGCGCGGTCATCGCCGCGGCAAGCCGCCGCGCGGCCGCCGCTCCCGCTCCGGTGCCGCTGCCCGCCAGCCGATTGAGCGCATCGACCGTCGAATTCATCATGCTGATATTCTGCGCATCATTCGCCTGCGGAGGCGGCGTCGTCGGGTTGAGCACGGGATTGAGGCTCTTCGCCGCAGCCTGGATCAGCGGCAGTTTCTGCTCTTGATCGGCCGGGATAAAACTCGACAGCGTTATCACGCGCGAGACCTGCGGCAGGGCGCGTAGCTTCTTCGCCACCTGATCGGCGTCTGCGAGCGATGGCTCGAGCACCTGGATATTATTGGCGCCGCTTTCCGGGTCGCTCTTGAGCTCCAGGTACGTGGAGACTGCCTCGGTTTTTGGGCTGCGCAGATTCATCGGATTGAAATCGAACCGCAGCCAATGCAGGAGCGGCAGCCCGCCCACGACGATAATGGCGGTGACGATCAGGATCGCCATGCGATGGCGCGCCAGGAAATTGTCGACCGGCGCGAGCGCGGCATAGCCAAGCTGCTTCGGCTCGCTCGGCGGCCTGAGCACGCTCAAGAGCGCCGGCAGCAGCGTGATGCTGGTGATGAAGGCGATCAGCATGCCGACACCGGCGATCAGGCCGAGCTCGGATACGCCTTTGTAGATGGTCGGCAGAAATGACAAGAAGCCGGCCGCCGTCGCCAGCGCCGCAAGCGTCAGCGGCCCGCCGGCGCGATTGCCGGTCTCCAGCAGCGCCAACCGCAAGTCGTCGGCATTATGTCGCTCGGCGCGATAGCGCACGCTGAACTGGATGCCGAAATCGACGCCGAGGCCGACGAACAGAACGGCAAAATAGACCGAGATCAGATTGAGCGTGCCGACCATCAGCATGCCGGCTGCAGCGGTTATGGAGAGCCCGACGACGAGCGCGACAAAGACCGCGAAAATGATCCGCACCCAGCGCAGCGCCATCCACAGGATGAACAGCACGATCGCGATGGTCACCGTCGCATTGAGCGCGGCATTTTCCTTGATGGTGGAGAATTCCTCATCCGCCATCGGCACCGGACCGGTGAGCCGCAGCCGTGCCTGATATTTGCCGGCAAGGTCGAGAGCGGCGGCGGCCTGACGAATGGTATCGGTCGCGCGCCGGCCGGGTTCGAGCTTGGAATAATCGAGCACCGCGCGAATCTGCAGGAAGCGAAGCTTGTCGCTTGCGCTCGCCGGCTGGCCTTGCACCATTTCATGCCAGGAGAAGCTCGCCGGCTTCCCGGCATTGACCTTTTCGAGCGCGTCCGAGGCGAGATTCATCGGCCAGGCCATCTGGTCGAGCGTGATTTGCCCGCCCTGCACGCCGAGCAGCCCGAACTGCAGCGCCTGAATGACCCCGCGCAGGCTCGGATCGCCGGCCAGGACCTGAACCAGGCGCTGCGCCTGGGTGAGCGCCTTCATTTGCGGCTCGAGCTCCTTCACATCCTCGAACAGCAGCCCGTTCTGCGCGAAGAATGGACCGCCTTTCGGCTGCTCGATGCTGCGAAACAGGTCCTTGTGCTGCGACAACCGCTCGGCCAGCGCATCGGTCGCGCCTTCGACGAGCTCGGGCGTGGGCGCGTCGATCACTGCGACGATCAGCTCGAATTGCGGAAAGGCCTGCTCGAATTTGGCTTCGCGCTGCCGCCAATCGATGTTCGGCGAGATCAGCTGATTGACGTCGGTCGTCATGGAAAAATGCGTCGCCGCGTACCAGGCGGACGCGATCGCGAGCACGATCGACAGAGCGATCAGCGGCCACGCATGGTGGACGCAGAAGTCGATTGTGCGGACGACGACGGCGGTAATCGTTTTCATGCTTGGGTCAATGCGATGCGGTCAGCGGTCAGGCGAGTTCGCGATCGGGTTTGAGGCGTCAAGAGAACGGCGAATTGGAGGCGATGGACCGCGCCGCTCGCTTGGCCGCTTGTCGGGGTCGTTGTCAAGGTTCTTTGGCCGCTTGCTGGCGTGCTTCTTAACGCGGCACGCAACGTGGTATCCGGGTGCCTTGAAGGGATCCGCGGCGGAAATAGTGGATATTTTCCTAGCAAACTGCGTGGCGGCGGCCGCTCGGACATGGCGGCAATCTCATTGTTCAGCCAATTCGGCGGCCGATGGCATTGATGCCGGCAGAGGCCCGCTGTCCGCATTAATGTTGCTGACCCCGAACCGGTTGCAGGCAAAGACGTTGCCGTTTGACGGCAAAAACCCGTTTTCGGTTCAATCTGCCACCGTTTAGTGTCGCGATTTACCGCTACAGGCGGGTGTCGCTCCGACCGGCTGCGCCGGCGCTGGACAAGGGGCGGTATTTCCGGGCAATGGTTGGTGTTTAACGACCGAAGGACGGCACGGACCAAGCGCGGCAAGCGCTCAGTACATGCGCCGCCGAACAGCCCGATCGGGTCTTGATTGTCGGGGTTTTGCGGCCAATTAAGCGGCCAAGGAACCGGTTAGGGAATTTAGGGCCTGCAACGCCCGTATACGCATAAGTGAGTGGCAACTGTTACGCATAAGCGATACGGAACTGAATAACCGGCACATAACCGCTCTAACCACATCCGTCGCGCATTGCGGCGGATGGCCGCATGAGATGGTCTAAGACGCCGCATGCGGCCCGCCTGAACGAGCAGGACTAGAAGCGAACGGGATTTTGACTGCAAAAGGATTCGGAGGTCTTGATGAAAGTGATACTCGCCCAGCCTCGCGGTTTCTGCGCCGGCGTCGTGCGCGCAATCGAGATCGTCGAACGGGCGCTGCAGAAATTCGGGCCGCCGGTTTATGTGCGTCACGAGATCGTGCACAACAAGCACGTGGTGGAAAGCCTTAAAGCCAAGGGCGCGCATTTCGTCGAGGATCTCTCCGAAGTGCCGCCAAACGCGGTCACCATCTTCAGCGCGCATGGCGTCGCCAAGAGCGTCGAGGAAGAAGCCGCCGCGCGCAATCTGCCGGTGCTCAACGCCACCTGCCCGCTGGTCACCAAAGTGCACAATCAGGGCAAGCGCTATGTGGCGCAGGGCCGCCGGCTCATTCTCATCGGTCATGCCGGCCATCCCGAGGTCGAAGGCACAATGGGCCAGATCGCCCAGCCGGTGACGCTGGTGCAGACCGAAGCCGACGTGGTCAGGCTCGACATTCCGGCCGATACGCCGGTCGCCTATGTCACGCAGACCACGCTGTCGGTGGACGACACGCGCGGCATCATCGCCGCGCTTCACAATCGCTTCACCGATATCGTCGGACCGGAGACGCGCGACATTTGCTATGCCACGCAGAATCGGCAGCAGGCGGTGCGCGAACTGAGCAAACTTGTCGATGTTATCCTCGTGGTCGGCGCCAAGAACAGTTCCAACTCCAACCGCCTGCGCGAGATCGGCGAGGAGGAAGGCCGCCCGAGTTATCTTATTGCCGACGGCAGCGAGCTTGATTCGACGTGGTTCGAGAACGTGCAAACCGTCGGTATCACCGCCGGCGCCTCGGCGCCGGAAGTTCTGGTGGAGGATGTGATCAATGCGCTGCGCCGGCTTAATCCGGTCGACGTCAGTCAGCTCCATGGCCGGCACGAAACCATCGAGTTTCGCCTGCCGCCGGAATTGACCGACGGAGTGACCGCAGGTCGTGTGACCGCCAAGGTCTAAGGCGCGCCAAGGCGTCTTTGGCGCTTTCACAGCAAAGTTCTTTAAGGAATCTCGCCGGCAGCGGCGCTCACGAAACGTACAAGAAAAGAGGTTTATCTTGGGTGTATCTTTGCGACAAAAGATAAAAGTCGGCAGCTATGTGCTGCGTCAGCGTTTGGCTGGACGCAAGCGCTATCCGCTGGTGCTGATGCTCGAGCCGTTGTTCCGCTGCAATCTGGCGTGCTTCGGCTGCGGCAAGATCGACTATCCCGACGCGATCCTCAACAAGCGTCTCACCGTGCAGGAATGCCTTGACGCCGTCGACGAATGCGGCGCGCCGATGGTCGCAATTCCCGGCGGCGAGCCGCTCATCCATCGGGAGATCGGCGAGATCGTCAAAGGCATCGTCGCGCGCAAGAAATTCGTGTCGCTCTGCACCAATGCGTTGCTTCTGGAAAAGAAGCTGCATCTGTTCGAGCCCTCGCCCTATCTGTTCTTTTCGGTGCATCTCGACGGGCTGAAAGAGCATCACGACAAATCGGTGTGCATGGCGGGCGGCTTTGAGAAGGCGGTATCCGCGATCAAGGCCGCCAAGGCCAAGGGTTTCTCCGTCAATGTCAACTGCACGATCTACGACGGGCACCCGGCGGAAGACATCGCCAAATTCCTCGATTTCACCGAAGAGCTCGGCGTCGGCGTCTCGATCTCGCCCGGCTATGCCTATGAACGCGCGCCCGATCAGGAGCACTTCCTCAACCGCCGCAAGACCAAAGAATTGTTCCGCAGGGTCTTTGCGCTCGGCAAGGGCAAGGAATGGAATCTGACGCATTCCGGCATGTTCCTGGACTTCCTTGCCGGCAATCAGGAATTTCACTGCACGCCGTGGGGCATGCCGACCCGCAACATCTTTGGCTGGCAGAAGCCCTGCTATCTGCTCGGCGAAGGCTATGCCAAAACATTCAAGGAGCTGATGGAGACCACCGACTGGGACTCCTACGGCACCGGGCGCTACGAAAAGTGCGCCAACTGCATGGCGCATTGCGGCTACGAAGCGACTGCGACCGAAGCCATCATGCAGCACCCGCTGCAGGCCTTGGGCATCGCATTCAAAGGCGTGCGCACCGAAGGCCCGATGGCACCGGAAATCGATCTGTCGAAGCAGCGCCCGGCGCAATATGTCTTCGACAGCAATGTGCAGCTGCGGCTTTCGGAGATCCGCGCCAACGAGACGCGCGAGAAAGCCGCGAAGGAAGCGGCCAAAGACGCCACCAAAGCGGCGCAGACGTCCGCGAGTGCAGCTTGATCTTCAGTCCGCCGGCGCGGCCAACCGGTCCGGCCTTCAGCCGATCCAATGGCCGCGCCCTGAATCAGCGAATTAGGCTTCGCCGCCCCCATCCGTTCCCAGCGAAACCGTGCTGTTTGTCAGCTCCGGTTCGTGCGCTTCGAGCTTGGGCGGATTCGAGTCGGTCCAATAGGCCAGGTTTATGACCACGCCGACCTGGCCGACATCCGACCGCGCAACATTCAGCGCCGCGGGGGCGGGTTCCACGATATTCAGTCCATTACCATCGATAAAATAGGTGTGATCGCCCCAGATCCGATTGAGCTGCGGCACCAACGGATGGTCGTCCGGCAGCGCTTCGATCTGCAGCTGGCTTTCCGTTCGCGCGACCTGTGCCGTGTTGAGCTTCATCGCGTACTCCTGTGCTCGTAAGTTGCAGCGCGCCCTTATTCCGCAACGTCTGACGTGCGGGGAACTTTCACGACCGGATTCCGTAGTGGGCCTCCCACCTTGAGGTGGTCCTGCTGTCAACGCCGCCCGATGATCCCGGTTCGCGCGGGACCAAGCTAGGAAAGCTCGATAATGATCCAGCCATAGGTGAATACCGCGATCAGAGCGGCGAGGAGAAAACAAGCAACGAGCCAAAGATTGGCTCGCCACGCCAGGCCGACGACCAGCCAAGTTCCCAATATCAACAGCCAGGGCGATAAGGCGGCCAGCTGATTGGCGTGCAGGAGCAAGTACGTCGCGAAAGCAGCAAATGGCAAACACACGAGCGCACTCAGAATCATCATACCAAGCGTGATGCTCCGCCCGAGGGCCAATGGTGCGCCTCCTGGTGATGCGTATTTCTTTCGACAGTAGTCGCCCGCGGCGCTTACATCCCGAATGCCACCTGCTTCGCATTGCCGCGCTTGAGATTGCGGTAGCGCGCCAGCGCCCACAGCGGAAAGAATTTCGAATAGCCGTGATAGCGCAGGTAGAACACGCGCGGGAACCCGGTCGCAGTAAAGCGCGGCTCGTTCCAGAAGCCGTCGGAGCCCTGCCTGTCGGCGAGATATTTTACGCCGCGCGCCACCGCCGCATGGTCGACTTCGCCCGCAGCCATAAGGCCCAACAGCGCCCAAGCGGTCTGCGAAGCGGTCGAGGGCGCCTTCTCGTAGCCGTGATAATCCAGCTTGTAGCTCGAACCATCCTCGCCCCAGCCACCATCCTCGTTTTGTATCGCGACCAGCCAGTCGACCGCTTTGCGGATTTCCGGCGCGTTGTGATCGACACCGACCGCGTTGAGCGCGCATAGCACCGACCAGGTGCCGTAGATGTAGTTCATGCCCCAGCGGCCGTACCAGGAGCCGTCGGCAAGTTGCGTGCGCCGCAGATAGTCGACGCCGCGCTTGACGGTGTCGCTCGTCGTGTCGCCGAGCTGCCCGAGCATCGACAGACAGCGCGCGCTCACGTCCTCGGTCGGCGGATCGAGCAACGCGCCATGATCGGCGAATGGAATATTGTTGAGGTAATAATATTCGTTGTCGGCGTCGAAGGCACCCCAGGCCCCGTTTTTGCTCTGCATGCCGACGATCCATTCGCGCGCGCGATCGATCTGGCTCTGATAATCGACATTGACCAGGCCGTGCATGCGCTCCATGGCCATGGCGACCACGGCGGTGTCGTCGACATCCGGATAATGCGGATTGGCGTATTGGAACGCCCAGCCGCCGGGCCTGATATCGGGGCGGCGTGCGATCCAGTCGCCGCGCACATTGAGCACCTGCTTCGGCGCGAGCCAATCGAGGCCGCGGCGCGCCTGCGCGATCGCGCGCTCGCCGCCGGCTTCCATCAGCGCGTGGCAGGTCAGCCCGGTGTCCCAGATCGGCGACACGCAAGGTTGGCAATAGGCCTCGTGCTCGTGCACGACCAGAAGCTTTTCCACCGATTGGCGCGCGATCGCGCGCTGCGGATGATCCTCCGGATAGCCGAGCACGTCATACATCATCACGCTATTGGCCATGGCCGGGAAAATCGCGCCGAGGCCGTCTTCGCCATTGAGTCTCTCGCCGACCCAGGCCACGGCGGCGTCGATCGCCCGCTGCCGCGAGCGCTTGGGAAACGCCGGCTCGGCGGCATGCAGGACGCCGTCGAGAACATGGAAGAACCAGAACCACGACGCCTTCTGCTGCGGCGCTTTCGGCGCCGGCCCCAGCATCTGCGGCGGCTCGAGGAACAGTTCGTCGACGCGCACGCCCTTGGGATTGCGCGCGCGCGGCCGCTTCGCCATCAGCACCAAAAGCGGCACGATGACCGTGCGGCTCCAATAGGAGATCTTGTCGAGGTGAAAGGGAAACCATTTCGGCAGCAGCATGATCTCGACCGGCATTGCCGGCACCGCGCGCCATGGCACGATGCCGTAGAGCGCCAGCAGGCAGCGCGTGAACACGTTGGCGCGCTCTGCGCCACCACGGTCGCGGATCGCTTCGCGGGCGCGCCGCATATGCGGCGCCTGCAGCGAATCGCCGATCATCTTCAGCGCGAAATAGGCCTTCACCGTCGCGCTCATGTCGAAGGCGCCTTCGGCAAACAGCGGCCAGCCGCCGTGCGCGCCTTGGATGCGGCGCAGATAACGGCCGATCTTGGCTTCAAGTTCGGCGTCGACCGGCTCGCCAAGATAATGGCGCAGCAGCACATATTCGGCCGGAATGGTCGCGTCCGCCTCGAGCTCGAACACCCAATGCCCATCCTCGCGCTGGCAGGCGAGCAAGGCGTCGCGTGCGGAATCGATGTGGCGGTCGAGATCGATGCCGTCCGCTGCCATCGGCCGCGGCGCGGCTTGCAATTCCCTGGTCTCAACTTCGTTCATGGCGGTGTCGCTCATAGCCACTTGCGCAATTGCGTTTTGCCAACATGACGAGTGCGCATCCAAGATTCCCGGGTCACCTTGGTAGACGCCGACTCAGGCAGATCTGTTCAATGATCGCACGCCCAAACGGCGCCTGAGCATTCCCGCTGTGACCGGCGCTCTTTGACTGATGTTCGAAATAACACGACGCGCTCATCTCATAGCACTCACCAACTCCGCTGCCCGGTTGCCTGATCGGATTGCACCTTCGATGGTGGCGGGCAAGCCCGTATCTGTCCAATCGCCGGCCAGGGCAAGATTTCGCCACGAAGTTTTTGCTCGCGGCCGCTTGGCATCCTGTTCCGGCGTAGCCGCAAAGGTGGCGCGCCGCTCGCGCACAATCTGCCAGGGTGGTAAGGCGCCCGGGGCCGCCGGCAAGCCGGCAATGCCGGCGACCTCGGTCCAGATTCTTTGCGCCAGTTCCTCGCGCGGGGTGTCGAGCAGCCGATCGCCGGCGCTGATGGTGACCGACAGCCGGCCGGGAAAGGCGAAGATCCATTCCACCGTGCCGTTGAGCACGCCGATGATCGGCGGCTGGCCCGTCGGCGGATCGATGCGGAAATGCGCATTAACGATGGCGCGGAATTCGGTCGGCACGGCAAGCCCGCGCAGCAGGGACGCAGCGATGTAGGGCGGCACAGCCAGAATGATGGCATCGTCAGCGGCGAGCGCAACCGTCTCATCGCCGAAATCAAGCGACTCGATGCGATCCGCGCCGAACCCGATGCCGCGCAGCTGATGCTCCAGCCGCACTGTCGCTCCGCGCCGTTCGAGGCAGGCAAGCGCCGGCGCGATCAGCGTTTCGCCGAGCCCTTCACGCGCAATCAGCGGCCGGCAGGCGCGGCCGCCGGCAGCGAGCGTTTCGCGGATCACGCCGCTTGCAAGTCTGGCCGAGCCGAGCGGCGGATCAATGTTGAGCGCGGCAAGCAAGAGCGGCTCGACCAGACGGCGATAGAGCGGGCCATCGCAGGCGATGACCTTGCCGACCGCCTGTCCTGCCGGCGGCCACAGCAATCGCGCCAGCGCCAGATAATCGGCCGCACGCGTGCCCGGCACGCGCCGGTTTGCATCAAACACCCAGAACGGCAGGCGGCCGTCGTTGAACCGCAACGTCCAGCGTGCGCCGCTTTTCAGATCGATGAAGGGAAATTCGGCGTGGGCGGGGCCGACCAGACGATCGGCCGCGCCGATCTCGCGCAGATAATCGAGCGCGGCGCGATTGCCGGACAACAGCAGGTGATTGCCGTTGTCGATCGTCATGCCGATGAAAGCATCGTGATATGAGCGACAGCGACCGCCGGCGAAAGCGGTCGCCTCGTGCAGCACGACCCACTCGCCGCGCCCGGAGAGGTTTATCGCCGCCGACAAGCCGGATAGCCCGGCACCAATGATGTGCACTACACGCGTCATCACATAAATTGCATCAAATGAGATTGCGCAGAACGATGAACAGAAATTTGCCCTTGGGCAGGCGCACGCGTTCGCGCGGCGGTGCAAAGCCGCGCGCGATCAGCCTCTGCAGGATGAGGTAATAGGCTTCGCCCATGATGCGCGGCGCGCGCACCACGCGGCGCGGGCATTTGGCCATGATCGCGCGCGCCGAAGCGAACTCGGCGCTGGCAAGGCTTACGATCGCAGCGCAGGGCCGGGCGATCGCCGGATGGGCGATGACCTCGGCCGGCTCGGTCGAGGCGATGCCGGCCGCCTGCAGCGCCTCGCGCGGCAGATAAAGTCGGCCGAGGGCTGCATCCTCATCGAGATCGCGCAGGATATTGGTGAGCTGCAGGGCGCGGCCCAAATGATGCGCAAGCGCCAGTCCCGCCTCGCGCTCCATGCCGAATACGCGCACCGAGAGCCGGCCGACGGCGCAGGCGACCCGATCGCAATAAAGATCGAGCGTGGTGCGATCGGGTGCGCGGATATCGGCGACGACATCCATTTCCATGCCAGCGATGACGGCGAGAAAATCACCCTGCTCGAGGTTGAAGGCGCGCACCGCTTGCGCAAGCGAGGCCAGATGCGCGGGCGGCGTGCCGGCATAGATCGCGCCGATATCGGCCCGCCACTGCTCGAGCGCCCTGCGCCGCGCCTCGCGCGGGCCCGCATCGTCGGCGATGTCGTCGACGGCGCGGCAAAACGAGTAGATCTCGTACATGGCTTCGCGCTGGGCGCGCGGCAGAATCCGCATCCCGAAATAGAACGAGGAGCCCGAGGCGCGCTCGGCCGCTGGGGAGCTCTGGGTCACTCACGCACCCCGCGGCTTTTGCGGCGCGAGCGAAGGACGTCGGCCGAGACGGCGCGCTGCACCGCGCAGCACGCCGAGTAGCGTCAACCCGGCAACGGCACCCATGGAGAGATGCACGCGCTCGCTCAACGGATCGCGCGCCATCAGAATGCGCGTGAGCCGATGCGCCAGCGTGTTGATGACCGCGACCTCAAGAGCAAGCCGCCTGTCCTTGATAGCGACGGCAAAGCCGTCGCTTTCGGAAAGGAGCCGCTCGGTGCGCTCGGCAAGCTTGTGCAGACAGGCGAGCAAGGCCGGCGAGGCTTTGTCGGCGGCGAGCGCCTCCACCGTTACGCCGCTTGCGGCAAGCGCATCCTGCGGGACATAGACGCGGTCGAGACTTTTGTAATCTTCCTTGCAGTCCTGCAGATGATTGATGATCTGCAGCGCCGCGCACAGCGCATCGTTGGCCGGCCACACCGCGCGGCTCTCGCCATGCACATCGCAGACAAAACGGCCGACCGGCATGGCAGAGAGCGAGCAATAGCCGATGAGGTCGTCCCAGTCGCGATAGCGCAGCTTGGTCACGTCGAGCTTGAATGCAGCAATGAGGTCCTGGGCATGTTTGGGCGAAAGACTCCGTTCGGCGAGCGCGCCGCGCAAGCGTCCGGCCACCGGATCGTCGCCATTTGCGCCCAGGAGCCCCGCTTCCAGTCGCTCGAGCAGCGCGAGCTTCTGCTCCGGTTGCAAGGTGGCGTGATCGGCGATGTCGTCCGCCGTGCGCACGAAGTTGTAAAACGCGAGAATCACGCCGCGATGGCGCGGATGAATGAGAAAGGACGCGACCGGGAAATTCTCGTCCCGATGGCCCTTGCCGGAGCGCCAGGCGGCGGCGCCTGGCGCACGGTCATGTGCAGTTCCGTCAGTCATGCGCGTCCGAAAGATTAGCCTGCGCCCGGCCCTTCCACATGCCGCCGCGGCCGCGGGCATGCTGATAGGCGGAATCGAGCGTGAATGCCATATACATTGCCGCGATCACCGGCAGTAGCGGCGCCCACAGCGTCGTGAGCCGGTAGAACCGCAGCACCGGCCGGAAGGCCAGCGCCATCAAGATCCAGGCGAAAAGCCCGACGAATTGCGGCACGCCGGTCGCCAACAGCGTTAACGCCACGGGCGCCAGATAAGTCACGGCAAGCCCAAGCACGGTTCCGGCAAGATAGAGCGGCGAATAGCGCAATTGCGCATAGGCGGTACGCGACACCATGCGGCGGATATCGCCGATCCCCGGATAGGCGCGGATCGAATGCACCCGCTCGGTCAGCGCGATCGCGATCGGGCCGTGCTGCTTGAGCAGCTTGGCCAGCGCGCAATCGTCGATCAGAGCATCGCGGATCGCCGCCATGCCGCCGGCGCTTTGCAGCACCTTGCGTTTGACCAGCATGCAGCCGCCCGCGGCCGCCGCCGTCGCGCGCCGCGGATTGCTGGCCCAGTCGAACGGATAGAGCATCTGGAAGAAGAAAATGAAGGCTGGCACGAACATGCGCTCGGCAAAGCTCTTGCAGCGCAATTTCGCCATCAGCGAGGTGAGCACCAGAGCGTTCGCTTCAGCGCGCGCGACCAGCATCGCCAGCGCGTCCGGCGCATAGACGATGTCGGCATCGGTGAGGAGCAGATAGTCCGGCGCCGTCGCCTGGTCGCAAAATGCAACGCCCTGCTGCTGTGCCCACAGCTTGCCGGTCCAGCCGGCCGGCAGCGCCTCGCCGGAGAGCACGGTCAGACGCGCAGCGGCGCCGAGCGAAGCCGCCGCATCGCGCGCGATCTGCGCCGTGCAGTCCCGGCTCTGATCATCAACCAGGACCACATGGAACGCGCCGGGATAGTTCTGGCGCAGCAGCGAGGCCAGTGTCTGACCGATGCACTCGGCCTCGTCGCGGGCCGGAATGACGGCCGTCACCGCGGGCCAGGCGCCGCCGCGCGGCGGCGCCGCCGGCAGGGCTCGATCGTCCCGCTCGGCCGCGCGCCAGAATCCACCACGGGCGGCAATGAGATAAAGCCAGATCGCCAATACTATTGACGCTAAAACCGCGTTGGCCACAGAGTGTCCTTCGATTGTAGGCGAATACCGGCCTTTACCGCATCAGCCACAAGGGCCGACCCTTATCTCGCAAATGCAGGACCTGATATAGGACCCCGCAGCGATGATTAAACGCCGGGGTAAACGATCGAATGGATGCCCAAAACAGTGCTTTTTTAGTGCGCCTTGACGCCGTTGCGGCGGAAACCGAGACGTTGCTCGACCGGCTTTTGGCGGCGACCCCGGCTGCCGGCGAACTGAGCCGTCCGGCCCGCCTGGTCGAGGCGGTGCGTTATGCAAGCCTCGGCGGCGGTAAGCGCTTCCGGCCCTTTCTGGTCGTCGAATCGGCGAATTTGTTCGGCGTGGCGCGTAGCAATGCACTGATGGCAGGGGCGGCGCTCGAATGCGTGCACTGCTATTCGCTGGTTCATGATGATCTGCCGGCCATGGACAATGACGAACTGCGCCGCGGCCAGCCGACGGCGCATCGCAAATTCGACGAGGCGACCGCGATTCTTGCCGGCGACAGCCTGCTCACTTTCGCCTTCGACATTCTCTCGCGGCCGGAGACCCACGGCAATCCGGCCGTGCGCGTCGAATTGGTCAACGCGCTCGCGCGCGCCTCCGGACTCGGCGGCATGGCCGGCGGGCAAATGCTGGATCTCGCCGCCGAAGGCCGTTTCGGCGCACTGACGCTCGGCGAGACTGATGTGCGCATGCTGCAGGCGATGAAGACCGGGGCGCTGTTGCGCTTTGCCTGCCAGGCCGGCGGCATTCTCGCCGCGGCAAAGCCCGCCCAGCGCGCGGCGCTCGAGCGCTACGGTGCAGCCGTTGGCGAAGCGTTTCAGATCGCCGACGATCTGTTGGACATCGAGGGCGATCCGGCGCTGGTCGGCAAACAGACCGGCAAGGATGCCGTGGCCGGCAAGGCGACCTTTGTCAGCGTGCTCGGCATTGCCGGCGCCAAGGCGCGGCTCAGTCAACTGGTGGCCGAAGCAGAAGACGCGCTCGCCCCGTTCGGCAGCGCGGCGGCAACCCTGGTCGAGGGGGCGCATTTCGTCGCCGATCGGCACGCGTGATCCGTCAGCCGGCGTGGGGACCATGAATTGCGGACTTGCCGCTTGCGCGGCAATCCGGGTTGACGATGACCGATCCGAATGCCTCACACCCTGAGCCGTTCGGTCGCAGCATCGTAAGATCTGCGTCAGACTTGCTAGACTGAGACGCGCGCGTTTGATTCTGTGTGGCTGCTTCGGGGCGAAGCGCCATCTCCCATTCGGCCAATTGAACTTGGCAATACCTCGTCATATCTGCTTGCGGCCGGTCGTGCGCGTTGCCCGAGTCCGCGCTGAGTGGATCGCCATGTGAGGCGACATATCGCCATATGAGGCGACATAATGTGAGGTGACATCATGACGCGAATCGCGACGCAGAATATTGCGTCTGTGTGTTGTCCCGCCTGACGAACCAGCCAACGCCTTTACGGACACCTCCATCATAATGCACATGATCAAGCCTTGGCGCCGGACCATCACGACATGCATCGCCGCTTGCGCCGCTGCCGCGTTGACGGCGTTACCGCTCCCTTCTGCGGCGGGACGCTTTGCCGGGTCGGCGCAGGCGCAAAGCGTCAAGCAAAAGCACGCCAAGCCGGCACAAGGCACTACGGCAGGCGCCGCAAGCGGTACACCACAAGCACCGGCGCCTGCAGGCCAAGCGTCAAGGCTTCCGCCGCGCACGCCCTTTACCGCCGCCGATGACGCCGTTGCCGTCATTCCCGGCATGCCGGACGCACGCTTCTATGCCGATCAGACATCCGCGTTCAAGGACGCGCTGCCGAAACAGCCGGGGCCCTGGCTTGCCCTCTCGACCGGCGGTGCGGATGGCGCTTTCGGCGCCGGCTTTGTCACCGGCTTGAGTGCCGGCGGGCATCGGCCGGATTATACCGTCGTCACCGGCGTAAGCGCCGGCGCACTGATGGCGCCGTTCATCTTTGCCGGGCCGAAATACGATCCGCTGTTGCAGGCGCTTTATACCAAGACATCGGCGCCGGATATTTTCGAGGTCGGCGCGACCGGCGAGAGCTTTCTCGACACTTGGCCGCTGCGCGACCTGATCAAGAAGGAGATCACGCCGGAATTGCTCGCCGATATCGCGGCGGCATACACAGGCGGGCGGCGGCTGTTCATCATCACGACCGATCTCGATGCCGAGCGCTCGGTGGTTTGGAATATGGGCGCGATCGCCGTGCACGCCGCCGATCACGGCAGGGGCCACGGTGGCGCGGCGTTGGATCTGTTCCGCAGCGTGTTGCTCGCCTCCGGCAGCATTCCCGGCGCCTTTCCGCCGGTGCAGATCGACGTCGAAGGCAATGGCAAGCATTTTACCGAAATGCATGTCGACGGCGGTGTCGGCGGACAGTTTTTTGTCGCGCCGGCGCCATTGATGGAAAGCACCAGCGGTTACAAGATTCCGGCAAGCGCGCTCTATGTCGTGATCAACAGCGGTCTCAAGCCCGATTTCCAGGTGGTCGAGCGCTCGACGCCTGCGATTCTTGCGCAGTCCGTCGGCATGGCGGTGAAAGTCGATCTGCGGCTGATGCTCGACCGCGCTTACATCGCAGCGAAGAATAGCGGGATACCGTTCAACGTCGCGACCATTCCGCCCGACTTCAATGCGCCGAGCCGGGGCGCGTTCGATCCTGATTATATGAAGGCCTTGTTTCGGACCGGCTATGAATTGGGCAAGAGCGCCGCTCCATTTGCCAGCGCGCCGCCGCCTTATCCGGGCCAATCCACAATTCCTTCAAAAGCCGATGATAGAGCCCAGTCGAACGATCCGGGAGCAAACAAATGAGAAAGCTCATTGTTACTTCGGTTGTTGTTGCGGGCGTGCTGATTGCGGCGCTGGCGACGCCGGCACAGGCGGGGAAGCGCGTTCGCTCCGGCCTCTATGACGGTTTGTGGAGCGTGTCGATCCGCACCCAATACGGCCCTTGCGATGCGGCCTATCGATATCCGGCACGCATTGTCGGCGGCCACGTGGTGCAGGCCGATAATGATTTCAGCTATCAGATTTCCGGCGCTGTGGTGTCGAGTGGCGCGATCGCCGTTACCGTCAGCCGCGGTGGCCAGAGCGCAACCGGCTATGGCCGGCTGCGTGGCGCAAGCGGCGGCGGGCGCTGGAGCGCCGGCGGCAATACCTGCTACGGCACCTGGAGCGCGATGAAGCGTGCAGCGAATTGACGACGCGGCACGGCGTGGCACCTGCCATCAGCGTTTGGTCCGGCCGCATAATTGAACAAGGTCGCCGTTCCAGCACCCGGTCTGATTGTGACTGCGGCAGAAATCGGCCGGCATGGGATGCGGATTGCTCGTACGGCTGCGACCAGCGCCGTATTTCATGCACATGGTGATGCAGACATTGTTCTGCTCGCTGCAACTGCGTGCAACTGTTCGGCTCGGCGCCACCGCCGCGCCGATCGCAAGCGTCGCAGCTAAAGCGTTTCCGATTCGATGGAATCAAAAACGCTGCGGGGCTTTTTGTTTTGTCGCATTTTCCAGCGGAAAACCGGTACCCCACTTTTCCGGAAGATGCTCCGACGCGGTCGCCGTGAGAAACTTCATTGGTTGTGCCGGTCTGGTCTAGCCGATCTTCCGCGCCGGCGCGTTCGCGTGCCACCACGGACAGACGTCCGCGGCGCGCAAATAATTGCCCTCCATCACATTGACCGGCACACGCGCGCCGTTGGCGGCAGCTTTCATGGCCAAAGCGCGGGCCTGCTCGCGTGCTTCGGGCGACAACCACATGCGATCGTGGCCCCACAGGCTCGGGCCTTCGGTCCGCTCCTGTGGCGTCCAGGTCGCCGGATCGATGCTGCGGCCGCCCCAGCCGTATTCGATCAAGAATCGTGACGGCGAATAGGAATAGAACGAGGTCATGTGATCGTTGACATGGCGGCCGAGAGTGGTGCCGATCATTTCCGGCTTGGCGAGCGCCAGATCATAGGCCTGCCCGACGTCGTCGAGATAGCAGGTCTCGAACATCATGTGATGGATGCCGTTCTTGCCGGTCTCGATGAAGGCGAGACTGTGATGGCGCGCATTGATGTGGAAGAAATAAGCCCGAAATGGCTTCTCGAAATAATCGCTCAGCTTGAAATTGAGGATTTTCGTATAGAACGGAATGACCTCGTCGATCCGCTCCGCGGTGAGCACGGCATGGCCCATGCCGAGCGGTCCGGTGCGGAAGCCCGAAATGGCGCGGCCCGGCTTGAACGGCTCGTTCGCGATCTCGGGGCCATGAAACGCTTCGAGCCGGTTGCCGAGCGGATCGGAGAACACGATCAGATCCTTGACGCGCCGCTCGTCGGCAAGCGCAGGCGAGCCGCGCGCGACCCTCACACCGGCGTCTTCCAGATGCGCGGCGAGCGCGTCGAGCGCCGCCGCGTCGGCCACTTCCCAGCCGTAGAATGACGGGCCTTCGTCCTCATCACTATGAATGATCACCCGCTGCTTGCGATCGTCCATACGCAAGGCGAGCGCGCCCCGGCTTTTCTCGACCAGCTGCATGCCGAGAAAGCGCGTGCCGTAGTCCGCCCAGTCGTCCAGATTTTTGCTGCCGATGCCGCAATAGCCGAGGGCGGTGAGATTCATGATCGCGCTCCTTGGCGCATCTCCCTGGGCCGGAATTCTAGCATTCTTGGACGGCGACCGGCAAAGGCGTCAAGTTGAAGAACTCAGTGTCCGATCGTCTCGCTTGCAGCGGGGGCCGTCGCGGGCGCCGCACTTTGAGTCCCACTTGGCGTCCCACTTGGCGTCCCACTTGGCACCCCACTGGGCACCGGACTCGCCGAAGCCGGCGTGGGCGCGGGCATGGCGGCCTCACTCGGGCCATCACTCACAGCCGGTTTCGGCGCTTCGGCAGGTGCCGACTTCGATTCCGCCGCAGCGGGGCGCGTGACGTGTTGACCGAGGAAGCGCGGCACGACGATACGCTGGCCTTCGCTCAGCGACGCGGTCTCTGACTTCTGATTGATCTGCGCCACCGCCCAGGCTGGCACGTGATAGGCCGCCGCAATCGTCTGGATTGTATCGCCGGCACGCGCCTGCACCGGCATCCCTGAATCCCACAATTCGATCGGGCCGGTCGAAGCAAAGACGATGTGCAGCGGCACGGCTTCGCCTTCGCCGCGCGCGCCGGCCGACCTGATCTTGGCGGCCAACTGCGCCTGAATGCCCTCGAACTTGTCCATGTTGACATGGATGATTTCCGAGCGATTAACGAGGTTGAATGCCGCATAATGGCCATGGAAGCCGCGGCCCGGCTGAAGATCGCCACCGCCAAGGACATTGGACGACTGGTACAGGTCGATATAGCGCTCGACATTCGCCGGAATGCTGCCGGCCGTTCGGTTCGGATCATAGGTGATGAGGAGCGCCACCGGCACATGCGCGGCAGCAAGGGCTTCAGCGAATTGCACGGCGGAATCGCCGCCAGCGGAATGGCCAACGACCGAAATCGGCTTGGGGTCGCGGCGGTAATCGGCGATCGCCTGATCGGCGACCGAGCGCCAGCTCATGTGGCTATTGGTCGTAGCCAGGACGCCCGTGCGATTGATGCGCGCCGCCAGCTGGTCCATGCCCCAGTCGATCATGGCGATGAGGCCGTAGAACAGATAAGCGCGGCCGTGCACCGCCGTCTGTGCCTGGCTGCTCGTGCCGAGACACGGCGTGAGCAAAACTGCGGCCAATACGACTGCAACGAGTTTGGTTCGCATCATGGCTTTCAAGGTTCGGCCTTTGAGATTCGGCGTACCATCAGCGCTGCGAAACAGCCGGGCGTCCGCCGATCCGGCCGGCCAGAGAGATCCTGTGACATGTGGCCGAGACGAGCCCCCGCGACTCGTCCCTGTCCGCGACACCGCAAATTCGAGATTACCGTGCCAGCCTTGCCAATCATAGTGGGTGAAATTGTGGCTCGGGGCATTTCGTCGTGAAACGCGGCCGCGCGGGCGCGACGACGAAGGCCGCGCCTGCTAAGCTTGATTTATGAAATTCCTCGCAAAAATGGCCACCGGCCAGGTTGCGCTGTGGCGCGTGTTCTGGCTCGTTGGAACTCCCCAGACCCTGGTTTGGCTCGTCACCGGCGCGGCCATAGTGTTCTGGCCCGGCGCCCCAAGGTCTGTTGTCGGCCTCGTAATTGGGGTGTTCACCTTGGCGACGTTCACGATCCCATTTGTCGCCTGGGCGATCTGGCGCAGCGCGTCCAAATATCCGCGCAAGACCTGGTGGCAGACGGCGCTGGCCTGGGGTGCCAAAGCCGGCGCGGCATTTTGGACTCTTGTGGCGCTGGCAACCGTTGTCGGGCTTTATGACTACGTTTATCCGCTGATCGCGCTTTGGCTGAGCGCCGAAGGATAGCCGTCATCGCGAAGCGGTTGTTGTCGCAAGGACGAGAGCGGCTAATTGGATGCTGTCGTCGTCAGCCCGACGGCCGACGAACTGCGATACGTCCGTGCCGCATAGTCCTGCATATCGGCGAGCGTCAGTTGCCGCTCGTCGCTTGCCGTCGGCCGCCGCTCGAGCGGCAATGCGCCGGAATTCACCGTGCTCGAAAGCTTGTCCAGGAAGGCGACCAGCTCTCGCGGCTGCCGTTTCGGCGGCGGCTTGGGCTGATCCTGCGCCACGGCAACCGGCTTGGCCGCCGGCGGTTTCGGCGCTTCGCCCTGCGCCAGTTGCGGACGCTCCTTGGCCGCCACGTTGCGCCCTTGCTGCGCTATCAGCTGCGCCACCGGGTCGAGTTTCGGCCCGGCACCGCGCGGGTGCGGCAGTTGCGCCAGCTTGACCGAGCGCGCCGCCTCGGCTTGCGCCGTCATGATGCGATCTTCACTGGTGAACTTCGCGATCTCGGTCTTCACGAGGTTGCGAAAGTCGGGATTGAACTGCGCGCCCGGATGCGAGTCGTTGTTGGCGATATATTCGATATTCGCGCCTTCCAATTTCTTCGAGCCCATTCCGCCAAATGTCATCCACGGATTAGGATTGTAAACTTCGATGATGCGCCCGACCTTCCCCGCCCCCTTGAAGGGCGGATTCCAGCTCAGCATCGAAGGCTGCAGCGCAATGATCAGATCAATGTATTTCGAATTGTTGGCGACTGAGGGCGTGGCGTTCGCGCCCAGGCTGTAGCCGATCACCACCGTGTGTGTGCCTTCCGGCAGGCGGCTGATGTCCTCAACCAGCGTCGGCCATTCCTGATGCAGATAAGTGTGGACCTCCACGTCCGGCATCATCCTGATTTCGGCCGTCAGCTCGACCAGCCCGATCGCCGGCAGCGGCCCGAACATCGGCCACAGCACGCCGACAAAGGTCTTGGCTTGCGCGGAAGAGCAAAGCAATGCAGTACAGAAGGCAGCAAAGATCGCGAGTTTCTTCACGTTACACGTCCCCATCATCGGCTGAGCCGCCAACGCGATACGCCTGTCACCGCGCCGGCGGCGGTCCGCCCGAACTGCTCACAGATGTCTGATTGCCCCCGACCCTGTGGCTCCCACGCCACAGGGGAACCAAAAATTGCGGGCATTTCTGGGACGCGAAAGGGAAACTTTGTGAACGAAAAGCGACCACGCGCCGGCGTGATTAACTTTTGGTGACGGGTTCACGACGGGGAGCGAACCGAGCCTATCTGAGATCGTGACCGCCGTCGTCGGCTTCGCCGAAACCTATGGTTAAGGCGGCCCTACTAACGTCTTGGTCCACGGCATTTTGAGCAGCAGCCATGAACAGTGCGCAGAGACCGCATCCGCTTACCGTCATGGCAGCGGCCGTCGCCCTCCTTATTTCCGCGCTTATCGGCGCGCAGGGCTCCGTCATGCATGGCGTCAACAAGGAGGTCGATCGCCTTGTTGCCCGCGATCTGGCGCCGCTCGCGCCGGCAAGCGGCGCCGGCGGTGTCGCCGTGGTCGTGCACCTTTCGGGCCGGACCTTTTTCTTCAATTACGGCTATGCGGACCAGGCGGACAAGCGGCCGATCTCGTCAGATTCGCTGTTCAATGTCGGCTCGGTGCGCAAGGTCTTCGAGGCCGTGCTGGTGGCGCAAGCGGTGCAGCGCGGCGAGCTCAAGCTCGACGACCCGGTGAACAAATATGTCACGGAGTTGCAGGGCGATTATATCCGGCGCGTCACCATCGGCGAGCTCCTCGCCCACACCTCCGGCCTGTTGCTGCCCACCGACCATCCGCCATGGCCGAATGATCATTATTCGCTGCAGGGCTTCTTGGACGCGCTCAATGCCTATGCTCCGGAAGGCGGCGAGCAACCGGGCAAGCAGCGTATCTACGCGCATTCGGGATACATCCTGCTCCAGCTCGTGCTCGAGCGCCGCTACGGCAAGCCGATCGCAGAACTGATTGCGCACGGCATTACTGCGCCGCTTGGCATGACCTCGACCGTGGTGCCGGAGCGCGGCCCGAACAATCGCGCGCTCATGGATCCGGCGCTGATGGCGCGCGCGGTCCAGGGCTATGCGCGCGACAGCGGGCCGATTGGGCTGCCTGGCAACCAGCAGGGCTACTACGACTTCTCCGGCACCGGGCAGATGTTCTCATCCGCGCGCGACCTCGCGGTCCTGCTCGCCGCCTGTCTCGGCGACGCGCCGGTCGCACCGGAGCTGCGGCAGGCGCTGCAAACAACGCAGCGCGAGCTCTTTGCCGTGGACGCGCGCTATGGACAGGCGATGGCGTGGGAGATCAACAATGTCCCCGGCGCCAAGATCATCGACAAGCCCGGCGGGCTCAACAACGCGTCCGCCTATATCGGGCTCATTCCGGAATTGAAGATCGGCGTGGTGATCCTATCCAATCGCGGCGACGTGGCGCCGTTCGAGATCGCCCGCAACAGCCTGTTGCCGGAACTGGCGCGCATGGTACGCACGCCGATCGTGACAAACGCGCAGAGGCGCACGCACGGCTGACGCAACCCTATCGCCGCGCCGACGATGCACGCGAACCGGGCGGCGGACGGTACCAGTCATTTTGCACACAGAAGCCGCCAATGCCCGACACGTTCGCCATGCATTGCTGGAAGCTGACGAAGCCGCAATTCTGCGCGCCGCCCATGTCGCCGCTATAGATCGAGCACCACGGATAGTTCTGCGCTTGCGCCTTGGTGCCGAACGCCGCTGCGCTTGAAACGGCGAGAGCAATCGTCAGGATTCTTATCATAATCGTACCCGTTTCTTTAACCCACTTGCGACGCAACCGCTTGCGACGCAACCGCTTGCGACGCAAAATGAGGCCGTGAGCCTTGGTGGTAAACACCCGCAGCGCGCGCCTATTCCTCGCAACGCGGCGAACAGAGTGCATTCCTCATCGTCATATCGAATGGTCGCACCGCCGCAAGTCTGGAAGATCCATGTCGCCGTCCCCGGACTATGGGCTCCAGGCGTGTCGCTTCGCTCGGCGCCGGAATGACAGGTCTCGCGAGTGTGGCGCGGCCAGAATTTTCGTCATACGATCTTCCGAAACAAAGACTGGGGAGAAGCGCGCATGCGGCGACGGGATTTCATTGCCTCGCTCGGGAGCGTTGCGGCGGCGTGGCCGCTGGCGGCCGCCGGGCAGACGGAAACGGCCTGGCCGACGCGCCCGGTGAAGCTCGTCGTCGGATTCGCGCCGGGCGGCCCGACCGATCTGGTCGCGCGCCTGGTGGCGCAAAGGCTGAGCGAGCAAACCGGCAAAAATTTCTTTGTCGAGAACGTGCCGGGCGCCGGTGGCAATGTCGGCGCGGTCCGAGTGGCAAAGTCTGCGCCGGACGGCTACACGCTGCTGGTGACCGGCGGCAATATCACCAATAATCAATATCTGTTCGCCGAGCCGGGCTACGATCCGCTCAAGGATTTTGACGCGGTGACGCTCGTCGCGGCGACTCCGGTGGTGCTTGCGGTCAATCCGGCCGTACCGGCAACCACCGTCAAGGAGCTGGTCGCCTGGATCCGCGCCAATCCCGGCAAGGAGAGCTACGCTTCGCCCGGCACCGGCACGCCGCCGCAACTCGTTGGCGCGCTGTTCCAGAATGCGCTGAAACTCGATCTGGTGCACGTGCCGTTCGATGGCGGCGGCACCGCGGTGCAGGCGACCGTCGGCGGGCACACGCCGATCTCGTTCGGCGCCATGGCGCCGGCAGTGCCGCTGATCAAGGCCGGCCAGCTGCGCGCGCTCGCGGTGACCGGCAAGGAGCGATCGCCTACCTTGCCGGAAATTCCGACCATGGCCGAGGCTGGCTTTCCCGAAGTCGAAGGCACCACTTGGACCGCCATCGTGGCGCCCGCCGGCACGCCCAAGGACATTATTGCAAAGCTGCACGATTTGATCGTCACCGGGCTTGCCCAAGCCGATGTGAAGGCGAAGCTTGCAGCAATGGCCTATGTGCCGATCGGCTCCACGCCGCGCGAATGTGCAGAGTTCTTTCAGTCTGAACTGGCGAAGTGGGGAGCGGTGATCAAGGAGGCTGGTCTCAAGGCGGAGTAAATCGAGCCGCACATCGATGCGAAGCAGCAATCCCGCCGCCAGGATTATCGCGATCCCGATCCGGCCTTATCGCGCCTCGCGCTGCAGGAGCATCTGCCATTCACAGTCGCCGTTTTTGAACGTTCCGCTAAAACCGTCGCCGCTGAATTTTCCGGTCAGCGGCTGCCAGCCGATTGTGGCGCCAAATGTGCCGTCGGCGTGCACCGTCCCGCGAATGCCCTCGGCATCATCGGCGAATTGCGCCTGGCCGGTGACCGTCGCGCCCTCGACAGTGACGGTAACCTTGGCCGGCTTACATCTTGGCGCGCTCGACGTGATTGAGCCGGTCCACCGCCCGTCGAATGCATCGATGTTGTCGCCGGCTAATCCGGCACTGAACTGTGCCGAGAGCAGGATCACGAGCGGCACCAGAATGGCCGAACCGGCAAGCGCGGACCTCATCGCAAACCATTACGAGAATGGCGCCCCCTCGTGAAGCATAGACCCAGCACCGCAATTTCGGAACTGGATGCCGCCGCAGTGCCGGGCCGAACGGTAATTCGGATGCCGCCGCGGCGCCACGACGGTCATCGGCATGACGGCCTCGATGGCGCGACCCCCTGCGCCCATTTAGTTTCATTTAGTTTATGTATGAAACAATTCGTGAACACCGGCGCGTTTCAGTGTCGGTAGCGCGACCGACTTTTGCAACCAAATCAGCTACGCCGGAAAGGCCCATGTCCGTGTCGGGCAACCGGTATGTCGGAAAGTGAGAGGGCCGCGACCTACAGGCTGCGTGCGGCAGAATGCGTTCTGATCGCGCACGGCATCAGGGATGCGCGCACAAAGGCTGCGCTGTTGAGAATGGCGGCGTCTTGGCTCTGGCTCGCTGAGCGCGCCGCCGGCTCAGGCGTCCGCGAGCAGAACGCACAACCGGGCACAGTCGAAAACGAAAATTAGCGATGCCGAGCGCGGCCCATGCGGCCTTGCAAGACGGCGAGGTGCTCACTGATGATTTCGCGCCAGCCGACCCCTGCCGCGTGACGCCGATGGGACTTCCGATGCAATAAGCGCGGCCCCGCGGCGGCGCTGCGAAGCCTACGGATAGCCCGGGAACGTGCCGAACGAGCCAAAGCCCCAGGCGCTGCGCAGGGTCTCTTTCGGCCACCGTTTCGGATAGAGCGGCACTTCCTCGTGCCAGGGCCGCGGCTGCCAATAACCCAAGGCTTCGTCGTACATCAGATCCATCTCGCAATAGAATTCGACGCGCAGATCGTCGCTGTTGCGGTGATAGGCCGCGATGTTGTGACCGACAATATGGCGCAGGGGGCCCCACACCAGCTGTATCCTGTTGCGCGCGAGAATCTCGCAGGAGCGGTGGATTTCGCTCCAGTCCTTCACCTCGAACGCAAGGTGGTGCAGACGCGGCGTGTCGTAGCGCACGAAATTCACCATGTGGTGGTCGACGCTGCAGCGCATGAATACGAAGTGATCGCCGACCCAATCAGAGACACGGAAGCCCAAAACCTCGGCATAGAAATTTGCCACCTTCTCGACGTCGGTAACCCGCGAGGCGACGTGCCCGATCTTGAGCGGGTTGACGCCGCCTTCCGTCCTGGTGACCGGATGAAATGCGCACTCGCTGAAGAGCTCGACGACGGTGCCCTTCGGATCGGAGAATGCGAGCGCCCGCTTCACCGCGGGCGTAATGTCCGATCGTCGCTCGTGGGAAAGGCCGGCTTTGCTCAGCGCAGCCTCCATGCTCGCAAGGTCGCTTCCGGGTGCCGCTTGAAAGGCGATGCGCGTCAGATCGGCATGATCGCCGCGCTCGAGCACGATCGCCTCCTGCCCCAGCCGCGTCGCCAGCACGGCACGCCGCGCATCGCGCTCCACCACGCGCAGATCGACGACACCCGTCCAGTAATCGATCTGCTTGTCCAGATCGGGCGTGGAAAGCGTGGCGTGTGCCAGACGCCGGACTTGGATCATCGTTTCGCTCCCTGTCCTGCACACCGGGGCTGCGCTGCGGAGCGCCGAACCTGCATTGTTGCACGCCTGTCATTTTGCCTGAGAGGAATTTGAACTCAAGGACGGCCCGAACGCCCGCCGAATAGCGCGTTCACGCGTTGCAGCGCGCTGTCGAGCGGTGCGCCTCGCGTGTCCTCGATGTCAAATTCCTCTCAGGCGCCGTTCAGGCGCGCCGACAATGAAGAAATCGGCCGCACTGGGCAGCTCGGCTGCCGCGGACGGCATTCCCCTCACCCGAACCCGAAGAACCTGCAAAACTCCTCCGGTGCGGCGCGCGGCGAGCGAAAACTGTTGGCCGGATGCTGGCGGTCGCCATAGCCGATCGACACGGCGCAGAACAGCATCTGCTCCGGCGGCATTTTCACGAACGGCCGCACGATTGCGTGCATGCGCGCCCAGGATTCCTGCGCGCACGTGTCGAGACCATGGCCGCGCGCCAGATACATCAGCGCGTGGATATAGCCGCCGAGATCGGCCCATTGCCCGGGGCCGAGCTTGCGGTCGATGCCGATGAACAGCGCGACCGGCGCATTGAAGAATTCGAGATTGCGCGTGTATTGCCGCAGGCGCGCCGGCGCGTCGCCGCGGTCGATGCCGAGCGCGCCGTAAAGCTGCACGCCGTGCTCCTCGCGGCGCGCCTTGTACGGCTCCCACATCACCGGCGGATAGATCGGATATTCGGCATCAATGTGCCGCGGATCGCGATCCTTGACATGCGCCGCGACCTGCCGCTTGAGCTCGGCGAGCGGTGCGCCGGTGAGGGCATAGACCTGCCAGGGCTGCAGATTGCCGCCGGACGCCGCACGCGCCGCGCGCGCGATCAGATCGCGCACGATCATCGGATCGACCGGCTTGTCGAGAAACCAGCGGCAGGAAATGCGCGAATCGACGGCTTCAAACACATCCATGATTTTCAGGACCCTTCACGGTAGCTCTGATGGTGCGTTTGGTCTGCCGCGGCAAGCTTCGCGCGCCTGCTGCCCTTGCAGGACGTGCCGCCGCGCCATGGTCATCGCGCGCTCCCGCTCAGTACGGCGTCTTGTTGATCTCGCCGGAGCCGGTCACGTACCAGCGCTCGCTGACAAACGATTTTCCGGCCAGCCGATCGGCAAGCCAGTCGGCGACCAGAATCGGCGGAAACGGCCCCAGATTGGCGGCCGGCACGTTGCCGACCGAGTGCCGGGATTCCTGATAGACGACCATCTGCTTCGGTCCGCCGAGCGCCGCCATGAGGCGCTCGGAATGTTCGAGCGGGCTCAATTCCTCCGCTTCGCCGGCGACGCAGAGATATGGCACTTTGATCTGTTCGGCATGGCCTTCCCAGGTGATCTTTTTGCGGAATTCGTCGAACTCGTCCTCGTCGGTGATGCCGGACATATACATGAAGCGCTTTTTGAACGTCGGCGAGGCTTCCTGGAAGATCGTGTGACAGCCGGGCTCATGGCAGACCGACATCACCGCGCAGGCCTTGATGCGCGGCTCGTTGCCGGTGAGCACGGTGCCGAACAACGAGCCGAAACTTGTGCCGGACACGCCGATGCGCGTCGCATCGAGCTCGGGCCGCGTGGCGATCCAATCAACCAGAGCCGGCCCCGCCGCTATCCAGTTCTCCATGGTGAAATAGACGCCGATCATCGGCGATTCGTATTGGCCCGGCCCGTCGATCGCCAGCACCGCCATGCCGCGGTTGAGGAACTTGTCGCCGTAGAGCGCAACCTGGATTTCCTTGTAGCTGTCCATGCCGGGCACCGCGATCACGACCGGCAATTTGCCGCTCGTGTAATTCGGCGGCAGATGCAGCCAGGCGGGAATGGCCTTGTCCTTGAACGGCACCCAGGCCGCTTCAACGTGATGGTCGGCGAGTGCCGCATATTTGGCGTAACATTCGCGCTTCTTGTTGTTATAGGCGATATTGGTCTCGTCGTTCTGATCATACGGCCACTGCGCCGCGCCGTAATGCACCGCGGCCATGAAGAAATTGTCGCGCGCGGTGACCGTGTGATCGGCGAGCGCCGCGGCATTGGCCTTGGCTTCCCGGCGGCGCGCCACCGCGGCAAAGGCCGGGCCGATATCGGCCATCTTCTTCACCCGCTCGCGGATGCCGGCGAAATCCGCATTGGCCTCGATCCCGCACGGCGCGTGGATATAGAGCGAGCGCGGCTGATCCCAATCGATGCCGTTGGCGCGGATGATATTGTCGATGAGCCAGCGCTGCTCGTCGAAACGGCGCACATGCGGCTCGCCGCGCTGATCGCGAATGGGTGGGAAGCCTTGCTGCGGCCGGTTCATGGCGTCTCGCTCCCTGGAAATTGCCAACGATGGCGGCCGGCAGGCCGATGAAATGCCCGCCGTTTTGAGCCGGCATTATCGGCGCATGGCGTGGCGTATTGTCAACGATGCTCGTCGCTTGTGCCGCGAAGCGTCGCGCCGTTCAGTTCTCACGCGGCTTGATCAGCCCGGACGGCGTGATGAAGACCAACAGGTTGGCGATGATTATGGTGCCGGCCAGAAAATAGAATGCGGCCATGATGCCATAGCGGTCGGCCACCATGCCTGCGCTGACCGGCCCCAAGGCCATGCCGACCGCCTGCGCGCCGAACAGGATGCCGATGGCGCTGCCGCCCATGCCGGGCGGGGTCGCATCCAACAGCCAGGCTTGCAGCACGGCGCGCACGGCAAAGAGAAAGAAGCCAAGCACGGCGACCAGAAAGACGAACCAGCTCGACCCGCCGGCAAAGGTCATGGCCAGAATGATCACGCCGGTCATTGACATGCTCGACATGATGATCTGCCGGCGGCCGATCCTGTCGGACAGGTGCCCGGCGATTGGCGCCGCCATGAAGCCGGCCGCCTGCAGCGCGAACATGCAGCCGCCGATCCACAGCGACGGATAGCCCATGACGCGCGCCAGATAGAGCGGCAGAAACGTCAAGAGCGCGCCCTGCGTCATCGAGCGGAACGCCGAACCGATCGACAGCGTGACCAGCGCGCGATTGCGCAGCAATTCGCCGAGCATGCGCAGCCGTTCGGCGCCGAGCTGTTCCGGCTTGTCCTTGGCATGGCCGGCGCGCGCGTCGGCATTTTGCAGGCGACCGATATAGAAGAGGATCAATCCCGCGACCAGAATGCCGGGCACGACATTGAGCACGACCACGGTGCGCCAATTGTAGAGCTGCAGCAGCGAGCCGATGACCAGCGGCGCGACCGCGTCGCCGACATTGGCGCCCATGCCGTGGAACGACATGGCCAGGCCTTTGCGGTCTGGAAAGCGGTCGCCGAGCCAGGGGATCGCGGTCGGATGCCAGATATTGTTGCCGATGCCGACCAGGGTCGCGCAAAACAGCATCATCCAATAGGTGTGCGACACGCCCATCAACAGGTAGGGAAAGCCGATCCAGCACAGCGAAACGGCCATCAACAAGCCCTTGCGGCCGACGGTATCGACGAAGATGCCGCCCGGCACATTGGCAATGGCGCCCGCCGCATATTGGCAGGTCAAAATCGACCCGATCTCGCTGTAGCTTAAGCCGAGTTCTTTGCCGATCAGCGGCAGCAGGAGATAGAACGTCGCCGGGTACCAATGGGTCAGGGCATGGCCGATGCTGATGACCCAGACCTCGCCAAATGAGCGTCGCGGGACGGCCTGGGTCGGCGCGGTCGCTGTCGTCGAGGTCATTTTTCCTCCCTTAACTGCGGGCTTTGCTTGGCGTGCGCCAAGCACGCGGCTCGCTTGCTACAGGGCGCTTCGGGAGGCGGCAAGCGCGGCGCGGTCAGATCTGCCTTGCGCGCCGGCGGCCCCCGACGCGGCGCCGAGGGCCGCAAGCCGGCGCTGACCCGTGGAAACCGCGATGGCTGCGCGTGGCGGGTGACTTCGTAACCGATCTGAAACCAATCCTGTTTGGCAATCCGGGACGGAGCCGCAAAGCCTCTGGCGCGCGGCCGCCAGGGCCGCCTCAAGGTTACCGCATCGTATCGCTCGCCCCCCAGCGGGCAAACGGCGCAGTAAGAAATTTCTGCCACAAAGGTCAATCCGCCCACGGTGTGCGAGCGTCCGGAATGAGGAAGTGGTTTCACGCATTTCGGCAAACGACGACCTGTCTGGGCGTCGTAGTGCTCGCCATCATTTGGGGCGGCATTCATCTGCTGACCAGCCAGGAGCACGAGCGCGCTTACCAGGACGCGCTTCGCCAGGGCGGCAACCTCGCCCGGGTTCTGGAAGAGTATATCAGACGCGTCGTGCAGGCCTCCGACGGCGCCCTGCTGGCGCTGCGGCGCGCTTATCAGGAGGACCCGCACCATTTCGATCTCGCGCGCTGGGTGGCGCGCACGCAGTCCAATACCGATCTGATGGTGGAATACGGCATCTGCAGCGCGGAAGGGTTTGTCCTGCAATCAAGTCACGGTCCGGTAAACGGCCCGGTCTCGATCGCCGATCATCCACATTTCACTTTCCAGGCACATGCAACGGCCGACGAGCTCTACATCAGTCCGCCCGTGACCGGAAATATCAGCCGCAGGCTCGTCATCGTGCTGACGCGGCGCCTGACCAGATCCGACGGGACGTTTGATGGCATCGTCGGCATTTCATTAGACATCCAGAAGCTCGGCGAATTCTTCAGTTCGCTGGATATAGGCCACGGCGGCGCGGTGTCGCTGGTCGGCCTCGACGGCATCGTGCGTGCGCGCGGCGGCCCCGATCAGGACGGCAAGAACTATGCCGGAATGTCGATCATTCAGTCGCCGATCTTCACCGCGCTCGCCGCCGCGCCGGTCGGGCATTATTGGAATTCCGTGGACAGCGATGTCAGCGCCAAATTCGGCGGTGTCAGCAAGCTCATCTCTTATCGTCGGGTTGCGGGGCTGCCGCTCGTTGCCATCGTCGGCTTACCGCGCGCGCAAATCTTTCAGCGAGCAAACGAGACCGTGCGCCACTATGTGGCGGCCGGCATTATCTTGAGCGCATTCGTACTGGTGGTGGTCGTTCTGGGCGCTGTCGGACGCGCGCGCGTTGTTTCGGCGACTGCCGAATTGCGGCAATCGAAGCTGTCGCTCGAGCAGAGCAATCATTTGCTGAACACCGCACTCGCGAACATGGCGCACGGGCTTTCCATGTTCGACCGCGATCTACGCCTGGTCATGTGCAACGATCGCTATGCCGAAATGTACGGCTTGCAGCCACAGCTGACCAAGCCCGGCACGCCGTTGCGCACGATATTGGAGGCACGCATCCCGCCCGACATGCCGCCGCAAGAGGCGGAGCGCTTTATCCGTGAACGGCTGGAAAATGTCGTAACGGGAAATACCCGCGGCATGGAAAACAAGCTCAAGGACGGTCGCATCATCGCCGTCACCTACGCGCTGCTGGCGGAGGGCGGATGGGTTGCCATTCACCACGACGTCACCGAGCAAAAACGGACCGAGCGCGCGCTGCTCGAAAGCGCCGAAGCGCTGAAGACGTCCAATGCGCGTTTCACCGCCGCTCTGGCAAACATGTCGCAGGGCTTGTGCATGGTGGACGCCGAGCATCGCATCTTGGTCGCCAACGAGCGCTATCGGCAGATCTACAATCTGCCCGAGGACATGGCGAAGCCGGGCACAACGCTCGCCGAGATCGTTCGCTATCGCGCGGCGAGCGGCAATTATAACGGCCCGGATCCGCACGAATATGTCGCGGCGCAATTCCACAACTCGACCGATATCGAGAAACTCGGCAATGGCCGCGTGGTCCTGATCTTGCGCCACGCCATGGCCGACGGCTGCTGGCTGATGACGCACGAGGATATCACCGAACGCTGGCGCACCGAGACGCGCGTCGCCTATCTCGCGCATCACGACGCTCTGACCGGCCTCGCCAACCGGCCCTCGCTCGTGGAAAAGATCGAAGATGCATGCTCGCGCTATCGCTGGCGTGGCGAGAAATTCAATCTGCTGATGGTCGACCTCGATCGTTTCAAGCAGGTCAATGACACGTTCGGCCATCCCTCCGGCGACGACCTGCTCAAGCAGGTCGCCGAACGCCTGAAAGGAACACTGCGGGAGACCGATGTACTGGCGCGGCTCGGGGGCGACGAGTTCGCCATCATCCAGGCATGCGAGGCCGATCAGACGGCGGCGGCCGAGGCCATGGCTGCGAGGATCATCGCACTGATTGCGGAGCCGTTCTCGGTCGATGGCATCGAGGTCGGAATCGGCGCGAGCGTCGGCATCGCACTTGCGCCGGAGCACGGGATTTCTGCCGACGATCTGCTCAAAAAGGCGGACCTCGCGCTCTACCACGCCAAGGCGTCGGGTCGAAATCGCTATGCCGTGTTCGAATCCGTCCTCGGGCAGGCGGCCGTCGAAAAGCATACGCTGGAAAACGAGCTCCGCCGCGCGATCGCCAGGAAGGAGTTCGAGATCCACTTTCAGCCGATCGTCGAGACCAAATCGCGCAAGCTGTGCGGCGCAGAGGCGTTGATCCGCTGGCGGCACCCGGAACGCGGCTTGATCCCGCCGGATCACTTCATTCCGCTCGCCGAGGAATCCGGCACCATTGTTCAGATCGGCGAATGGGCGCTGGCGGCGGCCTGCAAGGAGGCGGTGCAATGGCCCGCGCCGGTGAAGGTCGCGGTCAATCTCTCGGCAGTCCAGCTGCGCAATGCAAGCCTGCTCGATTACCTGATGTGTGTGCTGGTCGAGACCGGACTGCCGCCGGAACGGCTCGAACTTGAAGTCACCGAAACCGCGTTGCTCGAATACGGCGCCGATTGCATTGCGATTTTGCGCAAGCTCAAGAAGCTCGGCATTACGGTCGTGCTCGACGACTTTGGCACGGGCTATTCGTCGCTCAACCAATTGACGATGTTCCCGTTCGACAAGATCAAGATCGACAAGTCATTCACCAAGAACATGACCACGCGGGTCGATTGCGCCGCGATCATCTCTGCGGTGCTCGCACTCGCCCAAAGCCTCAATATTCACACGACGGCTGAAGGAGTCGAGACCGAGGATCAGCTGCGCATTCTGCGTCTCGCCGGCGTATCGACCGTACAAGGCTACCTGATCCAGCGGCCGGTTCCGGCATCGGAATTGAAATTCGACGGTTATCTTATCCGTGGGGAGGTTGAAGATGCGGCATGACCAGACGCTGACGGCAGGTCAGAGGCAGGCGGGCGGCGCCGCGCCCAATGCGGGCGGCGAGCAGCCGGACGGGGTCGCGAGCGCGGCCAAGTCGTTGATCGATGAACTTGAAGACGCCATTGCCCGTACCGATCTGCATCATCGTGCCGCCGTGATGCGGCGCTTGACTGATCTGTTCCTATCGAACGGCACCGGCTTTTCGGACGAGCATATCGCGATGTTCGACGAGGTCATGAGCCGGCTGGTCGCCGCGATCGACAGTTCGGCGCGCGCACAGTTCGGCGACCTGATCGCCAGGAGCCCGCATGCGCCGGTCAAGACGTCGCGGCTGCTGGCGCTCGACGACGAGATCAAGGTCGCCGGCCCCATCCTGTCGCATTCCAAGGCGCTTGACGAAGCGACCCTGATCGAGGGCGCGCGGACCAAGAGCCAGAGCCATCTCTTTGCGATTTCGCTGCGCGAGACGATCGGCGAAGCGGTAACCGACGTGCTGTTGGAGCGCGGCGACACCGAGGTGGTGCGGAGTACGGCCAACAATCCCGGCGCGAAGTTCTCCGAATTCGGCCACACCACCCTGGTGCACCGCTCGCGCGACGACAGCGAGCTGGCGCTGCGCGTGTGGATGCGTTCCGACGTCCCGCGCCAGCATCTGCTCAGCCTGTTCGCGGCCGCCTCCGAGGAGGTGCAAAAACAGCTGGAGAGCGCCGATCGGCAGAAGGTTCAGCTCTACCGCTATCTGGTGGCGCAGGCCAAGAATCAGATCCAGACACGGATGCGCGAGCATTCGCAAGCCTATGCGGCGGCCCGCGCTCATGTCGAACAGCTGCATCGTGCCGGCGAACTGACCGGCGAGCGCGTTGGTGCCTTCGCGCATGCCGGAAAGTTCGACGAGGTCACCGTGGCCTTGTCATTGCTGTGCGACTTGCCGGTCGGCCATATCGAGCGCGCGATCGTGCATCAGCGGCCCGATCATCTGTTGGTTCTGGCCAAGGCGATCGGCCTCGACTGGGAGACCACCCGCGCCATTTTGTTGATGCGAACGCCGGTCAAATCGCCGAGCGATACCGATGTCGATGCCACGGCGCAGAGCTATGCCAGGCTGCAGCAGAAGACGGCGATGTCGGCGATGCACTTCTACCGGTTGCGCGCGCGGGCGGAGACGCAGCTCGAGGCGGGGTAGCGGCCAGCGCCGTGGCTAACCCATCATAGTTTGCGGGCTTTCGGGCCGTCCTTGAGTTGAACTTTTCTCTGCGCTCCAATGCGACCGTGCAACATAAGGCAGGATAGCGACCAAGCGCGCAGTTGATCCTGTGACGCAATTGACAGCAGATGTGCGGTGGCCATGCTGCTGCGCCAATTACCGAAACGCGACTTGCCAGGAGCGCCCCCAATGCAAACCAGCAACGTCAAGGCCGCGATCGCCTATGACGATCTGCGCGAATGGCTTGCGCACGCCGAGCGCCTCGGCGAGGTGCGCCGGGTGTCCGGCGCGACCTGGCAAGAAGATATCGGTCTCGCGGCGGAAGCGGTGCTGCGCGCCGAGTACGGGCCCTGCGTCGTGTTCGATGATATCCCGGGCTGCCCGAAAGGGTTTCGCGTTCTGCTCAACATGTTTGCCGGCAAGCGCCGCAACATGACACTCGGCTTTCCCGATCACCTGAGCAAATGGGAATTGAGCGACGCCTATCGCGAGGCCTTTCTTGAGGAACAGAAGATCATCCCGCACGAGATCGTCGCGGATGGACCGGTTTTCGAGAACGTGCTGATGGGCGAGGACATCGACATCACCAAGTTTCCCGCGCCCGTTTGGCACGAGAAGGACGGCGGCCGCTATATCGGCACCGGCACCTACAGCATCACCCGCGATCCGGACGAGAACTGGCTCAACGCCGGCGCCTATCGCGCGCAGCTGCACGACCGCAAATCGGTCGGCATCCTGATCGCCGCCGGCCACCACGGCGACATTCACCGCGCCAAATACTTCAAGCGCGGCGAGCCGATGCCAGTCGCCATGGTGCTTGGCGGCGATCCGCTGACGTTCTTTTACGGCGGGCTGGAAGTGCCCTACGGCACGTTCGAGCTTGACGTGGTCGGCGGCTTGCGCGGCAAGCCGATGCAGCTGGTGCGCGGCAAGGTCACCGGCCTGCCGTTTCCGGCCGCCGCCGAGATCGTGCTCGAAGGATTCGTCACGCAGGAGCGCAACGCGATTGAAGGGCCATTCGGCGAATGGACCGGCCATTATGCCGGCGGCGCCAAGCCGGCATCGGTGCTCGACATCAAGGCAATCTATCATCGCAACGACCCGATCCTCCTCGGCGTGCCGCCGATGGGCGCCGGGCCGGACGAAATGGCGCGCTACCGCGCGGTGCTGCGCTCGGCGACCATCAAACAGAACATGACCAATGCCGGCGTGCCCGGCGTGCAGCGGGTCTGGTGCCACGAGATCGGCGGCGCCCGGCTGTTGCACGGCGTCTCGATCACCCAGCGCTATCCCGGCCATGCCGTGCAGGCCGGCCATATCGCCGCGCAATGCGGCGCGTCCGCCTATGCGTCGAAGTATATCGTGGTGGTCGACGATGACGTCGATGTCACCGACCTCGACCAGCTGCTCTGGGCGATGCTGACCCGCACCGATCCGGCGCAGTCGATTCAGTTCATCCGCGGTTCCTGGGACTCGCCCGCCGATCCGGCGCTGCCGCCGTGGCGGCGTGCCGCGGGCGACATGACCCATTCGGTCGCCGTGATCGATGCCTGCCGGCCGTTCCACTGGCGCGACAAGTTTCCGCCCACCAACGCGCCGAGCCCCGAAGTCGCGCGCAAGGCGCGGGAGAAATTCGGCTGGCTGTTGGATGGGAAGAAGTAGGCGCAAAGAGCGCAGGGTGGGCGCCCGCCCCTCGCGCGTAACGGCCCCGCACCATTAGCCGGCGCAGCAAAAAAACCGGCGCGAGACACTTCCTCTCGGCCGCACCCGTGGCAGAATGGCCGTAAAAGCCAAGGGCAACCTTCAGGGAGGAAACGATCATGCGAAAGTCGATTCTAGCCGGCCTGTGCTGGCTCGTGGCTACACTCGTTGCGCCGTTTTCCGCGCACGCGCAGGGCACCGTGAAAGTCGGCCTGATCATGACCTATACCGGCCAATTCACTGATGCCGCCGCGCAAATGGATAATGGCATTAAGCTCTATATGAAGCAGCATGGCGACACGGTCGCCGGCAAGAAGATCGAGATCATCCGCAAGGACGACGCCGGGGCGCCGGATGCCGCCAAGCGGCTCGCCCAGGATCTCATCGTCAACGACAATGTCGACATTCTCGCCGGCTTTGTCATCACCCCCGAGGCGTTGACGGTGGCCGACCTTTCGGCCCAGGCGAAGAAATTCATGGTGGACATGAACGCGGCGACCTCGATCATTACCGAGAAGTCGCCCTATATCGTACGCACGTCGCTGACCATTGCGCAGAACTGCGAGACGCTCGGCACCTGGGCCGCCAAGAACGGCGTCAAGAAAGTCTTCATCATGGTCTCGGACTACGCGCCCGGCCATGACGCGGAAGCCGCGTTCCAGCGCACCTTCACTGCGGCGGGCGGGCAGATCGCCGAGGCGGTCCATGTGCCGATGGCCAATCCGGATTTCTCGGCCTTCGTGCAGCGCGCCAAGGATTCCGGCGCGGACGGCATCTTCGTGTTCATCCCGGGCGGCTCGCAGCCGGCGGCCTTGGCCAAGGCGCTGGTCGAGCGCGGCATGGATCCGAACAAGCTTAAGATCATGGGCCAGGGCGAGCTCACCGACGAGAGCGCGCTCAAGGCGATGGGCGATGCGGCCATCGGCATCATCACCGCCTTCCATTACGACTACACGCACGACTCGCCGACCAACAAGAAATTCGTCGCCGACTACAATGCCGCCTTCGGCCGCAACCCCGACCTGTTCTCGGTCGGCGGCTATGACGGCATGCATGTGATCTACGAGGCGCTGAAGGCGACCGGCGGCAAGACCGATGGCGACAGCCTGATCGCCGCCGCCAAGGGCATGAAATGGGAGAGCCCGCGCGGCCCGGTCGCGATCGACCCGGCGACCCGCGACATCATCAACACGGTCTATATCCGCAAGGTCGAGAAGGTGAACGGCCACGTGCAGAACGTGGAAATCGCCAAGGTCGAGAACGTCAAGGATCCGGTCAAGGAACGGATGGCGAAGTAAATTTTACCCCTCCCCGGATGCGCTGCGCCGCGTCCGGGGAACGGGCCATATCAACCGATCAGGCACTACCTTCATCACGTGTAGGTCGGCCCATCGGCCGCTGCGAAACTCGCAATCACGAGTTGGCGCGAACCAGTAGCTTGCCCTAAAGACTCGGTCATGAAGCTCGCCGTGCCGGACATGATCTCGAACTCATATTTTCCGGCGCAGGCCGCGGTCGAGCTTGGCTTCTTCAAGGCTGAGGGGCTCGATGTCGCGCTCGAACTGATCTTTCCGGTCAACAAGGCCTACCAGGCGCTGCGCGACGGCGCGGTCGATTTCGTCGGCGGCTCGGCGCATTCGGCGCTGGCCGCCTTCCCCGATTTCCGCGGCACAAAACTGATCTGCGCCCAGGCGCAAGGCATGTACTGGTTTCTGGTCATGCACGCCGATCTCAAGGCGCGGCGCGGCGATCTTGCCGTGGTCAAGGGCCGCAGCATCGGCGCGGCGCCCTGGGTCGACAAGGGCCTGCGCGGGCTCCTGGCCGAAGCCGGCATCGATCTTGCGCGCGATCAGGTCGAGATCGCGCCGGTGCCGGGTGCCGCCGGCGCCGGGATCAATTTCGGCGTCACTGCGGCCAAGGCGCTGGAAGCGCGCAAGATCGACGGCTTCTGGGCCAACGGCATGGGCGCCGAAGTCGCCGTGCGCCGCGGCATCGGCACCGTCGTGCTCGACGTGCGTCGCGGCGACGGCCCAAAAGCCTGCTTCAACTATACGGCGGCCACCATCGCGACCACCGATGCCTTCATCGCGCGCGCGCCTGAACAGGCCGCCGCCGCAGTGCGGGCGATCGTCAAGACGCAAGCCGCCCTGAAGGCCGATGTCGCGCGCGCCGCCGCGGTCGGCAACAAATTATTTCCGCCGTCGGAAGCCGCGCTGATCACCGATCTCATTCGCCGCGACCTGCCCTATTACGATGCGACGCTCTCGCCGGCCTTCGTCGCCGGGATGAGCGACTTCGCGCAGCGCCAGGGTCTTATCGCGAGTCCGCTCGCCTACGAAGGCGTCGTGGCGACGCAATTCGCGCCATTGTGGCAGTGATGGCAATTAGGCACGTCGCCCTGAGCTGCTCGGCGCGAAGCGCCCGAGCCTTGAAGGGCGTCGGCCGGGCGCTCGGGCAGCGTCCTTCGAGGGCCGCTGAGCGCCGCCTCAGGACGATGGCATCCAACTTCACGCCGCCCAATCAGGCTGCTTTGGGCCGCTCGGTGCCCTTCACGAACATCCGGTAGCCCGAGCGCACATTGGGCCAATAATCCCAGATCGCGAAATGCTGGGTGCAGCGATTGTCCCAGAACGCGATCGCATGCGGCGTCCAGCGGAAGCGCATGCTCCAATGCGGCCGCGAAATATGTTCGTAGAGGAATTCCAGCACATGGCGGCTTTCCGCCGGCGGCACTTCGTTGATGTGGCTCGTGAACTCGCGGTTGACGAACAAGAGCTTGCGCCCGCTTTCGGGATGGCGCACCACGACCGGGTGCACCGCGGTGGGGTACACGTCGGCGTTCTTGTCGAAGCCGCGCGCGCCGTCGTGCGTTGCGGTCTTGCCCTCGAGATAGGTTTTCATCGACGGGCTCAGCTCCTCGTAGGCCTTGTAGGCCGAGGCGAACATCGTATCGCCGCCGCCGTTCGGCGGAATGATCTCCTGATAGAGCACGCTGTACATCGGCGGGATCTCGGCGCAGCTCTGATCGGAATGCCATTCCTCGCCGGACACGCGTTTCGAATTGGCGTCGAAATATTGCTTGCGGATGGCGGGATGGCCCGGCACGCCTTTCGACGCAGTGCCCTTGCCGCCGACATGAATATGCGGTTCGCCGAAATAGCGCACAAAGCGCTCATGCGCTTCGAAGTCGATCTTCTGATTGCGAAAAAACAGCACGCCATGCGCGATGATGGCGTCGTGCACTTCCTCCACCTGGCGATTGGACAGCGGCCGCGTCAGATCGATATTGCCGATCTCGGCGCCGATATGCGGCGTGCAAGGCGTGACCGTGATGGTGTCGTATGCGCGGATCTCGGTGGCACCCGGGCTTGCAACTTCGCTTGCGGCTTCGCCTGCGATTTGGGTCATGGGCCTGCTCCGCCGGAATGGACCAGCAGGGATAATGTAATAGCAAACCCCGCAGGCGCGCCAGCGGCCCGGTGCCAATAGGCGCTAACGCATTCCGGCCTTGGTTAGCATCGGCGGCGGCGCCTTCTCCGCGGCGGGCGGCGGCGAGAGCACGAGAGTGATCCACGTGTTCCAGCCATGCGGCCGGTCGTGGCCGTCGAACTCGCCATAGGCCTTGAGGTTCAGATAGCCCTGCATGCCGGCGACCGGAAAGATGTAGCCGAATTGCGGGCCGATGCCGATGACCTGCCCCTTGGTTGTCAGCATTCCGACAAAATGATCTTCCATGGTCTTATTTGCCGGGGATTTGAGATCAAGGCGGCGAAAGAGAAAGTCTTTGTTGCAATAGGTAAATTACATTTCTGAAAGAGCCCCGGCGCGACCTTGAAGCGGCTTAACGCGTTTTTCGCGAGGGGCCCGTGAGCGACAGTATAGTCGCGTCAATCAGTCGAGCGGAGGCGACGTCGCCCCCGAACATGGTCTTTATTCCCGCCGGCACGTTCCGCATGGGCTCCGACAAGCATTATCCCGAAGAAGCGCCGGCGCATCACGTTGCCGTCGACGGCTTCTGGATCGACCGCACGCCGGTGACCAACCGACAATTCAAAGAATTTGTCCGCGCCACCGGCCACGTCACTTTCGCGGAAATCCCGCCTGATCCAAAAAGTTATCCGGGCACCTTGCCGCACATGCTCTATGCCGGCTCGCTGGTGTTCACGCCGCCGCACCATCCGGTCGATCTGCGCGACTGGAGCCAATGGTGGACCTTCATGCGCGGCGCCAATTGGCGCCATCCCTACGGGCCGAAGAGCAATATCAACGCGCTCGATAATCATCCCGTCGTGCATGTCAGCTATGGCGATGCGCTTGCTTACGCCAAATGGGCCGCCAAGGATCTACCGAGCGAAGCCGAATGGGAATTCGCCGCGCGCGGCGGACTCGACGGCGCCGAATTCGCCTGGGGCGATGAGTTCACGCCCGGCGGCCGGCATCGTGCCAATACCTGGCAGGGCAATTTCCCGTACGAGAACAGGTGCGAGGACGGGTTCGACCGCACCTCGCCGGTGATGGCGTTTCCGCCGAACGGCTACGCCATCTACGACATGATCGGCAATGTCTGGGAATGGACGGCGGACTGGTGGTCGTCGAAACACCAGGCCGACGCGGCCAAGGCGTGCTGCGTTCCGCAAAATCCGCGCGGCGGCCGCGAAGAAGACAGCTACGACGCCTGTCTGCCCAATATCAGGATTGCGCGAAAGGTTCTCAAGGGCGGATCGCATCTGTGCGCGCCGAATTATTGCCGCCGCTACCGTCCGGCCGCGCGCCACGCGGAAGCGGTGGATACATCCACAAGTCACGTCGGCTTTCGATGCGTCGTGCGAAGAGCAATAGGCAACTGACAAACCGGAGGGAAGACAATGTTGGGTTTTCGAGGGGCAGCCAAAATCGCTGCGATGATCGTTGCGGCCGCTTCGATCCTGCTTGCGGCGTCCGCGCCGTCGCGGGCGCAATCGGGCACAGTGCGACTGCATGTGGTTAAGGCCGGATTCACTTGCCGCCGTCGACCTCGTCGGCACCGCGACCAATCTGCACAGGCCCTCTGACATCGTGGGCACCTATGGGGCGGCCGGCGCCGGCGCCACGTTTGTCGGCGGCGCGCAGGTCGCCACGCTGCAGAACCAGAACGGCGTCGTGCTGACCCTGCACGGCGTGCAGGCGGGCTTTCAGGTGTCGCTTGGTCTGGGAGGGATGACGCTGGCGATGCAGTGAAGCGGCCGTCCCTGGCCGCATGTTGAACTTCTGCCGCTGTAACCGCCCGGCCGCGCGCCATGCGGAAGCCGCGGATCCGCTCGGCCGCCATATCGGCTTTCGTTATGTCATCACAGTCGGGAGCGACCAATGCCCAGAGAGAGTCAAGCAGAGACGTCGAACTTGGAACAAAGACACGCTGTTAATCGCCGCAAAATCCTGCTCGGATCGACGGCTATCGCCGCGGCATCCGCACTAGCCGCATCCGCCACAGTGCCAACGGCGCAGGCGCAGCCCGCACCTGCAGGCGCCAAGCCGAACATCCTCGTCATCATGGGCGACGATATCGGCTGGTTCAATATCGGCGCCTATCACCACGGCATCATGTCGGGCAAGACGCCGAACCTCGACAAGCTTGCCGCCGAGGGCATGATCTTCACCGACTACTACGCCGAGGCGAGTTGCACCGCCGGCCGCGCCAATTTCATCACCGGGCAAATCCCGCTGCGCACCGGGCTGACCACGGTCGGCCAGGCCGGCGCCGATGTCGGCATTCCGGAGCAGGCGGTCACCGTCGCCACCGTGCTGAAATCGCTGGGCTACGCGACCGGGCAGTTCGGCAAGAATCATCTCGGCGACCAGAACAAATATCTGCCGACCGTGCACGGCTTCGACGAATTCTTCGGCTACTTGTACCATCTCGATGCGATGTCCGATCCATATTGGTTCGACTACCCGCAGGACTGGATCGACAAATACGGCCCGCGCAATCTCGTTCACAGCTACGCGACCAACACCGACGATCAAACCGTGCAGCCGCGCTGGGGCAAGATCGGCAAGCAACGCATCGTCGACGAAGGCCCGCTCAAGCCGTTCAAGGACATGAGCGGCGATCACCAGTATTGGCAGAAGGGCCGCGACGCCAAGTATGACATGGAAACCTTCGACGAGGTTCTGGTCGAGCACAGTAAGCGCTTCATGGATCAGGCCAAGGCGGCCGGCAAGCCGTTCTTCATCTGGCACAACACCACGCGCATGCACGTCTTCACCTATCTTCAGGCAAAGTATCAGGGGAAGATGAACTACGAGAGCAATTACGGCCTGGAAGAAGCCGGCATGGCGCAGCTCGACGATGATATCGGCGACCTGCTCAAGCATCTCGACGACATCGGCGTCGCCGACAACACCATTGTCGTCTTCACCACCGACAACGGCGCCGAGGTCTTCACCTGGCCGGACGGCGGCATGACGCCGTTCCGCGCCACCAAGGGCACCGTCTACGAAGGCGGCTTCCGGGTGCCGTGCATTGCCCGCTGGCCGGGCAGGATCAAGCCGGGCACGGTCGAGAACGGCATCTTTTCCGGAATGGACTGGCTGCCGACGCTTGCCGCGGCGGCGGGCAATCCGAACATCACGCAGCAGCTGCTGCAGGGTGTAACGCTCGACGGCCGGACCTACAAAAACCATCTCGACGGCTACAACCAGATGGACCTGCTCACCGGCAAAGGACCATCGGCGCGCCACGAGGTCTTCTATTTCGCCGAAGCGAATCTCGGCGCCATCCGTATCGATGACTTCAAGTTCCAGTTCATGCAGCAGCCTTACGGCTGGCCGGGCGAAAAGGTGACGACCGACATGCCCACGATCGTCAATATCCGCCAGGATCCGTTCGAGCGAACGCCTTCGGTGCGCGGCGAGAGCCTCAATGACGCCGGCGGCGGATACATCAACGACTTTTTGGCGCGTGAATTCTGGCGCTTCGTCCAGGTGCAGCAGAAAGTCGCCGAGCTGGCGCAGACGGCGATCGAGTATCCGCCGATGCAGGCGCCGGCCTCGTTCAACCTCGCCGCCGTGAAAGAGAAGATTGATGCGGCGATGAAGAGCCACGAAGGGCAATAGAAGCCGAGGAGGCGCCAATGCGCAGCTATTCGCTTTCGATCGCCGCCGCGGCGGCCGTCGTGTTTCCAGCTTTTCTCGCCCACGCCGACGACATCCCCGTGCTTCATGTCGAGCAGATCTGCCACGGCATCGTCAATCAATCCGGCGGCTCGCTGACGGTCGGCGATCCGAAAGTGGCGTTCACCCAATGCATGGATGCCGAGAAGGCCGATCGCGAGGCGTTGAGCAAGGAGTGGTCGACCTTCACCGCCGATGACAAGAGGCATTGCACCGCTGAAACGACGATGGGCGGCGAGTCAAGCTATACGGAGTTGATCACCTGCCTGGAAATGGCGCGCGACGTGCGCAAGCTGCGTGCGCCGCAGAAGAGCAGCGATTGAGCCCGGCCGGCGCCCATAGGCGCCGCCGGAATCAGACCGGATAGCGCGGAACGGGTGGAAACCCCCAAGTGGTCGCTACCCGCCCCGATCGGTCGCTGCTTGCCCGCCGAGCGGGGCGATCCTCGGCCGCTACGCCGGGCAGCTCTCCAGGCCGGTGCAATTGCCGACCGTGTAGGCGCCCGTTCTCCATGGTTCGGCCGCCCGTTCGATTGCGTCATCAGAAAGCTTCTCAAAGAAGATCTGGTCTTCAAACTGGCCGCATTCGTATCTGGCTTCACTCATAGCATTGATCCTTTCATACATTGTGATCTCTGCTTTGCCGAAAATCGGACGGCGTCGATCAGCTTAGCACCATCGGGCGTGCCAGTCTCTGCTTGTGATAAGAATAGCCCGGCAGATGGGTTGTCGATGCTTAGCGGAGCTTTAACAAACGCGCAGCAAGTCATTTCAGTCGAGCCGAGCAAGCGACACACGCCGAGCAGCCCGCTGTTTTGCGCTGAGCCAACACAGTCCGGACGTCGACATAAGGTTATTCGACCCGTAGCGGAGGTGCTTACCGCGGAATATCCTGGGCTTCCGTCGACCGGAGCATTTCCGACCGGAGCGTTTCGATGGCTGCTGATCCGATAGATTTCTGGTTTACGATGGGCAGCACGTACTCGTATCTGAGCGTGATGCGGCTGCGCGAATTGGAACAGTCGACCGGTATCCGCTTTCGCTGGCGTCCGTTCCACTTGCTCGTCATCCTTGAGGAGATGAAGCATATCCCTTTCGCGGATAAGCCGGCAAAATGCGCCTATATGTGGCGCGATATCGAGCGACGCGCGGCAATGTATGGCGTGCCCGTTTCATTGCCCGTGCCCTATCCTGCCCGCCAGTCAATCGTGGCGAACCTGGTGGCGATCGTCGGCATGCGCCAGGGCTGGGGCATCGATTTTGTCCGCGCCGCCTATCGCCGCTGGTTCCAGCTTGGGCAGGAGACCGGCAGTGAGCCTAACCTGTCGGAGAGCTTGCGGGACATCGGTCAGGAGCCGCAGTCGGTGCTCGCCTTGGCGAATGCGGCCGAAACAACGAACGCTTTAAGGGCGGAAACGGAGCTGGCGAAACAGCTCGGCATTTTCGGTTCGCCGACATTCGTCGTAGGGCGCGAGCTGTTTTGGGGCGATGATCGTCTGGCGGATGCCGTCAATTGGTACAGGCGGGGCCAGCTGGGGCCTGCGGCCGAAATGTCGCGACCTGCAACGACGCGGCGGAATACGCAGACAACAACGTCGTTAGACATTCCTGAGCCCGACAGTCTCGGCGGATGACGGCCATCGTGCAGGGCGCCGCAACGGTATTCCGCCGCAACGGGCGCCTACCGATGCTCGCCGGCGAAGCCGTCGCCGCCCGCCTTTCCGGTTCGGGGGCACGACCACCCCACCGCGGCCGCACAGCGGTTAAATGCGCACGAAGTTGTCTGTGAGCCAGGCGGCAGGCCGGCCGATAGCGCCGCAAGGGCCTCGCATGCCGGTTATGCATCCTCTATGGAGGGGTCGCGTGCTGCAGTGGCCTCTACGGGAATAAGCGGACTATGATCGCAATGCACGCTCCACTTTGATCGAAAACTGCAACACTGGTCTGTGTGTTCCAAGCCGACCGTCGCCGGGGATCAAGCGGGTGAGGAAACGTTCAATCGCTCTTGCCGTGTGCTGCTCTTTGATCTGCTCGCCCGGCTACGCGACCACGTTTATCGGCGTCCTATGGCCGTTGTTTGGGCCGCTTGCCGCGCCTGGACTGGTTGAATTGGTCGCCGAGCTTCAATCAATGCCCGATGTTGAAGTGGTAACCTATTGGCATCCGGCATGGTCGCAACTGGTCGACGACATCAATCGTCAGCCTGAGGGAACACACATCCTGGTTATCGGCTACAGCTTGGGCGCAAACAATGCGGTGTTGGTAGCAAACAACGCCAATTACATCGACTCGATCATTGCGCTGCAGCCCTCGATATTCACGTCCAATACGCCGCTGACCGGCAAAGTGGGACGGATGGTCGAGATCTATAATCCAAATCCATGGATGACCTTTGGCGGAATGGGATCCCAGAAGCTGGTGGGCCCAAATATCGAATACATCACGAACAACGATTCACATCTGGGAGCCCCGTACGATTCGCAATTCCGTGATTTGGTGAGAAGCGAGATCACCAGGCTTGCCGCGCAACCGGCTCCGAATGCAGCGCAGACAAAAATGCCTGACGCGTCTCCTGCCAATGCGCGTCATATCGACGATCGATAGTCGCGGGGAGCCAATGGCGGCCGCAAATGACGCGTTTGTGATGTCACCGTGGTGTTGACATTGGTCACTGGTTGCGTTACATGAGCCGCCAATCCCGCTCGCCAAAGGGCCTGCGCCGAAGGCATGTCGGCGCGGGGAGCGGGAGGGCGGTGCCCGC
>JAJPJB010000052.1 GCA_021324465.1 Hyphomicrobiaceae bacterium
AGCCCGACCATGCTCGACGATCTGCGCGGCATGTTCCGCGACCTCGGCTTCGCCGAAGGTAGTCACAGCGAGCCGGGACATTTCGTGATCGAGAGGGCGTTTGTCGAGCGCTGATGCGCGCAGCCGCAGATTGCAAGGCCCTAATCGGCTTTGGATGTGGACGATTGGGGTGGAAACTACAGGCGCATCTGTACTGCAGCGACCAATAGATCTGGATGGGGCGCGATGACAACCCGCTGCGCCCAGGTTGTGAACGGCATTCCCAAGCGCTTTCGAGCGCCACTGAGACATCGTGGGTGCATTCCCGCGGTTGAGATCAGTCTGCTATCGGGAACCTCAGAACGAACTCTGTCCCGGGATCCCTGCGGAGTACTTGCAGATCGCCCTGCAACTGTTGTGTGAATGCATTCACAAGGCGCATTCCCAGTCGCCGAGCCGATTTCAGATCAAACGTCGACGGCAGACCGACGCCCTCATCGCGCACCGATAGGGCCGCCTGGCCATTTGAGGCACAGGACAAGGTCACCCAAACCCTGCATGGCTGTTCATTGTATGCATATTTGGCGGCGTTGGTGATCAGCTCATTGACCAGAAGAACGGCAGGAATTGCGCGATCCGTCCGAATAACAACGCCCTGTTCGACCGTGACATCAACCCTGCATCCAGGCATGGAGTCTTCGATCGCCTTGCAAACATCAGCCAAATAAGCACCGAGATCGAGTGTGCCGATCTTGTCGCTTCGGTATAACTGTTGGTGTGCGCGAGCGATCGCAGCTATACGACCTGCCGCGTGGTGGAGCTCGCGTTTGACCTCATCGCTTTCGGATGCCGATGCGTGCAGCTGCAACATGGAAGCTACGATTTGAAGGCTATTGTTGACTCGGTGATTGACCTCTTTGCTCAGCAATTGCTGTCGCTCGAGTGCTTCGCGAAGAGTTGCCTCGGCCCGTTGGCGCTCTATTGCCATGCCAAGAAGGTTCGCTACGCCGCGAAGAAATACGATGTCGCTTTCGCTAAACTCGTCTTCTGACCGGCTATCGACCTCCAGTACGCCAAATACCGTATTTTCTCCCTCCAGAATTACATTCATAGCGCGTCGGATGCCGTATTGGACAAGCAATTCGGGAGTTCGAAAGCGCTCTTCGATGTCCAAATGATTGGAGATTACGGCGCTGTTAGTGCGCAACGCATAACCGGCCGGCGAGGCCGTGTCGGCGCCGATGGTCGCGGTTCCAACGACACCTGGCCCCCATCCAACTCCTGCGCACACCAAAAAGCGGTTTTGCTCGGGAAGATATTTCAAGATTTTCACGAACTCCGCTTCCAGGCCCTCGGCGACCAACCGTGTCGCCTTATCCAGCAGTTCCGGCAAGGGAACTCCCTTAAGGGCAATTATCCCAAAGTCCGCCAGGAGCTTCTGCTGTCGTACTTTGAGCTTGAGCTTCTCGGGGGTCAGCTCAGGTTCTGTGCCATCAGGAGGCGTCTCCTCGACTGTGAATTCAGACGACTTCGGATCATAGGTTACCACGGAGACCATTTACTGCCTTTTGTGTTCGCGAACGCCGGATATGCATTCGCCAAACCTTCGCCCCCCTGCGTGCAAAACGCAACTCTTTGCAATGCTCTTTTTACGCCGTGTGCGGGCCGTTTTGCCGCCGCAAACGCAGCGCCGGTGCCGCGCGGGGGTACCAGGGACCTGGGCCTGGCAGGAACAACGCCCCTTCCGCTCGTCGAGTCTCCGACATATAGGCCGCCGCCGAGCCGGAAACTTGCCCGCCTTGCCGCAGGTGACCGACGTCCCGGCCTCGCCGATCATCGGAATGTCAGTTGTGGCTCGTGCGAAAGCGAGGTGGGCTTTAATCCGAGCCGGCCGCCGAAAAATCTGCTTGTCAGAGAACCATCGTTATCGACCCAGGGAATGGGTGGCATTTGCGGCAACTGCGAGCCGGTCGGCGGCAGCACGATTGCAAGCGGTATGATACGGCCGGGATAGCGTGCGAGAAAGACTTTGTTCATGCCGCCGTCGAGCCCGCTGTAAATCGGCGCGACCGGCGCGTCGTCCTTGACCAATTGCGCATATTCGGCCTCGTCGGCGCGTTGCTTCGCGAGCGCGGCCCGCGCGATCCTCGGATTGACGACAAAAGCGGGGCAATTGCCGGTCGGATCGAATACGAGAGGTTGTGACGAATTCGGCGGCGGGTATCCATCGAACACATAATGGCGATTACATACATCCACCTTGGGCTCGAGATGCGTCGCTTCGAAATGATCGTTGCCGACCTTCAGCATCATCCAGAAGGGCAGGTGCGGACTATTCCGATGCCGCGCCAAATTCGCCGGCGTCAGGCGGAACGGATAGGCTTGGACCTGGAATGACGGTTGACCGCCGGCGAACGATTCGCGTGCCAGCGCGTAAATCTCGGCGATCTGCTCGTCGGTCATGGCATAGCAGCCGCTGGACCAGCAGCTGCCGTGGATCATGAGAAAGCTGCCGTCGCGGCCGTTTGCTTTGTCGAAGCTGTTGGGAAAGCCGGTATTGATGGCAAGATAGAATTCGGAATTCGGATTCAGCAGTGCGGGCGTGATTGTGTAGAAACCCTCGGGCGCCTGACGGTCGCCCTCATGCATCTTGGGCCCAAGGTCGCCCGACCACCGACAGATCGGATAAGTCTTGAGAAGCTGGAAATGGCCGCTTGCGTCCTGCTTCCAGAGTTCAAGCTCCGCTTCCTCCTTGAACACGCGCAGCAGGATGCGTGAATATCTGGGCATGTTCCTTTGGCGCAGCTGCGCGAGCAGCTCCGGCGACAGCGCCGGCGCCGATTTTGTCGGCAATTGATTGGCTGGCAGCGGATCGCCCTTTCTGCCGAGGCACGGCGTCAAGGCGCAGCCAAGAGCAGCCGCCGAAAGCACGAGCGCGCGGACCACTGTGGCGCCGATCAATGCTCTATCCCCCGACCGTAGGACCTTTCACATCCTATCCTATATCTGCAGCCGGGGGCCCCTCACCTTTGCCTCGTTCCAGATGCCCGCTTGCGAGCCATAGCCCGTCGGCGAATGCGCAAGGACCCGGCGCTCACTGCGGCGCGATCTCGGTCTGCGTGTCGGCAAGCTCCAGCGCCGCGCGCAGATTGCCGCCGGCCTGGTCGAGTAGCGCCGCGGCGCGTTCTTTGCTGCAGCCGTGCAGAAGCAGCATTGCCACTTTGATGTTCTGATCGGCGCGCTGCAGCGCGTCCTGAACATCTTCGCCGCTGCGGCCGCTGATCTTGCGCAGGATCGTCTCGCTGCGCATGACGAGCTTGGCGTTGATCGCCTGCACATCCACCATCAGGCCCTGATGCACGCGGCCGAGCCGGATCATGGTCAGCGTTGAAAGCAGATTGAGCGCGACGCGCTGCGCCGTGCCCGCCTTCATGCGCGTGGAGCCGGCAATCGGCTCGGCGCCGGTATCAAGCCAGATCGGATAGTCGGATTGCGTAAGAAGCGGCGTCGACTGATTGTTGGCAATGCCGATGGTGACAGCGCCGCGCTCCTTGGCGCCGCGCAGACAGGCGAGCGTGAACGGTGTCGTGCCGCTCGCCGCAACCGCAATCAGCACATCGGCCGATCCGATTGCGTGCTGTTGCACCAGGCGCGCCGCTTGTCCGATCTCGTCTTCGGCGCCTTCGGCCGAGCGCAACAGCGCCTCTTTGCCGCCGGCCATCAGGAGGAGCAGGCGTTGCGGCGGCCAGTTGAAGGTCGGGATCAGTTCCGCGCCGTCCTGAACCGCCAACCGGCCCGACGTTCCGGCTCCCGCATAGACCAGCCGGCCGTCTTGGCGCAGGCGCGATTCGATCGCCGCCGCGGCGCGTTCGATCGCGCCCAGTGCCGGTCGCACCGCGGCGACGGCGGCCATCTGGCCCTCGATCAAAGCTTCCAGGATATCGCCCGGTTCCCAGAGATCGATATCGGAATAGCGTGGACTGGCGCGTTCGGTCTCCATGACCCTGTCCTGCAGACAATTCTGCAGCCAAGACTCAACGCCCCTCGCAGCCCGGCCATATTGCCATTATTTTGTTGTTGCAGCGAGATAGATCAATGCTTTCGGAGACAATCCGCGGTGGATCAGGATCTCCTGCTTCTGGGAGTCGACGGCGGCGGCACCAATTGCCGCGCGCGCCTGTCCGCCATGTCCGGCACCGTGCTGGCGGATGCCGTTACCGGACCGGCCAATCTGCGGCTTGGGCTTGAGCAGAGTTTTTCGTCGGTCATGGAAGCGGCGGCGCGATGCCTGACGCGTGCGGGAATGGGCGGGCGCGATTTCGCGCGCGTGGTCGCTTGTTTGGCGCTCGCCGGTGCCAGCGAGCCGAGCTATGCCGCCGCGGCCAAGGCCTATAAACACCCGTTTCACCGCGCCGTGATCACGACTGACGCGCATGCGGCTTGCGTCGGCGCGCACGGCGATCGGGACGGCGGCATCATTGTCGCCGGCACCGGCTCGGTCGGCTGGGCGCTGGTCAACGGCGAGACCCATCGCGTGGGCGGCTGGGGACTGCCGCTCTCCGACGAGGGCAGCGGCGCCTGGCTCGGCAGCGAATTGCTCCGCCTGATCCTGTGGGCCCATGATGGACGCGCTTCATGGACGCCGCTGCTGCGCAGCGCGTTTGCCGATTTCGGCGAGGATCCGCACGCGATTTTGCAATGGCTCGCGCAAGCGCGGCCCGGCGATCTCGGCGCCTTTGCGCCAAGGATCGTCGGTTTTGCCAATGAGGGCGATCAGGCCGGCGTCGAGCTCATGTCACTTGCCGCCAAAAATATCGACGCGATTGCGGCGCGCCTGATCAGTATCGGCGCGGATCGGCTGTCGCTGGTCGGCGGACTCGGCCCTTCGCTGCGGCCCTGGCTGTCGAGCGCCACGCAGCCGCATCTGGTGGAGCCCGAAGGCGATGCCCTGAGCGGGGCGCTGGCGCTGGCGCGCAAGGCGGCGCAAAGGCTGACGCGGGCTGCCTGATGGCCTCGGTCGCAGCGGGCATGCAAGAGGAATTGCAAGGATCACCGGAGGCGGTGCGCCGGCAGGCTTCGCTGCTGGCCGAGCCGATCGGCGCCCTGACCAAGCGTCTGCTCGTGCGTCGGCCGACCGTCATCGTGACTTGCGCCAGGGGCAGCTCCTCGCATGCCGGCAAATTCGCCAAGCATTTGTTTGAACGCCATCTCGGCATTCCGGTCGCCGCGGCCGCTCCCAGCATCGCCACCCAGTACCGCCGGGCTCTCGAGCTCGACGGCCAGCTATTCTTGAGCATTTCGCAGTCCGGCCGCAGCGACGATCTGATCGAGACGACCATCATGGCGCGCAAGGCCGGCGCGCTCACCGCAGCGCTTGTCAACGATACCGAAAGCCCGCTTGCGCGTGCCGCCGAACTGGTTCTGCCGCTCTGCGCCGGGCCGGAGCTGAGCGTCGCGGCGACCAAGAGCTTCATCGCTTCGCTCGCCGCGCTGCTGCGCTTTGCCGCCGCGTGGACGGATGATGCCGGGCTTGGCAAAGCCTGCGCGCGTCTGCCGGATCGCCTCGCGGCGGCCGCCGCGCTCGATTGGAGCGCCGCGCTGCGCCCGCTCGCCGCCGCAAACAGCGTCGTGACCATCGGGCGCGGACCGACTTTTGCGATCGCCTGCGAAGCGGCGCTGAAGCTGAAAGAGACATGTGAGCTGCATGCCGAAGCGTTCAGTGCCGCCGAATTTCGCCACGGGCCCATTGCGCTGGTCGAGCCGACCTATCCGGTTCTGCTGTTCAATCCGAACGACGCGGCGGCGGCGGGTTTCCCGGATCTTGCCGATGATCTGCGGCGGATCGGCGGCTGCGTTTTGACGACGGAGCCGGCGGCGAAGGGAAGCGCTTCGCTGCCGACGCTTGCCGCCGATCATCCAGATGCCGATGCGATCTGTCTCATTCGGTCATTTTATGGGCTCCTGGTAAGGCTCGCCGAGCGCCGCGGCACCGATGTCGACCGGCCGCGGCATCTGAAAAAGGTGACCCGCACCCGATGAGCGAGATCGAGCACGCGGTTGCCGCACGAAGGCTGTTTGACGGCGAAATTCTGCACGACTGCGCCGCAGCGATCATCCGCGGCGAGCGGATCATCGATGTCGTATCCCGCAATCGGATTCCGTCGTCGTTGTCCGTTCACGCGCTGTCGGACAGTCTCTGGCTCGCGCCGGGCTTCATCGACATCCAGGTCAATGGCGGCGGTGACGTCCTGTTCAATGATGCGCCGACGCCGGAAACCATCCGCGCCATTGCGCAGGCGCATCGCCGCTTCGGCACGACGGGCCTGTTGCCGACGCTGATCAGCGACAGCCCGGCCAAAATGCAACGGGCCATTGCTGCGGTCGAGCACGCCGCGGCGACAGAGCCGGCGATCCTCGGCATTCATCTGGAAGGTCCGTTCCTGTCGCCGCAAAAGGCCGGAGTGCATGATCCGCGCATGCTCAGACGGCCGACGAAAGATGACATCGCGCTGATCACGACCAAGCGCAGAAGCGCGACGCTGGTAACGCTCGCGCCCGAGCGGGTGGATGCGGACGTCATCGCCGCGCTTACCCGCGCCGGCATCCGTGTGGCGCTCGGCCATTCCATGGCGACTTATGACGAGACCGTCGCGGCCATGGCGGAGGGGCTCGATGGCTTCACCCATCTGTTCAATGCCATGCGCCCGCTCGAGTCGCGCGAACCCGGACCGATCGCCGCCGCGCTGGAATCGCAGGACGCTTGGTACGGCCTGATCGTCGATGGCATTCACGTCGCGCCGGCCATGTTGCGGCTTGCATTGCGCGGCTTGGGCCGTCCCATCCTGGTGACCGACGCCATGCCGCCAGTCGGCGGCGCGCGGGACACGTTCAGCCTCAACGGCGCAACGGTTACGGTGCGCGACGGCCGCTGCGCGCGCGGCGACGGTACGCTTGCCGGAGCCTTTCTCGACATGGCGAGCGCAGTCCGCAATTGCGTGCGCCTGCTTGACGTGCCGCTCACCGCCGCGCTGCGGTTTGCCTCGACGCATCCCGCTCAATTTCTCGGCCTCGGCGACAGGCTCGGCAGGCTGCTGCCGGGTTACCGCGCCGACATGATTGCGCTCGACCCGGGGCGCACGGAAGTTGCAGCGAGCTGGATTGCCGGGGTTGCTCAACACGCCTGATTGCGCGTGTTATGCTGACGCGGCTCTGTTTGCGAAAACCCCGGGGACGGTCGTGAATTTGGCGCTGTGGCTTCTGCGAGCCGGTCAGTCTTTTCCGGATGCGCCTGCCGTCGGGCGCGGCGAGCGGATCCTCTACAGCTACGGCCAATTCGCCGAACGGGTCGCCCGCCTCGCCGGCAGCCTGCGCGGGCGGCTCGGCTTGGCGCCGGGCGACCGCGTCATGCTCGCGGCAAAGAATTCGCCGGATTATCTCGACTTGCTCTATGCGATCTGGCACGCGGGCCTGGTTGCGGTCCCGGCCAATGCCAAATTGCACGGCGCGGAGCTCGGCTACATTCTTGACCATTCCGGCGCGCGCGTTTGCTTTGCCTCCGAGGGGCTTGATGCGCAGATCGCCTCGCACATGCCCAAAGGCGCCGAGCAGCTGATCACCGTCGGCAGTCATTATTATAGGCAGCTGCTGGCTGCCGATGCGCTTGCGATCGAGCCGCGCGCGGGCGATGATCTCGCCTGGCTGTTCTATACGTCGGGCACCACCGGTCGGCCCAAGGGCGCGATGCTCACCCACCGCGTGCTCTCGGTCATGAGCCACGCCTATGCCGCTGAAGTCGATGCGATTGCACCGGGCGATCCGATCCTGCATGCCGCGCCGTTGAGTCACGGTTCGGGCCTGTATGTTGTGCCGCATGTGATGCGGGCAGGGGTGAATGTGGTGCCCGAGTCCGGTGCTTTCGCTCCGGATGAGATTTTCCATCTATTCCGCGCCTGGCCGCGCAGCTCGATGTTTGCCGCGCCGACCATGGTCAAGCGGCTGGTCGACCATCCCGGTGATTGCGATCCGAGCAAGCTGCGCACCATCGTCTGGGGCGGCGCACCGATGTATGTCGAAGACACGATCAAGGCGCTCGATCGTTTCGGTCCGCGGCTCGCGCAGATTTATGGACAGGGAGAAAGCCCGATGACGATCACCACGCTCTCGCGCGCCGAGATCGGCGAGCGCGATCATCCGCGCTGGCGCGAGCGGCTGGCGACAGCCGGCCGTCCATTCGCCTGCGTTGACGTCATGATTGCAGACGCGCAAGACCGTGCCGCTCCGCGCGGCGAAGTCGGCGAAATTCTCTGCCGCGGCGACAGTGTGATGCCAGGCTATTGGCGCAATCCCGATGCAACGGCGGCGGCACTGCGCGGCGGTTGGCTGCATACCGGGGATCTCGGCGCCTTCGATGCGGAGGGCTATCTCTCGCTGAAAGATCGCTCCAAGGATCTCATCATTTCCGGCGGCTCAAACATCTATCCGCGCGAGGTCGAAGAAGTGCTGCTCAAGCATCCCGCGGTGCGCGAGACCGCAGTGATCGGGCGCCCGGATCGTGAATGGGGCGAAATGGTCGTCGCCTTCGTGGTCGGCGATGTCGATGCAAGCGCGCTCGATGCGCTATGCCTTGCGCATATCGCGCGCTTCAAACGGCCAAAAGACTACGTTTTTCTCGACGCGCTGCCGAAGAACAATTACGGTAAAATTCTCAAGACGGAGCTGCGCGCGCTGGATGCCGAGCGAGCGCGAGAGCGATCGGGCGGTGCCGCGAAAAAATCGGCTTAGAGTGCATTCGGTTTCATGCGAGCGGAACGCGCTCCAGGATGCATGCTCATAGATTCGTGACGCAATAGCCGCTTTGCTGCGAAAGCAGCCAAGGCGCCGCAGCTGCCGCCGGTAGCGTTTTCAGAATGCGCTTCCCGCCGCCATGCGACAACGAAACACAGCAACGCGGTACTCACGCGCGCCACATATAATTCCGTGGAAGTAATTCCGTGGAAGCCGTCATCCCTCGAAGAGGTCACAGTGAAAAAGATAGCTCTTGCGGCGATCCTTTTCGCCGCTGCCGGTAGTGCGGCGATGGCCGCCAATTTCTGGGTGGTGCAGGATACTGCGAGTAAGAAATGCGCGATCGTCGCGCAGGCGCAGAAGCCCAGCATTGCCGGCACGACAGTTATCGGTGAAGCCCATGCGACGCGGACCGAGGCGCAGAGTTCGCTGAACCGGACTCTGCGCTGCGGCGGCACCGAATAGATGCCGCGCTCGCCGCGGCGCTGTTGCGTCCTGCCGGAAGTCAAGTGACCAAATGACGTGTATCACCCGCTCGCACCGAATTCCGCCGACAGCCGCGCGGCGGCGTCCTGCACGATCTTGGCGCGACTCTTGAGTACCTGGTTCGACAGCCGCCAGAACGGGCCGGAAATGCCGATTGCGCCGATCGTCTTGCCGGTGAAGTCGGCAACAGGCACCGCAACACAGTGCACTTCCAGATTGAACTCGCCGTCGTCATAGGCGACGCCGGTGCGCCTGATCTCCTCGATCTCGCGCATCAATACCGGAATTTGCGTGATCGACTTTTCGGTCGAGGGCTTCATGCCGGCGCGCTTGAGCAGGCGCGCGAGCTGATCCGGCTGCATCGAGGCGAGGATCGCCTTGCCGAGCGCCGTGCAATGAGCCGGCCGGACCACGCCGACCCGATCGTTGAGCTGGAACGCGCCCGGGCCGCTGATGCGCGCAATCACCACGATGGCGTCGCCGACGCGCACGGCGAAATGACTGGTCTCGCCGGTCTTGCGCGCCAGGTCTTCCAGCACCGGCGTCGCCACATTGACCATCTCGACCTCGTCGAGGGCGCTCGCCGCAAGCGCGAACAGCGGCCGGCCGATGCGGTAGCGCTTGGTGTCCTGGTCTTGGCGGATATAGCCGAGCGCCACCATGGTCTTGGCCAAATGGAACGTCGTTGAATTGTGCAGGCCGACGCGCTTGCTCAGGTCGGCCAGGCCGATGCCTTGGCGATGTCGCGCGATCTGTTCGAGAATGGCAAAGGCGCGGCCGAGCGATTGAATGCCGACACGCTGCCGGTCGCCGGACTTGTCGTCATGCTCAGGCGACGGTCTGACCAGGCGCGCGACCTTGGGACGCGGCGCAGCGTTCGGCCGATCGATTGTTGTTTCCTTGATTCGCGCGCGCAATGCCCGGCCTCCCATGCGCTCTCGAACGGCGCTCGCGGCTTATATCACAATATGAATTGACGTACACCATTGTGAGACATAGCCTCCCGCTGCAGCCGCGCGGTCCGCCCGCCCGTGCAGGCGGCGTTGGCCGCGCAAAACAGCCAAAAATCGAAGCGGGAAACCGAAAGGCACGCCAATGTCGGCCAGCAATGCCAGCAACACGCTCAACGGCGCTCAGGTCATTGTCGATTATCTGATCCGGGAGAAGGTGCCGATGGTGTTCGGCCTGTGCGGCCACGGCAATATCCAGTTCATCGACGCGCTCTACGAGCGCAGGCACGATATCAAGACCGTCTCCGTCCATCATGAAAGCTGCGCCGGCTTCATGGCCGACGTCTATTATCGCGTGGCCGGCCGCCCGACCGCGACCTTCACCTCGTGCGGCCCGGGCTCGGCCAATCTGCCGATCTCGCTCGCCAATGCCTTTCTGGATTCGGTGCCGTTCATGGCGGTGACCGGCAACGTGCCGACCAGTCAATTCAATCGCGGTGCTTTCCAGGAGCTCTATCGCCACTATCAGGCCGATTTTCCTTTCACCGTGCGCTCCTATTGCAAGAGGGTGTTTCAGCTGACGCGCGGCGAAATGGTGCCGCTTGCGGTGCGCCAGGCCTGGAAAACCATGGTGACCGGCCGGCCCGGGCCGGTCGTGCTCGACGTGCCGTTCGACGTGTTTTTGGAATCCGCAGCCGAGGAGGCGCCGAAGCCCGAAGAATGGAGCGCCAATATTTCGAGCCGCTGCGGCGCCGATCCTGAAGGCGTCGTCAGAGCCGTCGACATGCTGCTCGAGGCCGAGCGGCCGGTGATCATTGTCGGGCAGGGCGTACGCTACGGCGGCGCCTGCGACGATCTCCGGCGGCTCGCCGAGCGTCTGCAAATTCCCGTTGCCGCTTCGGCGAGCGGCCTTGGCGCCATCGATGCGCACCACCCGCTGGCGCTCGGCCTCGTCGCGCGCGGCGGCCACTATCAGGCCAACCATGCCGCGCGTCAGGCCGACATTCTGCTCGCGCTTGGCGTGCGTTTCGACGATCGCACTTCGAGCTCATGGATTCCCGGCTATTCCTTCACCATCCCGCCGACCAAGCTCATCCATGTCGATATCGATCCGGAAGAGATCGGTCGCAATTATCCGGTGGCGCTCGGGCTGATGGCGGATGTACGCACCTTCCTGCGTCAGGTTCTCGCCGAGCTCGACCGCCGCTCCAATCTCAACATGCGTGCGGATGCGCGCAAGAAATGGCTCATGACGATCGACGGCTACCGCAGGGAATGGGACAAGCTGGTCGCGCCCGGCTTTTCCGACGATTCGACGCCGATCAATCCGCAGCGCGCCGCGGCCGAGATCGACAAGGGGCTGCCGCAAGACGCGATCCTGGTCAGCGATATCGGCGTGCATCACAACTGGCTGCTCGGCTATTGCAAGCCGCGACGGCCGGACTCGCTGATCGGCTCGATGGGATTCGGTCCGATGGGCTTTGGCGTCGCCGGCGTGCTCGGTGCAAAATTCGCGGCACCCGATCGGCCCTGCGTCTCGGTCTGCGGCGACGGCGCCTTCTTCATGCATGCCAACGTGCTCGGCACCGCCGTCGAATACAATCTGCCCGTGGTCTGGGTGGTGTGGAACAATTACGCCTATGCGTCGATCCGCGGCCTGCAGCGCGGCTATCTCAACGGCCGCGAGCTTGCCACCGACTTCCACCATCCGCTTACCGGCGAGCGCTACAATCCCGACTTCGCCGCCATGGCACGTTCCGCCGGCGTCGAGGGCGTGCGTATCGATCGTGCCGCCGATCTCGCCGAAGCGGTGCGCAAAGGCGTCGACGCCAATCGGCCCTATCTGATCGATGTCGATATCGCCGCCGACATCAATCCGGCCGGCGCCGGCGTCTGGGAACTGCCCGGGCTCGGCCGCAGCAAGCCCTCGATCGGCACGCAATATCAGCCGGCGTAACGGGTGATACTTAGCCTGATACATCTTCCGCTCGTTCCCGCGCAACCGCCCGCAAGCGGGTATCCAGTGCTTTCTGAAAGGCGATCCGGGTCCCCGCTTTCGCGTCGCTTTCGCGAGGACGAGCGCGGCTTCGAGTCGAGGGAGTGCGCAGATGGCCGGTGAAACCAGAACGCTCGCGGAATTCGCCGCCACGCTGCGCTACGACGACATTCCCGCGCCGGTGATTGCCATCACCAAGCTCTGCCTGATCGATGCGGTGGCGGTGGCGCTGTTCGGCTCCAGCCTGCCGTGGGGCAGGAGCGTCGCCGACTTCGCGCGCCATATCGGCGGCAACGGCAAGGCCGCAAGCACGCTCTTGAGCCCGCAATTTTACCGCGCCAGCGCGCCGGCAGCGGCGCTCGCCAACGGCACCTTTGCCCATGCCTTCGAGTTCGACAATCTGCGCCAGCCGAGCGTCGGCGTGCATCCGGGCTCGACCGCATCGATCGCTGCGCTCGCAGTCGCCGAAGAGTGCGGCGCGTCCGGGCGTGATCTGATCACGGCGCTGGTCGCCGGCAATGAGTGCATGCTGCGCGCCGGGCTCGCTGCCAAGAGCTCAAGCGAGCTCCTCGGCTTTCACGCGCCCGGATTGACGGGCGTATTCGGTTCGGCGATTGCCGCAAGCCGGCTCCTAAACGGCGACGCGCACACCACCACGATGGCCATCGGCATCGGCGGCTCGCTCTGTTCGGGATTGCTCGCTTTCGCCAAGGCCGGCAATGGCGGCATGGTGAAGCGGCTGCATATGGGCCGCGCCGCCGAGGGCGGTGTCACCGCCGCTTATCTTGCGGCGCGCGGCTTCGAGGGACCGGACGTCGTGCTCGAAGGCAAGTTCGGCTATCTCGACGTCTACGCCCGCAGCGGCGACCCGGCGCTTCTGGTCGACGGCCTCGGCGCGCGATGGGAGAGCTTGAACATCTGGTTCAAGATGTTCCCCTGCCATATCAGCGCACAGGCGCCGGTGCGCGCCATTTTGCGGCTCAAGCGCGACCATCGCTTTGGCCCGGAGGATGTCGTCGCCGTGGAGATCGCGGTTTCGGACAAGGTGCTGTCGCATCACGCCGAGCGCGCGCCGCGCGATGTCGGCACCGCCCAATACAGCGTCCCATTCAGCGTCGCGCTCGCGCTGTTTCGCGACCCCGCCGATCCGCAGGCCTTTCTCGACGGCCCGAACCAAGATCCGAAGATTCTGGAGCTCTGCCGTAGGATCGCGCTGCGCCGCTATGATGGAGCGATCGCCGCGGGGCACAATGCAACCTGCCGGCTTGAGGTGACGCTGGCCGACGGCCGGAGGGTTTCCATCAGCCAAGCAGAATTCGCCGCGGACGACGAGCCGATCGAGCGACGGGTCGAGAACAAGTTCCACAGGCTGGCGGGCCGGCTTCCCGGCGATCGTGCCGCGGCGCTTTTGGCGCGGCTCAGGACGATCGAGAATCATAATATTGGAAAGCTTTTCTGCTTTTAGAGCATTTTCCGGAAAAGTGGATACCGGTCTTCCGCAAGAAAATGCGACAAAACAAAAATCCTGGAGCGCTTTCCGATTCCATCGAATCGGAAAACGTCGAAGCGCAGCTCCCGACCGCAGCCGCGCGGTAGAATTGGCCGCACGGACAGAGGCGGTGCGTAAAACGCAAGGATGTGCGCAATCGCCAATGCTGGTTGCGCGCGGTGGTGCCGTCCCCGGCTTCAAGCGGTGGTGCCGTCCCCGGCTTCAATTTGTGCAACCTTTGCGTTAGGGTTGGCGCGGGCATCCGATGGACGGGGGTGGGCGGCGCAACCGACGGAGCCGCCAAACGAGGCGCTGACCGAGGCTGCCAACTCACACAGCGAACTCCCACCGCCAACTTACACCGCTATGCCTCAAGCAAACGAACAGACGAACGAATACAGGGGTGAGATTTTCGTCGTCGACGACGATACCGCCATTCGCGATCTCTTCGCGATGCTGTTTGGAAACCACGGCTATAAGGTGGTCGGCTTTGTCGACGGCGACGGCCTGCTGGCGGCGATGCGGTCGAACAGCCCGGCATGCATTCTTCTCGATGTCTACATTCCGGGCAAATCCGGCCTGGAGATCCTCAAGGAATTAAGCGTCCGCAATTGCCCGGCTCCTGTCCTGATCATTTCCGGCAAGGGCGACATTGCGATGGCGGTTGAAGCCATCAAGAGCGGCGCGTTCGATTTCATCGAAAAGCCGTTTCGCGGCTCGGATGTTGTCGCGCGCGTCAAAGCGGCCATTGCCGCGAACAGCCGGCGCAAGGCGGCAAGCAGCGCCGACGACGCAACGCGATTCTATTTTCCGGGCCGCGAACCGTTGACGGCGCGCGAACAGGACGTGCTGGCGCAACTCGTCAGTGGCGCCACCAACAAGGAGACCGGCCTGCATCTTGGCATCAGCTATCGCACGGTGGAGATTCACCGCGCCCGTATCATGGAAAAGCTCGGCGCCAGAAGCGCGACTGATCTGATGCGTATCGTGCTCAGCGAGAACCGCTCGCCGCGGGCGTAGAGCGTGAGGATTTGGGGTGTATCAGATCTCCCCGGCGCGTTTTGAAGAAGCAATTCCGCGCGGGGACATAGCCGAAGACCAGGAGGCGTTCACGTGGTCGCAATGCCTTGCTGATCGAATGGACAACTTCCTGAAAGTTCACGGTCGGATTCGCTACCTCACCGCCTGCGCCCCGCTGAGCGCCATGCGGATCATCTGCGCCAATTGCGCCTTGCGGTAGGGCTTCGGCAGAAGCAGCACGCCCGGATCAAGCCGGCCGTGATGCATGATGGCGTTTTCCGCGTAGCCCGACGTGAACAGCACCTTGAGTTTGGGGCGCCGCCTGACTGCCTCGTCGGCGAGTTCCTTGCCGTTCATCGCTCCGGGCATCACAATATCCGTGAATAACAGATCGATCACCGAATCGCTGTCGATCAGCGCGAGCGCCTCGCTGGCATTGGTCGCGGCAAGCGTTCTGTAGCCCAAGCCGCGCACCTGGGCGACAACGTAATTGCGCACCAATGGGTCGTCCTCGACCGTAAGCACGGTTTCGTGGCCGCCGTCGATCGGCATGAGTGCGGCGCCGTCGAGCTCCTGCGGCGCCTCGCCGCCGGCGCGCGGCAAATACATCTTGATCGTCGTGCCGTGGCCTTCTTCGCTGTAGATCTTGATGTGCCCGCCGGACTGTTTGACGAAGCCATAGACCATGCTCAATCCGAGCCCGGTGCCCTTGCCGACCGCCTTGGTGGTGAAGAAGGGATCGAACACTTTGTCGATGATGCCGGGCGGGATACCGCAGCCATTGTCGCTGACCGCGATCATCACATAGGGACCGGGCCGGACGTCGGCATTGACGCTGGCGTAGCCGTCGTCGAGCACGACGTCGGCGGTTTCGATGGTCAGCTTGCCACCGTTCAACATGGCATCGCGGGCATTGATGGCGAGATTGAGCAACGCGGTGGTGAGCTGATTGGCATCGACCACCGCCAGCGACGCATCGTCATCGAGCATGGATTCGATTTCGATATTCTCGCCGAGCGTCGACCGCAACAGCCGTCCCACCTCGACCGCCAGTTCATTGATGTCGACTTCGCGCGGCGCCAGCGGCTGTCGGCGCGAAAATGCCAGGAGGTGGCGCGTCAGCTCGGCGCCGCGTTCGGCCGCCTCCTCGATCATCCGCGCAACCGCCGCCATGTCCGGGCGATCCGCGACGCCTTCCTTCAGGGTTTCGATCGTGCCGGTGATCACGGTGAGGATATTGTTGAAGTCATGCGCAATGCCGCCGGTCAGCTGGCCGACCGCTTCCATCTTCTGCGCCTGACGCAGCTGGCGTTCGGTCTCCTGTGCCTCGGTGAGATCGCGATAGACCACAACCGCGCCGGCGTCTTTGCCGTTGCTGCGAATTGGAGCGCCGGTGGTCAGCAGAGTGAACGGCTTCTCGTCATGGGCCGGGCGCACCACGATTTCGTAATTCTCGAAGGTCTGGCCGCGCAACGCCCTCACCAGCGGCCGCTGCTCGAGCGGCAGCGGCGTCACGCCGTCCGCCATGAAGATGAATTTATCCTTCGACCATTCGCGCAGGCCCATCCCCGTGACGATGCCCATCAGGCGCGCGGCGGCCGGGTTCGACAGAACGATATTGGCGTCCGGATCGGCCACCAGCACCGCGTCCCTCATGCTGTTGATCGTATTGTCGAGGATGCCGGCGATGCGGCTGCGCTCGGCGATCTCCCGCTCCAGCGCTTCGCGCGCTTTTCTCTGCTCGGTGATGTCGCGGACGATCTTGCAGGCGCCGATGACCTGGGTCGATGACAATCTGATCGGAGAAACGCTGAGCGAGACCGGGATCGGCTGGCCCTCTCTGTTCACGCGGACCGTCGCATGATGATCAACGAGTTCGCCGTTGCGCACGCGCTTCAAAATGCCGCGGATCTCGGCGCGACGGTCGTCGGGCACAATGATGTCGATGCTGCGGCCGAGCATATCGTCGGCGCTCCAGCCAAACAGCCGTACCGCGGCCGGATTCCAGCCGGTCACGATGCCGTCCAGCGTCATGGTGATGATCGCATCGACCGAAGATCGTACCGCGGCGCTGAACAGCCGTTCGCGCTCGGCCTGCCGCTCGAGCTCGGCGGCGGTGCGGCGGTGCTCCTCGGCTTCTCGCGTGAGCGAGGCGGTCGTGGATCTTACATCGCGCATCATGCGCTTGAATGCCTGCCCCAGCACGGCGATTTCGCCGCCGGCTTTTGGAAGCGCGGCTTCACCACCGCCCGGAAAGCTCTCCACCGCCTTGGTCATTTGCACCAAAGGCCGCGTCAGCGAGCGCGCGAGCAGGACGGCAAGCGCGGTCGCGCAGAGTATCGAGATGACGCCGACCAAGAGCGTCGATTTTCCGACCGCGGCGATGGGCGCCATCACAACGGCGTGCGGCGTGGTCTCGATCACGGCAAGGCGCGGACCTCCCGCCAGATTGAGCGACTGCAAGCCGGCGAGAACTCGCTCGCCGCGGCCATCGTCGATCAGCGCGCTCTTTGCCTGGGCGGCGCCGAAGCTCGCGACGAGCGCGGGAAAGTCGTTTTGCCAGCGTTGCGGTTTGCCGAGATCCGCGGCGAATTCCTGCGACGAGTCTGGGTGGACCAGATAATTGCCGCGCGCGTCGACGACATAAATCTGGCTGCGCGGCTGCGGGTTTGCCGCAAGCTCGCGCAGGATCGGCCGCATGTCGACATTGATGATGACGATGCCGAACGGCTTTCGGTCCGGCGTGTCAATTCTTGTCGCCACGTAAAGTACGGGCACATGCGGGACCTGTATCACCCCGTGCTCGTAGTTGAATTCAACGGGCGAGACGTAGATTTGATCGGGCGGCGTTGCGATCGCAGAACTGAAAAAGGGCCCATCTGATTTTTGCTGAAGCTCGTCGTCGGGAACGATGCGGATTGCGCCGTCGGGGCCGGAACGGTCGACGCGAACCAGCTCTCGGCCGTCGGCGGCGATGATGCGGAATTGATCATAGGTGGTCTTCGCGGAAAGCTCCGCGACAAGCCGCTCGGCGATGCGCTGCCGCCAGGCGGCTTCGCTCGTGCCGCCCTCGGGGTCGGTGCCGCCGGCGAGATTGGCGCGCATGATGCCGGCGATCGCGACGGCTCTCTGGAAGCCGACAATGTCTTCGCGCGCGCCGCGCACCGCCCCTTGCAGCATCTGCGCCAGCAGGCGCACATGGGCGTCCATCCGTTCCGCAGCGCGCGGCAGCGCGATGGCGCGGATGTTGCTATAGGTCAGTAGCCCCACCGCAAGCGCCGTCAGCACGGCCAGCACCACCATCGCCAGCGCCATACGGGTCGAGAGCTTCATCGCCGCGCTCGTGCGAAATGACGTCGGAACCCTGCGCAATTACTGTCGAAGCAAGATACAACTTCCGACTGTCTCGCCGTGCAAGCTAAATTATCGGCAGTCCCTGCAGGGCGCCAAGGCCCGGTTCTCAAATTTATTGGCATTCCCTCGGGCGCGTCCGTGGTCTGCATATCCAAAGGCCGCCGCGCTGGTTTATGGTTGGCCGCATGCATGCGATGACGCTGCAACACGTTGGCGAGCCGCTCGCCCTCGTCGAGCGGCCGGATCCCGAGCCCGGGCAAGGCGAGGTGAGGGTGAAGGTTGCCGCCTGCGGCGTCTGCCGCACCGACCTGCATGTGGTCGACGGCGAGCTGCCCAATCCAAAACTGCCGGTCGTGCCCGGCCACGAGATCGTCGGCCGCGTCGACCTCATCGGCTCGGGCGTTGCCGATCTGAAAGTCGGCATGCGTGTCGGCATTCCCTGGCTCGGTAGCACTTGCGGCGTGTGCCCTTACTGCCGTGCGGGCCGCGAAAATCTATGCGATCGGCCGCTGTTTACCGGCTATACGCGCGACGGCGGCTATGCGAGCCACGTCGTCGCCGATGCGCGCTTTGTTGTCGCGCTGCCGGCAAGCGGCGACGACGTCGCGACCGCGCCTTTGCTGTGCGCCGGGCTGATCGGCTGGCGTTCGCTCAAGATCGCTGGCGACGGCAAGAGGATCGGCTTTTACGGCTTCGGCGCCGCCGCCCATATCATCGCGCAGGTTGCGGTTTGGCAGGGCCGCGACATCTACGCCTTCACGCGGCCGGGCGACACTGCGGCGCAAGCTTTCGCCAAAAAGCTTGGCGCGGTATGGGCGGGAGACGCGGATCAGACGCCGCCCGAGCCGCTCGATTGCGCCATCATCTATGCGCCGGTCGGCGCGCTGGTGCCGGCCGCGCTGCGCGCGGTGCGCAAAGGCGGGCGCGTGGTCTGCGCCGGGATTCACATGAGCGACGTTCCGCGCTTTCCCTACAGTATTCTCTGGGAGGAGCGGGAGTTGAAATCGGTCGCCAATCTCACGCGGGCGGACGGCGTGGAGTTCTTTGACGTGGTGCCGCAGGTAAAGATCAAGACGCATACCGTGCCTTACCCGCTCAGCCGCGCCAACGAGGCTTTGTCGGACTTGCGAAACGGCCAACTGCAGGGCGCCGCAGTCTTGCTGCCGTGAAAATCACGACGAGACACGGCCTTGGCTGCGCCGAAGCAATTCGGCTCGCGCCTGGTCCAGCGTTTCTTCGGGCGAGCCTGACGCATCGATGATTTCCCAAGCTACATCGCCGATGGCGTAATCCTCCTGCCGGCGCGCGATAGTAGTGTCGGCGTCCGATGCATCGGGACCGCGTGATCCGACGCGGCTCAATCGCGTCGACAGATCGGCAACAAGAAACAATCCGTGAAAATCGGCGCCGCTGTCGATCGCCTTGGCCTCGATGGCCGCGCGCTGATGCGGCCTGGCGAAAACCGCGTCGACGATGACCGAATGACCGGCGCGCGCGACGCGCCCGGCCTTGTCGATCAACAGCGCGTAGACCTGCGCGGTGATTTCGGGTCGATAGGCCTCGATCGGCAAACGCTCGTTTTCGGCGCTGCCATGCAGCGCCTTGCGCTCGACATCGGAGCGAAGTACCAGCGCTCCCGGCAGCGGTGCAAGCAAAGGCGCCAGCGCACGGGCCAGCACCGATTTTCCGGTGCCGGATAATCCGCCGGTGCAGACGATCATCGGTTTGTTCGGCTGCAGAAGCTTCAGCGCCAGCGCGAAATATTTTTGCGCCGACCGTGCCAGGGCATCTTTGTCTGCCGGTGCCGTGAGCGCGAGTTTTGCCGCTGTGACCTTGGCGCGGATGGCGGCGCGCAGCGACATGAAAAACGGCAGGGCGGCAATGCCGTCGCAGTCCTCGACGCGGCGCGCCGCGGCAAAATACCCGTTCAGGACGATATTGGCGCTGCGCTCCAGGCCGCGCTCGACGAGATCCATCAAGAGAAAAGCGAGATCATAGAGCAGGTCGCCTGCGGCGAACGTCGGGTCGAATTCCAGCGCGTCGAAGGCAACAGGGTCGCCGTCGAGAACGGCGACATTGCCGAGATGAAGATCGCCGTGGCCGCGACGAATGAGTCCTAACCTGCCGCGCGCCACGAGCAGCGGGCGCAGCCGCGAGAGAGTCGCCAGCATTTTTTGTTGCAGCGCCGCGACGTCGCCGCGCGCAAACAGATCACCACGTGCGTCGAACGCGGCGGTGTTTTCGATGATGAACCCTTCGAGCGCGGCAATCCAGGCGCTCGGCTCGACCGGACTGGCGCGCTCATGCATCGCGGCAACGGCGATTGCGAGCTTGTGCGCCAGCGTGTCGTCCAGCTCGCCGCGCGCGGCGAGATGATCGAGCGTCGCGTTCTCGTCGAACCGCGCCATTTCCACCGCCCATTCCACCGGCTCACCGGCGCCGTCCAAGGCGAGCGCTCCATCCGCCTCGCGCGTGATCGGCACGATACGCCGATAGAGCTGCGGCGCGAAAGCGCGGTTGACCGCGAGCTCGGCCGCACAGGCGGCCTTGCGCTTGTCCAAGGTCGAATAATCGAGAAACGGATATCGCACCGCGCGCTTGATCTTGATCGCGCGGTCGCCGGCCAGAAACACGCTCGCCGCATGGGTGTCGCAGCGCCGCACCTCGGCGACACCATAGGTCGCAGGATCGGCGAGCAGCTTTAACACGGCGGCTTGCGACCTGTGCATCGTGGGCGCGGAGTTGACGTCTGACATGGCGGAGAAACGCCCGCATGGATGAGATTACGAGGCCGCGTCCCGCGCTCGCTTGCGCCGCGGGACGGGTCCGATCGGCGGCGCAACTCCACACCAAGTACCGCGTTTATTCAACATGGCGAACCCGTTTATTTCGTCGGCGCTGCTTGGCACCGCCATGCCGCTGCAACTGACCTGGCAGGATCTTGTCGTTCGTTTGGTATGCACGCTGATCGCCGGCGCGATCATCGGCTATGACCGCGGCGAGCGCGGCAAGGCGGCGGGACTGCGCACCACGATCCTGGTCTGCCTTGCGGCATCGGTGGCGATGCTGCAGATGAATTATCCGCTCACGCTGAGCGGCAAGGCGTCCGATTCGTTCATCACCAACGACCTGATGCGGCTGCCGCTCGGCATCTTGACCGGCGTCGGCTTCATCGGCGGCGGCGCGATCTTGCGCCGCGGCAGTCTTGTCATCGGCGTCACCACGGCGGCGACGCTGTGGTACGTCACGGTGATCGGGCTGTGCTTCGGCGGCGGCCAGGTCCTGCTTGGTTGGGCGGCGACGGCAATCGGCTTTCTGGTGCTGCGGGGTCTACGTCGGCTGGAAAGCTATATGGCGGTGGAGCAGCACGCCCGTCTGCAGATCACGGTCGACGAGACCGGCCCCGGCGAACAGGAAATTCGCGACTGGCTCGCCAAAGGCGCGATCCGGGTGCGCAATATCGACCTCGCGAGCGGCGGCGGCTCGCGGACTTACACATTGAATGTGTTGAAGGTGCACGAGCCGCGCGCGGCAAGCGCCTGCGCGATGCCTGCTGCGGTCGAGCGATTGAGCCGGCGCCCGGGCGTTCGCGCGCTGGCATGGCAGGTGACGGACTGAACGTGCGGCTAGCTGCTTTCCTGCCCGGGCTCACCCGGCGCCTCGCCCTCGCCAGCCGTCCTGAATTGGTTTTCCACCTGGTCGGCGAGCCTGCCCCAGGCTTGCGCCATCTTGAGGAGGAACAGTCGGCGATTGGTATCCGAGACACGCCTGGCGATCTCAAGACAATTGGCGGCGTACAGCCGGTAACAAGCAGTATCCTCTTTACGCCCCGCCATTGCCGGCGCCCCTAAGTGCCTCGATCTGTTAAAAAGATGCGGGGCTTGACTTGGTTCCTGTGGCGTTCCGCCGCCGGGCCGGATTTATCCACAGAAGCCGTCCGGAAAACCGGCTCCGGCAATGTTGTCCGGAACCTTCTTTGACCGACCGCGTTTGCGTCAAGGCACAAAGGCCGAGGTGGATCGTGAGGGGGAGTTCACGCCGAATCGGGCGGCTTAGGCTGCGGGACTTGTTCCCGCTGGGCAGGTTCCATGCTGCGTCAAAGCGCCGCCGACGCTGGCTCCGGGCGCGGCGGCCGGCCGAGTCCACAACAGAACACCACCCGCTAACAGAACACTACGCGCTCGAGCGCCACATCCTCGATTACCGTATGCTCGACGGCGTGCGGCTGGGTTTCGGAGAGATCTATGCGGACCACTAGAACTGGTGCGCGTGCCGGACGGAACGGTACGCCGGTATCCCCGATTCCCCAGATTGCCAAGGCGGTGGCAAAACAGGCCCGGGAATCGCTCAATGGCGACACTGATGCGCACGGCCTGACTGAGCTGTTGCACGCGCTGCGGGCGATGCGGGTCGGCGACTTCTCGGTGCGCATGTCCGGCGACCGCGTCGGCATCATCGGCAAGATCGCCGATACATTTAATGACATCGTTGCCACCAATCAGCGCATGGCCCGCCAGCTCGAGCGGGTCGGCCAGGTGGTCGGCCGTGACGGTCGCACCCGCCAGCGCGTGCGCTTCGGCCTGTCCGACGGCGCCTGGGGTGAGATGGAGGCGAGCGTCAATTCGCTGATCGATGATCTGTTGTGGCCGACCACGGAGGTGACCCGCGCCATCGCCGCGGTGGCGCAGGGCGATCTGCTGCAGACCGTGCCGCTCGATGTCGACGGCCGGCGGCTCAAAGGTGAGTTCCTGCGCTCGGCCGAGATCGTCAACCGGATGATCAAGCAGCTCAATGTGTTCACGTCCGAGGTGACGCGCGTCGCGCGCGAGGTCGGCACCGAGGGCAAGCTTGGCGGCCAGGCCCAGGTCGGCGGCGTGACCGGCGTGTGGAAGGAGTTGACCGAATCGGTCAACTCGATGGCCTCCAACCTGACCGCGCAGGTCCGCAACATCGCCGAAGTGACCATCGCGGTCGCCAACGGCGACCTGTCGAAAAAGATCACCGTCGACGTGCGCGGCGAAATTCTGCAGCTCAAGGAAGCCATCAATACGATGGTCGATCAGCTGCGCTCGTTTGCGTCGGAGGTGACGCGCGTCGCGCGCGAGGTCGGCACCGACGGCAAGCTCGGCGGCCAGGCCATCGTGCCCGGCGTTGCCGGCACCTGGAAGGATTTGACCGACTCGGTCAACGCCATGTGCGGCAACCTGACCGACCAGGTGCGCAACATCGCGCATGTGACCACGGCCGTGGCGCGCGGCGACCTGTCGCGCAAGATCACCGTCGACGTGCGCGGCGAAATTTTGGAGCTGAAGGACACCATCAACACGATGGTGGACCAGCTCAATGCGTTTGCTTCGGAAGTCACGCGCGTCGCCCGCGAGGTCGGCACCGAAGGCAAGCTCGGCGGCCAGGCGCAGGTGCCGGGCGTCGCCGGCACCTGGAAGGACCTGACCGACAGCGTCAACTTCATGGCCGGCAACCTCACCGCGCAGGTGCGCAATATTGCCGACGTTGCCACCGCCATCGCCGGCGGCGACCTGTCGAAGAAGATCACGGTCAACGTCTCCGGCGAAATTCTGCAGCTCAAAGAAACCATCAACACGATGGTCGATCAGCTCAACGCCTTCGCCGGCGAGGTGACGCGGGTGGCGCGCGAGGTCGGCACCGAGGGCCGCCTGGGCGGCCAGGCCAATGTGCTCGGCGTCGCCGGTACCTGGAAGGACCTGACCGACTCGGTCAACTCGATGGCGTCGAACCTGACCGCGCAGGTCCGCAATATCGCCGAAGTGTCGACGGCCATCGCCAATGGCGACCTGTCGAAGAAAATCACCGTCGACGTGCGCGGCGAAATCCTCGAGCTGAAAGACACCATCAATACCATGGTCGACCAGCTCAATGCCTTCGCCGGCGAGGTGACGCGCGTCGCGCGCGAGGTCGGCACCGAAGGCAAGCTCGGCGGCCAAGCCATGGTGCGCGGCGTCGCCGGCACGTGGAAAGACTTGACCGACTCGGTCAACTCGATGGCTTCGAATCTGACCGGCCAGGTGCGCAACATCGCCGAGGTCGCCACCGCCGTGGCGCGCGGCGACCTCTCCCGCAAGATCACCGTCGACGTGCGCGGCGAGATTTTGGAGCTGAAGGATACGCTCAACACAATGGTCGACCAGCTCAACGCGTTTGCCGCCGAGGTGACGCGCGTTGCGCGCGAGGTCGGCACCGAAGGCAAGCTCGGCGGCCAGGCGCAAGTGCCGGGCGTCGGCGGCACCTGGAAGGACCTGACCGACTCGGTCAATTCCATGGCGTCGAACCTCACCGCGCAGGTGCGCAATATCGCCGAAGTGTCGACCGCCATCGCCAACGGCGACCTGTCGAAGAAGATCACGGTCGACGTGCGCGGCGAGATCCTGCAGCTGAAGGAAACGCTGAACACGATGGTGGATCAGCTCAACCGCTTCGCCGGCGAGGTGACGCGTGTCGCGCGCGAGGTCGGCACCGAAGGCCGGCTCGGCGGTCAGGCCAACGTCCCGGGCGTCGCCGGTACCTGGAAGGATTTAACCGACAGCGTCAACTCGATGGCCGGCAATCTCACGGCGCAGGTGCGCAACATCGCCGAGGTCACCACCGCGGTGGCGCGCGGCGATCTCGGGCGCAAAATCACCGTCGACGTGAAGGGCGAAATTCTCGAGCTGAAGAACACCATCAATACGATGGTGGACCAGCTCAACGCCTTTGCCTCAGAAGTGACGCGCGTCGCGCGCGAGGTCGGCACCGAAGGCAAGCTCGGCGGCCAGGCGCAAGTGCCCGGCGTCGCCGGCACCTGGAAGGACCTCACCGACAATGTCAACTTCATGGCGTCGAACCTGACCGCACAGGTGCGCAACATCGCCGAGGTTGCGACCGCCATCGCCGGCGGCGACTTGTCGAAGAAGATTACCGTCGACGTACGCGGCGAAATGCTGCTGCTCAAAGACACGCTCAACACGATGGTCGAGCAGCTGCGCTCCTTTGCCGCCGAGGTGACGCGCGTGGCGCGCGAGGTCGGCACCGACGGCCGGCTCGGCGGTCAGGCGGTGGTGCCGGGCGTCGCCGGCACCTGGAAGGACCTCACCGACAACGTCAACCTGCTGGCGGCAAATCTCACCACGCAGGTGCGCAATATCGCCGAAGTGACCACGGCCGTGGCGCGCGGCGACCTCAGCCGCAAGATCACCGTCGATGTGAAGGGCGAAATCCTCGAACTGAAGAACACCATCAATACAATGGTTGACCAGCTCAACGGCTTCGCCTCGGAAGTGACGCGCGTGGCGCGCGAGGTTGGCACCGAAGGTCTGCTCGGCGGCCAGGCGGTGGTGCCGGGCGTCGCCGGCACCTGGAAGGACCTGACCGACACCGTCAACGTGATGGCCGCCAACCTGACCGAACAGGTGCGCGGCATCGTCAAGGTGGTGACCGCCGTCGCCAACGGCGATCTCAAGCAGAACCTCGCGGTGAAATCCAAAGGCGAGGTGGCGGCGCTCGCCGAGACCATCAACAATATGACTGAGACGCTCGCGACCTTCGCCGACCAGGTGACCACGGTAGCCCGCGAAGTCGGCGTCGAAGGGCGGCTCGGCGGCCAGGCCAACGTGCCAGGCGCGGCCGGTACGTGGAAGGATTTGACCGGCAACGTCAACCTGCTCGCGGCGAATTTGACCACGCAGGTGCGCGCCATCGCCGAGGTGGCGACCGCGGTGACCAAGGGCGACCTGACGCGCTCGATTCAGGTGGATGCGCGCGGCGAGGTGGCCGAGCTTAAAGACAATATCAACACCATGATCGACAATTTGCGGCTCACCACCGACCGCAATACCGAACAGGATTGGCTGAAGACCAACCTCGCCCGCTTCACCAATATGTTGCAGGGCCAGCGCGACCTGACCACGGTCGGCCGCCTATTGCTCTCCGAACTCACGCCGCTGGTCAATGCGCAGCAGGGCGTCATCTATCAGATGGAAGGCGAGGAGCCGCAGGAGCGTCTCAATCTGCTCGCCGCCTATGCCGATGACGAACCGGGCCGCCATCCGCAGATGCTGCGGCTTGGCGAGGGCCTGATCGGCCAGTGCGCGCTCGACAAGCGACGCCTGTTGATCAACGAGATTCCCGAGAACGTGGTGCCGATCTCGTCGGCTCTGTTCAAAGTGCCGCCGCGCAACATCATCGTGCTGCCGGTGCTGTTCGAAAATCAGGTCAAGGCGGTGATCGAGCTCGCCTCGGTCCACGAATTCACCGCGCTGCAGACCATGTTTCTCGAGCAGCTCACCTCGTCGATCGGCATCGTGCTCAACTCGATCGAAGCGACCATGCAGACCGAAGGCCTGCTCAAGCAGTCGCAGCAGCTGGCCGGAGAGTTGCAGGCGCAGCAGAAGGAGCTGCAGCAGACCAACGAACAGCTCGAACAGAAGGCGCAGCAGCTCGCCGAGCGCAACGTCGAAGTGGAGCGCAAGAACCAGGAAATCGAGCAGGCACGGCGCGCGCTCGAGGAAAAGGCCACCGAGCTGGCGCTGACCTCGAAGTACAAGTCGGAATTCCTGGCCAATATGTCGCACGAGCTGCGCACGCCGCTCAATTCGATCCTGATCTTGGGCCAGCAGCTCTCCGACAATCCGGAAGGCAATCTGACCCCGAAACAGGTCGACTTCGCCCGCACCATTCACGGCGCCGGCACCGACCTGCTCAACCTCATCAGCGACATTTTGGACTTGTCGAAAATCGAGTCCGGCACCGTTACGGTCGATGCCGAAGAAGTGTTCTTCTCCAATCTGCTCGACATGGTGGCGCGGCCCTTCCGCCACGAGGCGGAGACGCGGCAGTTGTCGTTCGAGGTTCACGTCGATCCCAATCTCGGCCGCACCATCACGACCGATACCAAGCGCTTGCAGCAGGTGCTCAAGAACCTCCTGTCGAACGCGTTCAAGTTCACCGCGCAGGGCGGCGTGCGCCTGACCGTGAATGCCGCCGCCGGCGGCTGGACCGCCGATCACCCGGTGCTGAGCCAGGCCTCGGCCGTGGTGTCCTTCGAAGTCACCGATACCGGCATCGGCATTCCGCAGGAGAAGCAGAAGATCATCTTCGAGGCGTTCCAGCAGGCCGACGCCTCGACCAGCCGCAAATATGGCGGCACCGGCCTCGGCCTGGCCATCAGCCGCGAACTGGCGAGCCTGTTAGGCGGCGAAATCCACCTGCGCAGCGCGCCGGGCCAGGGCTCGACCTTCACGCTCTATCTGCCGATCAAATATGCCGGTCCGAGTTCGCCGTTGCACGGCACGGCCGCAACGGCGGCCACCGGCGGCGCCGCGCAGCTGCCCGGCGTGCCTGTTGTACCGGAGCGTCCGGTCGAGCCGATCCCGGACGACCGGCTCGACATCCAGGCCGGCGACGCCATTCTCCTCATCGTCGAGGACGACCCGCATTATGCCCGCATCCTGGTCGATCTCGCGCGCGACAAGGGCTTCAAGGCGCTGTTGGCGATGCGCGGCGACGATGCGCTCAATCTTGCCAAGCAATATCAGCCGACCGCGGTCTCGCTCGACGTGTTCCTGCCCGACATGCTCGGCTGGAACGTGCTGAGCCAGCTCAAGCAGAACCCGCTGACGCGGCACATTCCGGTGCAGATCGTCTCGCTCGACGAGGACCGGCAGCACGGGCTCGCCCGCGGCGCCTTTGCCTTCGTCAATAAGCCGACCACGCGGGAGGGCATCGAGGAAGCGCTCTCGCGCATCAAGGAATTCGCCGAGCCGCGCAAGAGGCGCCTCCTGGTGGTCGAGGACAATGCCGTCGAGCAGATGAGCATCGACGAATTGCTTGGTCACGACGATATCGAGATCATCAACGTCGAGACCGGCGGCGAGGCGTTGACCGCGCTGCGCGAGACTCCATGCGATTGCGTCGTGCTGGATCTGCGCCTGCCGGACATGTCGGGCTTCGAAGTGCTCGAACGGATGCGCGCCGACAGCGCGCTTGCCGAAGTCCCGGTCGTTGTTTTTACCGGCCGCGAATTGTCGGCCGAAGAGGACGCGCAGCTGCACAGCATGGCGCGCAGCATCGTGGTCAAAGGCGTCGAATCGCCGGAGCGGCTGCTCGATGAGACCGCGCTGTTTTTGCACCGCATTATCACCGATCTGCCGCCGGAAAAGCAGCAGATGCTGCAGCGACTCAATTCTTCGGACGAAGACCTGGTCGGCCGCACGGTTCTGCTCGTCGACGACGATCCGCGCAACATTTTCGCGCTGTCGAGCGCGCTGGAGCGTCGCGGCATGAACGTGCTGACCGCAACTACCGGCGCCGAGGCGATTTCCATCATCAGGGAGACGCCGTCGCTTTCGATCGTGCTGATGGACATCATGATGCCGGAAATGGACGGCTATCAGACCATTGAGCAGATTCGCCGGGACAAGGCCCATCGCCGATTGCCGATCATCGCCTTGACTGCCAAGGCGATGAAGGGCGACCGCGAAAAGTGCCTGCAGGCCGGCGCCTCCGATTACCTTGCCAAGCCCGTCAATACCGAACAGCTGCTCTCCGCATTGCGGATGTGGCTGCATCGCTGAGAGGCGGCGCCGATGAACCAAGCAGCCGACGAGAAGTCCAACGAGACATCGTGCGAGAAGGCCGCCGATAGGCTCGGCGAGCGCGGCGATGAGGCGGACGGGAAGGTCAACGTCCTTCTGGTCGACGACCAGCCTGACAAGCTTCTCGCCTACGAGGTGATTCTCGGCCAGCTCGGCGAGAATCTGGTGAAGACGTCGTCGGCGCGCGAGGCGCTGCAGTTCCTGCTCAAGAACGACGTCGCCGTAGTGCTGATCGATGTCTGCATGCCCGAGCTCGACGGGTTTCAGCTCGCGGCAATGATCCGCGATCATCCGCGCTTCGCCAAGACGGCGATCATCTTTATTTCGGCAATCCACCTGACCGAGGTCGACCGGCTGCGCGGCTATGAGATGGGCGCAGTCGATTACGTGCCGGTCCCGGTCGTGCCCGAGGTGCTGCGTGCCAAGGTGCGGATCTTCTGCGAGCTGTTCCGCAAGACGCGCGCGCTCGAGCGGCTCAATTCGCAGCTCGAGCGCCGGGTCGTCGAGCGCACCGCCGAGCTCGAGGCCTCCAATCTGCGGGTCACGCAGAGCGAGCAGGGCAGAAGCCTGGCGCTTGCCGCCGGTCAAATGGGCTCCTGGGACTGGGATCTCCTCACCGATGAATGGAAATGGGACGAAGGCCAGCACCGCATCTTCGGCGTCGATCCCGGCACGTTCAAAGTCAGCGCCGAAGGTCTGCGCGCGCTGATTCATCCGGACGATTGGCGCCGGCTCGAACAGGTCGCCCAAGGCATGACCGAGGGTGCGCGCACCTATCAGGCCGAGTTTCGCGTGCTGCGCCCAAATGGCCAAGTCCGCTGGTGCATCGGCAGCGCCGCGGCGAGCGTCGATGCATCGGGCAAGGTGGTGCGCGTCTCCGGCGTCACCATCGATGTCACCGATCGCAAGGAGGCCGTGGAGCGCCAAGTGCTGCTGGCGCGCGAGGTCGATCACCGCGCGCGCAATGCGCTTGCCGTGATCCAGTCGATCATCAGGCTGACGCGCGCCAAAACGGTGGAAGACTACGTGCAGGCGATCGAAGGCCGCATCAAGGCGCTGGCGCGCGCGCATACGCTTCTCTCCGACTCGCGCTGGAACGGCGCCGATCTGGCGACGCTGGTCGCCGACGAGCTGGCGCCGTACCGCGCCGGCGACAAGATCCAATGCGTCGGTCCCGATATCTCGCTGCAGCCGGCGACCGCACAAGGCCTGGCGCTCGCGCTGCACGAGCTTGCCACCAACGCCGCCAAGCATGGCGCGCTGTCGTCGCCGAGCGGCAAGATCCGGCTCGTCTGGGAATTGCACCACGACGCCCTGATGCTGCACTGGGACGAGAGCGGCGGCCCCGCCATTGCGCCGCCGTCGGCCCGCAATTTCGGTCTCAAAGTCATTGTCGCCAGCATCGAGCAGCAGCTCGGCGGCCGCGCCGAGTTCGACTGGAACCCGAAGGGGCTGCGCTGCGTTTTTTCGATTCCACGCAGCGAATTGACGAAGTCGCGCACCTTTAGCCTGGCGCGCAACGGCGTCAGCGGCAACGGCGCCACGATCGACCTGAACCAGCAGGAGCGGCCGCGCGTGCTGCTGGTCGAAGACGAGGCGCTGGTCGCGATGATGATCGCCGAAACGCTTGCCGATTTCGGCTTCCAAGTGCTGGGACCGCTGAGCACGGCATCGGAGGCCCTGGCAGCCGCGCGCGAGCGCCATCTCGACGCCGCCGTGCTCGACATCAACCTGGGTGACGGTCTTGTCTATACGGTGGCCGAGATTTTGGTGAAGCGCGGCGTTCCCTTCGTGTTCGTCACCGGTTACGACGCCGAGAGCGTCGATCCGCGTTTCGACGGCGCCCCGATCCTGCAGAAGCCGATCGAGCGCGATGCGCTGCGCAGGGTGTTTGTGCAGGAGCAGGAATCGCAGACCGTGCCGCAAGGCCGCGACCTGCGTGGCCCCGATCACGCGGTCGCCGTCAACTGAGCGGCACGATTGCGCGCTGCAACATTATCGTCCTCATTAGCCTTGCGTTCGAGCGCGTGTGCTTGCGCGTCGCAAACGCGACTCACGGGAGGACTTCAAAGACGCTTTACCGCGGAACCTGTTTGCCGACGTTCGAGTTTCCATAGTCTAAAAGAAAATGAGGATATTTTTTCACGTAGTCTTTGACGCCTCAGGCATCGCTTAACGATCATTCTCATCCCATCGTTTGAAGGTCAAAAGCCATGCAGGTGCCCTGTTATGAATGTGAATTGCGCTCATGCGGCTTGTTCAAGCGGATAACGCCCGATGAGCTCGGATCCATCAACGAGATCAAGCGCGAACACTTGGCCTTGCCGGCCGGCAGCGAGATCATTCGCGCGGGCGACGAATCTCCCGAACTTTACACGCTCTACGCCGGCTGGGCGTTCCGCTTCAAGATGCTGGCCGACGGGCGCCGGCAGATCCTGAATTTTCTTTTGCCCGGCGACCTGTGCGGGCTGCAGGCGGCCATGTTCGATGCCGCGCTCTACGGCATCGAGGCGCTGACCGATGTCGAAATCTGCGTACTGCCGCGCAGGAAAGTGTGGACGCTGTTCGATCAAAAGCCGGGTCTTGCCTTCGACGTCGCTTGGCTCGGCGCACATTCGAAGAGCCTGGTCGACGAGAATCTGACCAGCGTCGGCTGCCGCACGGCTGCAGAACGTGTCGCCGCCCTCATTGTCATGCTCTACAAGCGGCTGAAGCTTCTCGGCATGGTCGCCGCCGACAGCAGCTTCGAATTCCCGCTCACCCAGCAGCACATCGCCGATGCGCTGGGGCTTTCCCTGGTGCATACCAACAAAACGCTGGCGAAGCTCCGGCGCCTGGGCATGTTCAAATTGGCCAAGGGAAGGCTCACGCTTGCCAACCCGCGCGTGCTCGCACGCGTGGCGCTTTATTTCGACGAGGAAGTGCCGCAGCGGCCGCTGATTTGACGCCTGGTTGCCCGAGCAAAGATGGTCATTGCGAGGAGCCGAGCGCCTGCGCTCTAGGCGATTGCGGGAACTGGACGTTTCCCGTGCATCAGGCCAAGCTATTATGCCGGCAACGGAATCGCCTTTATCAACGATCCTGAATCCGCCCGGGCGACTTTCTTCGTCAAGCCTTCTACGCTGCCGGCCGAGGAGAAGAACGATTCGCAAGCCACGGTGGGCAACCAAGACTCGCCGCCTCGAGTCAAGGCCGGGAATCCGCGAAAGAGAGAGCGATGAAGCTATTCAAGTGCCAGAATTGCGGGCAGTTGACCTATTTCGAAAATAATCATTGCGAAAAATGTGGCCGCCGCCTCGGCTTTCTCCCGGCGATCATGAATCTGTCGGCGCTCGAGCCGGATGGCGATCGCTCGCGCGGCACTTGGCGTGCGCTTGCGGTCGATAAGAAGCGCTATCGATTTTGCGCCAACGATGCCTACGATGTCTGCAATTGGATGATCGACGCGGATCTGCCCGAGGCGTTTTGCGTCGCCTGCCGGCATAACCGCACCATTCCAAACGTGAGCGTGCCGGACAATGTCGTCGCCTGGCGCAAGATCGAGCGCGCCAAGCACATGCTGTTTTACACCTTGATGAAGCTCAATCTGCCGCTCGATGAGAAGGACGCCGGCGGAAGCTTGCGGCTGCGTTTCGATTTTCTCAAGAGCCCGCCGCATACCGAGGCGCCACGGGTGATGACCGGCCACGATAACGGCCTGATCACGCTCGCGCTGGAAGAGGCCGACGATGCCGAGCGGGAACGTCGTCGCACCATGATGCGCGAGCCGTACCGCACGCTGGTCGGCCATTTCCGCCATGAGGTCGGACATTATTATTGGGACTTGCTGGTGCGCGACGGCGGCCTGGTCGAAGCGAGCCGCAAAATCTTCGGCGATGAAACCGCCGATTACGACGCGGCGTTGACAGCCTATTATGCCAACGGCGCGCCGCCGGATTGGCAGGACAATTACATCAGCGCCTATGCCACCGCGCATCCGTGGGAAGACTTTGCCGAGACCTGGGCGCACTATCTGCACATCGTTGATACACTGGAAATGGCGCGCGCCTTCGGCATGTATGTACATCCGCGGCTGGCGCGTCCGGGCGAGCTCGATGCCCAGGTCGATTTCGATCCCTATGCGGTGCGCGAACCATCGTCCTTGATCGAGACCTGGGTGCCGCTGAGCAATGCGCTCAACAGCCTCAATCGCACCATGGGCCTGCCGGATCTCTATCCGTTCATCCTGTCGCCGCGGGTGATCGACAAGCTGAGCGCGATTCACCATCTCATTCACGGCAACAAGCTGCCGGAAAAGGTGCCGGTCGCGGCAGACTCGGTGGCTTAGGGATATCCCTCATCGTCATCGCGAAGCGCGACGCGACGCAGCAAATCCGGCGCCGCTAATATTTGATTGCATCGCGTCGCGCGCACCGACAAGCGGCCCGCACCGAAGGCTTCCGGCGCGGGCCGCTTGCCTGACCTGCCGAACGGTTAAGCCAGGATAACGGCAACGATCTCGAAGGTGTTCGGATCGATGATCAGGATCCGGTCGCCGACGAGAACGTAATCGAAGCCGCGATATTGCGGCACGATCTGTACCACGTCATCCGGCAGCACCGCGACATGGACACTGCGCGGGATTCTGGCGCCCACGGTCACATCGAAGTCGGGCTTGCCGGTGATACGCGCCGACGGGCTCTTGCCGATGATCGTGGAGATCCTGGTACGCTGATCCTGCGACAGCTGCACCGAGGCGCCGCGGCGCGCGCCGCCTTGCACGCTCGTGCCGCCTTGCACGCCACCTTGGGCATTCTCCTGCGTGCTCACGCCGGCTTTGCCGCGCTCGGTCTGCGCGCCGCGCTCATTGCGCTCGCCCTGGGCGCCCTTGAGTTCGGTGTTGCCCTTGGTCTGCGCACCCTTCTGGTGAAGGCCCTTCTCGCTGTCGGCACCCTTCGGCGCGTTCGTTTCGTTGGTGCCGCGCTGCGAGCTCATCTCGGCGGCGCCCTTTTGCGCACCCTGTTGCGCACCCTGCTGGCCGCCTTGGGCATTCTGAGCGCCGCGCTGGCCGTTGGAGCGTTCCGCTCCCTGCGCCGATCGCTCGTTCGACTGTGCGCCGCTTTGCCGGTGCAGCGTCGAGCTGCCACCGGCCGCACCGCCGGTCGTGCCGCCCCGGTGCTCCTGTTGCGCACCCTGCGAGCTCATCGCACCGCCGCCGGGCTGGTTCTGCATGGTTTGTCCCGCGGCAACGGCGGTGAAACCGGCAACCGCGGCGGCCGCAACGGTTGTCATCAAGGTTTTTTTCATTTGGCGTTCTCCTGTTCTCCCTCTCTGTGTCGCCGGCGCCCCGCGTCAATGACGCGAGCCGATCCCGCGGCATACTCAACGCCAAACTCGTCTGCGACACTTGCGTTCCATTTGATGCCGCCAAAATTTGCGTTCCATTTGATGCCGCCAAAATTTGCGTTCCATTTGATGCCGCCAAAATTGTCTTCAAAATGTTTTCCGTGGGATCGACGCCTTTGTTTGTTCACGCGCAGTTCATTCGGCGCGCTCAGTGAGGGAACGGCGCGGAACCGAAACTTGCGCTCGCTGTTATGTCCAAGACAGCAGAAAGACAGCAAATCGGAGTTGAACAGGCATGGACTGGAATCGCATTGAAGGAAATTGGAAAGAGGCAAAGGGCAAGATCAAACAAAAGTGGGGTCAGCTCACCGACGACGATCTTGCCCAAGTGAACGGCAGTCGCGAGCAGCTGGAAGGGAAAATCCAGCAACGCTACGGACTCGCCAAGGATTTGATTCGCAAGGACATCGATGACTGGCTGAAAACACAGCCTTAAATCGCCAATGTGAGCGTGTGGAGCGTGCGGCGCGGCGATCAGCCCGGGCTTGTCTCCGCGCCGCGCGTGAAATAGGAAATAGGCGCAGCGCCGTCCTGTTGCCCCCTTGAGCCTTTGGCCATTCCCTGTTCTGTTGCGCGCCCGATTGATCATTCGCGCGAGGTGAGAGACCAGGGACATGGCCAAAACAAAGCGGAAAGAGACGACGTCTGCCGCGACCCATCGGCAAATCAAGGAGCAGTTGATCCTCGCCGGCAGAGTGCTGGTGGCGGAGGGGCAGGACGACTTCACCCGGGGGCATATTTCGTTCCGCCTGCCGGACGATCCCGGCCGCTTCTTCATGAAGGCGCACGGCATCGGGCTCGACGAGATCACGATGGCGAACATCCTCACCATCGATCTCGACGGCAATGTCGTCGCCGGCAAAGCGCGCCGCCACAGCGAGGTCTATATCCATTCCGAGATCCTTAAAGCGCGCCCCGACGTCAATTGCGTGATCCACACCCATCCGCCGTATTCCATCGCGCTGTCGGCGGGCGGAGGCAAGCTGCGAACCTATTCGCAGCCGGGCGCGCTGTTCTACGAGGCGCTTGGCATATATGCCGACACCATCAATCTCATTCGCAGCGCCGCGATGGGCGCCGGTGTCGCCCGCGCACTGGGCCGCGGCCGGGGCGTGCTGCTGAAGAACCACGGCATCGTCGTCACCGGCGCCACCATCGCCGAAGCCGTGATCGGCGCCATCATGCTGGAGAACGGCGCCATGGTGCAGCTGCTCAGCGAGGCCGCCGGCGAGGCGGCGCCGGAATTTTCGCGCGAAGATATCGAGAAGCTCAAGCACGACATCAGCCGGCCGGAACAGTTCGACCTCAACTTCGATTATCTGGCGCGGCGGGTGAAAAGGCGGGGCTGAACGGGCTGAAGACGCGCTGCGTTGCGGCCTCGCCGAAAGGCACCGGATTTCGCGCGGCCCCGCGAGGCATTACAGGACTGCGAGATCGTGCCCGACGACGATCTCGCCCTTGAATTTTTGCGCCGCCGCGGCGCGCCAGGTATCGTCGCTGATGCTGTCGATCGCCGGCGTCAGATGCGAGAGCACCAGCGTCTTGACGCCGGCTTCCTGGGCAATGCGGCCGACATCTTCGACCGGCGAATGGTCGGCATGCATATGCGCCATGTAGTCGTCGAATTTGACCGGACGTCCCTTGGCGATCTGCGCCTTGAGATAGTCGACCAGCGCCGGCAGATACATCGCCTCGTGCACCAGCACATCGGCGCCTTTCGCCAGCTGCGCGACCGCATCGAGCGGCGTCGTATCGCCGGAAAACGCGATCGAGCGGTCATGAAAATCGAAGCGGTAGCCGAGCGCCGGTTTGACCGGCGGATGCTGCACCACGGTCGCTGTGACTTTGACATTGTCGTCCTGCATGACCGGACCGGCCTGCGGCACTTCCGTGACGTCGATGGTCTCGAGAGGCTTCATCTTCAAATCTTCCGACCAGAAGTCGATCGTCGTGCGCATCGAGCGGATGTAGTCTGCCGTCATTTGCTTGAGCGGCGGCGGACCGTAGGCGCGGACCGACAGCGGCATTCCCTGCACCCAGCCGATCGACAGAAGCGGGCCGTATTCGACGTTGTGATCGAAGCGATGATGCGTGATGAAAATTCCGCGCAAGGCGTTGAATGACAGTCCGGCTTGCGCATAGCGATCGGTGGTGCCCAAAACCGCAGTCGAGCACATAGACCGCGCCGTTTGACAGCATCGCATGCGATGTCATCCGCCGCGTCCGTCCCGGAACCGGTCCGGCGCCGGTACCGAGCAGAACGAGCTTGGTGCCTTTGGCGTCTTTCAACCCGGCTTGCGCCTGCGCGGCGGCCGCGGCTTGTGCGCGCGCCGGTGCCGGAATTGCGGCAACTGCCGGCGCCGCGGCAAGGCTTGCGATGAGGCTGCGGCGCGAAAGGTTGAAACGCGACGTCGTGTCTTTCATCAATATCTCCCTTTAAGTCCCGGCAGCGCGGGCGCCGTGACGGCAACTATAAGCGCGCCGGCGAATCTTGCAGAGATTTAATGTTTAGGCGCCGTTTATTTCACAGAATTAATCCGGCCGTCAGGTCGCTGTAAGACAGCTTCCCCAAATCTGTCCATCAATGGCTGCGTTTGCGGCCCGCAGGTCCCACCGATTGATGGAGTTTGAAATGACTCAAGGTACTCCCCCTGGCAAGCGCAAAGTCCTCTCGCCACGGCGCCTCATCCTGATGGCTTCGGTCGCCGCCGTCGGCGGCGCGCTGCTGTTGTCCGGACCGTTCGGCTACGGCCGCACGTCGTCTGCAGCATTCACCGCGCCGGCAGCTGCGGCCGATTCGATCGCGCAGCATCCGGCGGGCTTTGCCGATCTCGTCGCCAAAGTGAAGCCGGCGGTCATTTCGGTGCGTGTCAAAATTCCGGCGTCCGCCGCCCCGGCGATGATGCAGGACGACCAGGACAACGGCGATCAGCAACAAATCCCGATTCAGCCGGGCTCGCCATTCGACAAATTCTTCCGTCAGTTCGGCCAGCAATTTGGTATGCCGCAGCGCCACCAGATGATCACCGGCGAAGGCTCCGGCTTTTTCATCTCGGCCGACGGCTATGCGGTGACCAATAATCACGTGGTCGACCACGCCAAATCGGTGCAGGTGACGACCGATGACGGCAAGATCTACACGGCCAAGGTGGTCGGCACCGATCCGAAGACCGATCTCGCGCTGATCAAGGTCGACGGCAAGAACGACTTTCCTTATGTGAAGTTTGCCGACAATCCGCCCAAGGTAGGCGACTGGGTGATCGCAGTCGGCAATCCGTTCGGGTTGGGCGGCACGGTGACCGCCGGTATTGTCTCGGCGCGCGGCCGCGACATCGGCGCCGGTCCCTACGACGATTACGTGCAGATCGACGCGCCGATCAACAAGGGCAATTCGGGCGGTCCGGCCTTCGATGTCGACGGCAACGTTATCGGCGTCAACACGGCGATCTTCTCGCCGTCCGGCGGCTCGGTAGGCATCGGCTTCGACATTCCGGCTGAGACCGCGAAGCTCGTCGTGGCGCAGCTGAAGAAAGACGGCCATGTCACGCGCGGCTGGCTCGGCGTGCAGATCCAGCCGGTCACCGCCGGCATTGCCGACTCGCTCGGCCTGAAGAAGGCGCAAGGCGCCATCGTCGACGAGCCGCAGAAGGACAGTCCGGCAGCAAAAGCCGGCATCCAGTCCGGCGATGTGATCACCGCGGTTGACGGCAATCAGGTCAAGGATGCGCGCGAGCTCGCCCGCACCATCGGCATGATGCCGCCGGACACCCAGGTGAAGCTCGACATTCTGCGCAACGGCCAGCAGAAGACCGTTTCGGTGACGCTGGCGCAGATGCCGACCGATCAGCATGTCGCGAGCGCCAGAAGTGACAATGAGCAGACGGAAAGCGGCGTGCCGCATCTCGGCTTGCAAGTGGCGCCCGCAAGTGAAGTGGCCGGCGCCGGCGACAAGGGCGTCGTCGTGATCGCAGTCGACCCGGACGGCCCGGCCGCCGAGCAGGGTCTTGAGGCCGGCAACGTGATCCTCGACGTCGCGGGCAAGCCGGTCGCCAATGGCCGCGATGTGCGCAATGCGCTGGTTGCCGCCAAACAACGGGGCAAGCGCGACGTGCTGATGCGCGTGCAGATGGGCGACGCGACGCGCTTTGTCGCGGTGCCGCTCGGCAAGGCGTGACGCGGTAGCGCACGAGTAGTGGCCGAGTCTGGCGGCGACACCCCAGTCTCCAGGTCGACGCCGCAGATCGGTCCGGTGAGGACGGGTTGTTCGCCCGTCCTCATTCGCTTGCGGCCAAATCGAGTTCCGCCACCGAACGAATTCCGGACCCGGCCGTTGGTGCACTGGCCGATGCGCTGCGCCGCCATAATGCGAACATCTGGCCGATCCACGCAGGGGGCCGACACCGATTCCGAGGAGGTATTCATGGATGTCGCACGGACTTTGATCCTGCCCGCAGTCTTGGCGTCATGTCTTGCCGCCGGCGCGGCTGCTGCACAAAATTCGCAGACGCCCAACTCCGCGTCGAATCCCTCGTCGCTTTCGGCGACCGCCGCGCAGACCATGGACGACGTCTCGAAATGGACGCGCAAACAGTGGAGCGCGGCGAAGGCCAAATGGGCGCAGGAAAAAAACAAGTGGAACGGCTGCCAAGACCAGGCCAAGGCGCAGAATCTGGCCGGCCGCAGAAGCTGGCAATTCCTCTATGACTGCATGACGAAGGGCTGATGCGGCGCCCAGGGTGGCACGATCGACCGCACCCTTGTCACCGCCCGAGGCCCCGCACTTGCGCGATTTGCCCACGCGGTGAAGCCGCGCAATGCGGCGCCTCCTCCGGGTGACTTCGGCTACAGCATTCCCGGCCGAAACAGATTGCGCCGGCTGATGATCTTGCCGGAGACCATGAAGATGCCGTCGCCGGTATAGTGCAGCGTCCGCGGATATTTCGGCCTCCGCGCCACATGCGCCTTGACGACTTCGAAGATGAAAAAGTTGTAGCGGTCGATCAGCCGGCCGTCGGCGAGCCTGCATTCGAAATTGGCGTGGCATTGCGCAATCAGCGGTGCTTTGACTTTTTCGGCCGCCGCGGCGGTCAGCCCGAATTTCTCGAACTTGTCGACCTCGGCTCCCGTGCAATTGCCGATGCCGACCACCGTATCGGTCAAAGCCGTGGTCGGCACATTGATCACGCATTCCTTGCTGCGCCGGATGAGCTCAAAACTATGGTTGCCGCCGGCGATGACACAGCCGACCAGCGATGGCGTGAAGTCCATCACCGTGTGCCAGCCCATCGTCATAATGTTGCGCTCGCCACGGTGCTGCGATGAGACTAGGACAATGGGCCCGGGCTCGATATAGCGCCGCACATCGGCAACCGGGAAATCGATTTTGCCGATCACCGCCGCCGGCTTGGCCAAGACGCTTTTAGCCAAGACGCTTTTAGTCATGACGCCTTTAGCCATGACGGCGCGTCCGAGCGCGTCGGCGATCGCGTCCTGTCGTCATGTCGAGCATTTCTTGAAGAATTTGAAGATGTCGGGCGCCTGCATCCACATGACCTGATAGGTGAGACCGCCCTTGTCGGTGATCCATTTCTGGATATCCGGCGGATAATCCTTCCATAGCTGGGGCGTGATGAAGGGCGGGAACGCCTGGTGGAATCCAAACGTCGCTTGCGGGGTCACGCAAATGCTCTTGCGCGGGAAATAGCCGACCAGCGCGGTGCAGGCGGACAGGCACGGTCCGGCGACACGCACGGTAGCACCCTCGGCCGCAAGCTTCTGCCATTTCATTTCATAGGCGACCAGGAGCCCGCCGTAATCGCTCGTAATGACGACCGTTTCGGCGCGCGCCGTCGCGCTCGCGAGCAATGCCAGAACGGCCGCGATCCAACATCTCATGAACCAGCTCCCCCTGCCGCAATGGATCGAACTTACCACAGATTTTTGCGATGCAATGCAGCTGACCCACATGCATTCCGGCCGCGCTGATAGTGTGACTTGACGGCGATCATTTGACGATGTCGCCTGCGCAAGACGCTGTGCTCGCTGATGCGGCGAAGCGCCGACCGCAAGACCGGCGAGAGCCTGCCGGCCGCTCGTCGGATCGACGCGGCGTCAGCGGCCTATATTCGTCGAGTTCCCGGTCGTTTGCGGCGCAACTATGCTGCGCTGCGCCGAGCATTTTGCGGCGCACGATTGCCTTCTTGCACCGAATGTTGGCAGGGTCCAAAGAGTCGGATTAGGCACCTAAGCGCAACCTGCCGAATTGCCCCAAGTGCAGCGACGTGCCGGCGCGCAGCTATCGCCGCGGGCAATAGACCGCCGGCACGCGTGGACCAAGCTTCGTCTCTGGCAAACGGCGCTTAGCGCAAAGTGAAGGGAGAGAGTCCATGGCCAGTCCGCAGCAACCACCCAAACCATCCGACACTGCCACGTCGCGTGGATCGAATGAAATTGTGAAGCTCATCCGCAAGCTGCGCTGGATCGGGATGGATGAGGAGGCGCAGAAGCTGCAGACCGAACTGACGCGGCGGGAGACGGCGGCGGCCGACTGCGTGATCGCGACGCCGCGCGAGACCGACTGATCGGCGGCCCTTCATCGGAGGCACCTCGGAGAGGAACGAAAGATTCGGAGGCAAGTGCGCCGTCAACGGAGGAAGTGCGATGACAGCCATCATGGCCTTGGGCTTTCTGGCCGCGTGCTGGGTGCTGGTGCTTTGGGGCTCGATCTACTTCAACAAGAACGTGCTGTGAGCGGCGTCAGCCGTCGGAATCCGGCGTCGCGGTAGGATAGTTTGCTCATTCCCGCGAAAGCGCGAAGCCGGCAGCGGGTCTGCGCTTTGGCGGGGAGAAGCGGATCCTGGTTCAATTCACCGCCCGTGTCCGATCAGCGCCAGTGAGATTGCCGGCACGTAAGTGATCGCGAGCAGCGCCGCGAAATTGACGACTACAAACGGCAGCACGCCGCGATAGATCGTGCCGATCGGCACGTTGAAGATGGCGCGCGCGGCGAACAGGTTGAGGCCGAACGGCGGCATGTAGAGGCCGATCGACAGATTCACCGCCATGATGATGCCGAAGTGCAGCGCGCTGACGCCGGCGGCTTCGACCACCGGCAAGAGCAGCGGCGTGAGAATCAGGATCGCCGCCGGCGGCTCCAAAAAGCTTCCGGCGACCAGCAGGAGCGCATTGACGAACAGCAGCGTCTGCCAATGCGGCAGCGCCATGGCGCTCACCGTATTGATGAGGTCTTGCGGAATGCCGCTCGTCGTCATCAGCCAGGAATAGACGCCGGCACCGGTGACAATGATCAGGATCTGCGCGATCAGAGCGCTCGAAGACACCAGGATTTCCCACAGCTCCGCCGGACCGACCTCGCGATAGACGAACATCGCGACGAACAGCGAATAGACCACCGCCACGCCGGCGGCTTCGGTCGGCGTGAACACGCCGCCATAGATGCCGCCGAAGATCACGACGATGGTGCCGATCGCCCAGCTCGCCTCCTTGGTCGAGGCCCAAATATTCCTCCAGCGCGCCGGCGCCGAGAGTGGCACCGTTTTGATCTTGGCATAGACCAGCACATAGGCGGCGTCGACAAGGCCGATCAAAATGCTCGGCAGGATGCCGGCGGTGAAAAGCTTTATCGCGGAGACCTGCGCGGTCATGGCGTAAAGGATCATCGAGATCGACGGCGGGATGATCACCGCGACCGCGCCGGACGAGGTGATCAGGCTGACCGCGAAGCGTTCCGAATAGCCGTGCTTGGTCAGCGAGGGAAACAGCAACCGGCCGATTGCGACCACGGTGCCGACGGAGGTATGCGCCATCGCGCCGAACAGCTCGGAAGAGGCGACCGTGGTGACGGCGAGCGAGCCGCGCACGCCGCCGACGATCGAGACCACCCAGTTGACAACGCGAACGGCGATGCCGCCGCGGCCCATGATCTCGCCGGCCAGCACAAAGAACGGCACCGCCAGCAGCGGAAAATTGTCCAGGCTGCCGAACATATTGGTCTGGATCGCCTGCAGCGGCACATGCGCCACGAACAGAACCGCCGCAAGCGATGTGAGCAGCAGCACGACGAAGATTGGCAGGCCGAGAACGAGCAGGACCGCAGGCAGGATGAAATAGACGGACGCCGCCAGCATTTCAGGGCCCGGAGCCGACGCCCGGATCGCGGCTGGCAATCACGTCGTGGCGCACGCCCTGCAGGCAGAGCCGCACCGCGATCAGAACCGCCATCAGCACAAGGCCGAGCGGCAGCGCGGCCTGCGGAATGACCAGCGGAATATTGGCGGCATCGCTGCGTTGATCGAATTCGGCGAGCATGGTCACTACCGGCCAGGCGAAGACTGCAAGCGCGATGCAGGTCGCGATAGTGGCAAGGTCGGAAAGGATCTCGAAGGCGATGCGGGCACGCGTCGGCAGCAGCGAAACCAGCACGTCCATTCGTATGTGGCGCCCGGCCCAGCCGACCGGCCCGGCGGCAAGGAAGACGCAGCCGATCATCAGAAACAGCATGGCTTCCTCGGCCCAGGACAGCGACACACTGAGAAAATAGCGGCCGATGATGTTGGCAAAGTTGATGGCGACGCTTGCGATCAGCATCAGCGCCGACGCAATGCGCAGCAGAGCCATCAGGACTGAGGCGCTGCGCCGCAAAAATTCGCGCGCGCGCATTCTTATTTCCCGTCGCCGTGATGAGGTGCTCGGCCGCGAGCGCCGCGCCGCCAATGGCGACGGCCCGAGCGCCGGGGCCCCATTCGGCGCGGGCCGCTTGGCGGCCGCCTCAGAAGAGGGACCACACCATGTTGCAAGGCGCCGGCTTTCAATTCTTCGCCGCTGCGGCGCGGACCATTTGCAGCATCTCATGCACCGCCGGCTGATCCTTGGTGACGGCATCGCCGACCGGATCGAGCAGCGTCTTCATCTGCTTGAGGTCTTCGGCGGAGAGCCGGTGCACGGTGCCGCCGAGCGCGGTCCAGTCGCCCTCGAGCTTCTTGGTGAAATCGGTTTCCCATTGTTGCGTCTTGGCCTCGATCGCCGCGCCGGAATCGATAACGATCTTCTGCAGGTCGGCCGGCAGCGTGTCGAGCCACGGCTTCGACACAACCGCGATGGAAATAATGAACGTGTCGTTGGTCACGGTGACGACCTTGAGCAGGTCGTTCATCTTGAAGGCGACGAAGACTGACAGCCCCGAGATCGTGCCGTCGATCGTGCCCTGATCGAGCGCCGGCACGACTTCGGACAGCGGCATGCCGATGCCGGTGGCGCCGAGCTTGGCCATTTTCTGGCGCTCCATCTCGGTGCCGTTGATGCGCAATTTCTTGCCCTGGAAGTCGGCAAGTTTCAGGATTGCATTCTTGGCGCCGTAGTTCGAGGCGCCGAGATCCTCGGTGGCGATGCCCACCATGCGTTTTGGCGCGGCGAGCTCGAACATCGCTTTTTTCACTGTCGGATCGTGCACGGTCGCCGCCGCATTGGCCTCGTCGCGAAACAGCATCGGGGTAGAGAACACGCCAAAGCGCGGATCGACGCCGACAAAGAAATCGACGGGGCCGACATAGCCCTGGATGTTGCCAAGCTGCACGCCCTCGATCTCGCGCGGAATCGGGCCGAGCTGGCTCGCCGGATAGATCTGCACCTCGATGCGGCCGCCGGACGCCCTTTCGACTTCGTCCTTGTAGAATTTTATGAACTGATGCTGCGTCTCGTTGATGGTCGCGGTGCCGACCTTCATCACGAAATCGGCGGCGTTCGCGGGCGGGGCGATCAGGCAAGCAAGCGCGGCGGCCGCGCCAAGCGCGCCGGCGCGAAATATTTTCGTGACAGACATGTCCATCCCCTCTGGTCGTTTCCCCGCGGTTGCACGTCTTGGGCGCGCGTTATCCCGCCGACTATAAAGGGCGGGCGGGGATTGCCAAGGCGCGTAGCAACGCGAGGCGGACAAAGCCCATGTTCCTCGCGCTGAGGGCTCCATGGCGCGCCCGCGCCGCGCCGGCAATCGCGCAATCGTGAAGTCACTTCCGTGTTGACAATGGTCACTGATTACGTTACATACGCCGCAGCCCGCTCACGGAAGGGACGCTTTCGCGAGGCGTTCGTGAAGGTGGAGCGGGTGCGGTGCCCGCGCGCGGTCTCGCAAGCCGCTCCCGGGCG
>JAJPJB010000035.1 GCA_021324465.1 Hyphomicrobiaceae bacterium
ATGATCGGAAAGCGGCCGGGCTGATAGCCTGGATTGACGTAGACAAAATCGGCGATGCCGTCGCGCGCCATGTCGTAATGATCGAAGGCTTTGCCGAGCTGCTGCGACGGATAGATTTTGTAGGTGATCGATCCGTTCGATTCTTTCTGAATATCGTCGCCCCAGTCCTGGATGGCCTTTTGCAGCGGATGCGATGGCGGCACCCAGTGCGAGAGCTTTAGCTCGATCGGCTTGTCGTCCGCCGAAGCGCCGGCGAGACCGACGAAAAGACCGAATACTGCAAGGCTGCAGAGCGCGGCCTGACGCACGCCATTAAGCCGAAAGCCCATATGTTTCTCCCCCATCGCCGATCGATCGCCCATTTGACCGACCGTTTCGCCATTTAATCGCAGAAACGGCGCGCTGTTCAAGCAATTCCAAACGCAATTGATAAAATTGTCGGCGCCGTCGTTGCGGTTGTTACACGGCGTTTTCGATCTTTCAGCGCCGGCTCCCCGCACCTTAACCCGCCGGCAGCGAGGCTAGGTTTACCGGGTCCCTGAACAACAAGCCGGGAGAGCGCATGCGCGGCTCATCCCGCCGTTCAGGGGCGTCACAATGTTGCTTCGCGTCGCGGCGTGGGGTCTTGCCGCGTTCATCATGGCCGTGCCGGCGGTTGCGGGGGTCGATCCTGATGCGATCGCGGCGGCCGGTGGCATCGCTGAAGCGGCGCCCGCTGCAAGGCCGCTCGCGGCACCTATTGAAGCTACCAAGATCGAAACCACCACGGCCGGCAACGCCGTTCAGGCCGCCGCAGTTGCCGTCGTGCCAGGAAGACTGGCGGCGCTCGAGCCGGCCGCGCCGCGGTCCGATTTGCCGCGCATCGACGCTCCGTTCCGGTTCTCGGTCGTGCCGGTGATCAGCGGTCAGGTGCTCGCCAAATGGAACGCCGTCGAGGCAGATATTCGTGCGCAAAGCGATGTCTTCGCGCGCTGCCGGATCAGCCCCGACACCTGCCCGCGCGCGGCCAAGAGCTTTCTTGATATTATCGACCAGGGCCGTGCGCTGACCGGCCGCGTCCGCATCGGCGTGATCAACCGCGCCATCAATCTCGCGATCCAGCCCACCAGCGACATGGCGCAATGGGGCGTGCCCGATCGCTGGAGCGCACCGCTCGACACATTCACCACGCGCAAAGGCGACTGTGAGGATTACGCGATCGCCAAATACGTCGCGTTGACCGAGGCCGGCCTTGCCGCTGACGATGTAAAACTCGTGATCGTCCGCAACACCGCCGCCAACGAGGATCACGCCGTCACCGCAGTGCGGCTCGACGCCCGCTGGATCATTCTCGACAATCGCTGGCTGCGGCTGGTCGACGACGTCGCCATGACGCAGGCGGTGCCGCTCTTCGTGCTGGATCGCGACGGCGTACGCCAATTCCTGCCGGATGTGCGCTTGGGCACGGCCGGTGCGGCAGCGCCCGCATCGCTCGACGACTATTAGAACATTCTCGCTCATTCCCGCGAAAGCCGGAGATCCGGCTCTTGTTAATAAAGCGACCTGGATCCACGCTGTCGCGGAATGCGCGGATTATAGGGCTCGTTTCGGTCAGGTTACTTCGATTCCGCCTCATAGACGCCGTCCCAATCCGGGCCCGGCGGTTTGGCGCGATAGGCGGCAATGCGCTCTTCGTACATGTCGTAGAGGCCGGCGACATCGAAGCCGTTCGCGCTCTTGCGGCAGCGCCGGATCATCGCAAGCGCCGCGTCCCATTCCTGCTTGCGGAAATGCGCCAGCATCTGCGCATTGAGCTGGCACAGCTCGATGAAGCGCGGGTCATTTTCGACTTCGGCGCGGCCAAGCACGGTGAATACGGCTTCGGGCTGCTTCTTGCCCTTCACTAGGATCAGATCGATTTCCATGATGGCGAACTTCTGTTTGGCCACTTCCGCCGTACGCGAGCCGATCGCCATCGGCAGGCGATAATCCTTGGTTCGCGATTCAAGCCGCGAGGCGAGGTTCACCGTGTCGCCAAGTACAGAATAGTTGAAGCGGAAATCCGAGCCCATATTGCCGACGACGCACGGCCCGGTGTTGAGCCCGATGCCGACGCGCAGCGGCATATATTCGCCGCCCGAAGCCTCGGCTTCCCGCTTGAGCTCGCCATTGAGCGCTTCCGCGCGCGCCAGCATTTCCAGCGCGGCGTCGCAGGCATTGGTTTCCTGCTCGGGATCGTCGACCGGCGCATTCCAGAACGCCATGATGGCGTCGCCGATATATTTGTCGATGGTGCCCTTGCGCTCGATGATGGCATTGGTGAGCGGGGTGAGAAAGCGGTTCATCAGCCGGGTCAAGCCCTGCGGATCGTCCTTATAGTGCTCGGAGATCGTGGTAAAGCCGCGCACATCGGAAAACAGGATGGTCATGCGACGCTCCTCGCCACCGAGCACGAGCTTTTCCGGCGAGCGGGCGAGCTGCTCCACCATGTGCGGCGACAGGTAATAGCCGAACGCCGAGCGAATCTGCTGACGCTGTTTCTGCTCGCGGAAATAGTTGACGAAGGTCAAGACCAGATAGATCAGCCAGCTTGAGATCAGGGGGTAGGTGAAATCGATCAGCAGATTGTGCTCGACGAACAAATAGAGCGAAAAGCCCATCAGACCGGCAATCAGCAGCGCGCCGACCAAGAGGTTGATGCTCGCCGACACCATTGGAGCCGCGATGATGATAGTGATGCCGAGCAGGACCGCGAGCACGAGCTCGGCACCGATGGCATAATTCGGATTCACCAAGAGCGATTTGGTGAGCACGCTTTCGAGAATCTGGGCGTGCACCTCGACGCCCGGGATCACCGGATCAACCGGCGTCGTCTTGATATCGAGAAGGCCAGTGGCCGAGGTGCCGATCAGTACCAGGCGGTTGCGCAAACGATCGGCGGGGATACGGCCCTGGAGCACGTCCTTGGCCGAAACGTAGCGGTCCGGATCATGCTTGTTGAAATGCACCCAAAGGCGGCCATTGCGGTCGGTCGGCACTTCCAAGCCGCGCACCGCGACCGACTGCACGCCCGCCTCGTTAACACGCACCAGGATGGCGCCGGCACCGGAGAGAACGCGCAACATTTCCATGGTGAGTGACGGCACCAACGTCTCCTGCGCCTCCATGATCACCGGAACGCGACGAATTATGCCGTCGGTTTCGGGCGTGATGGAAAACAAGCCGCGCCCGGCTGCGGCCTGCTCGATCGGTTGCACGTTGCGCAGCAGTCCCGGGAATGTCGCCAGATAAGGCGCGGGATCGGGGCCGAGCACGGCAAAGCCGGTCTGCAGCGCCGCTTCAGAGGGCGATCGCGGCTCGAAATGGGCGGCGCCGACCTGACCGACCACGACGCGCGAATGCTTGATCGCGTCCGCCAGCACGTCGTCGTTGTTGGGCATGCTGTCGAGCTTGGCCCGGGTCTCCTCATCGATACCGCGGAAGCTGTGCTCGGCGATGGCCGGCGACATCCGATCCGGCTCGGCGAAGATGATATCGAAGCCGATGGCGGCCGCGCCGAGCTCGGTAATCTTGGTGACGAGATCGGCCACGACCGTGCGCGGCCACGGCCATTGGCCGATTTCCTTGAGACTGTCCTCATCGATATCGACGATGACGACGGGGCTCGACGTCTGCTGGCGCGGCCACAGCAACTGAAGCAGGTCGAAGGTGCGCAGGCGCAACTCGGCGAGCGGCCGTGGATCGGCAAGCCGCAGCGGCACCAGCGCGAACAGCAGCACGAAGCATACCGCCCGCGCCACACCGAATTGTCGCGCCCAGCGGCCGATCCGGTTCATGGCCAGATGTCCTCCCCGCTTCCGCGATGCAGAAGTTTTATTTCTCCCGGAACGCCCGCATCAGCTGATCGTGCAGCGGCTTGACCAGATAGGACAGCATGGTGCGTTCGCCGGTCTGGATGAAGGCTTCGACCGGCATGCCGGGCGTCAGCTTCACATCGCCAAGGCGCTTGACCTCGTCCGCCGTCATCGCAATGCGGACGAGGTAATAACTTTGACCGGTGCGCTGGTCAGTCGAC
>JAJPJB010000095.1 GCA_021324465.1 Hyphomicrobiaceae bacterium
GCCGAACTGCGGCAGGCGCTCGGCACGGCGGTGTTCTTCGGCATGATCGGGGTGACCGCGTTCGGGCTGATCTTCACGCCGGTATTCTATGTGATCGCGCGCTGGGTCGCCGATCTGACATTGCGCTGGCGCAAGCGGCGCGGCGGCACGTTGCAGGCGGCGGAATAGAGCCCGCGGCTTCGGTGTTTCTCCGGTCGGTTCGCGCAGGTGCGCGCGCTGCTGAAAGATAACGTAGTAGGCAACCACGGGAGGCGAACATGGCCGCGCACAATCGCGTCGGGGGCGACGTTCGATTTCCGCAGGAGCTTTGCATGTTTCGCAAAATGGTCGTCGTGCTTGCCGTCCTTGTATGCGGCGTCAGTGCTGCCAGCGCGCAGAGCTGTCAGGACGTCATCGCCAAGCGCCAGACTTTCATGAAGCGCAGCGCCGATATGGCCAAGATCGGCTCGTCTATGATCAAGGGCGAGACGCCATTCGATCTGGCAAAGGTCAAAGAGATTCTGGCCGCCTTTGCCGAGGATGCGGCAGCCATGCCGAACTTGTTCCCTGATTGCTCGAAGACCGGCGACAAGACCACCGCCGCGCCGACAATCTGGGAGAGGCCGAGCGCCTTCAAGGCTGCGCAAGCCAAGTTCCAGGCTGACGTGAAGGCGGCGCAGGACAGTGTCAAGGATCTCGACACTCTCAAGGCGAGCTTCCAGACCATCGGCAAGGATTGCGGCTCCTGCCATCAGACGTTCCGCATCAAGCAGGGCTGAATGAAGGCCGCGACCGCGGTTACCGACCCCCGGGCATTCGGCTGCATCTTTCGTCGTGGCGGCGCGCGGAATATGGGCCGCCCTTTCCCGGTCACGCTTTTGCTTGCGCAGGTACGCGCGCACTGTTGCGACGGGCTCGCTCTTTGCATTCGCCATGGAGGCCGTTGGCAATGAGAGCACAGGGAGGCGGCCGCGCTCGGGTCTTCGTTCTTGCCGTTCTGTGCTGCCTTGCCGCCGGCCTGACTGCGCTCTGGTTTCTCACGCGCCCGCAAGTCGTCGCGGCGTCGGCGCTGCCGCCTTACGCGCCCAATATCGACAACGGCAAGACCATGTTTGACATCGGCGGCTGTTCGTCCTGTCACGCCGTTCCGAAGGACAATCCCGACAAGCTCGACCGCCTGCGGCTGGGTGGCGGGCTCGCGCTGGCCTCGCCGTTCGGCACGTTTTACGCGCCGAACATTTCGCCCGATCCACACGATGGCATCGGCGCATGGAGTGAGGCGAGCTTTGTCAGCGCGCTGTGGAAGGGCACGTCGGAGCGCGGCGCCCATCTCTATCCGGCCTTTCCGTATACGTCCTACCAGCACATGGCGCTCAACGACGTTCGCGATCTCTTCGCGTTTCTGAAAACTCTGCCGCCGGTCGCCGGCAAATCGCGCCGGCATGATTTGGCGTTTCCGTTCAACCAGCGTTGGCTCATCGGCGGCTGGAAGTTGTTGTTCCTCCATGGCGGCCCATATGTGCCCGATCCTGCGAAATCGGCGCAGTGGAATCGCGGCGCCTATCTGGTGAATGGCCCCGGGCACTGCGCCGAATGCCACTCGCCCCGCAACGTGCTCGGCGCGGTCATCGACAGCCAGCGCTTCGCCGGCGGACCGACGCCGGACGGTAAGGGATGGGTGCCGAACATCACGCCGCTCGGCTTGCGCGCCGGCGGCAAGCCCTGGACGGAGCGGGACATCGCGAGCTTTCTTGGCGACGGCATGACACCGGACGGCGATTTTGCCGGCGGTCCGATGGCCGATGTCATCAATAATGTGTCGCTGCTCAGCAACGCCGACCGTGCCGCGATGGCCGTCTATATTGCCTCATTGCCGCCCATCCAGGGGCCTACGCCCCCGCCGAAGAAAGACTAATCCGAATCGTACTATGGTGGCGCCGCGCCGAGCCGTTCAATGCTCCGCGGAGGGTGAGGTACTTTACCAATGAACGCCGGGAAGGGCATTGTTCTCAAACTGATCTCCGCGGTGCTGTTCACCCTGATGTCGGCGCTGATCCGCTATCTCGGCACCCGCTATCCGATCGGCGAGGTGGTGTTCTACCGCTCGGCCTTCGCAATCGTGCCGGTCATGCTGCTCTACGCCTGGCGCGGCGAACTCGCCTCGGTCGTGCGCACCGAGCGGCCGCTCGGCCAGGCCGGGCGCGGCGTGATCAGCATTATCGGCATGTTCTGCAATTTTGGCGCGCTGGCGCGGCTACCTTTGATCGAGGCCAATGCCATCTCGTTCACCTCGCCGCTGTTCTCCGTCGCGCTGGCCGCCTTCGTGCTTAAGGAGCGGGTGCGTATCTATCGCTGGTCGGCCGTGATCGTCGGGTTCATCGGCGTCCTGGTGGTGCTGTCGCCGCATGTCTCGGGCGACGAACTGACCATTGCCGCGGCGAGCGCGACGACGCTTGCGGGGCTCGCTTACGCGCTGGCCGGCTCGCTGGCCAATGCCGGCACGGTGATCCAGACCCGCCGGCTTGCGCAGAGCGAGACGACATCGTCGATCGTGTTTTACTTCTCGCTGAGCTGCGCCCTCGCCGGCCTCGCCACCTGGCCGTTCGGCTGGGTGACCCCCAGCGGCGCGGAGCTCGCGGCCCTGGTTGCAATCGGTGTCCTCGGCGGCTCCGGTCATATCTTCCTGACCGAAAGCTATCGCTACGCGGCGGCCTCGGTAGTCGCGCCGTTCGACTATACGTCGATGATCTGGGCGCTGCTGCTCGGCTATGCGATGTTCGGCGAGACGCCGACCGTGATGATCGTGGTCGGCTCCGCGATCATTGCCGCGGCCGGGCTGTTCGTGATCTGGCGCGAGCGCCAGCTCGCCGCCGCGCGCAAGCAGGGCGCGGCCGCGGGACCGCTTGGCGGCACCGCCGCCGTCATTCTGCCCCGAACGCCTTGAAGGTGATGATGGTGCGCGTGTCGGCGACGCCGGGTATGGTCTGTACCTTCTCGGCGATGAAATGGCCGATATCGGTCGAGGGATCGACATAAAATTTCACCAGCAGATCGAAGTCGCCTGCGGTCGAATAGATCTCCGAGGCGATCTCGGCATCGGCAAGCTTGTTGGCGACGTCATAGGACTTGCCGAGCTGGCATTTGATCTGCACGAAAAAAGGGACCATGCGCGCCTCCGGACCACCGATTTGCGTTATAGCATACTCGTCATTCCGGGGACGGGCGAAGCGAGGAGCCGGCAATCCATAACTCCACCGTTCGTGGTTATGGTCTCCGGGCTTGCCCCTGCGCCCCGCCCCCGAATGACGAGGCCTGCGCGGACGTAGTATCCTCGCCGCCGTTGGAAACATCGAAAAAATGCACGCACCGGTCGAGCTTGCCGATATCGCCGCTGGCCTCCTCGCGCGCATCTGTGAGCGCGTTCCGCGCGTTCATTGCATCACCCATTCCGTGGCGCAGCAGCATACGGCCAATATGCCGCTCGCCGTCGGTGCCATACCGTCGATGACCGTTTCGCCCGAGGAGATCGGCGGCTTCGTCACCGGCGCGGATGCGCTCCGTGTCAATCTCGGCACTTTCGATAGCGTGCGCTGCGCTGCCGTCGATGTGGCGCTCGGCGTTGCCGCCAAGAGAAAACTGCCGTGGCTGCTTGACCCGGTTTTCATCGAGCGTTCGTCGCCGCGCGCCGAATTTGCTCGCGCCGTTCTTCGGCACCAGCCTTCGATGGGCAGCTTTGCCGCCGCCATGATCGATGCGCTGCATGGACTGAATGCGGCGGCCTTGCGCGCGCGCCCGGGGGTTTCCTGATGCCGAGCGCGCCCGTCGATCTTCGCCTCAACGCCATCGTCGATCCCGAGCGTGCCGGTGGGCGCGATCTCGCCGAACTGGCGCGGCTGTGCGCGCAGGGCGGCGCGACTTTGGTCCAACTGCGCGACAAGCGCGGCGAGACGCGGGCCATGGTCGAGCAGGCGCGGGCGATCAAGCGCGCGCTGGCGCCGTTTCGTGTGCCATTCGTGGTCAATGACCGTATCGACGTGGCGCTGGCGGCGGAAGACGACGGCGTGCATGTCGGGCCGGACGACATGGCCGTCGAAGATGCGCGGCGGCTCTTGGGTCGCCACGCCATCATCGGCCTGTCCATCAAATCGGTGGCGGAAGCCGAAGCGGCGCCGATCGATCTGATCGATTATGTCGGGTCGGGAGGCGTCTATGTGACGCTCTCGAAGGAGCAGAAAAAGCCGCCGATCGGCCCCGAAGGGCTCGCGCGCATTATCGCGGTCTTGAAGCGCCGCAACGAAAAGCTGCCGGTCTGCGGCATCGCCGGCATCGATGCGAGCAATGCCGGGGAGGTCATCAGCGCCGGCGCCGACGGCGTCGCCGTGATCTCCGCGCTGTCGCTCGCAGCCGATCCGGCCGCTGCCGCCCGCGCGCTGCGCGACATTGTCGATGCCGGGCTCGCCAAACGGGGCACTTGAATGAGCATCCCGATTGCGGTCACCATTGCCGGCTCGGATTCCGGCGGCGGCGCCGGCATCCAGGCTGATCTGAAGACGTTCGCCGCCTTTGGTGTCTATGGTGCGTCGGTCGTCACGGCGGTCACCGCGCAGAATACGCAAAGCATCACCGCGATCCACGAGGTGCCGGCGAATGTGGTCGCCGCGCAGATGGACGCGGTGTTTTCCGATTTCGACGTCGCGGCGGTGAAAATCGGCATGCTCGGCAGTGCCGCGGCGATCGCGGCTGTCGCCGAAGGACTCGCGCGCCACAAGGCGCGGAATGTCGTGCTTGATCCGGTCATGGCAGCAACTTCAGGCGAGAAGTTGCTAGGCGATGATGCGCGCGAGGGCTTGCACAAGCTGATGGGGCAGGCGCGCCTGGTGACGCCCAATATTCCGGAGGCGGCGGCGCTGCTCGACGTGCTGCCGGCGCGCGACGAGAACGATATGCGCGTGCAGGCCCAGGCGCTGCTGGCGTTCGGCGTCGGCGCGGTCGTGATCAAGGGCGGCCATGCCGGTGGCTCGGAAAGCGTGGACCTGTTGGTCGAAGCCGCGACCTGCACCCGCTTTGCGGCGCCCCGGATTGGCACCGAAAACACCCACGGCACGGGCTGCACCTTCGCTTCCGCGATTGCCGCGGGTCTGGCGAGGAAGCTCCTGCTCGCCGATGCGGTGAGCGATGCCAAGGCCTATATCGGCCGCGCTATCGCGGCCGCCGATCGGCTCAAGGTCGGCGCCGGCCGCGGCCCGCTGCACCATTTTTCGCAATGGTGGTGATGTAGCGCGGGCAAAATCGCGTGTTTGCCCCTGGCAGGGGTGAGGCGTAAGGGCGGTTACGACCGTCTTCGACGGGCTGTGGCGCCCGCGCGATTTTGCCCACGCGGCTCGGCACTCCCGGCACGGGGCCTGCCGTCCATGTTGGCGCAAAATTGCTACGCCGCCGCCGGCGCCCCCGGTTGCTTCAACGGATGCGCGCGGGCAAAGGCATCGATCTGCGCCAGCGCGTCGGTGATCCGGGCAAAGTTCGGGAACGGCGCGGTGTCGACATTGAAGAATTTTGCGCCGGCTGCCTGGCTCGCCAGACAGATGTCGGCGAGCGTGATCGTGTCGCCATGCGCATAGCTACCCGTCTGCGGGCTTTGCAGATGCGTCTCCAGCGCGGCGAGCGCCGCCCTATGCCAATGCTGGCACCATTTGGTGCGCGCCGCCTCGTCGAGCTTGAATTCGTGCTCCAGATATTCGCGCACCCGCGGCACGATCAGCGGATGTGAATCGGCGGCGACGATCTGCGCCAGCCCCCGCACCCGGGCGCGGCCGCGCGGATCGCGCGGCAACAGCGGCGGATTCGGATGCGTCTCGTCCAAATATTCGATGATGGCGAGCGACTCAAACAGGACCGGCCCGTCGCCGTCGATCAGCGCAGGCAGCGCCATCATCGGATTGACCGCACGATAGGACGCTTCGCGCTGCGCGCCGGTCATCAGGTTCACGTCGATCACTTCGTCCGGCACGACGCCTTTGAGGTTGAGCGCGATGCGCACGCGATAGGTGGCAAGCGAACGCCAGAAGGAAAAGAGCTTCATGGAAACCTCCTGCCTATGGTCCGTCACCCCGAGGCGCTCGGCGCATGGCGCCGAGCCGCGAAGGACGACGGCCGGTGAGTTCTCGCCGTTCATCCGTCGAGGCTCGCTGCGCTCGCGCTTGAGGAAGACGGCTCATTGCAGCTAATCCATTCCCGGATCGGCCTTGAGCCCGGCCGCTTCGATGCCGGCCAGCGCGCACATCTCGTCCTTGTCCGATGTGTCGCCGGATATGCCGCAGGCGCCGATGACATTGCCGCTTGCGTCGCGGATCAAGACGCCGCCCGGATTGGTGACCATGCGCCCACCGCTTGCCGCGGCGAGCATGGTGAAGAACTGCGGGGTCTTGGCCGCGCGGCTCGCCAGTGTCCGCGAGCCGAAGCCCATGCCGAGCGCACCCCAGGCTTTGCCGAAGGCAATGTCGAAGCGCAGGATGCCGGATCTGTCCTCACGCTTGAACGCAACCAGGTGACCGCCGGCGTCAAGCACGGCAACCGTGAGCGGGGCGAGATTGTTTTCGCGCGCCTTTTTCAGCGCGACATCGACAATGGTGGAGGCTTGAGCAAGGGTAATGACCGACATGGTGGCTCCGATGTTTTGGCGAACTAAAGTCAGCCTTGTCGACGTGCCGATCGGGTTGATTTGATCGACGGCCTTTCTTGACCGCAGCCGAGTCGGGCATGATGACCTTTCGACATTCGTGTCGGTCTCGCGCTGAGGTCCCTAGTGAACTTTCACCGCCGCGCCCAATACACCGCCTGCCGCGAGCTGTCATCGCCGCGGCCCAGACCGTGTTTGTTTGCTTCCTCGAACGCGGCGAGCGCCGCCTTGGTCGCCGGCATGTCGCAGCCCTTGGCCGCGCCGGCATCGACCATGGTGCGCAAGTCCTTGAGCGCGTCGGCGATGCTGAATGTAGTGGGTCCGGGGTCGCGGTTTTCCATCATGGCGACGATCATGTCGGCGCGCATTTTCAGGCCGTTATTGGCGCCGTTGCTTTCGACGAACAGATCGAGCAGGCGCTTGGGCGTCCAGCCGACATCGCGGGCAATCGCGAAGGCTTCGCCATAGGCCTGCCAGGCCACCATCAGCGGCAGATTGATCGCAAGCTTCATCGACGAGCCCGCGCCGACCGGGCCGCAGTGCTCGACCTTGCGGCAGAGCTGATTGAGGATCGGTCGCGCGCACGCCGCGGCGCCATCCTCGCCGCCGAGGAGCCCGAGCAATTTGCCTTGCCGCGCCGGCGCGGTCGAGCCGCCGACCGGACATTCGACGAACGCCGCCCCCTTGGCCTGCACCATCGGCGCCAGCGCCGTCTCGACCTTTGGCGGCACGGTGCTCATCTCGATGAACAGTCTGTCTTTGACGTCGCCGGATATCAGCCCCGACGGCCCATGATAGACCGCCTCGATCGCCGCCCCGTCGGTAAGAATGGTGATCACCGCGTCCGAACGCCGCGCCAGTTCGGCCGGTGTTGCGACAGCAGTCGCACCGGCGACGGCTTTCGCCTTCTCCGCCGTGCGATTCCACACCGCGACCTCATGGCCGACTTCGATCAGCCGCGCGGCGATGGCCGCGCCCATTTTCCCGATACCGGCAACACCGATGCGCATCCAGCGTTCTCCTCCACTTCGAAGTTTGTTTGCCGCGCGGACGATAGGCGATCGGGCCGGCTTAAGAAAGCGGCTTGCTCGGCAGCTCTCGCGATGTCATAGCCATCCATTCTTGGGCCTGCATCGATCATTTCAGAAGGCAAGCAGCATGGCTTCGGCGAAGAAGGGCACTGTCGGCGTGATCGGCCTCGGCATCATGGGGGGCGCGTTCGCGCAAAATCTGATTGCGTCAGGCTGGCGGGTGATCGGCTATGATATCGCGCCGGACCGGCGCCGCGCGCTCGCTCGCGCCGGCACGGAGATCGCCGCAGATGCGGTCGACGTCGCGCGCAGGGCACGCGTGATGCTCACGAGCCTGCCGAAGCCGCAGGCGCTTGCGGAAACCGCGGCCGCAATCGGCAAGGCGAAACTGCCGCGCCGCGTGATCGTCGAGATGTCGACCTTCGCCATCGAGGACAAAGCCCGCGCCGAGGCGGTCTTACGCAAGGCCGGCCATGTCATGCTCGACTGCCCGGTCAGCGGCACCGGTGCGCAGGCCAAGGTGAAGGACCTGGTCGTTTATGCCTCCGGCGACGCAGCCGAGATCAAGAAGCTGCGGCCGATCTTCGCGGGCTTCACCCGCGCGGTGCACGATGTCGGCGCTTTCGGCAATGGCAGCCGCATGAAATACGTCGCCAACCTGTTGGTCGCCATCCACAATGTGGCAAGCGCGGAGGCGATGGTGCTGGGCATGAAATCAGGCCTGCCGCCGCAGCTCATCTTCGATCTGATCAAGACCGGCGCCGGCAATTCCCGCGTCTTCGAATTGCGCGCGCCGATGATGGTGAAGAATAATTACAACGATGTCACGATGAAGATCTCGGTCTGGCAGAAGGACATGGACGTCATCGGCGGTTTTGCCAAAAAGATCCGCGTGCCGACGCCGATGTTCGATGCCAGCAACGTCATCTACGCCAAGGCGCTGAAAAGCGGCCGCGGCGCGGAGGATACCGCCGCCATCTGCGCCGTGCTGGAGAAGATGGCCGGCGTGAAGCGGGGGAGGGCCAAGGCAAGCCGCAAGAGCTAGCCGAACTTGCGCGGCCGCCGCGTGCCCGCGCCAGCAATTAGAATTCCTCATGCCGGCGATCAGAATTCGTCATGTCCGACGAAAAGGTCGAGCATGACCGTTTTTAATCTGCGCGTCGACAAGTAAGCTAGACCGTAAGCCAGCGCGTAAACCGGCGGCTGGACGCTTGGAGGAAACCAATGTCATCGCTTGAAGGCGAGGCCCGCATGGCGGCGCATGCGGGGGACCGCAAGAGTCACCAGCATCGCAGCGAGGTCCGTGACGGCATGCGCATCGAGTGGGACGTGCCGATCACGATGGACGATGGCCTCGTGCTGCGCGCCGACGTGTTTCGCCCGGTTGCCGAAGGCCGCTATCCGGTGATTCTGAGCTATGGGCCCTACGCCAAGGGCCTGGCTTTTCAGGACGGCTATCCCAGCGCCTGGCAGCGCATGGCGGAGAAGCATCCCGATGTGACGGCAGGCTCGAGCAATCTCTACCAGAGCTGGGAAGTGGTCGATCCGGAGAAATGGGTGCCACACGATTACGCCTGCGTGCGCGTCGATTCACGCGGTTGCGGCTGTTCGCCGGGCTTTATCGATCATTTCTCGCCGCGGGAGACCAAGGACTTTTATGACTGCATCGAATGGGCCGGCGTGCAGCCCTGGTCGAACGGCAAGGTCGGGCTCAACGGCATTTCCTATTACGGCATCAACCAGTGGCATGTCGCCTCCCTCGAGCCGCCGCATCTCGCCGCCATGTGCATCTGGGAAGGCGCCGCCGACTGGTATCGCGACATGACGCATCACGGCGGCATTCTCTGCACATTCTGGGACAATTGGTACGACATGCAGGTCAAGACCGTGCAATACGGCGCAGGCGAGCGCGGCAAAAGGAGCCGCGTGCACGGCGAGCTGGTCTGCGGCCCGGAATTTCTGTCCGAGGAACAGCTCGCCAAGAACCGCAGCAATTTCGGCGCCGACATTCTCGCCCATCCGCTTGACGACGATTACCATCGCGCCCGCTCACCGGTCTGGTCGAAGGCGAAGGTGCCGTTTTTGTCTGCCGCCAATTGGGGCGGGCAGCCGCTGCATCCGCGCGGCAATTTCGAAGGTTTTGTACGCGCCGCCTCCAAGCAGAAATGGCTTGAAGTGCACGGTATCGAGCATTGGACGCACTTCTACACCGATTACGGCCGCACGCTTCAGCTGCGGTTCTTCGATTACTTTCTGCACGGCAAGAAGAACGGCTGGGACAAGCAGCCGGCGGTGCAATTGCAGGTCCGGCATGTCGATCGCTTCGTCGAACGCGCCGAGCAGGAATGGCCACTCAAGCGCACACGGTGGACGAAGCTTTATCTCGATCCGACCAGCGCCGCGCTCATACCGAAGCCGGCCAAGGCCAAGGCCGTGCTGCGCTTTGAGGCCATGGGCGACGGCGTCACTTTTGTCACGCCGCCGCTGACCCATGAGACCGAGATCACCGGACCCTCGGCGGCGAAGCTGTTCGTCTCGTCCTCGACCAGCGATGCCGACATTTTTGTCGTGTTGCGGGTGTTTTCGCCGGACTTCGATGAGGTGGTCTTCCAAGGCGCCATCGATCCGCATACGCCGATCGGGCAGGGCTGGCTGCGTGCCTCGCATCGCGAACTCGACAAGAAATTATCGACGCCGTATCGGCCCTATCACACGCATCGCAAAAAGCAGCCGCTCAAGCCGGGCGAGGTAGTCGCGCTTGATGTCGAGATCTGGCCGACCTGCATCGTGGTCCCGGCCGGCTATCGCATCGCGCTTTCCATCCGCGGCAAGGACTATGTCTATCACGGACCGAGCGGCGGGCGGCTGTCGAATTTCAAGAACGAGCTGACCGGCTGCGGGCCATTCCTGCATAACGACCCGCGCGATCGACCGCCGGAAATTTTTGGCGGTGTCACCGGTCTGCACTTCGGCGGCGCGATGCAGCCCTATCTGTTGCTGCCGATTGTTCCGGCCAGAGACGACGCAAAGGTTGTGTCAGCGAGAACGGCGAGCAAGGCGCCAAAAAAGGCGGCACAGCGGATGGCTGGAAGGAGTAACGTGACAAAAAAACGAAAATGAAAACCTGAAAAATTCATCGTATAAGCACGGGAACCCGGAACGCCAGAAATATCCGCGCCGGCAAGCAGGCAAGGGGAGGATAGTATGCCTAGTCGTAACGTTACGCGCCGTTCGCTGCTCGCCGGCACCGCCGCCGGCGCCGCTGCGGCCCTGAGCCGCTTTCCGGCGCCCGCGATTGCGCAGACCAGGCCGGTCAAGATCGGCCTGCTCACGGTCAAGACCGGCGTGCTCGCCCAAGGCGGTATCCAGATGGAGCAGGGCGTTCAGACCTTTCTGAAGGAGACCAACAATACGATGGCCGGCCGTCCGGTCGAGCTCGTCGTCGGCGATACCGGCGGCGCGCCGGCCGGGGCCAAGACCAAAGTTCAGGAATTGGTTGAACGTGACAAAGTGGACGTCATTCTGGGCCCGCTCGCCACGTTCGAGCTATACGCCATCAACGATTATATCCAGCAGAACAAGGTGCCGACGCTGAGCTTGGCCGCGGCCGACAACCTCACCCAGCGGCAGCCGAGCCCGTATCTCTTGCGCGCCTCCGCCACCTCCTCGCAGGCGATGCAGCCGATGGGCCACTACACGGCCACCGAGATGAAGCTCAAACGCGCCGTGTGCATCGGCGAGGATCTTTCCTTCGACTATGAGGAAATCGGCGGCTTTCAGGCGGCCTTCGAGAAGGATGGCGGTTGCGTTGTCGCAAAGCTCTGGCCGCCTTTGGTGACGCCGGACTACACGCCCTATCTCGCGCAGATCGCCGATTGCGACGTGGTCTGCCAAGGTTTTGCCGGCTCGAACCCGCTGCGTTTCATGAAGGCCTACGCCGGCTTTGGACTGAAATATCCGGTGGTGACCGGCGAAACCGGCGGCGACGACGCGCTGTTGAAGAGCTTCGGCGAGGAAGCGGTCGGTCTCGTCTCCTGCTGCCCCTATTCGCTCGATCTGCAATCCGACGCCAACAGCCGCTTCATCGACGGCATGCTCAAGAACTTCAATGTTGTTCCAGGCTTCTATGCCGCCGGCCTTTATGTCAATTGTCAGGTGGTTGACGCTGCGCTGAAAGCGGCCAACGGCGACACCGGCGACAAGGAAAAATTCATGGGCGTTCTGCGCACGGTCAGCCTTCCCGACACGCCGCGCGGGCCGATCAAGTTCGACCATTTTGGCAATGTGATCGGCACGTTCTGCATTCGCCGCTGCGGCCCCGAGGGCGCCAAATACGGACTCAAGCTCTGGAACAAGATCATCAAGACCTACGAGAATGTCAGCCAGTTCTGGGTCTGGCCGGAGCAGGAATTTCTCGCTCATCCGGTCTATTCGCGGGACTATCCGCCTTTAACCAAATGCTGAAAAAGCGCGACAATGGCGGCCTTTACAGGCCTAGGGGCTTGCCCAATGATAGCCTGACAGTGCCAGCGCGAGGGACGGGCTGGCAATCCGGACGCCGAAGAAAAACAAAACGGGGCGTCACCGCGATGACGCCAGAGGGAGGAATGTTATGTCTCGCAAGATGATGTCTGCAAAGGTGAGCCGCCGCGCGGTCTTGGCCGGCACCGCGGCCGGCGCGGCCGCGACGCTCGGCCGCTTTCCGACGCCGGCGATCGCGCAAGCCGCGCCGTTCAAGCTCGGCCTGCTCACGGTCAAGACCGGGCCGCTCGCGCAGGGCGGCATCCAGATGGAGCAGGGCGTCCTGACCTATTTGAAGGAGAAGAATTACACGATGGGCGGCCGCAAGGTCGATTTCATCTCGGCCGATACCGGCGGCAATCCGGCCGGCACCAAGACCAAGGCGCAGGAACTGGTCGAGCGCGATCAGGTCGATGTCATTCTCGGGCCGCTTGCCGCGTTCGAACTCTACGCCATCAACGATTACATCAAAGAGCGAAAGATGCCGACGCTCAGCCTGGCGGCGGCCGACAATCTCACCCAGCGCACGCCGAATCCGTTCCTGCTGCGTGCTTCCGCGACATCCTCGCAGGCGATGCAGCCGATGGGGCATTACGCGGCAACTGAATTGAAGCTCAAGCGCGTCGTCACCATCGTCGAGGATTTTGCCTTTGGCTACGAACAGATGGGCGGCTTCCAGGCGGCGTTCCAGAAGGACGGCGGCTGTGTCGTCAACAAATTATGGCCGCCGCTGACCACGCCCGACTACACGCCCTATATCGCGCAGATCACCGATTGCGACGGTGTCTGCCAGGGCTTTGCCGGCTCGAACCCGCTGCGCTTCATGAAGGCCTATGCCAGCGCCGGATTGAAATACCCGGTCGTCACCGGCGAGACCGGCGGCGATGACGCGCTGCTCAAGAGCTTTGGCGAGGAAGCGCTCGGAATGGTCAGCTGCTGTCCCTATACGCTCGATCTCGAGAGCGCCTCGAACCAGCGCTTCGTCGACGAGATGATCAAGAACTACGATGCCATTCCGGGCTTCTACTGCGCCGGCCTCTACGTCAATTGCATGGTCGTCGATGCCGGACTCAAAGCAGCCGGCGGCGATGCCAGCGACAAGGATAAATTCATGGCGGCGCTCAAAGCGGTGAGTCTCACCGACACGCCGCGCGGGCCGATCAAGTTCGATCACCTCAACAATGTGGTTGGCACGTTCTATATCCGCCGCGTCGAGGACACCGGCGCCAAATACGGCCTCAAACTCTGGAACAAGACGATAAAGACCTACGATAATGTGAGCCAGTTCTGGACCTGGCCGGAAGCCGAATTCCTCGCCCATCCGGTCTATTCGCGCGACTATCCGCCGCTGACGAAGTGCTGACCGCGCGGTCGTAACCTGGGTTGAGCAAGGCAAGGCCCGGGAGCAAGAATTCGCCGGATCGCGCATTGCGGCCCGGCCATCCGAGAAAAGACCGGCAGCCGGGACTGCAAAGGAAGGGACATGACATTCTGGCTGCTGCTCACCGTCAATAGCGTGACGTTTGGCGGCTTGCTGTTTCTGTTGTCCGCGGGCTTCTCGTTGATCTTCGGGCTGATGCGGATTCCCAATCTGACGCACGGCTCGATGTTTATGGTCGGCGCCTATCTCGGCACGAGCTTCCTGTCCGGCGGGCTCGGTCTCAAGCTTGACTTTTGGCTGGCCGCGATTATCGCCGCGCTGGAAGTGGCGGCGCTTGGTGCGCTGATGGAACGCTTGCTGCTGCGTCGGCTTGCCGGCCAGCAATTGGCGCAAGTGCTGGTCACGCTCGGCGTCTCCTTCATGGTCGCCGATCTTTGCCTGATGGCCTGGGGCGGCGATCCGATCTCGGTGGCGACGCCGCATGGCCTGACCGGATTCATCCGTTGGGGCGGCGCGGCTTTTCCGCTTTATCGCCTCTCGGTGATCGCCATTGCCGTCGTCTTTGCCGTGGCGCTCTGGCTGATGCTCGAGCGCACCAGGCTCGGCGCCATGATCCGCGCTGGCGTCGACGATCCACAGATGGCGCGCGTCGTCGGCATCCGCGTCTCGCAACTGTTCACCATCGTGTTCGCGCTTGGCGCCGGCCTTGCCGGCTTTGCCGGCATGATCGGCGGGCCGATCCTCTCGGTCTATCCGGGGCTCGATCAGGACATGCTGCCGCTCGCGCTCGTCGTCGTCATTCTCGGCGGCA
>JAJPJB010000044.1 GCA_021324465.1 Hyphomicrobiaceae bacterium
AAGCTGCGCGTCATCAATCTTCCAGGGGCGAAAATCCTTGCTCATAGCCCCACAAGGAATCAGACTCGTCCAAACTTGACCAGCCACTACTTGGACAGGCTCCTAGCACTAGCACAGGGAGATTCGGCATCCGAGGCGCATTCGCCTCGGCCTCATTGAAGCGCCGACAGGGCGCAGGGGTTATTATCCCGCCGCACCCGCGCATCCGAGGCGCATTCGCCTCGGCCTCATTGAAGCATACAAGCGTGCGGCCGATTGCAGCGGGAAGGGCGCCTGCATCCGAGGCGCATTCGCCTCGGCCTCATTGAAGCGAACCACGACGCAGCGCCTCAGGGAAGGCTTAGGGCATGCATCCGAGGCGCATTCGCCTCGGCCTCATTGAAGCACGGGAAGGGTGCCCCGCCAGCGGCTTAGATGGTGCCGCATCCGAGGCGCATTCGCCTCGGCCTCATTGAAGCTCGCGGATCGGCGGCCTTGTCCTCTTTCCAATACGACGCATCCGAGGCGCATTCGCCTCGGCCTCATTGAAGCAGGCAATCCGCTTCCCCCAGTTCGCCCATCTCGCGGCATCCGAGGCGCATTCGCCTCGGCCTCATTGAAGCTTGTCGGCGTAGAGCTCGCCCAGACAGGCGAGCGCTGCATCCGAGGCGCATTCGCCTCGGCCTCATTGAAGCGCACCCATCGCGGTGGCAGAGGCCGAGACCATCCGGCGCATCCGAGGCGCATGCGCCTCGGCCTCATTGAAGCATCGCTCACCATTGCGAGATATCGCTCGCACACCGTGGCATCCGAGGCGCATGCGCCTCGGCCTCATTGAAGCTGTCCGCGTTTGGGCGGCGGCCATCCGCCTGACGGCCTCGATCACGATCTGCGGACGGTCCAGTTGGACATCATGGCCGCTTCCTCTCGCGACGTTCAAGCTGCCTTGCGGAGAAAGAGCGGCGAGTTGCCGCTGGAGCCGGTTGGTTCCCGTTCCCTGAAGTGGAGACCGTGATCGGTCGCGGGACGGGGCTCGGCCAGGAAATGGTCGGAGTGGCAGGATTTGAACCTGCGACCCCCTCGTCCCGAACGAGGTGCTCTACCAGGCTGAGCCACACTCCGACAGCACGATTGGCTACAGCGCGGCTTATACATTCGGCCTTGCGGGCCTGCAAGCCGCGGCGGCGCCTGCCGAGCCAGGGGCAAACTCATAATGCGGGATTAACGCGGACACTCAGATCGACCCATCATGCCTGGCCGCGGCCAGAACCGGCCGTCGACAGCGCTCAGAGGCTGTCATCCCAGGCTGTCATTCAAGTCTATCGGTTTGACCCTGGTCTCTTGCGTACACACGCCATTTAGGCACTGTGGCGGCGCAAGAAAGGCCGGTTATGACAGTCCCTGTGGTGACGCAAATGCTCAAGCCGGAGGCGGCCGCGATGGCGCAGGCGGCGCGCATCTTCAGCCTGGGCGGCCTGGTCGCGTTCCCGACCGAGACCGTCTACGGGCTGGGCGCCGATGCCGGCAACGGCGAGGCCGTCGCACGGCTCTACGAGGCCAAGGGCAGGCCGGCTTTCAATCCGCTGATCGCGCATGTCAGCGACGGCGCGGCCGCGCGCAAATTGGCGCGCTTCAATGCGGATGCCGCGACACTTGCCGAGGCGTTTTGGCCCGGACCACTGACGCTGGTCCTGCCAAAGGCGGACGGCTGCCCGGTCGCGGAACTCGCCACCGCCGGGCTCGACACGATTGCCGTGCGCGTGCCGCGTCACGCCGTGGCGCAAGATCTTCTGGCCCGCTTCGGCGGGCCGATCGTGGCGCCCTCGGCCAATCGCTCCGGACACGTGTCGCCGACCACTGCCGCGCATGTGCTCGCCGACCTGGGCGGGCGCATCGATCTGATCATCGACGGCGGCGCGACCGCGGTCGGCGTCGAATCCACCATCGTTGCCTGCATCTGCGAGCCGGCGCTGCTACGGCCGGGCGGCGTGCCGCGCGCGGCGATCGAGCGCGTGCTCGGGCGCGCGCTGACCGAAGCGACGCCGGGAATCGCTGTCGAGGATGCTCCCCTCGCCCCGGGCATGCTGGCCTCGCATTATGCACCACGGACGCGCGTGCGGCTCGATGCGAGAAGCGTTGCACCGGGCGAGGCGCTGCTGGCCTTCGGGCCGCAAGGCGTTGCCGGCAGTGAAAAGGCCCTCAAGACTTTGAACCTGTCCGCCCGCGGCGATCTCATCGAAGCGGCGGCCAATCTGTTTTCGCATCTGCGCGCGCTCGATGCGGCCGGCGTGACATGCATCGCGGTGATGCCGCTGCCGCATGAAGGCCTGGGCGAAGCGATCAACGACCGGCTGCGCCGGGCCGCAGCACCGCGCTGACGCGGATTGAGCAAGACATGGCTTGCGCACGGCGCGGCCCGCTGTCATCTATGCAGGCGCAAGCAGGACGCGCCCATGCTCGACAAGCCGGACCCCGGAGCCGCAACGATAATTGCACCCGATCTGCTCGCGCGCTTTGCCGCGATCGTCGGCGAGAAATACGCCATCACCGACCCGCAGTCGCAGACGCCCTATTTGGTCGAGATGCGCGATTTGTTTCGCGGCCGCTCGCCGATGATCCTGCGGCCGGGCTCGGTCGCCGAGGTCGCGGCGATCCTGAAACTCGCCAACGAGACCAAGACGCCGATCGTGCCGCAAGGCGGCAATACCGGTCTCGTCGGCGGGCAGATTCCGCATCACGACGAGATCGTGCTGTCGACGAACCGTCTCGATCGCATCCGCGAGGTCGATCCGCAATCGAATACGATCACGGTCGAATCTGGCGTAACTTTGCAGCGCGCGCGCGAGGCGGCGGCGGCTGTCGATCGGCTTTATCCGCAACTCTTGCCGTCGGAAGGCACCTGCACGATCGGCGGCAATCTGTCGACCAATGCCGGCGGCACCACGGCGCTGGCGCATGGCATTGCCCGCTCGCACGCGCTCGGGCTCGAAGTGGTGCTCGCTGACGGCCGCATACTCAACACTCTCAACAAGCTCAAAAAAGACAACACCGGCTACGATCTGAGAAATCTGTTCATCGGCGCCGAAGGCACGCTCGGCATCATTACCGCCGCCGTGCTGCGGCTGGTGCCGCGACCACGCGCGATCGAGACGGCATTTGCCGGCGTGCCCTCGCCCGAAGCGGCGCTCGAGCTGCTGACACTGGCCAACGACCGCGCCGGCAACGACGTGACAAGCTTCGAGATCATGACCCGGCGGGGCATCGAGCTCGTGCTCGAACATGCCGCCGGCTGCCGCGATCCGCTCGCGGCGGCGCACGACTGGTATGTGCTGCTTGAGCTCTCCTCGCAGAGCCGGGAAGGCACGCGGCTTGTGCTTGAGGAAATTCTTGAAGCCGGCATGGAGCGCGGGCTGGTCGAGGATGCCGCAGTCGCCGATAGCCTCGAACAGGCCAAGGCATTCTGGCGCCTGCGCGAAATGTTCGGCGAGGTGCAGCGCCATGCCGGCGGCTCGATCAAGCATGATGTTTCGGTGCCGGTCGCCGCGGTGCCGGCCTTCATCGCCGAAGCAAACGAAGCGGTGACCAAGCTCATCCCCGGCGCGCGGCCGCTGCCGTTCGGCCATCTTGGCGACGGCAACATTCATTATAATGTCAATCAGCCGGCCGGCGCCGACAAGGCCGCATTCCTCAAGCGCTGGGACGAGGTGAATGCGGTCGTCTTCGCCGTGGTCAGGAAATACGGCGGCTCGATCTCGGCCGAGCACGGCATCGGCGTGATGAAGCGCGATCTCCTGCCGTCGGTGAAAGATCCGGTGGCGCTCGACCTGATGCGCGGCATCAAGCGACTGCTCGACCCAAATAACATCCTCAATCCGGGCAAGGTGCTGTGAGGCGCCGCGACGCCGCGTCGGACCACCGCAAGCTTCAAGAGGCGTCGCGTCGCGGCAAGATAACAAGCTTCGCCGGCACCGGCGTCCGCTCGCCAGGCGCGCGGCCTTCGCATTTGTCGGCGAGAGCGCGCCAGCGGCGCGCGGCTTCGGCATAGGCGCCGCGCACGACGGCTTCCCTGCTCGCCAGAGCCTTGCCGGCGCATTGCGCCGCCTTTCGCCGATACTCTTGCGCACTCATTCGCATTTGAAGCAAACTCATTTGACCGCGACCCCGGCAAAGCTTCAACGTGAACAGTGGCGCGCAGTTCCGTCGGCTACCGGACGGACCCGCGCCCGGGGCCGTTATGAGATCCAATTGCCACGGCCAGAGCTTGCCGGCATGGGCGATCAGAGCCTCGCTCACGACATCCGGCGGCTCGGCGATGATGGCATGCGACGAATTCGCAGCGACGACAACAGTAACGCGGTCGCCGATCGCTCGCTTCTATTCCTCCGTCTCGTCGAGGCGCGCCAACGGGTCGCGGCTCGGCTGGAGGTAGAGCACCGGCGCGCGGCCCGCGGCGTAATCGAATTCGCGCCGCGTGCGATCGCCGGCGGCGCGCTGCGCCGCCAGCACATCCGGATGCCAGCCGTCGAGCCACACGCTCGCATCATTGCCGGGCGCGAAGAAGACGAATTGCAGCGGCTTGAGCCCAGCCGCCCCGGACGCGGTGACGTCGGCGCTTAGCCGAATCGCGGTGTGCACTTCCGGCGGGCACCATCATCGGCACCGTCATGTCATGCAAGCAGTCGACAGGGTTCGCGGCACCCGGCGAGCACACCACCGCAGGCACGATGTGCGAGCACATTTCGGCGCAGCTTGCGCGCCATCAGGCGGCCTCGGCGTGCTCGTTGACATGGGTCTCGGCAAGCTCGGTCAACGTCTCGTCGGTCTTCCTCTCTTCGGCAAGGGTAGCGTCGAGAAGCTTGGCTGCCTGATCGAAACCGAGCTCCTGCGCCCAGGTCCGCAGCGTGCCGTAACGCGAAATCTCGTAGTGCTCGACGGCCTGGGCGGCGGCGAGCAGGCCCGCATCGAGCGCCGGCGCGCCCTTGTACTCCTTCATGACGTCCTGGCCTTCCTCGATGATTCCCATGATGGCCTCGCAGGTCTTGCCGCGGGGCTTTTCCTCGAGTTCGGCGAAGACCTTATCCAGCCGCTCGACGTGACCCTGGGTCTCGCGCTCGTGCTTCTGGAAGGCTGCTTTCAGATCTTCGGAATGCGCCGCTTTGGCCATCTTTGGTAGCGCGGAAAGGATTTTCTTTTCGGCGAAATAAATGTCCTTGAGCGTATCGTGAAACAGCTCGCGCAAGTTCTTGTCGCTCGCCATGGCGGTTGCTCCTTGCCGTTATTCGCGAATAGGTCTGCTCCGGTAACAGGGGCGCTCAGCTTTGGTTCCGGCGGCGCCGGCTCGCGGCGCCGGCCGCCGACCCGGCGTCGCGTTGACCGGGAACTTGCCGCCGGACGCGGCCGCCGCGGGCCCGGTTTGGCTGGGCTTCGGGCGCCCTTGCGCGGGTGCCCAAAATACTTCAGCATTTTTGCGGCTTGCGGCGAATCCGAATTATCGCGCTTGATCCTGGGAGGCGAATGTCATGCGACGACTGGCGGCAGCCTTGATTGCGGCGTCATGCCTTGGCGCAGCCACGCTTACGCTGACTGCAACCATGGCGACCAAGGCCGCGGCGGATGGCTACGATCATCAAGCGTTGCGTCACCATCGCCATCACGCCTGGCATCGGCTGCGGCAGCCGGGGATCTCCTACTTCCCGGCCTGGGCCTATTACGCCGCTCTCTATAATTACTGGCCGGTCTGCGCCTGGCATCGCGAATGGGACGGCTATTGGGCCCGTGACTGCATGTGAGCCGGCGCGGTCAGACCGGCCACATTTATGGTGCGGGACCGCCGCTCGCCACCGACCGGACGCTCTCGGCGGAGTAGCGCGTATAGAATTCGGCGACGCGCTGCTGCCACATCGTCACGAAGGCGCCTGACGTCAGGTTGTCGACCGATTTCCAGATCTGCTTGATGGTCGGCAGCGTGTTCTGCCAGATGGCGCGCTTGCACCATTTTTCGCCCTTCTGACGGCCCTCGTCGGTTGCACACATCGACTTCCAAGCAATGCGCTCGGGGTGTGCGACGTGCTCGGCGGCGCCCTGCGTGCCCTGCTGATGGATGAGATAAAGGTCGCTCAGCGTCGCCTTCTGATGCGTATCCAATTCAAACAGGATCGCGGCGGTGGTGAACTTGTAGGCGGCGGCAATGGAATTGTCGCGCGGATCGGTGATGGTGCCTGAGCCAAATTTTTCGAACTCGTAATTGCTGAGCTGAAACAGGCCGATATAGGAGCCGGTGCGCTGCTTGGGATCGAAACCGGATTCAATTCTGGCCACCGTCTTCATGAACGTGAAGTCAAGGCCGAAAGCCTCGGAGGCGCGCCTGATCTCTTCGATCGGCGTGCCGACGGGGATGTCTTTGAGCGCCTCAAGGACGGTATCCGCCGGTTTCTTGTCGGGCGGCGCTTCGGAATAGGCGTAGTACGCAAGATAGGAGAAATCCTGCTTCGCTGAGTCGGCGGAATGATCGGCGAGCGATGTATCGGCGGAATTGTCGGTAAGCGGAAAGTCAGCCGCCTCCGGCATTGCCTGTTGGCGCGCCGCGATGGCCGCTTCTTCCTTTGGCGAAAGCGCTTGCGGCAACGGCGGCAATTCGCGTTCCGGGAACGGATAGACAGCAAAAGCTAGTACGATGATGATGCAGGCGAACTGGAAAGCTCTCATGCCTTTCCGCCCCCCACGGTCACCCCTGCCGCTGCGCCGCTTCTGCGAATGCGATCACGCATGCCGCGCAATGGCAAGAAACTTCGCCCAGGCTGCGGCGATTCGCACTGCACTTTTTCGGGGTATGTGGCGCGCAGGCCACGCGCACGAGCCTGCTGTGAATTGTGGCAATCGTCGGGCAGACGCGCGAGGATCGGTCCGCACCACGCCGGCCCGCGCCACGACGCACTGATCACCGTCTCAGACAAAGCGATCGTCCCCGACACACTGAAGCTTGTTATAGGTTCGGATGGACGGCGTGTCTGTCAGAAAGCCGACCGCAAATGCGGCGGCGGCTAGACGTGAATTTTCAGAGCGCCCGCAGCGCGTCGATGACCGGGCTGCTCAAGTCTCGAGACCGGATAATCCCGGCACGGCGCATGGCGCTCCGCGCTCAAGAGCTGCCTTCGTCATCAAGCTTGTAGTTGAAATCGCAGTGACTGGCGCCCTGCATGATGGTCTGCGTCCGTGTCAGCCTCAGGCGCTTGTCGTAGCCTTCGCAAAATGTTGCATCGCGCTGGCATGACAATAGATGACCGATCTCGCCAAGGCCCATGTCGCGATACATTTCGGCATAGCGGCAGCGCGTCACGTTGAAAACATAGCTGGTGTCGGTCTGTTCCTTGACATCGATGGTGAGCGCATCGCCGGCTCTCCACAGCGCCTGCCGCTCGACGAAGGTCTGCATCGATGTCCTGCCGCCGACCTTGGCGGCCATTTCCGCGCCCTGCGCGACGGCGGAGCGGCGCACGGCATCGGCGAGCGTGCGGCGCGCCACCGCTTCGCCGTGACTCTCTTTCAGCGTGTCATAGACGTGCTTCAATATGGCGGCTTCGATGCGGCGCCGCTCGAGCATCGGGATTGGTGCGGTCGATTCTGCTATTGCGCTGTTCATGACATTGCGTCCTTCAGGAGCGGGCTCGGACAATCTAACGACTTTCGTCGGCAAGACCTTAAGGCCTTTTGCGGATCTTGTCCTGCTGCGAACAAGACGCGGATGGCGCGGACCCGATTTTCGACACCAGGCTCTGCTATGCTCTGCCCTGTCCTTCCTGCCGCGCCGCGCAATCTGCGGCACTGCTGCTGGCGCCGGCTCAGATCGAAATCTGCCGGCCGATTTCGACGACCTGCTGGCTCGGCAGTCTGAAGTAATCGGTGACGTGCGAAGCGTTGCGCTGCATAGCGGCGAACAGCATTTCCTGCCAATGCGGCAGAGCCGGCCCGCGCTCGCGGTGCAGCACGATCTCGTGGCCGACATAATACACGACATCGTCGAGCCTTATGTCGCAGCCCTTCTGATGCGCCTCGCGCAGCAAACGGGGAATGTCCGGCCGCTGCATGAAGCCGAAATGGGCGGTGAGCCGCCAAAAATTCTCGCCCTCCTTAGCCACGGTCATCAGTTGCGGCCAATGCACGCGCGGCCGCGCCTCGGTCAACACGCGCAGCACCACGACATATTCGTGCAGCGCCCGGTTCTGCTTGAGGTGCCACAGCATGACCGGCGGAACACCGCTCGCACCGCGGGTGAGGAATACGGCCGTGCCCGGTACGCGCGGCACGCCGCGCGCTTTCAGATTGGCAAGGAGATCGCCGACCGCCATTGGTGTTTCCGCCAGGCGCTGCCCGACCGCAACCGAGCCGCGATGCCAGATCAGCATCACGCCGTAGACCAGAGCAGCCATAAGCAGCGGCACATATCCGCCTTCGGCGATTTTGAGCGAGTTGGCGGCGAAGAATCCGGCATCGATGCAGGCAAAGAGACCGGCGAGCGCGGCGCTCGACGGCAGGCTCCAGGTCAGGACCTCGCGCATGCCGATGAACAAAAGAAACGACGTCATCAGCATGGTCAGCGAAACGGCGATGCCGTAAGCGGCGGCAAGATTGTCCGACTTGCGGAACAGGACGGTGATCGCGATCGTGGCGATCGTCAACAGCCAGTTGACAACCCCGACATAGATCTGGCCATAGCCCTTCTCCGATGTTTGCTTGATATGCAGGCGCGGCAGCCAGCCGAGCTGGATCGCCTGCCGCGTCATCGAAAACGCGCCGGTGACGATCGACTGACTGGCGATAATGGTCGCCACCGTCGCCAGCGCCACCAGCGGAATAAGCAGCGGCTGCGGGCAGAGCCGGTAGAAGATGTTGTCGGCAATCGGCGCGCCGTTGAGTGCGATGGCGCATTGGCCGGCATAATTAAGGATCAGGCACGGAAACACGATGCCTGACCAGGCGAGGCGGATCGGCCGCTTGCCGAAATGTCCCATATCGGCATAGAGCGCCTCGGCGCCGGTGACGCAGAGAAAAATGCCGCCCAGAACAAAAAAGCCGCCATAGCCATTGCTCGCGAGCAGGCGCAGGCCATAGAGCGGATTCAGCGCGAGCAGCACGGCGGGGTACTGCGCAATGCCCCACAGTCCGAGGACGCCGATCGAGAGGAACCACAGCGCCATGATCGGTCCGAAGGCCGAACCGATGCGCGAAGTGCCGAGCGGTTGCGCCGCAAATAACACGGTCAGAATCAGGACCGCGCATGGCAGGACATAGGTCTCGAAATCGGGGGCGGCGACATTGAGGCCTTCGAGCGCGGAGAGCACGGAAATGGCCGGCGTTATCGCACCGTCGCCATAGATCAGCGCCGCGCCGGCGAGGCCTGCAACGACAATCAGAGACCGATAATGACGCTGCACGCCCAGCAGCGACATCAGCGCGAGAATGCCGCCCTCGCCGTCATTGTCGATGCTCATCGCGACCACGACGTATTTGATCGTCGTGATCAGGAACAACGTCCAGATCACGAGCGACAGAATGCCGAGGATGCGATCCGGCGTCGGCGCGCCGTGCAGAAAATCAAACGCGGTCTTGAGCGTATAAAGCGGGCTCGTGCCGATGTCGCCGAATACGATGCCGAGTGCCGCAAGCGAGCTCAGCGCAAGGCCGGCCCGCGTCACATGCGGCATGACCGGTTCATGGATTTCTTCGGGAGAGATCGAGGTCATGCGGGACGCTCCCGGCAATGCGAGAGCTTCACCTGTTCATGCTCCCGCCGGCCGACGCACTCGGCAATGGATGGATCATCGGCCGTGACAGGGCCATGACATCTCCTCGAACTATTCATTCAACGAACGGGTCGGCATCCTAACACGACTTGCTATTTGACGCTTGAACGCGGCCCTGGAAACGGATGTCCGGGGGTGCTTGCGGCCGGCAAAGTCCCTTCTAAATACAGCTGTGCCAAGCCGCCGTTACGGGTTCGGCCGGCCGGGAACTGCGCGATCCCGCGCCGAACTCCATGTCGCTCGCAAGGAGGACATGGCCACGCAAAGCGATTGGTTTTCTTGCCGCGGCCTGGCAAGGCGGCAGGAAAGGTGTTCGTCGCGGCTGTCCCGACAGCGTCGATGCCGCCGCCGCAGGCCCGACATCCTTCATTTCGCCAGCGCGGCGACGGTTTTAGAGCCGTCGATGTATCTCGCGCCGCAACAGCGACGATGCTGCCGCCGCGAGATGCGCAAGCTTTCTAAGACGGGTTGCTCGGCTCAACGAGCAACCATGCCAGGAGCCTCTCCATGCCTGTGCGTGCATACCCGGTCCTGGTCGAGGTTGCGGGAAATCGCGTCAAGGCCGGTTTTCGCGCCCCGTCCACCGAAAGTCCCGTGCAGATTGCGCTGCAACTGCGCGAGCGCGGCTGGGATCCTTACCGAGTCATGTTTGACGCCGCGGCAGGTGCATGGATCGCACGCGCCTTGGAAAGGAAAAAAGCCGATGGTTCACTTCGCAAACGCGCGCCGGCGCATTAGCGATACGGCGGCGAAGATTGTCCAAAGTGCCCCTGCCATGGGCGCGGCGGTAATGCTGCTCGCTCTCATCATCCTGCTGTTGCCTTCGCGGCAGGCGAAAGCCTTCGAAACCGCCCGCGAGCTCGCCGCACAATGTCAAAGTGTAACGAGCGCGGCCAAGCAGCGCGGCCGCGACATCCTTATTCCGGGAACGAAAGGCGCCTTGCAGTGCTGGGGCTATATGCAGGCGATGCAGGATTTGTCGGTGCTCTCCGACCAGAGCGGCAAGCGGCTCATCGGCGCATGCCCGAGCGAGCAGACCACGTTGCTCCAGCTCACGCGCGCCTTTGTCGGTTATGCCCGCCGTCATCGCGACGACTTGGACAATGATGCGGTGCTGACCGTCATCAAGGCCCTTCAGGAAGCGTTCCCTTGTCCGCAGACGAATGCGTCCGACTAGGGTCAGTGCGGAACCAACGCGGACTCTGAGGATCGACCTATCATGCCTGGCTGCGGCCAGGACCGGCCGTCGATCGTGACGGCTACTGTCCTTTTCCAAACAAATCAGGACCGTCATCCAAATTTATGGATTTTGAGCAGGTCGTCGCCCACAATCTATCCGTGGCGGGTGTCCGACTCGTCGACATCTCTGAGCCATGGCGCGTTCTTGGTGCGGGTCGCCTCGGCGACCACCAGAATCGCGCCCACGGCCGCCAATAAGGCCAGCGCCAAAATGAGTTCACCGCCGCTCATGGGCGGGAAAATATGTTGCGGCGCGGCGAATGTCAGGCCGCAAAAAGCCGCGCCGGCGTTTCCACCAGAATGCGGTTCCGTGTCGCCTGGTCCGGCGTCCAATCAAAGAACAGATCGACGAGATGACCGTCGTCGGGCATCACTGCAGCCGGGATCGAGGGGTGCGGCCAGTCGGTGCCCCACATCAGGCGTTCCGCATTGGCGGCGACCAGCGCGTCATGCAGCGGCCGCGCGTCGGCATAATCGGGATATCGGCTCGAGCAGCGATAGACCGCGGACAGTTTCACATAGGCGTGGCCGTCGCCGACCAATTTTAACAGCGCCTGAAAATTCGGATCGGTGACACCTGCCGCGGCGGGTACCATGCCAAGATGATCAACAATGACCGGCAGATCGCGTGAAATCTCGCGCAGCTTTTCCGCGGTCGGCGCGAGCATCCGGTGATCGCAGAAGAATTGCGCAACCCAGCCGAGATCGGCCATGGTCTTGCGAAACACTTCGAATACGTCGAGACCGACCCCGCGTCGGTAATTGGGCGCCTGCGCAAATAGATGAAAGCGCAGGCCGCGCATGCCGCGCTCGTGCCAGTCGCGCAGCCGCCCGGGCGGCAGCCGCAGGTCGGTGATGGCAATGCCGCGCAGGCGCTGTGGAAATCGCGCCAGCGCATCGAGCACCACACGATTGTCATAGACATGGGCATTGCCCTGCACCACGAGGCCGCGCTCGAAGCCGAGATGATCGAGCAGCGCAATCAGCATCTCGACCGGCGCGTCGGGCGGCGTATAGCCGCGGCCCGGCTGATACGGGAATCGGTCGGAAGGCCCGAAAATATGAAAGTGGGCATCCCAGGCGCCAGGCGGCAGTGCAACACGCGGCCGCTTCGGCCGCGCGAGCGGTCCGGCAATGCGCGGCGGCTCTGTCTCGGCCAACATGGCGCTTGGTCAGCCGAGCTTGATATTGGCTTCTTTCACGACGCGGCTCCACAGCTGCATCTGGCTTTCCAGATAGGCGCGGAATTCGTCCGGCGTATTGGGATGCGATTCGATATTGAGCTCGGCGAACCGCTCGCGTACCTGCGGCGCGATCAGCGCTTTGTTGATCCCGGCGCTGAGTTTCGCAAGAATCGGCGCTGGCGTGCCATGCGGCAGAAACACGCCGTTCCAGTCATAGCCTTCGAATCCCGGCAGTGTGTCGGACATTGCGGGCAGATCGGGAAAGCCGGCCAGCCGGCCCTTGCCGGTATGGGCGATGGCTTTGAGCCTGCCGCCTTTGATCAAGCCGACCGCGGCGGAGCCGTTGGCGAAATAAAATTTTACCTGCCCCGCCATCACGTCATTCATCGCCAGGCCCCCGCCGCGATAAGGCACGTGATTGACCTTGATGCCGGCGCTGCGGCCGAACAATTCGAGCAACAGGTGCTGCAGCGTTCCGTTGCCCGAAGACGCCATGTCGATGCCGCCCGGCGCGGCCTTGGCATAGGCGATGACATCAGCGACCGTGCTCACGGGCACTGAAGGCGTCACGACGAAAATATTGGCTACCTCGCCCACCAGCGCCACCGGATCAAAATCCTTGCGATAGTCGAACGGCAGATCGCCATAGAGCGAGCCGTTCACCGAGAAGGCGGTCGCGTCATGCAGCAGCATGTAGCCGTCGGGCGCCGATTTCGCGACTACCGCCTCGCCGATCGTGCCGCCGGCGCCGCCGCGATTTTCTATGGCGAATTGCTGGCCGAACTGTTCGCTCAAATTGGCATAGATGATGCGCGCCGTGGTATCGGCGCCGCCGCCCGGCGGATAAGGCACGGTAACGCGCACCGGCCGGTCGGGCCAGTTTGTCTGTGTCTGTGACGTTTGCGCAGCGGCGCGGCCGCCGAGCGGCGCCGTCGCCATCGTGACTAAAAGCGCGCGTCGCGAGAGATTGCCCGCGTTACCGCGCGTGTTGTTGCCTGTGTTATCGGCCTTGGCCATTCGCTTTCTCCCCTCCCCGGCTTTGCCGCAACTTAGCATCGGCGAGGCAGCGAGAAAACGCGTTCTACGAGCCCGCATGCGAGCTCAGGCTTGGCTTAAATCGACAGCGACAAGGCCTCCATCAGCCCGCGCCGCCCGGACGGCGTGATGGTGATCGCGCGGCTGTCGCGGATGCGCTCGATCCATTTCAGATCGAAGCAGCGTTGCGCAAACGCGGCGCCGACCGTGCCGCCGATATGCGGGCGACGTTCGGTCCAATCGAGGCATGGCCGGCAGAACACGCGACGCTTGGCCTGCGCGCCCGACAGATCGACGCCGAGCCGCGCCAGAAATTCCATGCCGGCCGTGGTGACTTCGCCGGCTTCGACGCCGAGCACGACAAAGTCGCGCGCAATCATCGCATCGGCCACGCCGACGCCGAGCTGTCCGGCGAAATGGTCGTAACAGGTGCGCGCGTGGCGCATCTGTTCGTCGACACGCGTCTTCGGCTGATAACGCTGCGGTCCATCGAGCGCGACACTCATGATGCTCTCCAGCATCTGCGCCACCTGCGGCCCGGCGAGCCGATAATAACGGTGGCGGCCCTGCTTCATCAGCACGACCAAGCGTGCGGCGCTGAGCTTGCCGAGATGGCCGCTTGTGGTCTGCGGCGAGACGCCGGCGGCATTTGACAATTCGGTCGCGGTGAGCGCGCGGCCGCCGAGCAAAGCGATCAGCATATTGGCGCGCGCCGGATCGCCGACGAGGGCGGCGACTTCGGCGATTTGCGGCGCATTCGACATGGTCAGCGTCCCATTTTTTCACAATATGCGGCGGGCGAGACGGCGATGCCACAGCCGACGCTTCGACCGCGGCCGAAGTAAATCGGGTGGCCGCCCGCGGCAATGCCGCCAATCTTCTCGGGCGAAGTCGCAGCAAAGGACCGGAGCGTGTCGTCTCCGGCATTATCGGAGTGCTCTATGCCCGCGCCGGCATCGGCGCGCTGATCGGTCGGGGCGCTGCGGGCCTCGCCTTCGACATCAGCAGAGGCGGCACCGTTCCGGTCCACGTCTGCGCGGCGGCAAATGTCACTGTCGCGGCCGTCATGGCAACGACGTCGAAGCCCGCGACCAAGACTGAGGCGAAATCCGGCCCGCGCGATTGAGGCTGCGGCGCCTGGGCCGGCGCCGGAGCCGCGCCGTGATCGCAACATGGTTTGCCGTCCACTAACAGGATCGATTGAAACCGCGCGCAGGCCGGCGCCACCGAGTCAACAGATGGCGAGCGGCACCACGCCGCCGCGAGGCGCGGCGAACAAATAAAGTGACAACTGCGCGCGCCGCGGTTTTTCATGCCTAAACACCCGTTAACAGGAGTAGCAGTTTACCGAAACGCAAACGAAACCTGCTTTCATGCGCCGCTTCCGGGGGCGTACCCGGCACAGAAACAGGCGGCACTGGCTTTGGAGCGAAGATTCTCGCCGCGACGGCTTTGCGGGCTTGTCGTCGCTACCGTGCTGATCGCGGCAATCATTGCCGCGGCGAATGCACTGGTGCTTGCACAAATGCATCGGAGCACATTGGAGGAAGTACAGGACGATCTCCTGCGCCAGAGCCTGACGCTGTCAGAACTGGTGGAACATACATTTCGCTCCGCCGACCTGGTGCTCGCCAATGTGGCCGAGAAGGTCAAGCTCAACGCCGCCAGCGGCGACCTCGATCAGCTCACGAGCGAGGAATTTCATGTCTTCCTGGTCGACAAGAAGTCCGAACTGCCGCAGATCGATGCACTTGCGGTTCTTGGACCTGACGGCGAGCGGCTGAGCAATGCGCGCGACTGGCCGCTGCCGAAGGTGAGCCTCGCCCAGCGCGAATATTTTGTCGCGCTGCGCAAAGATCCGGCGTTGAAGCTGTTCATCAGCGCGCCCCTCGCCGGCATCGGCAGCGGCCATATCGTGGTGATCCTGGCGCGGCCGGTCTTGAGCGGCGAGGGCCGTTTTCTGGGCGTGGTCCTCGCGTCGACGGCCGTCCGCCATTTCGAGGACCTGTTTGCCGCAACGTCGCTCGGCAAGGATTATGCGGCGACGCTGGTGCGCGCGGATGGCGTGCTGTTGGCGGGCTTCCCGGCCGCCAGAAGGGCCGGCATGCCGGTCGCCGCTTCGATTCTCGCTGAGCTCGGCGCTTCCCGCTCGAGCGTGTCGCGCTCGGTCGATTGGCTCGACCCGGAGCCGCGCATCGCCGCCACGCATCGGCTTCTCAATTACCCTCTGGCCACGATCGTGACGCAAAGCGAGCGCGCCGCATTCGGCGACTGGCGGCGCATCGCCTTGACGATGGCGGTCATCGCCGCGCTGATGATCATCGCGATCGCAATTGCGGCCTGCTTCATCGCGCGATCCTGGAAGCAGCAGGACCGCCTCGAGGCTGCGCGCGCGGACGTCGTCGAGGCCGAGAAGACGCGCGTCCTGGCGGAAGCCGAATTGAACCGGCAGCGCGATTTGGCGCAGCAGAGCATGCGCCTGAACGCCGCGATCGAGAACATGAACCAGGGCCTTTGCATGTTCGACAGGGACAGCCGGCTTGTGGTCTGCAACAGGCTTTACGCGAAGATCTATCAATTGCCGCCGGAATTGGTCCGTCCGGGCACGCCGTATAACGACATTGTCGCCTACCGATTTCATCACGGCGCGCTCAAGGGCAATGACCGACTGCGGCGTCTGGCACTGACGGCGCCCTATCAGCGCGAGCTCGCCTCGCGCATCGACGAGCACGCGGACGGCACGCTCATTCGCATCACGCGGCAGCCGCTCGCCGATGGCGGATGGGTGTCCACCCATGAGGACATCACCAATCAGCAGCGCGCCGCCGACGAACTCGACGAGACCAAGCGATTTCTCGATTCGATCATTGAAAATGTGCCGGTCGCCGTGGTCGTAAAGGATGCAAGGACGCTTGAATATCTTCTCGTCAATCGAGCTTTTGAAACCATGCTCGACCTGACGCGCACCGAACTGCTTGGGCGTACATCGTTCGATCTCTTCCCGGCCGAAACAGCCCAGCGAATTCGTGACACCGATGTCGAATTCTTGCGAAACTTTGACGACGTCTTTCTCAAAGAGCTCGAAATACAGACGCCGAAATCCGGAACGCGCATTCAGGCCACCAAACGCATCGCCATCCGCGACAGCGAGGGCGTTGCTCGGTATCTGGTTGTCGTTATCGACGACATCACCGAGCGCCGCAAGGCCGAACAGCGCATCGCGTTTCTGGCGCATCATGATCCGCTTACCGGCCTCGCCAACCGAGCGGCTCTGACCCAAAAGATCGACGAAGCAGCAGCGCGCCAGCGGCGCCGCGGCGAACCGTTCAGCGTCCTGCTGCTGGACCTCGACCGCTTCAAGCACGTCAACGACACGCTTGGCCATCCCGCCGGCGACACGCTGTTGACGGAAGTTGCCGGCCGGCTCAAGGAGCTGCTGCGCGAGACTGACACGCTGGCCCGCCTCGGCGGCGACGAGTTCGCCATCGTCCAGGCGGGCGAGGCGGCGCAGCGCGAAGCCGCGACTGCGCTCGCCAATCGCATCATCGACGCGCTCGGCAAGCCGTTTGTCATCGAGGGCGGCGATATCACGATCGGCGCCAGCATCGGCATTGCGCTTGCGCCCGAGCACGATACCGGCTCAGACAATCTCCTGAAAATGGCCGACCTCGCGCTGTACCGGGCCAAGTCGGCGGGCCGCAACGGCTATCGCTTCTTCGATCCGGAAATGAGCGAGCTCGCCAGCGCGCGGCACGAGACCGAAATCGAGCTGCGCCGGGCCATCGCGCAGGGCGAGCTGGAACTACATTACCAGCCGATCGTCGAGACCAAGACCCGCAAGGTCTGCAGCGCGGAAGCGCTGGTGCGCTGGCGGCATCCGAGCAAGGGCCTGATCTATCCCGATCGGTTCATTGCGCTCGCCGAAGAGACCGGTTTGATCACCCAGATCGGCGAATGGGTGCTGCGCACGGCCTGCGCCGAAGCTGCGAAGTGGCCGGCTGACGTCAAAGTGGCGGTCAATCTGTCGCTGGTGCAATTCCACAAGGCAGACCTCGCCGAGATCGTTATGCGCAGTCTTCATGCGGCGGGGCTTGCGCCCGAGCGCCTGGAGCTCGAAATCACCGAGACGGCGCTCATCGAATCGGCAGCGGAATGCCTGCCAACCTTGCGGCATTTCAAAAGTCTTGGCATCACCATCGTGCTCGACGATTTCGGCACGGGCTATTCCTCGCTCAGCCAGTTGGCGATGTTCCCATTCGACAAGATCAAGATCGACAAGTCGTTCACACAGAACCTCACCAAGCGCAGCGAATGCGCTGCCATCATTGGCGCGACATTGACGCTCGCCCAGACCTTGAATATCGCCACCACCGCCGAGGGTGTGGAAACGGCGGAGCAGTACCGAATCTTGCGGCTGGCCGGCGTCACGTCGCTGCAGGGCTATTTGTTCAAACGTCCAGGCCCCGCCGTCGAGATCGTTTTCGATCAGGTCTATGGCGGCGCCAAGCTCGACAATGCCGCTTGATTGGACCGCCGGATCATGAGCGCCGCGCCGACAATCGCGACCCTTCACGCGGGCTTGTCGAAGACCATAACTTTGGAAACAAAGGCCTTCACGTCGCGAACGTGATGGAGGCCGCACGCGGCGGCAAGTGCACCGAAATCCTCGTCGATATAGCTCAGAAAATAGGGCTCGTGATAATTCTGCGGGAACAGCTCCAGTAGCCCCTCATAATCCGGCTGGTCGCGGCGCTGCAGCGAATCGACAAGCACCAGGCGGCCGCCTGGTTTGAGCACTCGCGCGCATTCGCCCAGAACCTGGCGCCGGATCTTCGGCGGCAATTCGTGGAATAGAAAGACACTGGTGACGGCATCGTGGCTGCAGTCGGGAAGCGGAAGCGCCTCGGCTTTGCCGACGGCAAAGCTCACCCGCGCGCGACCGCGCAAATGACGCTTGGCGTGCCGGACATAGGCTTCCGACATGTCCACGCCGTGGACCTTGAGCCGGGGCCAGGTCTGTTTGACAAAGTCGAGGAACCGGGCGGTGCCGCAGCCGACATCGAGCAGCGCAAGCCTGCGCTGATCGCGGCCGGCAAAGACTTCGCGCAGCGGCGGCAAGGCCTGACGGCGCACGGCGTTGGCCGAGCCGTTGAACAGCACCTCCACCTGCGTGTCATAGCGCTCGGCCGATTCCTCGGTCATCCAGCCGCCGGATTGGAAGTGGAAATTTTGCAGGTAATATCGCGGGCGCCTGCCGCGGGTCTGCTCGTTCAAGATCTCATTGTGGGCGTGCCGTTTGCGGCGCTCATGGATCTGCGGCAGATCCTCAAAGAACAGACGCGAACGATGCAGAAGCTCGACCAGTGAGCCGTCGTGATCGGCGGGAAGCGGGTAGATGCCGGCCTCGACATTGGCGAGATCCTGCATGAACAGCGCCGCCATATCGGCATAAAGCCGGCTGCGCTCCGGCACCGGCGCATCAGTCTTGGCGCGCGGCCGTGCCTTGGCACCCTCGCGGCGCCGCGCCGCTTCCGATAGCCGCCGCAGCGCATAGCCATGTCCGATATACCAGGCAACACGCGGCAACTGGCTCAAGCCGTAAGTGACGCGAGTGAGCAGACGGGCAGCGGGTGTCATGTCGGCAATAATATACGAAAATAATCTACGAAGCGGTCGCTCCATGCGCGGGTCGCGCGAGAGCGTCGGATCGGGGTCCGGGACGGCTAGAACAACGAAAGCTGGTCGTCCGGCGCCTTCGTCGCGTTCGCTTCCACCTGCGGCGTTGCAGCGACCGCATGCGGTGCGGGCGAAGGCGCCGGGGCTGGTGCAATCAATTCCTTGGAATCATTCGCCGTGCGGTTGACCGCGGTCGAGACCGGATAGGCTTCGAGCAGCGCCTCATCGGCCGGTTTGATCAGCGCTGCGGCGGTTTCCGCTTCTACATTGGCGCAGTCGAGCCAGACGTCGAAGGCGTCCGGCGCAACGAACACCGGCATGCGGTCATGCAAAGCCGCCAGAACGCGGTTCGCACGCGTGGTGACAATCGCGACAGTATCAAGCTCCTCGCCGTTCGGCCCGGACCAGGTCTCGCAAAGGCCGGCGAAAGCCAGCGGCGCCGGATTGCCGTCCTCATCCCGCTTCGCGCGCACGAAATAGGGCTGACGGGGGCCGCCGGCCGGCTCGCCCAATGGCCACTCATAGAACCCATTATTTGGAATGAGGCAGCGCCGCCGCCGCATGGCATTGCGGAAGGCCGGCTTGTGGAGCACCGATTCACCCCGCGCATTGATCAGAAGCGGGAAATTTTTTGGATCTTCCACCCAGGAGGGCAGAAAGCCCCAGCGCATCAATGCGAAGGAGCGTTTGCCGTCGACGAGTTGCACGATCGGAATCGGCTGGGTGGGTGCCACATTGTAGCGCGGGGGGAAATTCGGCTGTTCGGCATAGCCGAACAGTTTGCGGATCGCCGCCGGCGTCGAGATGATGACATAACGTCCGCACATCGGTAAGCACAAAGCTCAGGATTGTTCCCGATCGGCCCTGATCGGCCCTGCTTTGGATATATGCCAGATTGGACGCGGCTTTAATGAGCGATCTGTCCAAAGCGCGGACTTATCCCACGCGGCCTTATCTCGCCGTCAGCGCCGCGATCTTCCGCGGCGGCAAGGTGCTGATCGTGCGACGCGGGCGCGCTCCCGCCAAGGGCCTTTACACATTGCCCGGCGGCGCCGTCGAGCTCGGCGAAACGCTGGAGCAGGCGGTCATCCGCGAGATCCGCGAGGAAACCGCGCTCGAGATCGAGCCGATTGAACTCGTCGGGTTTCGCCAAGCGATCGTGCGCGATGCAAGCGGCCGGGTCGAGCGGCATTTCGTCATTCTGCCCTTCGCCGCCCGCTATGTTGCCGGCGAGATTGTGCTCAACGAGGAACTAGCCGAGGCACGCTGGCTTGAGCCGGACGCGCTATCCGCGCTGACGACGACCGAAGGCCTGGCGCAGATCATCAGCGCGGCCGCGGCCAAGGTTGCGGCATTGCCGTGATGCAAGGGCATGACACGCTGCCGTGCCGGCCTGCTTGCCGTCGCCACCGCGGCGCCAGTATGTTCATTGCCATGCTCCGCGTCTGTACCGCGCTTGCGTTGCTCCTGGCTGTCACCGGCGAGCCGGCGCTGGCGCAATTCTGGACGCCCTGGGGTGCGCCGCCAGCGGCACCTCGAGCATCGAAGCCACCGGCGGCGTCCCCGCCCAAGCCCGCCCCTGCGCCGGCGCAACCTTCGGTTTCCGACCAGCCGGCGCCCTATGATCATGACCTGCAACGGCTGGCTGAAATCCTTGGTGCGCTGCATTTCCTGCGCGGCATCTGCGGCAGCAACGAAGGCCAGAAGTGGCGCGATGAAGCGGAAACCCTGATCGAGGCCGAAGCACCGAGCGGCAACCGGCACGACCAGATGGTGGCAAGCTTCAACCGCGGCTACCGCGGCTTCCAGCAGAGCTATCGGACCTGCACGCCGGCGGCCGACGTTGTCATTCGGCGCTATCTGGACGAAGGCGCCAAAATCGCCCGCGATATCACCGCGCGCTACGCGAATTAGCGCATCTTCCGGAAGAGTGGGCACCGATCTTCTGTAGGAAATGCGACAAAACAAAAAACCTGGAGCCTTTTGCGATTCCGTCGAATCGGAGAACGCTGTAGGGCCAAAACCGATGAATCTGGATGACAGCCTTGATCGCACGGGAATTTGGTTGCGCCCCGCATTAACCTTTTCTCAATCTTCGCTTTCAAAAGCGCCCGGCCATGCTAACACTTGCCCCCGGGTAGGGACGCCGCCGATATGCGGCGGCGCAGTGTCGGTGATGAGAACGGCGACGCCGAATCTCGCGTCACGCGAGACATCCGAGTTCGAACAGAAGCGGCTGGCGCTCACGCACTTGCAGGACGCTTGGGCGGATGCATTTCATGATGGCGTGGATGCCGACTGCCTGGCCCAGACCTCCCTGTTCCTGGCGCTGGCCGAGCTGGTTTCAACCTACGGCGAGGAAGCGACCGCCCGGTTCTCGGACACTCTTTCCACCAAGATCCGCAACGGCGAATACTCCATCAAGCTGTCGCGGCAGTAACCCAGGGTGATCTGCTCGTTCGTTTGCGACGAGCCGCGACGTGGCGACGAGCGACAGGCACCGCTCCCAGCCCGATCATCGGCCAATACGAGCGGGCGACGGGTGCCAGTGAGCGCAAATGGCCCCTTGCGAACCGTAGCCCGCGGGCTTACGCATGCAGCGCATGAAGGCTGCCTCTCTCCCTGACCGCGGTGTGGTCAAGGTCGCCGGCGATGCCGCGCGCAATTTTCTCCACGGCCTTGTCACCGCCGATATGCTCGCGCTCAAGCCCGGGACGGCGCGCTTCTGTGCCTTGCTGACGCCGCAGGGCAAGATCATCGCCGATTTCATTGCGACCGAGGCGCCCGCGGCGGATGGCGGCGGCTTTTTTCTTGACGTTCCACGCGCCCTCGCCACCACGCTTGTGGACCGGCTCAATCTCTACAAATTGCGCGCCAAGGTCCTGATCGAGGATCTTTCCGAGGTGCTCGGCGTGGTCGCGGCCTGGGACGGCGCGACTGTGGGCAGGCCGCCGCCGGGCAAATTCGGCTTGCGTTATGCCGATCCGCGCCTGCCTGGGCTGGGGCTGCGCATCATGGTGCCGCCGCATTTGGCCGCGCAGACGGCGGCCGAGCTTGGCGCTGTGCTTGTCGAGGCCGGCGATTACGAGGCGCATCGGATTGCGCTTGGCGTGCCGCGCGGCGGCGTTGATTTCGCCTATGGCGACGCCTTTCCGCACGAGACCGACATGGACCAGTTCGGCGGCGTCGATTTCCAGAAGGGCTGCTACGTCGGCCAGGAAGTCGTGTCGCGCATAGAGCATCGCGGCACGGCACGCACGCGCGCGGTGCCGGTGCGTTACGATGGTCCCTCGCCGCAGCCCGGCGTCGCCGTGATGGGCGGCGAACGCCAGCTCGGCATATTGGGTTCCGCTATCGGCGGACACGGTGTTGCGCTGCTGCGCCTCGACCGGGTCAACGACGCGTTGGCGAACGGCGAAACGCTCATGGCCGGCGGCGTGCCGATCCGTCTCGAAAAGCCGGGCTGGGCGCGCTTTGCCTTTCCCGGTGAAACGAACAAGGCCGCCGAATGACGAGCCTCACGCCCGCCGCCGACAGCAAGGCCAGCTCTGCCGCCAACGCCGTCAAGCGCTGCCCTTGGCCCAAGGACGACGCGCTCTACATCGCCTATCACGACGAGGAGTGGGGCGTGCCGGAATATGATGACCGCGCGCTCTATGAAAAGCTCATTCTGGACGGCTTTCAGGCCGGCCTGTCGTGGATCACGATTCTGCGCAAGCGCGAGAACTTTCGCCGTGCCTTCGATAATTTCGAGCCGGAGAAGGTCGCGCGCTATCGACCGGCGAAGATCGAGCGGCTGATGCAAGATGCCGGCATTGTGCGCAACCGGGCGAAGATCGAGGGCACTGTGCTTTCGGCGCGCGCCTGGCTCGAGGTGATGGAAAAGGGTCCGGGCTTTGCCAAACTGCTCTGGGATTTCGTCGACGGCGAGCCGAAGGTGAACCGGTTTCGCAGCACCAGCCAGGTGCCGGCGGAGACCGCGGTCTCGCGCGCCATGTCGAAGGAATTGGCGCAGCGCGGCTTCAAATTCTGCGGGCCGACCATCGTTTACGCCTTCATGCAGGCCGTCGGCATGGTCAATGATCATCTGGTGACCTGTCACCGCCACGAAGCTTGCATTGCGCTCGGGCGCAGGCGCCGTGCCGGATAGAATGTCCGCGGCGCCTCTCAGAGCGACCGCACCGGACAAGGTGCGGGAAGTGAAGCGGCGCGCCCAGCCGCCTGCCCGATCCGGAATGCGCGCGTGGCAGCGTATGCTGTCCGGACGGCGGCTCGATCTGCTCGATCCCTCGCCGCTCGATGTCGAGATCGAGGATATTGCGCATGGGCTGGCGCGGGTGGCGCGCTGGAACGGCCAAACCGGCGGCGCCCATATTTTTTCGGTGGCGCAACATTGTCTGCTGGTCGAGGCGTTGGCGCGCGCGCGGGCGCCGCGGCTCGACAATCGGCGGCGCCTCGCCGTGCTGCTGCACGATGCACCGGAATACGTCATCGGCGATATGATCTCGCCGTTCAAAGCCGTGATCGGCGATGCCTACAAGGTCGTCGAGCGCCGGCTGCTCGCGGCCATTCACCTGCGCTTCGGGCTTGCGGCGCAGTCGCCGCCGGACCTCGAGGCGCTGATCAAGGCCGCCGATCGGCAGGCGGCTTATTTGGAGGCGACGCGGCTCGCCGGCTTCGGCGCCGCCGAGGCGCGAAAATTCTTCGGTCGGCCGCCGATCTTCTCGGCGGCGCTGGAACGCGATTATTTAAAGCCCTGGCCGGCCGACACCGCGCAGGCGCGTTATCTTGAGCGGATCAAAAAGCTCTCTGACGCGTAGGGAACTTCACCAAGACAAGGCATAGTTACGCCGCCTGCAATGCCTATATGAAAAAGCAACAACAAGAACATCGCTTGATTCCATGATTCACGTCTGCTCACTGGCCCGCCTCCAGGAAACGGTCGAAGACACTGGCGCGCGCCATGTCGTATCGCTGATCGGCGATGAGGCGCGCGTGCTGCGACCGAACAGCATCGCGCCGGAGAATCATCTGTGGCTCTGTCTGCACGACATTTGTACGCCGCTCGACGGCTATATCATGCCGGGCGAGCAGCATGTCGCGAAGCTTCTGGATTTTGTGCGCGGCTGGGACCGCAAAGCGCCTTTGGTGGTGCATTGCTATATGGGCATCAGCCGCTCGACCGCGAGCGCCTTCGCCAGCGTCTGCGCGCTCAACCCGGACCGCGACGAGATCAGCATCGCGCAGGCGCTACGGCACGCCTCGCCGACCGCGACGCCGAATATCCGCATCGTCTCGCTTGCCGATCAGCTGCTCGGCCGGCGGGGTCGCATGATTGCCGCGATCGAAGCGATCGGCCGCGGCGTCATCACCACCGAGGCCGAGCCATTCCGGCTTGAACTCGAATGATCGCTTTTAATCATCCGTCATGGACGGACTTGGCCGGACTTGTTCCGGCCATCCACGTCTTGACGTTATGCACCAAAGACATGGATTCCCGCCATAGCCGAGCCAAGCGACGCCGTTCTTCGAAAGGCTATGCGCGGGCATGACGAAAAAGTAAAAGCGCGAGGGTGCTGAGCTACTGCGCCAGCGAGGGGCGCAGTGACGGACGCATGTTCGGGATCGGCGTCGCCTTGGCCGGCTCGGCCGAGCTGGAGATCAGCTGCGAACGCGGGTTGCGCTGGTAGAAATCGCAATAGGCGAAGCCCATGCCCGACAGCGAGCCGCGGAAGCTGCGATGATCGAGCTTCTCGACACGGAAGCAGGGCGTGAATGGCAGGCCGCTCAGATGCGCGCAGACCGAATTCGCGTCCACACGGATCGTGCCCGGCGGCAATGTCGCAAAGCGCGTCTCTCCCTGCCCGCGAATGCGAATCGTGCCGACGACCGAGCCGTCGGGAAAGATGCGACCCTGGCCGGCAGTGCCTTCGAAGCAGGTATAGGAGAACAGTTTGCCGACCACAAAAGCCCGCGCTTGTTCCGGACTTAATTCCTGGGCGGTGGCCGAGCCCGCGCCGAAGAGACCGGCGCCCATGATCGAGGCAGCAACGACACCCACGCGCACAAACATCGAAAACTCCACTCTCGACGCTTCCTCACCCGCTGCAGGCGATTCCGGAACCGCCAACGCCCGAACCCGCAGTCTGGTTCGGAATTGCGACACTAGGGCGATATTAACAAGATTTCTTAACCGACCCCTTACCATAGCGCCCTCGCATGGTCGCGCAAAGTGGTAGTCAAATCCTTTAGTGCTACCCTATTTTTACCACGATCCGGCCGCGGACTTGGCCTTCGACAATACGCCGCCCGGCGGCGATCACATCGTCAAGCCCGATCTCGCTGACCATGGCGGCAATCTTCGAGCGATCGAGATCGCGCGCAAGGCGCTGCCACGCCTGCTCCCGCAATGGCAGGGGGCACATGACGGAATCAATGCCGAGCAGCGAGACGCCGCGTAGGATGAATGGCGCCACCGTGGCCGGCAAGTCCATTCCCCCGGCGAGTCCACAGGCGGCGACGGCGCCGCCATAGCGCGTCATCGCCAGCACATTGGCGAGCGTGGTCGAGCCGACCGCGTCGATGCCGCCGGCCCAGCGCTCTTTGCCGAGCGGCCGCACCGGGCCGGTCAATTCGTTGCGCGCGATGATCTCCGACGCGCCGAGGCCTTTGAGGTAATCGGCTTCCTGCGGGCGGCCGGTGGAGGCGATCACGCTGTAGCCGAGCTTGGCAAGGAGCGCGACCGCGACCGAGCCGACGCCACCGGCCGCGCCGGTCACGACGAGCGGATCGCGCTTGGGCTCGATGCCGGCACGCTCGAGCGCCATGATTGCCAGCATCGCCGTATAGCCGGCGGTGCCGATCGCCATGGCCTCGCGCGCGCTGATGCCTGCCGGCAGCCGCACCAGCCAGTCGCCTTTGACGCGCGCGGTTTCGGCATAGGCGCCGAGATGGGTTTCGCCCAGCCCCCAGCCGTTGAGAATGACATTGTCGCCGGGCCGCCAAGCCGGATGGGTCGAGGAGACGACCGTGCCGGCCAAATCGACGCCGGCAATCATCGGGAAGCGGCGCACTACCGGTGCCTTGCCGGTGATCGCAAGACCGTCCTTATAGTTCACCGTCGAATAGTCGACGCGTACGGTAACATCACCGTCCATCAAATCTCTCTCATCGAAACCGGTCAGCTGCACCGCCTGGCCGCCGTCCGTTTTGTTGATGACGATAGCTTTGAATGTGGTCATTTGCAGCGCTCATTGACGTCGTCATGGCCGGGCTTGTCCCGGCCAGTCATGGCTTGGTGCGAGCTGGGATCAAGACTCATAAATGCGGGACCAGCGCGGATCGCAACGGCCACTGTCCTTTTCCGAACAAACCAAGCTGTCAAGGGCACAAGCTGCACGGCGCCGAAGGGTGCCCTGACAGCCTGGTTTGTTCGGCAGCCGTTGCGATCGACGGCGTGGATGCCTGGCACAAGGCCGGGCATGACGGTTGTGTTTCAGGCCGGCGCCGGCGCGAGCCGCGTCACCGGCTTCTCGACGATCGGCATGTTGATGATGGCTGAGAGAACGCCAAACAGGATCGCCAGCCACCAGACCAGATCGTAGGAGCCGGTGCGGTCGAACACGATGCCGCCGAGCCACACGCCGAGGAAGCCGCCCACCTGATGGCTGAAGAAGGCAAAGCCCGCGAGCGTCGCCAGCCAACGCGTGCCGAACATCAGCGCGATGATGCCGTTGGTCGGCGGCACCGTCGACAGCCACATGAGTCCCATGGTGGCGCCGAAGATGATGCAGGAGGTCGGCGTGACCGGAAGCGCGACGAAGGCTGCGATCGCGGCCGCGCGGATGAAATAAATGAAGGACAGCAGAAAGCGTTTCGGCATGCGGTCGCCAAGCCAGCCGGCACTGACGGAGCCGATGATGTTGAATATGCCGATCGTCGCCAGCGTCCAGCCGCCAATTTGCGCCGACAAGCCGCGATCGACCAGGTAGGCCGGCATGTGCACAGTGATGAAGGCAAGCTGAAAGCCGCAGGTGAAGAAGCCGAGCACCAGCAGCACATAGGAGCGGTGCGCGAAGGCTTCGCGCAAGGCTTGCGGCAGCGACTGCTGGACCGTGCCGTTTGCCGGTTTGCCGGTCGGCGTCACCAGCGCCATCGATAGCGGCACGACGCTGAGCGTGACCACGGCAAAAATGACCAGCGTCTGTTGCCATCCAAACGTGTCCATCAGCGCGACAGCGACCGGCGAATAAAGGAATTGGCCGAACGAGCCGGCAGCCGTGCCGAAGCCGAAGGCACGCGACCGCCAGGTCTGCGGCAGGAGCTTTGCGAAGGCCGCGAGGATCACCATGAAGGAGCTGCCGGAAAGGCCAAAGCCGATCAGCGCGCCGGCGGAGACATCGAGCGCCGGCGCGCTGGTCGCATGCGCCATCAAGGCAAGGCCGGCCGCATACATCAGCGCGCCGCCGGAGAGCACGCGCGCCGAGCCAAAGCGATCGGCGATCATGCCGGCGAACGGTTGGCCGATTCCCCACAGCAGATTCTGCAGCGCCAGCGCAAAAGCAAAGATATCGCGGCCCCAGTGATTGGCGTTCGACAACGGCGTGAGAAAGAAGCCGAGTGACGAGCGCGGCCCAAAGGACATCAGCGCAATCAGACAGCCGGAGCCGATGACAAGTGCCGGCGCCCGCCATGTCGCCGTGATCTTTGCGGTGCCGTCGATCTTCGAGGCGGTATCCAAGCTGCTGTCCAAGCTGTTATCCATGTCGCCCTGGGCCGCGAAAATAGAGATATTCGAAGGACGCCACCATAAGGGCTGGCCTGGCTTCCCCCAAACGAAAAGACGGCCCGATTCGCCGGCGCATAGCTGATCAGCGCTGGCCGAACGGGGTTTGCCATCGGCCCGATCAATGACTATGGATTTGCGCCCTTCGGTACCGGTGATATCCAGCACCATGTCGCTCCTCCGCCCCGACGCGTTTCTCTCTCCGCTTGAAATCGAAGCCGCGGTGACGCGGGCGCTCGAGGAGGATCTGGGCCGCGCCGGCGACGTCACCTCGATTGCAACCGTGCCTGAAGATGCGGCGGG
>JAJPJB010000013.1 GCA_021324465.1 Hyphomicrobiaceae bacterium
GCGTCGATCCTCCGCCTCGTCTTCTCCGTCATCTCCCGCTCCGTCCTCACAACGGAACGGCTCCAAATCCAATTAGTCAACCGGTCCCAAATCCGGGGGCCACTTCACGATAATCCGGCGGGCACCGTCCTCCCCGCTTGGCGTATCAGCCGCATCGAATTCTAACGCGACAACAACAGCAATAACCACACCAAAAGCCAATGATGAGGATTGGATAGCGATCGCGCAGTATTGGCCGGCGCATCAATGTCGTCTAGTCTAAGTCTAGGAGACTGGAAAAAGCCGGCGCCATCAACGAGCGGGCCAGGAATTCCGATGCGGCCGGAGTAAGATGAGAGTGGTCGTAAACGACAAGATCGCGCGCAAGATCGGAGCCAACTGCCGTTAAGCATCCGAAATCGTTACATAAAGCATCCCTAACAGAAATGTAGGTAACCGCTGGCGAAAACTTGATGTTCCTCATTTCCACATCCATGCGCAATGACTGTTGGTCTACGCCGACAAATGTCCTTTTGGGGATTGCTATGTCCCTCTCCACAAAATTCTGAGCGAGATTCTCCGGAAGCGAAGGAGGCCAGGTCGGAATTTGGCCGACAATTAGTATTCTTTTTGCTCCGCGTCGTTCGATATCCTGGAGTTTGGCGAGTAGATGTCCGAAAAACTCACCGCCGCCGACAAAAGAGGGCGGAGTAGACGCCTTGCTCCAGAACGAATCAATAACAACCAAATCTGGCCGTAACGTCGAGATTTTGTCGATCGCCATGTTGTTAATGTCGCTGCACGCGACATATCCGTGATTATTAGTTGTTGGCTCGCATGGGAAGCCCGTACTAACTTGAAGGAAATTAACGCCTGAATGCTTTAAAAGCGGGCGCAATCCGACGGAAAGGGCGGCGGAATGGGAGTCGCCGATCAGAAAAACTGTCTTCGCGCCAGGACGTTGTGCTACGACGCAACCGTCTCGAAGGTATGTCGTGACGCTGTCGGTCATGGAGTTCTGAAAGCACGAAATGTCGCCGCTCGTCTTGGCAATGTCGGCGGCGCGTCTCAACAGGGTCATCGTCTCGCGCTGATGCGGAGTAAGAGGAGCAGCGAAGATTACAATGCTCGGCGCGGCCGCTGACGCAATGCCGATAGCGGCCATTATGAGCGCGATCCCCACAGTTGGATGGGGGCTGCGCCATTTTCCGAATCTTACCGGAACTTCAACAAAGCGGAACGTGAGCCAACTCGCTCCAATCGCACAGCAAACGGCGGTTGCTTTGAGCGCCGGTCGCCCAAATGAGGTGGTCGCAAGGAGAGCTGCGTATTTCTGATAGAGAAGTAGCGCGGGCCAATGCCAAAGATAGAGGGGATAGCTTATGAGACCAATCCAGACGAGGAATTTTCCACCAAAAATGTGCTGATTTGCGAAGGCATCGCGGTCGGCGGAAATGACTAGTGCTGTACCGACGGTGGGTAACAATGCCCACCATCCCGGGAACATACTCTTCCAGTTTATCACGAAAAGGCCGAGAACAATGACTAATAGACCGACCGCTGATCTCGCGTTGCTGGAACCTAAGAAGCGGTCCAACGTTTCTAACGGTAGACACGCCAGCGCCGCCCCTAGCATCAATTCCCACGCGCGCGAGAAGGGGGAATAAAACGCAATCATTGGCTCAGCATGGACCGTGAGCACGTTTATACAAAAGGAAATCGCTAGTACTGCTACTATGAATGGTAGATACTTTGTCCTAATGGTACGAATTCCGAATAAAAGAAGCGGCCACGCGATATAGAACTGCTCTTCAATCGACAGCGACCAAAGATGGAGCAACGGCGAGGATGCTGCTGTCTGTGCAAAGTAGTTTGTGTCGTGCAGCTGTGCAAAGTTTGTGAAAAAAGCAGCGCCAGCTAACACCGCCCAGCAGATGTTCTGAAAAGTTGTTTCTGTCACGCTAAATGCCTCGCTACTTGTAAGAGTGAAAAATGCAACCACAAAATACGCTGCGAGGACTAGCAACAACGCTGGAAAGATTCTCCTGATGCGTCGTCGATAGAAACCAATAAAACTAAACGAGCCGGAATTCAGGTGCGACGTGATGATATCTGTGATCAGATAACCTGAAATGACAAAGAAAATATCGACGCCAATGAAGCCGCCAGGCAGCCGGCCGATGTCGAAGTGATAAGCAACCACTGAAAGAACAGCAAGTCCGCGTAAGCCATCGATGTCGGGCCGATATCCGTAGCGGCCCGTGGTGGGCGGCCATGCAATAGCTGAAACAGTAGTTCCTTTGATGAAATCACGTGATTGCACAATCGCGGCCAAGACGCCGCGCGCCGCGTCGGTTCCGTCGCAGATTCTGCTCAACCCCGATCACCCAATTCCGGGCCGAAGCCTAGCCGCCGGCGCGCGCCGCGGCAAGCCGTGAATTGAGCCCGGCGCGCGGTCGCCCGGGCCGACGTCCGATCCGGTTTGTCCGCAAACGACCACAGAGGTGAAGCGATGCGAGCATTCGCCATGGCGGCGCTCTGCCTGCTTGCAATCGGTGTCCCGGCCGCGGCCGACGCGCATGCGCATCGGCCGCAGCATCGCGATGCCGGCAGGCTGCACGGCGACTTCGACGCGCGCGGCGACGGGCTCGGCGCCCTGTTCGGCGCGCGCGCGCTGCCGGCGGCGCCGCCGCCGCGCCCCGTAAGACGGCTCACCTAAACCTAAGCCACGGACTGCAGCGTCGGAATCTTCGCCAGCCTCTTGCCGAGCTCCTTTTCCGCCGGCGGCATCGAGCGCCCGCAACATCCGGCCGCGCCGGGCGCCATTCGGCACGCTGAGCTTTCGTGTAACGCCGCAGGTGAAGAAGTCCTCCAGCGCTTTGCTGCGGAACGATCTGATCATGGCTGTAAGGGCATACCTTACAGTCCAGATGTCAATTGATGCCTTACAGGTTGCGCAACTGAGTTTTGCTGTCGGCGCACGGTGACATGGCCGGAGCCGCCAGTATTGAGCTTGCGAAGGCCCCGGATCAGCGGCGCACCGCTGCGCGCTGCACCGCATCCGGGGAACGTCAGCTGTCTGTTTCCCGGGGGCAGCACAGCACGGCGCATAAGCGCGGAAACGCGCGTCATCGACACGCTATGGCGCAGTGGTGCGCTGCAGATCCGGGATCGTCGCAGACACTAGGGGCCGATCTGGCTTCTTGCACCTGAAAGCGAGTAGATCATGGACATCGCCGCGCTCATTGCCGCCAATGCCGCGCGCTGGGACAAGATGCGCATCCTGCCGGCGCGCGCGCTCGAAGTGGAGAAGGTTGCGGCGCGGCTGTGCGCGCCCAAGGCCAAGGCGGTCTATCAGGCGGTCGCCCAGGCGGTATGGGGCAAGCCCGATCGCTGGTGGTTCGTCGCCATCGTGCACGAGCGCGAGGCGGGTCAGGATTTCTCCAAAAGCATCGCCCAGGGCGATCCGTGGAACGAGGTGTCGCGGCATGTGCCGCGCGGCATCGGCCCGTTCGGAAGCTTCGCCGATGCGGCGATCTTCACGCTCACGCGCCTGCCGCCGCATCCGGCGACGTGGCAGGACTGGTCGGCCGGCGGCGTGCTCACCTTGTTCGAGCTCTATAACGGGCTCGGCTACGAGCAGTATCACCATGAGCCGAGCCCTTACGACTGGGGCGCCACCACCATCGAGCAGCACGGCAAATATGTCGCCGACGGCGTGTTCAACCCGCAGGTCTGGGATAGCCAGATCGGCTGCGCCGCGCTGCTCAAGGCGATGATGGAGCTGGATCCGGCGATCAAAGTCGCTTGACTTCTTTCCGCGCCATCGTCGCGCCGACGCTGCCCGGCACCGCCGAGCTCTTCATTCCTGAAGAAAGGGACCGCCAATGACCATCGCCACACATGTCGCGATCTCGTTCGGCCTGGGCGGGTCGGCCGTCGATGACGCCATCAGCGGCGGCTATGGCGAGAATTATCTGGTGCGCCGCTGCCGCGCGCTGCCTAACGCTGATGTGATGAACAGCCCGTATGAGTGGTCTGATGCGCAAAAGATCTACGACGACATCATGCGGCATCCGCCTACCGATCGCTTCGCCCTGGTCGGCGATTCGCTCGGCGACAATGAGCTGGGCGATATTCTTGCCGCGCTGAAGGGTCGCCGCACGGTTGATCTGATCGGCGGCTTCCAGGGCAGCGAATGGGGCAAGCACACCACCATCCCGGACAATTGTCGCAAGGCCATTCTGATCTTCAATCCGATCTGGTTCGAGACCATGGGGCTCGGCGCCTATCCCCTGCCGCTCGACGTGCCGCCGGTCGTTCCGCCGGGTCAAAATCTGTATGACGGCCGCTGGCGCACCGGCAACAACGGCAAGACGCAGGTGCGCTATGTGCAGATCGAAGCGCCGCATCCCGACGACTGGGGCGAGGCGCAGGACATCGTCTTTGCCGAGATCAGGCGGCTGGCGGCGTCGTGAAAATCCTGCACGCATTTTGCGTTTGCCGGGGTTGCATCTGCACCCATTTCTCATCGACAAGGCAAGGCACCACTGCATGACCACGCCCACAGAATATGCGGCGGCTTACGCCGCGATCCTGAAAATCGCCCAAGCCGACATCAATCAAGCGGTGCCGGCCTTCTTTCGCTCCGAGATCCCGGACGGTTTCGTTCAGCAGTTCGCGCAAGCGGCCGCGCGTGTCGCGCTCGATGCGGCGGCCGGCGTGCGCGCACAGGCCAATCGGCAACAAACATGATCGACAAGGAGCATCATATGGATCAAACAACGCAAACCATTCTGCAAACAACAATCGCCGGGCTGGTGCGTCACGGCATGACACTCGCCGCCGGCGCGTTGGTGACGGCCGGCCTTATTCATTCCGGGCAGGATTCGAGCAGCTTTGTCGATATCGGCAGCGGCATCGTCGTCGGCGCGCTCGGCATGCTCTGGTCGTGGTGGCAGAAGGTCGGCCAGCAGCGGCTGGTCGACGAAGTCGCGCGGTTGCGCAAAGTGCCGCGTATGGCGACGAAGGAGGGAGCTTTTCGCTGATACGCCACCCCAGCGTGTTTGTTTGGTCAGCGCGAGCGGAGCGAAGCGAAGCAATCGCAGCGCGGCCGCGCAGCCTCGAACTGCGTCGTCGCTCCGCTGCCGCCAAAGTGCATTGATCTGCTTCCAAAAATCGCACCAGAATCTCGCTTGTCCCTCAAAAGAAGGAAACCTCCGATGCGCAAGCTCCTGCTTGCGGCGGGTGCGCTCGCCTGCGCGCTCGCCGTGTCACATTGTACGCCGGCCGAACAGGCCATGTTTCAAGCCGATGTCGCGCAATTCAACGCCGACGTCGTCGCGATCGACAGTTCGATCGCCACCGTCTCGACGGCGCTCGCCAACAATTGCGCTTCGCTGGTGACGATCGGTCAGGCGCTGGCGCAGCTTGTCGGCACGAGCAGTGCGGCCGGCGCCGGACTGACCGGCGTCGATGCGGCAATTCAGAGCTATTGCCAAGCCCATCCGACCAACATCGCCGCCGCGGTGAGTGCGACGGCGGCGGCCGTCGCCGCCGGCAAAGCCGCGCGTGCGGCGGCCAAGGCGGGCAACTGATATGGCGGAGCTCATTCAACTGGTGCTGGCGCTGATGCCGTACCTGCATCTGGCGCCGAAAGTCGCGCAGCTGGTCAGGGCCGGCGCGCCGATCCTCGTTGCGATCGAGCAGGTCGAGCCGGTCGTGCTGCCGCTGTTGGAAAGTCTTGCCAAACAGGTCTTTCCAAAACTCGACGGGACAACGGGCAAGACCGTCATCGCCAAAGCTGCCTTCGCGCCGCAAAGCTGGACCGCGCAGGAACAGCAATTGTGGTGGGACCGCGCAACCGATCCGCAATAGGCAAACGCCGCGGCCGCTCGCAAAGAGAAACAGGAACGCAGATGGCCGGAAAACTCGACCAAATCAGCCGCGCAATCGGCTCGCTCGAAACCAGTGTGCGCGAGCTGAAGCGAAGAATGGATGAGAACCTCAACGCGCAAGCGCGCCGCGACGCACATCATGCGGCGGCCTTGCGCGCCTTGGCGAAAAAGCTCGATCAGCACGCGGCGGCGGTCGCCGCAATGCGCCCGAGCGTGGCGGCGTTGGAAGTTACGCGCTCGAAGCTTGCGACCTGGGCCTCCATTGGCATCGGCGCCGTCGTCGTCCTCGGCTGGATTCTGGAGGCCGGCGTCAAATGGCTCGTCTCCGCGACGCTGTCGCACTTTCAATGAAAGCACCCATGCGTTAGCCGCCGTTTGATGTTGCTCGACTACAAGCCTTGAGCCCCGCCGGCCTTTCGCCGGCGGGGCGCTTTTTGGCGTTCTTCCGCCCGCGGATGGGGCCGCCCCGCATCGCGGCACACGCCGATTTAATTCACGAAGCATCCGTTGCGTTTTCAACGCTCAATAAAGGGAGAGAACGCGTGCTGGAACAGCAGCTCCGCGATGGCTGGCGTGTGCGCGAACGCGCCGTGCCCGTCAGCCCGGTCATGAACTTCACATCCGAAGGCCTCGTGCTCGGAGCGGGCACAGTCCTGCTCGCAACCGACAGCGGCCGCGCGCTGAAAAGGGTGCAAGGCCAGGAAATCCGGATTCTTGCCTTGTTAGGCGCGGCCTACGGAAAGGCGGTGTCGCCCGCAGTGCTGGGCAATATCGAGCGCGCCGCGAAAGCCTGGCGCGACGGCGATGAATGCCTCGCCTATATGCACCTCGCGCACAGCGGCCTGCATGCACCACGCGATGTTGGCGCCGCAGCGTACCGACTGTTCGTCGCCGAGAACGCGATAAAGGCGGGGTTGACTCCGCGGGCCGTCCTGCGGGCGCTCGGGATCAGCGGCTCATATCTCGACGCAATCGAGAAGACTTACAACCCAACCGAGCCGCGCGTCCCGGCTGGGAGCGGCAGAACCAGCGGCGAGTGGACCGCAAGCGACGCGGCGACAACAGACGGCTTTAACGAGGAGGCGGGCAGGGCAGGGACTCGCGGATCGTCTGTCCTCGGCAGAATGCCCGCGGCGCCGTCGCCCAACAGCTTTCTGGGCGACCTCACGCCGGCGCAAGCGGCTGAGCTTGGCGTGTATGCTTTGCGCGTTGGCAGCTGGGCCACCCTGGCTGGCGCCGCCGCCGCAGTCTTTGGACTGCTGTTCCTCCCATCTCCCAATGAACTTCGCGTCGAAGGCGACGTTCCGCAAATACCAGGTTTACGGTACTCGTGGAATCGCGATGAGAGCCAGCTTCATCTCACATATGACCGCCCGGGCGGAGCTCAGCGCACCTTCGCATTACACCTTGACGGCGACGACATTCGCGACGAAAAAGGACGAATTGTCGGCCGCATCATCGGGGGCAACAGGATCGTCATCGATACGATTGCCGTGTTGCCCGATCTGGTAAACCAGAATGAGCCTAGACTATGCCCGGAGCACGCCCCCGATGTAGCTGGCAGCGATCAAGGAAAGCCATACGAGCAAAACAGAGCCCGACAATACGAAGACTTCATCAAGCTGCTCATCAATCCTCCTCCCGTCGGACCGACGCCCAGCGGCTTTGTCTATTATCTGTCGAATCCAGAAAATGGCGGATTGGTGAGCTACGACGATTGCAAGAAGGCGAACGGCATACTGTTCGAAATCAAAGGCGAGGGGTTTGCAAAACTCACGAAAGCCCTACCTGATGCCATAGCGCAAGATTTCCTGAGCCAAGCCAGCCGACAAGTTGCAGCAAGCGGAGGACGGCCGATTGTTTGGATTTTTGCTGAAGAAGAAGCGGCACAGTTTGCTCGACGCCTGTTTGACGACCACAAGCTTTATGGGATCACAGTTGGATATATTCCTTGGACAAGGAGTGGACGAAAATGACAACGCCGAATTACCGCTATTATATACGAGGTCATTGTGCCGGACCAATCGACGAAAAACCTGCTGTTATCGGGCGGAGGTTTTTACAGACGCTCGATTCATTGAGCGAGATCGATCCTTTGTTTACAGGTTGGAAAGTCTTCGAGCGTTGGGAGATCGTCGAAAAGGAAGAGCAGTTACTGGTGAGTCTCGCCGACGCGCGCAACCGCATTGTGGAGATTGTCGAAAACTGTGTCGCCCATAATGAGTACGGTCCCGCGCCGAAGGAGGGATATGATGTCGCGGCCTATGCGGGAGCGAGGGGTGCTCGCAAAGTGACGTTCACGGTGCGGACCTGGAATCAAATTTTTATGCTCGAGTTTGGGGAACACTACCTGGCATCCGATTTATCGATCGTGACTTATCCGCGGTTTAGAGCGGCGTTGCTGGCGATCTGCCGGGCGTGGGACGCCCAGTGGGCGGCCGCCCAGGCATGCCGGAGCGAGTTCGTTAAGACTCCGATGGACTTTGGGCCCGGTGTCCCGGCGTTCAAAATAGAAACTGCCACTCAGGTCCCGATCGACCCCACCTTCCCCCGTTCGGCTCTTTTCATTCCTTGGATTGCCTATCTCTCAGCGAAGCGCGCCGCCGGCGTAGCACTCGCCCCGGAAATCCTGACCGAACGGACGCCCGACGATGGCCTTCTGATGAGTGCCACCACGGAGCGGCTCGACCCGACCAATCCCGCACATGTGCGGCACGCGCGCATTATCGCCGAGACTCTGATCCCGCTGACGGATCAGGGCATGCCGTAGCTTGTGCGCGCTGCCGCCGTGGCAGACGCTGCGTATTGTTGAATCGCCTTCCTGAAAGAGGGTCACAAAAGATGGCTGGGGAACTAGGATTCGAACCTAGATTAACGGAGTCAGAGTCCGCTGTTCTACCGTTGAACTATTCCCCAATCCGCAAGGCTGGCCAATGACCTGGCCCGGGACCCTGGCGCGGTCCGCAAATCGCTGGATGGCTCATGATTTAGGGCAAATTCATCCAGTTTCCAAGCCTCGCTTTGCAGGCCGACGGAGCGACCGCAGGGCCGGTTTCGCACGAATCGCTCGCCCCGATTATCGGCGCTTCCGCCGCGACTTTGGCTTCCGCCGCGACTTTGAAGGCCGCGCCACCTTCTTCTGAGCTCGGGTCGTGGCCGCAGCGCTTGCCGGCGCTCTGGGCGCTCTCTCCTCGGCCGGCTTTGCCGGCGCCGCCGCATTGGTGCGGTTCGGGCTGTGCGACATCGGTCCCCACCAGTTCGACAGCGTGCCGTCGCCCCAGACCTTGGGGCGCTGCGGCCGGTCCTGGTGCCAGGGGCGCGGCTCGAAATAGCCGAGCTCCTCGTCGTACATCTGGTCCATCTCACAATAGAACTCGACGACCACACCGTCCGGATTCTCGTGATAGATGGCGATGTTGTGGCCGATGATGTGGCGCAGCGGTCCCCAGGTGAGGCGGATGTTGCTCTGCGCCAGAAAATCGCAGGCGCGCTTGATGTCGGTCCAGTCGCGCACCTCGAAGGCGATGTGATGGATCGCGGTGTTCGGCGCGCGCAAAAAATTCACCGTATGGTGGTCGCGGCTGCAGCGCAGAAAAGCGAAAAAATCGCCGCGCCAGTCGGAGACGCGGAAGCCGAGCATGTCGCAATAGAATTTCACGATGCCCTGCACGTCCGGACAGGTATAGGCGATATGCCCGAGCTTGAGCGGCATCACACCGTTGAAACTCTCGTCCCTGGGCGCGAAGTCGAAGTCGGAGAAGACTTCCAGCGTCGTGCCTTTGGGATCGGTGAAGGCGACCGCTTCCTTGATGCCGGGCGTGATGTCGGTGCGGCGCTCGCTTTTGATGCCGGCCTTGCCGAGCTTTGCGACAATTTCGCCCGGGTCGCTGCCGGGCGCGACCTGAAACGACAGCCGCGGCGCGCCGACGGTCGCGCTACGCTCGAGCACGATTGCCTCAAGGCCGGCCTTGGTGGCGAGAATGGCGCGGTTCTTCTCGCGCGCAACGAGGCTCAGGCCGATGATCCGGGTGAAGTAATCGAGCGTCCGTTCAAGATCCGGGGTGGTCAGCGTCGAATGGCCGGCGCGTTTGATCTGCAGCATGGTCTCCTCTCAAGCCGCTTCGCCGGTGCGGCCTTATGCGTGCGCGCGCAGGCGTTCCGCGCCCGCCGCGCCAAGCTGGTGCGCACGCACGCTGATCTTCAGCTCGCCCAATTGCGGTGCCGAGCGGCAGATAATCACATCACCCGGCTGGATCGGCCCGACGCCCTCCGGCGTGCCGGTATAGACAAGATCGCCGGGATAGAGGGTATAGAAGGAGGAGGCGAATTCGATCAACCGGCGGCAGTTATAGATCAGATCGCGCGTGTTGCTGTTCTGCCGTATTTCACCGTTGACGGCGAGCGTCAGCGGCAAAGCATCGGGATCCGGTATCTCGTCGGCGCTCGCCATCCACGGCCCGAGGACGGCGTAACCGTCGACCGATTTGCGGAAGCTGCGGTCCTCGCGGCCGCGCACCGTGATGTCGAGGCCCAGGCAATAGCCGGCGACATGGTCGAGCGCGCGCGATTGCGGAATGTCGCTGCCGGTCTTGCCGATCACCATGACCAGCTCGACTTCGTGGTCGTTGCGCCGGTCCGGGAAGCGCAGCGGAATGCCCTCCGAGGCACCGACCAGCGCAGAATTCGCCTTAAGAAACATCCCCGCTTCAAGAATCTTCGAGGACTGATGCGCCACGATCTGCGACCCCGGCTTCGCCGCCGCCGCCTGCATCTCATTGATATGCGCCTGATAATTGGTCGGCGCGCAGGCGAGTTTGGTGGGCCGCGCCACCGGCGACAAGAGCTTGACCTGCGCAATGGGCCGACCGGGCGCTTTGTCGGCCAGCAGCTCGATGCGTTCGCGCCACTGCGGCAGCGCGGCGACCACGGCATCGCCCTGCATGGCGTAAGGCGCGGCGTTGCGGATCTCGATCTGCGCCTCGGTGACATCGTGCACGAGTTCGCCGCGCACGACGCCCAGGCGATCATCGTCATAGCGGCACAGCTTCACGCATTCCCCCGTTTCTCATGGTCGTTGATAGCGAGCTTACCAAGCCGACGGCAGGCGGCAAAGCGGCGTCGCCCCGTTTGGCGCATGTTCCGGAAAAGCGGGCCCCGGCTTTCCGACAGGGACATAGGCAAAATCAGACTGTCTCGCGCTTGGAGAATCCAAATGTAACGGTCGAGACGCAAAGCAGGCTCACGACCGCGGACAGGAAGAATACGAGGCGAGGCTGGCCGTGATCCATCAGCAGGCCATAGACCAGCGGGGCCACGCTCGAGCCGATATTGAAGCCGGTCGAGACAAAGCCGAATACCTTTCCGTAAGCGCCGGGCGGCGTGACCGAGCGCACCAGCATGTCGCGCGACGGATACGTGACGCCGACGCAGAAGCCGCTGAACCCCATAATGAGGATGAGCAGGACCGACCCGAGATCGAACAATCCGACCAGCGCGGTCACAATGCCGCCGACGGTCAGGCCGCAGGCCGCGACGGTTGCGTGACGCGCGGTGCGGCCGGCGAGCATGCCGCCAGCGAGCACACCGATTGCGCTCATGGCGAGGAGCGCAGTAAGCGCCATATTGGCGACGGCGGGTGGCGTGCCATGCAGCGCGCCGAGCGCCACGACGAGATAAGTGTTGAGCCCGCTGCCCATGATCGAAATCATGATGAAGAAAGCGAGGTTGAGCAGGATGGGCGGCGACAGCAAAAGCCGCCAGCCGGTATCAACAGGAGCGGCGCCTGTCGTTGCGGTTCCTTTGGGCGTGGTCTTTTTGGCCTGCGCGGCTTCCGCCGGCGGCTCCTGCTGTGCGATCAGCGCGATCATCACCAGGAGGCCGAGAATCGAGGCGCCGAGATAGGCGCCGCGCCAGCCGAACAGCCTCTGCATGTAAAGCAAGCTGACCGGCGCAATCGCCGAGCCGACCATGCCGGCGAAGGTGTGGAACGAGAACACCTGGCTCAACCGATCATGCGGGGAATGGCGCGACAGCAGCGAATAATCCGAAGGGTGGTAGACCGTGTTGCCAAGCCCGGCCACGCCGTACATGGCGACAAAGACCCAATAGGAATTCACCACGCCGGCTATGGCATAGGCGACGCTGCTGAGGAACAGGCCCCCAATCAGCACAATGCGCGCGCCGATGCGATCAACAAGAAAGCCGACCGGCGTCTGCAGCACGCCCGACACGATGTTGAAGATCGTCACCGCCACTGCCAGCTGCGTATAGCTGACGTCAAAATCGTCGCGTATGAACGCCAGGAGCGGCGCCAGCATCAGCATATAATAATGGCTCATCATATGCGCGGCACACACGCCGGCAATGAGCCGTGACTCGGCGGGCCGATAGGAACGGAACGAAACAGCTTCGGTCATTGCCGACGCGCCGCTTTGGCGTCTTGCAGCGCTTTCCAGATGCTGGCCGGCGTGAGCGGCATGTCGACATGGCGGATGCCATAATCCGACAGCGCATCGATCACGGCGTTCATCACCGAGGTCAGCGCGCCGGCGCAGCCGGCTTCGCCGCAGCCCTTGACGCCGAGCGGGTTGGTTGTGGCGGGGGCAGGATGATCTTCCAGCACAAAGCGCGGCACGTCGCCGGCCCGCGGCACCGCATAGTCCATGAACGAGCCGGTGAGAAGCTGGCCGTCGCTGTCATAGACGGTCTTCTCCATCAGCGCCTGGCCGATGCCCTGGACCACGCCGCCGTGCAGCTGTCCGGCGACAATCATCGGATTGACCACGGTGCCGAAGTCGTTGACGCAGGAATAGCTGACGATTTCGACCGCGCCGGTTTCCGGATCGACCTCGACTTCGGCAATGTGGCAGCCGTTGGGGTAGGTCGAGGCGCCGGGCCCGTCGCTGACGTGATCGACGTCAAGCGACTTCGGCGCGTCCGGCGGCAGGCCCAGCCCGCTGCGCAGCTTCTGCGCAAGCTCCATGATCGAGATCGAGCGATCGGTACCGACGATCGTGAACCGGCCATTGGCGAAGGTAATATCAGCGACCGCCGTTTCCAACACATGGCTTGCTGCTTCCTTGCCCTTTTCGATCACCTTTGCCGCGGCCTCGACGATCGCGGTGCCGGAATGCATCAGCGATTTGGAGCCGCCGGAGCCGCCGCCAAGGGTGAGCCGATCGCTGTCGCCCTGCAGCATCGTGACCTTATCGAACGGAATGCCAAGCCGCTCGCTCAGGACTTGCGCAAACGGCGTCGCATGACCCATGCCGAAATCCTGTGTGCCGGTCGTCAGGGTCACCGTGCCGTCCGCATTGAAGACGATGGCTGCGGATTCCTTCGCCGGCGGCGCCGTCACCTCCAGGAAATTGCCGATGCCGAGGCCGCGCAATTTGTTGCGCCTGCGGCTTTCGCGCTTGCGCTTGGCGAAGCCTTTGACGTCGGCGAGCTCGTAGGCCTGTTTGCTCAGCGCGATAAAATCGCCGCTGTCATAGGTCGTGGCAGCTGCGGTCTTCTTCGGCAATTCGGTCGGCCGGATCTGATTGCGCTTGCGCAGCGCCATGCGGTCGATGCCCATCTCGGCCGCGGCGGCGTCGATCAGCCGCTCCATGTAGTAATTGCCTTCGGGCCGGCCGGCACCACGATAGGCCGACACATGCGAGGTGTTGGTGAAGACGCATTTGGTCGAAACTTCGATCAATGGCGTGCGATACATGCCCTGCACATTCTTTACCGCATTGATCGTGCTCGGCATCGGCGCCACCGGCGAGAGAAAAGCGCCGACATTGCCGAAACTCGTCAGTCGAACGGCTAAAAAATTGCCCTCGTGGTCGAGCGCAAGCTCGCCGGTGACATCGTGATTGCGGCCGTGGCTGTCGGAGACAAAACTGCCGGAACGCTCGTCGGTCCATTTCACCGGGCGACCAAGCGCGCGTGCCGCATGCAGCACACAGATATATTCGGGAAACACGGCGGCCTTCATGCCGAACGAGCCGCCAACCTGGCCGGTGAGCACGTGCACGTCTTTGGGCGTGACGCCCATGGCCTCGGCGAGATTGGCGCGCATGCCGAACACGCCTTGCGAGCCGACATAGAGCGTGAAGCGGTTGTCCTCATAGGACGCAAGCGCCGCGCGCGGCTCCATTGCCGCAACGACCAGGCGGCTGTTGACGAGTTTCAGCCGCGTGACATGCGCAGCTTTGGCGAAGGCGGCATTCACCGCGTCCGTATCGCCATAGTGGTAGTCGAGCGCGACATTATTCGGCACGTCGTCGTAGAGCTGCGGCGCGCCCTCGCGCGCGGCCTCCTCGGCCGAGATCACTGCGGGAAGTGGTTCAATGTCGACCCCGACGGCTTCGGCTGCGTCCTTGGCCTGCAGCAGCGTTTCGGCGACGACAAACGCCACCGGGTCGCCGACATAGCGCACCTTGTCTTCGGCAAGCGCCTTGCGGATCGGCTTCCTCATTGGCGAGCCGTCGCGATTGTTGAACGGCACGATGCATTTGAGCGGACCGTAGGCGGTAAGATCGGCGGCCGTGAAGACGCCGAGCACGCCCGGCATTTTCAGCGCGCCGTCCTTGGCGATGCCGCGGATGATGCCGTGGGCAACCTGGCTGCGGACCATGACGGCATAGACTTGGCCGGGCAGGCTGACATCATCGGTATAGTGTCCCATGCCCCGCAGCAGCATGGGATCTTCTTTGCGCGGCACCGATTGTCCGACCGCGAATTTCTCGACCGCTAATCGGTCGGCGGTCCATTGTTCCGCTGCGTCCTGCGCCGGCTCTACCGTGGACTGCTGCAAATTCATGATTGGTTCAATCCCGGCTCGATTTGGTGAACGTGACATAGTTGACTGGGCCAAGGGCGGCAACTGGGCGCGGAACATGGCTCATCCGCCCTCACAACAGGGGATTTGGGCGAAAAACCATCTCTTTGCAGCGGCGTCCAGGCGTATTGCCCTGCGGCCATCCCCTGTTACAGTTTGGCCGATTTGAACTCGGATTAGACTGCGCCGTCGAGCCGCCCTGGGCTCCGGTACGGCGGGAAGGCATTGGATGAACGACGAGGCCCCGCCGCCGGGCGGCCTCGACGCCCAGTTGGCCGCGCAACGGCCGCACTGGGGTCGTCGGACGCCTTATGGGATTCGCCGCGACGCGCGGGATAATGGGCGTTCGCCGGGTGCGGGTCGTGCGACCTACGCCGCGCTTGATCTTGGTACCAATAATTGCCGGCTTCTGGTCGCGCGTCCGACAGCCGACGGCTTTCGTGTCATTGACGCCTTCTCGCGCATCATTCGGCTCGGCGAGGGAGTTGCCGCGTCAGGCCGAATCAGCGAGGCCGCCATCGCGCGCGCGGTCGACGCGCTGCGCATCTGCCGCAACAAGATGGAGGCCCGCGGCGTGGCGCGGGCGCGGCTCATTGCCACCGAGGCCTGCCGCGCCGCCGAGAACAGCGAGGAATTTTGCAACCGCGTCGCGGATGAGGCCGGGCTCGAGCTCGAGATCATCAATTCCGCTACCGAAGCGCGGCTTGCCGCGACCGGCTGCGCCGAACTGTTCGATCCGTCAGCATCCGGCGTCATTCTGTTCGACATTGGCGGCGGCTCGTCCGAACTGGTGCGGCTCAACCGCCCGGGGCCGGGCCGTCGCGGTCCGCCCGCGCCCGACATTGTCAGTTGGGCATCGCTACCGGTCGGCGTTGTCACGCTCGCCGAGCGTTATGGCGGCAAGGTCGTGTCGCGCGAAATCTACGACGCCATGGTCGAGGACGTGGCGGGCTTTGTCGAAGATTTTGCCGCCCGTCACCGCGATCTCAACGGTTTTCACATGCTCGGCACGTCCGGTACCGTGACGACCATTGCCGGCGTTTTTCTGCGGTTGCGCCGCTACGATCGCCGGCGGGTTGACGGCTGCTGGCTCTCCGACGATGAGATTTCCCGCGTTGTCGCTGAGCTCATGGCGATGAGCTTTGACGAGCGCGCAGCCAATCCGTGTATTGGCGCCGAGCGCGCCGATCTCGTGCTCGCTGGCTGCGCCATTCTCGACGCGATCCGCCGTGCCTTTCCCTGCCCGCGCTTGCGCGTTGCCGATCGCGGCCTGCGCGAGGGCATGCTGGTCGAGATGATGCGCGAGGATAGCGTGTGGGGAGAGGCTTAGTGCCGCGGCTCAAGGACGACAAGCGCCGCACATTGTCCTCACGCGCCTGGCTCGAGCGCCAGCTCGCCGATCCTTACGTGGCCCGCGCCAGGCGCGAGGGCTTTCGCTCGCGCGCCGCGTTCAAGCTGATCGAGATCGATGACAAGTACCATCTCCTCAAGCGAGGTGCCCGCGTCGTCGATCTTGGCGCGGCCCCCGGCGGCTGGAGCGAGATCGCGGCGCGCCGTGTCGGCCCGAATGGCCGGGTGATCGCGCTCGACATTCTGGAGCTGAAGCCGATTGCCGGCGTCCAGTTCTTGCAACTCGATTTTCTCGACGCGACCGCGCCCGACAGGCTCAAGGTGATGCTGGGCGGCAAAGCCGATATCGTCCTTTCCGATATGGCGGCCAATACCACCGGCCATCGCCAAACCGATCACCTGCGCATCATGGCGCTGGCCGAAGCCGCGGCGCAATTTGCTGGCGAAGTGCTCAACAAAGGCGGTGCCTTTCTCTGCAAGGTGCTGCAGGGTGGAACGGAGGTGGCGCTACTGTCCGAGCTCAAGCGCGATTTTGAAACCGTCCGTCACGTCAAGCCGCCGGCGAGCCGCGCCGACTCGGCCGAGCTTTATCTGTTGGCGCGCGGCTTTCGCGGCGAGAACACCGCAACCTGAGAACCTTCCTTCGCGTTGGCGACCTCGGCTTACGCTGCTTTCCGCCCGCGCGATCGCCGGCAGAACGGTCGCCATCACCGTCGAATACATATTCTCCATGAACAGTGCAGCCGCTTCTCCATGAACAGTGCAGCCGCGATGATCAGCGCCACGATCCGGTCATAGGAACTGGACGGTATCTGCGGAATCAGAGCCTCGCGGCGGAATTGCGGGTCAGCCTCTCCCGCGAATTTATGTCAGCCGTTTGGCAGCTTCCTCGACCATGCTCAAGTCGGAATACTTTTGCACGTCGATATCGTCCTTGAGTAGGCCGACTTCCTTCTGCTGCCGCAGATTGCTCTGCAGCGCCTTTAGATTAGGTATGCCGTTCGGGTCGCGGAACTGATCGCGGCTGGAGAAGGCCCAGTCCATCCGCGCCGGCGGGGCTTTGTTGAGCTTGGCCACGATGGCGACCGCCTCCTCGTGATTGCTCGGATCGGTGTACCAGCGGATCGCGCGCACGGTGTCTTCCAGAAAATCGACCAAAGCGGCGCGACGTTCGCGGATGAAGCCGGTGCGTGCGGTCCACATCGTGAGCTGCGTGATGCCGAATGAATCCTTTTGTGTGAACAAGGTGCGCGCCATGGCGCGCAGATCAGGATCAAGCGAGAAGGGCGGCACGGCGCTGATGAGGTCGGCCTTGCGCTCGGCGAGCATCGCCCGCATGGCCGGGAAGGGCGCCTCAACCACGGTGTAGTCCTTGTTGGCCTCCAATCCATTTCGCCGCAGCATCGCGCGCATCGCGATATCGACCGCGCTGCCCATCGCATTGGTCGCCAGCACTTTGCCTTTCAGGTCGGTGACGGTTTTGATCGGCCCGTCCTTGAGGACCATGAATTCGTTGGTGCCGTGGCCCGGCACCCCGTCCTGAATCTCATCGCAGATGACCCGCAGATCGTCCATATGCGCGTTCTGGATCGCGAGCCCGAAGGACGAAAATGCCAGTGGCCCGATATCAAGCTCGCCGGCGGCAAGCGCCGTGATCACCGGCGGTGTGCCTTCGAAGCGGGTCGCCTCGGCCACATAGGACCGGCCGAAATGCCTAAGGATGTCCTTCTTCTCCAGCACCAGGGGTGCGGTCGAGGCCGGTACCACGACCCAGCCGACCCGGATTTTCACGGCTGCGGATTGCGCCTGCACGCGTCGCCCGCTGGCAAGCGCCATGCTCGCCGACAATGCGCCCGACAATGCACCCATGCCGAATTGACGGCGATTCATCCCCCTTTTCATCGCGTTCCTCTCTGTTTTTCGCCCAATAGGGCCTATTCATTCCATCCAAGGCGTGCTATCGACCGCCGCCAACCCAAATGCGGGCCGAAAAGGCCCGAAGCGAGTCGGCGGACAAGGCCACTTTCTGCCGTTCGCCCGGCGTCACATTTATATGCTGGCTCGACTGCGGGCCCTGCGGAGTTGGCGATGGCAGCAATTTCAAAGGACCGTTTTCCTGAAGCATATACCTTCGACGAAGTGCTGTTGAAGCCGGGTTTGTCGGACGTAATGCCGTCCGAGGTTGATATCCGCTCCCGCATCACCCGCAACATCCAGCTCAATCTGCCGATCGCCGCCTCGGCCATGGACACGGTGAGCGAGGCCAACATGGCGATCGCCATGGCGCAGAACGGCGGCATCGGCGTCATTCATCGCAATCTCGAGCCCGAGGCGCAGGCCGCGCAGGTGCGGCAGGTGAAGAAGTTCGAATCCGGCATGGTGGTAAACCCGGTCACCATCCGGCCGGATGCGACGCTCGCCGATGCACTGGCGCTGATGCAAGAGCACCGCATTTCCGGTATCCCGGTGGTCGAAGGCGGCGGCAACGGCCATAGCGGCAAGATTCCCGGCAGGCTTGTCGGCATCCTCACCAATCGCGACGTGCGCTTTGCCACCGATAAGCGGCAGAAAATCTCTGAGCTGATGACCAAGGACAACCTGGTCACGGTCCGCGAAAGCGTCAGTCAGGATGAGGCCAAGCGGCTGCTGCATCAGCATCGCATCGAGAAGCTTCTGGTCGTCGACAGCCAGTACCGCTGCGTCGGTCTCATTACCGTCAAGGATATCGAGAAGGCGGTCGCCTATCCCAATGCCTGCAAGGACGAGCAGGGGCGGTTGCGGGTAGCGGCCGCGACCTCGGTCGGCGAGGCGGGCTATGCGCGCAGCGAAGCCTTGATCGACGCCGGCGTCGATCTCGTCGTGGTCGATACCGCACACGGCCATTCGCGTCGCGTGCTCGATGCTGTCACCCGCATCAAGCGCCTCTCCAACGCGGTGGAAGTGGTTGCCGGCAATATCGCGACCGCGGAAGCCGCCCGCGCACTGATCGATGCCGGCGCCGACTCGATCAAGGTCGGCATCGGGCCCGGCTCGATCTGCACCACGCGCATCGTCGCCGGCGTCGGCGTGCCGCAGCTCAGCGCGATCATGGACGCGGTCGAAGTCGCGCGCGAGACCAACACGCCGGTGATTGCGGACGGCGGCATCAAATATTCCGGCGATCTCGCCAAGGCGCTTGCCGCCGGGGCCGACTGCGCCATGGTCGGCTCGCTGCTTGCGGGCACCGATGAAACGCCGGGCGAGGTATTCCTGTATCAGGGCCGCTCCTACAAGACTTATCGCGGCATGGGCTCGGTCGGCGCGATGGCGCGCGGCTCGGCCGACCGCTACTTCCAGCAGGAGATCAAGGACACGCTCAAGCTCGTGCCGGAAGGGATCGAGGGTCAGGTGCCATACAAGGGTCCGGTGGCTAATGTCCTGCATCAGCTCGCCGGCGGCTTGCGCGCCGCAATGGGTTACGTCGGAGCCAGGAATCTCGCCGAGCTTCACGCCAAGGCCGAGTTCGTGCGCATCTCCGGCGCGGGTTTGCGCGAGAGCCACGTCCACGACGTCACCATTACGCGCGAGAGCCCGAATTATCCAAGCCGCGATTAAGGTGGCCAATGGCGGGCCCGGCTGCCGATCCCTTTGCGAAAATACGCGCGGCGACCGATGCGCATCGCGCCAAGCATCGCTGCAGCGCCTACCCCTATGACAATGGTCCGCTCTTGGCGGCCCTGGCCGGTGTTGCCAATGCGCGCCGCATTTTGGAGTTGGGCACGGCGCTGGGCTATACGGCTCTTTCCTTTGCTTCCGGCACGCCGGATGCCACCGTCGATACGATCGAGCGCGATCCCGATCACGTCCAGCTTGCGCGCGAGAACTTCGCGGCCGCCGGCGTGGACCATCGTATCACCGTGCATGAAGGCGATTTCGCAAGCGTATTGCCGACGCTCGATCCCGGCTATGATGTCGTCTTCTTTGATGGCGGCACGCCGGTGACTTCGCTGCACAGGACGCTGCGCGGCCTGCTGCGTACGGGCGGCACTCTGATCACCGCCAATCTCAATCATGGCGGCACGGCGGAAGCGGTGCGCCGGGCGCTGTTCGACGGCAAAACTTGGCGCAGCGCTTTTGTCGACGAGGACGGCGAGACGGCAATCAGCGTGAAGCTGTAAAGGATGAGGCCTCAGGCGAGATCAAGTCGATATTGTGCTGGTGGCCACGAAAGCGGGGATCGAGACCGTGTGTTGGAGAGATGGTGGATACTGTCTTTCGCGGGAATGAGCGTGAACCCGCTGTGCTGAGACATCATCTAAAAGATGGTCATTCGAGGGGGAGCGATGTCCGTTCAAGCGATTCTGCTGCCGTTATTCGTCGAGGTGGTCCTTACCTTCGTCTTGCTGTTTGTCATGGCGCCGATGCGCACGCGCGATTTTGCGACCGGCGCAGTGCGGCCGGAAGATGTCGCCTTGCGCGAGCCGAAATGGCCGAAGCGCACGACGCAAGTCGCCAACGCCTTTTCCAATCAGTTCGAATTGCCGGTCCTGTTCTATGCGCTGACCGTTCTCGAATATGTCACGCACCTTGCCGGCGTTGTGTTTGTGGTACTGGCCTGGATCTTTGTGCTGTTCCGTATTGCGCACGCCTATGTGCACGTCACGAGCAATATCGTGCGGCTGCGCGGTGCGCTGTTTGCTGTCTCCGCGGTGGTGCTTGCGGTGATGTGGGCCATTTATATTGTCGAGGTCTTGACGCTGCCGTGAGGTCGTTCTTTGCAGTGCCGACGTGTAGCGCAGCCGTGACGCTGCCGAGATCGGCGCGCTAATATTGGTCATGACGCCTTCCGCACGGCTTTCGGCCGCGATCGAAATATTTGCCGATATTGATGCACGGCGGCGCCCGGCGGCCGATGCGCTCAAGGACTGGGGCCTGTCGCATCGTTTTGCGGGTGCGGGCGATCGCGCCGCCATTGCCGGGCTCGTTTACGACGCGCTGCGCCGCAAGGCGTCTTCGGCCTTCATCATGGGCGACGCTAGCCCGCGCGCCGTGCTGCTCGGTATGCTGCGCCGAGAGCGCAAGCTCGACGTTGCGGAGATCGCGGCGCTGTGCCGGGGCGGCCGCTTTGCGCCCGCGCCCTTGACCGACGCTGAAAGAGCTGCGCTGCAGTCTGACCCGGCCGCCGTGGTTCCGCCTCCGGTGCTGGGCGATTTTCCGGAGTGGCTCGACCCATTGTTGGCGAAAGTCTTCGGTGATGATCGAGCCGCGGAAGGCGCGGCGCTGGCAAGCCGTGCGCCGCTCGATCTGCGCGTCAATACGCTCGCCGCCGAGCCGGAAGAGGTCCTGCCGAGGCTTGCGCATCTCAACGCCCAGCCGACACAATGGTCGCCCGTCGGGCTGCGCATCCGACTTGGCGCCGATGCAAAAAGTCCAGCGATCCACGCCGAACCGGCATTTCTCAAGGGTCAGGCCGAAGTGCAGGACGAGGGCTCGCAACTTGCCGCCTTGCTCGCCGCGGCAAAGGCGGGCGAGCAGGTGATCGATCTCTGCGCCGGCGCCGGCGGCAAGACCCTCGCACTCGCCGCGGCCATGGAAAACCGCGGACAGATCTATGCGACCGACAGCGACAAGCGCCGTCTGGTCGCGATCCATGAGCGCCTGAGCCGTGCCGGCGTCCGCAATGTCCAGGTCCGCACACCGCGTGGCGAAGCTGACGTGCTTGCCGATCTCATGGGCCGCGCTGATCTCGTGCTGATTGATGCGCCTTGCACCGGCACCGGCACTTGGCGTCGCAATCCCGATGCCAAATGGCGAGTGCGGCCCGGCGCTCTGACCGATCGGCTTGCGCAACAGGAGGCCGTGCTGCATCGCGCCCGCGCCCTGGTCAAACCGGGCGGGCGCATCGCCTACATCACCTGTTCCGTGCTGAATGAGGAAAACGGCGACCAAATGCGCGCCTTTATCGCCCGCCATCCCGATTTTTCCGTGGAAAAGCCCGCCAATGTGGTCACGGCGCTGGGCGAGCGCGCCTATTCTTTCGCCCAAGCCGTGCTTATGTCCGAGCAGGGCCTGTTGATGACGCCGCGCCGGACCGGGACCGACGGGTTTTTTGTCGGCATGCTGCGGCGGAGCGCGTAGTTTTGGTGCTTGAACGGTCTATGCCGCGCAGTCTCGACAGACCACTGCACTTGCCGTAGAACCCGCTATGGCGCAGCAAGATTCGCACTCCCACGACAAGATTCTGATCGTCGATTTCGGCTCGCAGGTCACCCAGCTCATTGCGCGGCGGGTGCGCGAGGACAAGGTCTATTGCGAAATCGTCCCGTTCCAGAAAGCGGAATCGGCGTTCCGCGCGATGAAACCCAGAGGCGTCATACTTTCCGGTGGGCCGGCTTCGGTGCTCGATGACGCTGCGCCGCTTGCGCCGACCGCGATCTATGCGGCGGGCGTGCCGGTGCTCGGCATCTGCTATGGCGAGCAGGTCATGGCGGCGCAGCTCGGCGGCAGGGTCGAGGGCGGGCACCATCGCGAATTCGGCCGCGCCGAGATCGAAGTGGTGGATTCATCGCCGCTGCTCGACGGCGTGTGGCAGGTCGGCCAAAAATATCCGGTCTGGATGAGCCACGGTGATCGCGTCACAGCGCTGCCCAAAGGTTTTAAGGTGATCGGCACGTCGCCTAATGCGCCGATCGCCATGATCGGCGACGACCGGCGCAAGTTCTACGCCACGCAATTTCACCTGGAGGTCGTGCACACGCCGCACGGCGCCGCCATCCTGCGCAATTTCGTGCGCAAGATTGCCGGCTGCACCGGCGACTGGACGATGCGCGCGTTCAAGCTCGAAGCGATGGACAAGATCCGCCGCCAAGTCGGCAAGGGCAGGGTGATCTGCGGCTTGTCCGGCGGCGTGGACTCGGCAGTCACTGCCGTGCTCGTCCATGAAGCGATCGGCGAGCAGCTCACCTGCGTTTTTGTCGATCACGGGCTCCTGCGCTTGGGCGAAGCGCAAAACGTGGTGGCGCTTTTTCGCGGCCACTACAATATTCCGCTCGTTCATGTCGATGCTGCCGAGCTTTTCCTCAAAGCGCTCGATGGTGTCGATGAGCCGGAGGCCAAGCGCAAGACCATCGGCAAATTGTTCATCGACGTATTCGAGGCCGAGGCAAGGAAGCTCGGCGGTGCGGATTTTCTGGCGCAGGGCACGCTCTATCCCGACGTGATCGAGAGCGTGTCGTTCGCCGGCGGACCTTCGGCCACCATCAAGTCCCATCACAATGTCGGCGGCCTGCCCGCGCGCATGAACATGGAGCTCGTCGAGCCGCTGCGCGAATTGTTCAAGGACGAAGTGCGCGCGCTCGGCCGCGAGCTTGGCCTGCCGGAGGCTTTCGTCGGCCGCCATCCGTTTCCGGGGCCGGGCCTTGCGATTCGCTGCCCCGGCTGCATCACACGGGAAAAGCTCGACATCTTGCGGCTTGCCGACAACATCTTCATTGAAGAAATCCGCCGCGCCGGCCTCTACGATAACATCTGGCAGGCTTTTGCTGTGCTGCTGCCGGTGCGCACCGTCGGCGTCATGGGTGACTATCGCACCTATGATTATGTCGTCGGTCTGCGCGCAGTGACCTCGACGGACGGCATGACCGCAGATTTTTACCCCTTCGACATGGGCTTCATCGGCGCCGTAGCCACCCGCATCATCAACGAGATCAAAGGCGTCAATCGCGTCGTCTACGACGTGACATCGAAGCCGCCGGGGACAATCGAGTGGGAGTGAGGGGAGTACTGTGGTGTAGTTTCGGATAGTGCAGCGTGGCAAGTTCGATGTTGTCTCAGCAATATTGGTAGACAGTCGTCGCTAGACCGCCGGTTCCTTCCAGCACAACCGCGGCATCACATACGAAAAAACCGTAAGGGGGCCGAGTTCGAGCGTCGACGTGTCGTGATTCGTCGAACAAGCTTGGATGATCAGGAGGTGATCGTGGCCACCATCGACGAGATTCTCGCCATCGAGGCGCCGGCATTCAGGCGGGCGGCAAAGGCAATCATCACGGGCGATGCTGCCGGCCTGCGCGCCGAGTTGGCCGCGGAGCCTGGTCTTGTCCACGCGCGGTCGGCGTCCAGCCATCACGCGACCCTGCTCCACTACGTCTCGGCAAACGGCATCGAGGAGGAATTGCAGTCGCCAGTGCCGAACGCCGACGCCATAGCGGCGATTTTGTTAGCCGCGGGTGCAGAGGTTGACGCGCAACTCGACGCGACCGAAACCGCTTGGAGCACGACCTTGGGCCTAGTCGCGTCGTCGGACCATCCACAGGAGGCGGGTACCGGCGGCCGCCTCGTCGCGTTGTTGTGCTCAGCGGGTGCGGCAGTGGACGGCCCGGCGGGGGATGGCTCTCCACTCGCGACAGCACTAACCTTCGGCACGCTTGATTGCGCAGAGGTGCTGCTTTCCCGCGGGGCGCGTACGGACAATCCTATCTTCGCTGCGGCTGCTGGGCGCATGACGTGGCTGTGCGCCTGGCTGGAAGGACTCAAGGACGAGGCGCCAGCCCCACCTGTTCCCTCATTCCTGCCGCTCGCATCCGATCGCCGGGTCGCTGCCGAGCAGGCCCTTGTCTTCGCCGCCATGTGCGGACAGACCAAGGTCGTCCAGTTCTTGCTCGACCGTGGCGTCGACATTCATGCCTCGCCGCCGGGTAGCCATTGGACGGCCACGCCGCTGCATACGGCCGCTGGCCAAGGCCAGACCGTCGTCGTCGACTTACTGCTCCGCCGCGGCGCCGATTGGAGCCGCAAGGACGAACGGCACCAATCGACGCCAGCGGTTTGGACGGAACACGCACGGCCGCCTCGCCGCGCACTCGCGCGCGTCGTGGCTCAGATGCTGGAGCGCGCGTCCGACTAACGGTTGGCAACGTCGGAGCAGGCTATTGGATGGCGACGGCTGACGGTCTTTATTGCCGCCCGCTCACGTGCCTGCTTGACCGATGAATTCAAGAAATTCCCGCGATCGATACTGATAGTCGCTGAAACTGGGCGAATCGTGGATTGGCGAAATTCGTGTTTGAAATCAAGAGCGCAAATTTCTGACGGATCGGCGAGCCGGTTCTTCGTCGTGTGCAGAAAAAATTTGCGCTGAAAAATCAGCGTATTCTGATGGCTCAGAACAATCGAGTGGGAGTGAGGGGAGTGGGATACCGTGGATGACCCTGGAGGGGAATAGCGCAGAAAAATGGAGCGTTGCAGGATGGCTCATTCATCATTTCGCAGTCCAACGTTACCCAGCGCCCTTATTTCTCCAAGCCATTGATTTGACGGCGATTGGCAACCGCGATGAACGGATCAAGCCGCCCTGATTGTGCTTGCCACGATCGGCGTTCGGATATAACCTGTAGTAAGTTATATCTTGTCTCCGGTGATGCCCCATGAACTTCAACCTCTATCTCGACGATAAAACGGCCAAGGAACTGGACCGAACGGCCAAGAAACTGGGAGAGACGCGCAGCGGGCTGATCCGTAAGGCGCTGCGCGAATGGCTGGACAAGAAGACGCTCGGCAGCCCCGGCTGGCCGTCACTGATTCTGGAGTGGCAGGGCGCTCCCGACACGCCGCCGTTCGAATCGTACCGCGGCGAATTGTTGCCACCGCGTGAAGATGCCTTTTCGTGAAATATCTCCTCGATACCAATGTGCTGAGCGACTTCGCGCGCGGCGAACGGGCCGTGATGACGCGGCTTCGTCAGGAGGCGCCGCCGCAATTGGCGGTTTCGGTAATCACGGAGATGGAAGTCGAGTACGGGCTGGCGCGCAATCCTGACTTGGCGCCGCGCGTGCGCGAAGCGATGCGGACGCTTCTGAATACAATCTCCGTCTTGCCGTTCGAGCGCGAAGACGCCCGTGTGGCAGCACAATTGCGCGCGAGTTTGAACAGCCAAGGTATGCCGATAGGAGCATATGATCTGCTGCTCGCGGCTTGTGCCTTGCGCCGCGGACTCAAAATAGTGACGCACAATGCACGGGAGTTCATTCGCGTGGGCGGGCTTGGGTTGGAGGATTGGCGCAGCCGTTAGACTCCGAAGCCCGCGATCTGCCCTGGTGTGGCAAATCGATATCTCGCAAGAAGCCGATGCTGAGCGGAAAATATCTCGATGAAAACACTCCAGCGCCGAAGGCTGAAATCGGCGGCCAAGCCAAACAAGGAACCCAAGCTCTCGCGCACCCACGCGCCCGCTGATCTATCGCCTGTGGACTGGCAACGCCGCTTGCGCCGCCAGTTCGGCCGCGAACAGAACTTCGGGCTTGAGAACCTGACCAGTGAACCGTTTTTCTCGGAGTTTCGGGTCAGCAATCCTGTTTCGAATTCGAGATATCGCGTGGCGATTCGAGGCTTGGGGCCGGGCGGCAATTTCTGTTCATGCCCCGACTACTCCACCAGCGAGCTGGGCACCTGTAAGCACATCGAGTTCACGCTTGCCCAACTGGAGAAGAAGCGCGGCGCCAAGACGGCATTCGCGCGGGGCTATCAACCCGCATTTTCCGAGCTCTATTTACGTAATGACGGCAAACGCCGCGTCCATTTTCGTGCCGGGACGGATTGCCCGCCGGCAGTGAAGGAGGCCGCCGCCGCTTTGTTCGACTCCGACCGCGACGGCATGCTTCCGGACGACTGCTTTGGCGAACTGGAGTCTTTCATGGCCAAGGCATCCAAGAGCGGTCATGAGCTCCGCGCCTATGACGATGCGCTCGATTTCATTGCCGGAAAACGGGACGCGGAACGACGGGCCTCGAAGCTCGATCAGCTTTTCCCGCAAGGTGCCGCCGATCCCGGGCTGCAGACGCTCCTGAAGGCGCCGCTCTATCCTATCAGGCCGAGGGCGCGCTGTTCGCGGCCCGGGCCGGCCGGGCGCTGATCGGCGACGACATGGGACTGGGCAAGACCATCCAGGCGATCGCCGCAACGGAGATCTTGGCGCAACATTTCGGCGTCTCGCGCGTGCTCGTGATCTGCCCCACTTCGCTCAAATACCAGTGGCAAAGCGAGATTGCGCGGTTTGCCTCACCGGGCGCTGCGTTCGCGAGCGCTGTTGTCCTGGATCATCACATCACGCAGGGGATCAGCACCGCGTTGAGCGAGCCCGGCAAGCCCTGGCAGAACGGTGTCATCGAGAGCTTCAATGGCACGTTCCGCGACGAATGCCTCAGCCTCGAATGGTTTCGTTCACGCGCCGAAGCCAAGGATGGGGAGCAGTTCAGTGGGCGCCCTCTCAAGTTAGCCGTGGTCCGGGAAAAACTGGGCAGGTCAAAATCTCGACCTTGATTCTTTCGAATGCTTCAATGGCAATGCGCCTGTTCGAACGCTCCATTTCCAAGCAAGATCTCTAGCCGCGTAAGAACCTTTGGCCACCCTGGCTTCATGCCTTCCAAGGCTTTCCGTCCCAGCGGCGAATCGAGATTAAATCCCTCGTGGGTGAGCCTTAGGCGCGTACCGCCATCCTCGGGAATGAGCTCCCACGTAATTGTCGTATCGAGCGTGCCGGTAGCGAAGCGATATTTCAGAAGCCGCTCGTGCTCTGCTTGAAGCACTTCGCAGGGTTGCTTCCCCCAAGGTCCCATATCGAGATCAAATCTATGACCGACCACAGGGCGTACGTCGCCGGCGGCCCACCAGCGGGCGTGCAGGCTTGGATCGGTCAGCGCCTTCCATACCTTTGAGGGCGGATGCGCGTAGCTGTATTCTAATTGGATTCGTGCGGGCGCGCTCATCTGTTTTTGCTTTCACTCAGTAGAGCATCCAGCGCGTTCAGCCGCTGCTTCCAGTATTTGTCGAAAGCTTTGAGCCACAGTCCGATTTCCGAGAGCGGCCGCGGATCGAGGTAATAGTACCGTTCCCGCCCGCGGGGCTTCTCGCGAACCAGTCTCGCTTTGCGAAGCACTTGAAGATGCTCGGAGACTGCTGGTCGGCCGATTTCAAATCCCTGTGCCAGCTCGCTTGCGATACGTGGCCCGCGCCGCAAGCGCACGAGAATTTCCCGTCGAACGGGGTTCGCCAGCACTGAAAAGATATCGACTTCGTTCATGGCGTGTATCCAGGCTCGACCAGAGCATAGTGGTTTCCGTGTAGATCCTTAAAGACGGCCTGGAGGCCATACGGCTTCGGCTGCGGGCTCTTGGTGAACTCCACACCACGGCGCATGAGCTCTTCATACGTCTTGCGGCAGTTATCCGTGTGGAGAACTGCTGTCGCGTTTTTTCCGACGTGGTCAGGGAACCACGATGCGAGGATGACCTGAAGGTCCGGCTGCTTTTGCGGAGACACAGTGAGGAAGCGTATTTCCGGATCACGCCGGTCGACCCGCTTCACGAAGCCCAGTTTCTCGGTGAACCAAACGAGCGCTTCGTTCTGGTCTCTTACAGCAACGGTGATGCACGCGAACCTGTCAATGCCAGCCATACATTCTGCCTCGTGAAAACGGAATGCCGTCGGTTCATATTGCGTCGGAAATATCCGACATGTCAAGACATTCCGACGCATTGGATAGGGTCGGTGCGGCGCTGCGTCTGGCTTTGGATCGTTGCGAATAGCCGGCGGCGTTCGCAGCCCGCGCATCTCTCGGCTGTCTTGAGGAACAGCGAAGCACCCTCCAGCGCGCCCGTTTCAATCGCGTCAGATGCTGCGCTCACTCAAGAGCGCGGCGATCTCATTCCGGCGGCATAGACTCACTAAGGGGCAGGTGTAATCTTGGAAGGCGATCGTACAGCCGCGTCGGTCGAAGTTGTCACGATTTATCGCCGCTCCAGGAACCCTCGACCTTCGAAGATCGCGGGCATGGCCTTCTCGATCCGCGCGGTCCGCGTCGCAGATTGCTTCGCGCCGGTGAAGTGAAATAGGTATCCCCTTTGCCGACCCGGGGTCAGCGCCTCGAACGCGCGCTTGAACCGCGGATCGTTGCGGAACTTCTCCTTCAACTCCTCGGGCACAGGTAACTGTGGGGGCTTCGTCTCGACCTTCATTCCGGCCTTCACGGCCGCCATGGCCTCGCGCACATAGGCCTTGATGGTGGCCGCCTTCGTCGCAATCTCCTTGGCGCTGGTGAACTTCATCACCCGGGCCGCCTGAACCCGCCCGAGCTGCACCAGCAGCTTTTTCGGGTCCTTCAGCAGCGCACCCTGAAAGAATCCCAACGCGCAATATTCTTTGAAGCCCTGTATGATAACGACGTTTTTTCCATCCATTGTATAGCAGGGCTTGCCCCACTTGCACTCCTCTCTTAAGTCAAACCCAGACAAGATCCTTTGCAGCTCGGCAATCTCAGCCCGCCACCGCTCTCGATATGCCATTTCCATGCTGCACCTCCGTTGTTGCAAGTCGCCATGAGGCTGATAGCCGGTTCGTGTGTTGCATATATCGAAAATCGACCGATCGTTGTCGATAGACGCGGAAACCGAGCGCCGCGCAGATCGTCGAAATGCGTGTTCGAAGTCATGAGCGCGAATTTCTGACGGATCGGCGAGACGATTCTTCATTGGCGCCGAAAAACCTGCGCTTCTAAATCAGCGCGTTACCTTTGTCGACGTGAAATAATCGAACGGCGTGATTCACGTTATTGACCAGGTGCTGCTGCCAAAATCATGACATGAAGAGGTTACATCCGGGCAAAGCAGCATCGTCCGGCTGATTTTCTTCCTGCAGGGCGAGAAGTTTGATCCGGATGGGCGCTCTGTCAGGCGCTGGGTGCCAGAGATCGCCGCCGCGCGCGCAGAGGCCAAAATCGCTTTACCCAGCACAGCATGACAACTTCGCCACGTCCTTCGCAAAGCCGAGCGCAGCGAGTTTCAGGCCCTCAACTGTGGTGAGATACGGAAAGATCGTATCGGCGAGGTCGTCGACCGTGAGACCTTGCCGGATCGCCAGCGCTGCGGTCTGGATGCTGTCGGCGCCCTCGGGCGCCAGGATGTGCGCGCCGAGCAGCCGGCCGTTGCCACTATCGACGACGAGCTTGATGAGCCCCCGCGTGTCGCGGGCCGCAAGGGCGCGCGGCACCTGGTCGAGACCGATTGTCGAGACACGGACGGCATGCCCCGCGGCACGTGCGGCCGCCTCGGTCAGACCGAC
>JAJPJB010000094.1 GCA_021324465.1 Hyphomicrobiaceae bacterium
ACGACGCCTTCGGCCTCCATCTGCGCGATGCGCCGGTCGACGTGGATCTTTTCCATCTTGAAGTCGGGAATGCCGTAGCGCAGCAGGCCGCCGGCCTTGGCCCATTTTTCATAGACATGGACCTCGTGGCCGACGCGCGCGAGCTGCTGCGCACAGGCGAGCCCTGCCGGTCCTGAGCCGATAATGGCGACCTTCTTGCCGGTGAGCACGGTCGGCGGTTCGGGCTTGAGCCCCTGCGCGATGGCGCGATCGGCGATTGCGCATTCGATCGATTTGATGGTGACCGGGTTCTCGTTAATGTTGAGCGTGCAGGAGGCTTCGCACGGCGCCGGACAGACGCGGCCGGTGACTTCCGGAAAATTGTTGGTCGAGTGCAGATTGCGCGCCGCCTCGTCCCAGTCGCCGTGATAAACGAGGTCGTTCCAGTCGGGGATCTGATTGTTGACCGGGCAGCCGGGCGTGCCGGGCGCGACCGAGCCCGTGCCCTGGCAATAGGGCACGCCGCAATTCATGCAGCGCGCGGCTTGCGTGATATAGTCCTTCTCCGCCATCGGCAGCACGAATTCGCGCCAATGGCGCACGCGCTGCGCGACCGGCTCGTAGTCGCGGTCCTCACGCTCGTATTCGAGGAAGCCGGTGATCTTGCCCAAAGCGGAAACTTTCTTGCCGAATTCTAATCGTTGCTTTTGTTCTTATTTGTTCTTGTTGCTCTTGTTGGTCCTTGGCGGCGTCATTCCGCCGCGATGGCCGCCGCTTTCATCTCGTTGAGCGCGCGGCGGTACTCGACCGGCATGACTTTGCGGAATTTCGGATACCACGTTTTCCAGTCGTCCAATATCTTTCTCGCCACGGTCGAGCCGGTGAAGCGCTCGTGTCGCGTGATCAGATGATGCAGGCGGTAGGCGTCGAAGCGGCTCATGTCCGACATCACGTCGACCAGCCCGTGCGCCTCCAGGTCACGAGCGTGATGGAAGATCTTGGCATTGATGTCTTCTTCGCCGGGCATCGGCTCGAGTTCGATCATCGCCATATTGCAGCGCGATTCGAAGGTGCCGTCCTCGTCGAGCACATAGGCGATGCCGCCCGACATGCCGGCCGCGAAATTGCGCCCGGTCGGTCCCAACACGACGACCACGCCGCCGGTCATATATTCGCAGCAATGGTCGCCGGCGCCCTCGATCACGGCCGTTGCACCGGAATTGCGTACGGCGAAGCGCTCGCCGGCGATGCCGCGGAAGTAGCATTCCCCTTCGATCGCGCCATAAAGCACGGTATTGCCGACGACGATCGACTCTTCGGGCACGATGCCGGACTCTACGGGCGGACGCACGATAATACGGCCGCCGGACAATCCCTTGCCGACATAGTCGTTGGCATCACCATGCAGCTCGAAGGTGATGCCGCGCGCGAGGAAGGCGCCGAAGCTCTGGCCGGCGGTACCCTTGAACTGAACGACGATCGTGTCGTGCGGCAGCCCGTCGTGACCATAGCGCTTCGCGATCTCGCCCGACAGCATGGCGCCGACGGTGCGGTCGACATTATTGATCGGGAAGTGCAGATGCACCGGCGCGCGGCGCTCCAGCGCCGGCCGCGACTGCGCGATCAGCTTGCGGTCGAGGACATCGCTGATCTTGTGGTCCTGAACCTCGCAATTGTAGATGGCGACATCGTTCGGCACCTCCGGCTTGGTGAACAGTTTTGAGAAATCGAGCCCGCTTGCCTTGCCATGCGCGATCAGCTTTTGCCGATCGAACATCTGCATCTGGCCGATCATTTCGTTGAAGGTGCGATAGCCCATCCGCGCCATCAGTTCACGCACCTCTTCGGCGACGAAGAAGAAGTAGTTGATGACATGCTCGGGCTGGCCGGTGAAGCGCTTGCGCAGCACCGGGTCCTGCGTCGCGACACCGACCGGGCACGTGTTGAGATGACACTTGCGCATCATGATGCAGCCGGCCGCGATCAGGGGCGCGGTGGCGAAGCCGAATTCGTCGGCGCCAAGCAGGGCGCCGACCACGACGTCGCGGCCGGTGCGGATGCCGCCGTCGACCTGTACGGCGATGCGGCCGCGCAGCCGATTGGCAACCAGCGTCTGATGCGTCTCGGCAAGCCCGATCTCCCAGGGCGAGCCGGCGTGCTTGATCGAGGTCAGCGGCGAAGCGCCGGTGCCGCCCTCATAGCCGGCGATGGTCACATGGTCGGAGCGCGCCTTCGACACGCCGGCGGCCACGGTGCCGACGCCGACTTCGGAGACGAGCTTCACCGAGACATCGCCGTCCGGATTGACGTTCTTTAGATCAAAGATCAGCTGCGCCAGATCCTCGATCGAGTAGATGTCATGATGCGGCGGCGGCGAGATCAGGCCGACGCCCGGCGTCGAGTGTCGCACCTTGGCGATAATCTTGTCGACCTTGTGACCGGGCAGTTGGCCGCCTTCGCCGGGCTTGGCGCCCTGCGCGATCTTGATCTGCATCATGTCCGAGTTGACGAGATACTCGGCGGTGACACCGAAGCGTCCCGAGGCAACCTGCTTGATCGCCGAGCGCATCGAATCGCCGTTCGGCAGCGGCTTGAAGCGGTCGGCTTCCTCGCCGCCCTCGCCGGTATTCGACTTGCCGCCGATGCGGTTCATCGCGATGGCGAGCGTGGTATGCGCCTCGCGCGAGATCGAGCCGAACGAAATGGCGCCGGTCGAGAAGCGCCGGACGATGTTGGTGGCCGGCTCGACCTCCTCCAGCGGCACCGGCTTGCGGCCGTCTTCCTCGGCGGACTTGATGCGGAACAGCCCGCGAATGGTCAAAAGCCGCTTCGACTGATCGTTGATGGCGCGCGCGAACTCGCGATAACGCTCATAGGAATTACCGCGCACCGCGTGCTGCAGCGCCGAGACGGTCGCCGCATTCCAGACGTGATCTTCGCCGCGCACTCGGAAGGCATATTCGCCGCCGACATCGAGCATGGCGCGATAGATCGGCGCGTCGCTGAACGCGTCCTGGTGGCGTCGCACCGCTTCTTCGGCGATTTCGGCAAGCCCGACGCCCTCGATGCGGGTGGCCGTGCCGGTGAAATATTTGGCGACAAAATCCGACTTGAGCCCGATGGCGTCGAAAATCTGCGCGCCGCAATAGGACTGATAGGTCGAGATGCCCATCTTGGACATCACTTTGAGCAGGCCCTTGTCGATCGACTTGATGTAGCGCTTAATGATTTCCTTATCATCGAGCTTTTGCGGCAGATCGCTCTTCATGGCGATCAGGGTCTCGAACGCCAGATAGGGATTGATCGCCTCGGCACCATAGCCGGCCAGGCAACAGAAGTGATGCACTTCGCGCGGCTCGCCGGATTCGACGACAAGGCCGACGGAAGTGCGCAGGCCTTCGCGGATCAGATGATGATGCACGGCCGCGCAGGCGAGCAGCGAGGGGATCGGAATGCGATCGGCGCCGGCGCGGCGGTCCGACAGAATGATGATGTTGATGCCCTCGCGCACCGCTGCGTCCGCCTTGGCGCAGAGGTCCGCGATGGCGCCTTGCATGCCGGCGGCGCCGCTTTCGGCCGGCCAGGTGGTGTCGAGAGTGAGCGACTTGAAATGGTCGCCGATGTCTGAAATCGCACGAATCTTCTCAAGATTCGCGTTGGTCAAGATCGGCTGCTGAACTTCCAGCCGCTTTCTCTTCGACGTGCCCTCGAGATCGAACAGATTGGGCCGCGGGCCGATGATGGAGACGAGGCTCATCACCAGCTCCTCGCGGATCGGATCAATCGGCGGATTGGTCACCTGCGCGAAGTTCTGCTTGAAATAGGTGAACAATAGCTTCGGCTTGTCCGACAGCGCCGAGATCGGCGTGTCGTTGCCCATCGAGCCCACCGCCTCCTCGCCGGTCGTCGCCATCGGCGTCATCAGGATCTTTAAATCCTCCTGGGTGTAGCCGAACAGCTGCTGGCGATCGAGCAGGGACAGATTGGAGATCGGCGCCGCGTCCGAGGTCGACGGCAGATCTTCCAGCACGATCTGCGTGCGCTTGAGCCATTCCCCGTAAGGATGGCTCCTGGCCAATTGCGACTTGATCTCTTCGTCGGGAATAAGCCGGCCCTGCTCGAGGTCGACCAAGAGCATCTTGCCGGGCTGCAGCCGCCACTTGGTCGCGATCTCTTCCTCCGGCACCGGCAGCACGCCGGTCTCCGATGCCATGATGATGCGGTCGTCCTTGGTAACGAGGTAGCGCGCCGGGCGCAGGCCATTGCGATCAAGCGTGGCGCCGATCTGCCGGCCGTCGGTGAAGGCGATCGCCGCCGGGCCGTCCCACGGCTCCATCAGCGCGGCATTGTACTCATAGAACGCGCGGCGCTCCTCGCTCATGAGCCGGTTGCCCGCCCACGCTTCCGGAATCATCATCATCACCGCGTGCGCCAGCGAATAGCCGCCCATCACCAAAAATTCGAGCGCATTGTCGAAACAGGCGGTGTCGGACTGGCCTTCATAGGAGATCGGCCACAGCTTCTTGATGTCGTCGCCGAATTTCGGCGAGGACACCGAAGCCTGACGCGCCGCCATCCAGTTGTTGTTGCCGCGCAGCGTATTGATCTCGCCGTTGTGGGCGATCATGCGGTAGGGATGCGCCAGCGACCAGGTCGGGAAGGTGTTGGTCGAAAATCGCTGATGCACCAGCGCCAGGGCGCTCTCGAAATCCGGATCGTGCAGGTCGGGATAATACGTGCCGAGCTGATCGGCGAGGAACATGCCCTTGTAGATCAGCGTGCGGCAGGAGAGCGAGCACGGATAATAGTGTGACGTGCTGCGCTCGCGCTTGCCGTAAAGCGTCGCCGAGATCGTCTTGCGCAGAATGTAGAGTCGGCGCTCGAAATCGTCCTCCGATGCGAGCTTCGCATTGCGCGCGAGAAACACCTGCATATGCCGCGGCTCGGTCGGCTTCACCGAGGCGCCGAGCGTGGAATTGTTGGTCGGCACATCGCGCCAGCCGAGTAGCTTCATGCCCTCCTGCGCGGCGACCTCAGCATAGCTGTCCATGACATCTTTGCGCCAGGCATCGTCGTGCGGCATGAACAGAGCGCCGACCGCATAATGTCCGGGTGGCGGCAATTCGAAGCCGAGCTCGGCGGTCTTCTTGGCCAAGAACCTGTGCGGCATCTGCACCAGAATGCCGGCGCCGTCGCCGGCGCGCGGATCGGCGCCGACGGCGCCGCGATGCTCCAGATTGAGCAGGATGGTGATCGCGTCCTCGACGATCTTGTGCGACTTGCGGCCCTTGATATCGGCAATAAAACCGACGCCGCAGGAATCTTTTTCCTGCGCCGGATCAAACAGGCCGAACGCTTCCGCCGTCATCGTCCCACTCGCGCTCCTCGCCGCCTCCCGACAACTGGCTCAGTCATCATGGCCGCAACGCAATTCGCCCCCGCGCAGGATTGCGCTGTCCTGCGCCCGGGCGAGCCCTTGGAATCTTGGAGGCAACCTTTGTGCCGCATGCTCTCGCACATGGCGGCCAATGGCTGCTTATTCTGCCGCCGTCCGACGCGCCCTCGTCCTGGCGGCTGACCTACGGCGCGTCTGCCTCGTCCAAAAAGAAGAAGCGCGCGCTCTGCGGGTCACCAATTGGGACAGCAATGCTGTCCTATGCGGAACATGGCAAATTCCCGGCCCGAGCACAAGCGCCGAGCCCTCTCACGCGGCGAAAAACATGCCGCCACCCGCGAAGGTTTCCGCAATGGTCCGCATTTTGAGTGGACCACGGGACGCGCGGAAGCGCAATGGGTGAGCCGGTTCCAATCATGTTCCCATCAAGATTGGGGCCGCTTACGCAGGCCGCAATCCACGCTAGGGTTCTCTCCCGATGAATTTTGCGAGCGACAATACCGCGCCGGTCGAGCCCGCCATTCTGGACGCCATCGCCAAGGCCAGTTCGGGTTATGCCCGCGGCTACGGCGACGACGATTGGACCAAAGCGGTCGAGCGGCGCCTGGCGGAGATTTTCGAGCACGACGTAGCGGTGTTCCTGGTGCCGACCGGCACGGCAGCCAACGCGCTGGCGCTCGCGCATGTGTCGCCGCCTTGGGGCGTCGTGTTTTGCCATGCCGAGTCCCATGTCGCGACCGACGAATGCGGCGCGGTCGAATTTTTTGGCGGCGGATTGAAGCTTGTCGGGCTTAACGGCAACGGCGCCAAGATCGAGCCGGCGACGCTTAAAGCGGCGCTCGCGGCCTATGGCGGGCACCGCCCGCATCAGATGATCCCGTCGGCGCTGTCTATCACCCAGGCGAGCGAGGCCGGCACCGTCTATCGCACCGACGAGATCGCGGCGCTCGCCGATATTGCGCATGCGCGCGCCATGGCCGTGCATATGGATGGGCGCGTTTTGCCAATGCGCTGGTCCGGCTCAACGCATCGCCGGCACAGATGACCTGGCGCTGCGGCATCGATGTCTTGTCCTTGGGCGCCACGAAGGGCGGCGCGCTCGCGGCCGAAGCGGTGGTCGTGTTCGATCCGGCGCGGGCTATTTATCTCGGCGAACGGCGCAAGCGGGCCGGGCACCTTCTGTCGAAGCATCGCTTCATTGCCGCGCAGTTTTTAGCTTATCTCGCCGAGGACCGCTGGCTGACGCTGGCGCGGCGCGCCAACGGCAAAGCCGATCGCTTGACGGAGCAATTGACCGCAGTCGGGTTGAAACCGGCCTGGCCGGTCGAGGCCAATCTCGTCTTTGTCACGATGCCGCGCGCGCTGCACGCGAAGCTGCAAGCGGCCGGGGCCAGTTATTACGTGCGCAAGAGCGAGAGCTTGAACCTCGATTCAGACACCGTGCTGGTTCGGCTGGTGACGTCCTTTGCCACGACGGACGATGACATCGCGCGCTTTGTGGCGCTTTGCAAAAAATCCTGAATTGGCCCAAGCGGCGCCCTAATTGCAGTTAACTTCAGATGGACGTTTGAGTAGCCTGAGGACCAGGGGAGGGGACTGAAACGTGCGTGCGAGAGTATTATCCACGTTCGCGCTGTGTTTTCTGCTGTCGGCCGTTGCTGCCGGCCATGCACAGGTCCCCGCCTCGCCGCCGTCGCCGTCAGCGCCGCCGCCAGGGTTTGTGCCGGCCTATGAAATCACGCGGACTGTGCGCAAGGCGGGATTCGATCCTTTGGCGCCGCCATTGCGCGAAGGCACGACCTATGTGCTGCGCGCCACCGATTATCGCGGCATCCTGATGCGCGTCGTCGTCGATGCACGCACGGGCGCGATCCGCGACGTCAATCGCATCGTTCCGGGCCCGGGCGCCTATGCGCCATACGAACCCTACGGACCGGCGCCTTACGGCCGGATCGGGATGGTGCCTTACGGCGAACAGCAAGACGGTGTGTTGCCGCCATACGGCCCGGTGACGGAATTCGATGCCCTGCCGCCGGCCGAGAGCGGCCTGCCGCACGGCTCACCGCACGCATCGGTGCTACATCCGAGTCGCGCCAGCGTGATCGTGCTGCCGCCGCTGCCGCGGCCGCGACCGGCGGAGCTCGCGGCGCGCAATCCTGCTGAGGATGTGCGCAAGTCGGTCGAGCATGCGAAGACGGATGCTGTGCCGAGCACCGCCGCCGACGCGGTTGAGATCAAGACAGGAGCAGCGCCGGACGCGCAGCCCGCGTCGAAGCCTGCCGGCGCGGCCCCGGGGGCGCCTGCAGCCGCAGCCGCCGCATCGGTCCCGCCGGCCTCTGCATCGCCCGCTCCGCCGACGACCGCTTCGGTGAAGGCGAAAGTGCCACCACCGCCGCCGATCAACGACTGAGACAAATAAAAGCGCCCCGGAACATCCGGGGCGCCCGATCCAACAATTCCAACAATAATGACCTCCGGTCGAAGCGACCGTGTTACGCGGCCTTCTGATTCTCGATCACGGTCGAGCCGTTGCTCTTGCCGTTGATCGGGATCGCGCGCGGCTTCTTCGCCTCGGGGATCTCGCGCACAAGGTCGACATGCAGGAGACCGTTTTCGAGGCTCGCGCCCTTCACCTGGACGAAGTCGGCGAGCTGGAACACGCGCTCGAAGGTGCGCGCCGCGATGCCCTGATAGAGCATGTTCGCGTGCTTCTCTTCTTCCTTGGCGTTTTTCTCGCCGCGGATGGTCAGCGTGTTCTCTTTTGCGACGACCGACAGTTCAGGCTCGTTGAAGCCTGCGACCGCGACAGAGACGCGGTACGTGTTCTCGCCGGTCCGCTCGATATTGTAGGGCGGATAACCGGGGGCCGCGCCCTCGAGGCCCTGATCGAGCAACGAGAACAGACGGTCGAAGCCGACGGTGGAACGATAAAGGGGTGCTAGATCGAAAGTTCGCATGGCATATCCTCCTTCTGAAGCGACATGCGGGCGGCCTGCCCAATGGGAGCCAAGCCTATGAATGCGCAGCACAATCGGCCTGCGCGAAGGATATATAGGAACAGCCGTTTCGCCCCGCAAGGGCTGCCGAATGCGCCTCTCGCAGCGGATTGGTTAATCGATCTTAGGCGAGGATATTGCGTGGCTGCTATAAGCACTGAAGAATCGCCTCACCCCAATCTTCAATGAAGCTCATTTCCATTCCCGCCAACCCGGTTCCGGACAACTATGTCACGGATATGCTCAAGACACCGGACGGCGTGAACCTGCGCTTTGCGCGCTGGCAGCCGCCGGCCGGCCGGCGCGGTACGGTGTGCATCTTTCAAGGCCGCAGCGAGTGGATCGAGAAATACTTCGAGACGGTACGTGACCTGCGCGCGCGGGGCTTTGCGGTCGCGACGCTGGATTGGCGCGGCCAGGGCCTTTCCGACCGCGCACTGAGCGATCGCCGCAAAGGTTATGTGCGCAGCTTTGCCGAATACGACACCGACCTCGAAACTTTCATGCGCGAAGTCGTGCTGCCGGATTGCCCGCCGCCGATCTTTGCGCTCGGCCATTCCACCGGCGCGTCGATTCTGCTGCGCGCCGCGCATCGCGGCCGCCGCTGGTTCGACCGCATGGTGCTTACCGCGCCGCTGATCGCGCTGGGCGGCGTCGACTATTCCATGGGCACCGGGCCGATTCTGATGCGGATCATGCGAATGGCGGGTTTTGGCGCAATGTATGTGCCCAAGACCGATACCAGCATCGTCGAATCGCGGCCCTTCCTCGGCAATATTCTCACCTCCGATCCGGTTCGCTACGCCCGCAACGCCGCGATTCTGGAGGCTGAGCCTTTGCTCGCGCTCGGCGCCCCGACGGTCGCGTGGGTCGATGCGGCGTTCCGCGCCATGGCGGAGATGCGGCAACGCAGCTATCCGGCGCGCATCCGCCAGCCGATCCTGATCATCGCCGGCGGCAGCGATGCCGTGGTGTCGAATGCGGCGATCGAGGATTTTGCCAGCATGCTGCGCTCCGGTTCGCATCTCGTCATCGTCGGCTCCCAGCACGAGATTCTGATGGAGCAGGACCGCTTCCGCTCCCAGTTCTGGGCGGCCTTCGACGCCTTCGTCCCGGGCACGCCGCTGTACTGAGGCGCCGCTCCAAAACTTCCCGCGAAGCGACGCGAAAGCGAATCCAGCCGAGGAAAACAACCGGGTTCCCGGTTTCGCCGGCGACGCGCGGCCCCTGGCGCCTTCAGCCGTTCAACAGCGCCATCGCCTGCGCGTGAACCGCCTTGTCGCCGGCCGCGACGATGCGGCCGCCCTGATGCGGCCGGCCATTGTCCCAGGTCGTGATAATGCCGCCGGCGCCTTCGATGATCGGAATGAGCGGCAAGACATCGTGCGGCTTGAGTTCGGTCTCGATGACGAGATCGACGTGACCGGCGGCCAGCACGCAATAGGCGTAGCAGTCGCCGCCATAGCGCGACAGCCGCACGCTTTTCTCGACCTGTCCGAAACGGGCGCGGTCGGCATCATTCATCAGCAGCGGGCTGGTCGTGCACAGCACCGCGTCTTTGATCGAGGCGCAGGCGCGCGCCTGCAATATCCGATCGCCGGCCGGACCGCGATAGCGGGCGCCGTGGCAGTCCCCGGAAAATTGCTCGCGCGTGAACGGCTGGTGCATCATGCCGTAGATCGGCTCGCCATGCCGGGTCAGCGCGATCAGCGTGCCCCAGGCCGGCATGCCGCAGATGAACGATTTGGTGCCGTCGATCGGGTCGAGCACCCAGACATATTCGGCGTCCGGCCGGTCGGCGCCAAATTCCTCGCCGATGACCCCGTGCTCCGGAAAGGTCCGCTTGATCAGCGTGCGCATGGCGGCTTCAGCGGCGCGGTCGGCGGCGGTCACCGGATCGAAGCCGCCGGAGCGGCTCTTGTTCTCGACACCCAGAGCGCTACGGAAGAACGGACGGATCGTCTCGCCCGAGATGGCGGCGAGCTCGTCGACAAAGGCCGCAAAATCGATTGCCGTCATGCGCACTCCCTCTAGGCATTCCTTTCGGGCACCGGTGCTCAGAGGCCTATCAATGAACCGGAATCCGGTGTTGCCCAACTGCCACTGTGGACAGGTTAATCGCTATGCAGGTTCGGTATGACCCTTCCGCGTCAGCTTCCGGTCTCTTGGCGCATATTTGGGCAGGCGTGGAACTCAATCGTAAATAATTGAAAGCGTTAAGGGATTTCTTTGGCCCGAACACGCCGTCGGCGTCGAAGACTGAGAACCGCTCAATTTGCGGTAACATCGCCGCAAAAACTCCCGGCAAATAGGTCAATAGCCCTTGTCTTTTGTGCGTCGCGGTGTATGTTGTTGCAGTGCGGTAGCGAGAGGCTCTCTCCCGTTACCGTCGCCCTCCTTGGGCGTTTCCTCCCTAGACTTGGGCCGCTCCCGCAAGGTGAGCGGCCCTTTTTCTTTGTGCGTCGGCTTGGCGGCGTTCGACCGGTCGCGCGCTGGAGGCTATTCCGCGGCGGCCCGGTATGGCCGCAACTCCTCGATTGGAATAGCCGCCAGGCGATCGGCCAAGACTTCGAACTCTCCAGCCAGCTTGTCGAACGACGCCGAGCGCTCGTAGCGCCGCTCATCCATGTAAAGCGCGCGATTGATCTCGAGCTGGATGGCGTGCAGGCCGGTGGTCGGATTGCCGTAGTGCTCGGTGATGAAGCCCCCGGCATAGGGCTTGTTGCGGCTGACCGTATAGCCGAATTCGCGCATGCAATGCTCGATCGTCTCGGCGACGACGGCGACGCAGCTTGTGCCATAGCGATCGCCGAGCACGAGGTCGGCGCGGGGCCGCTCATCGCGGCCGCCGGTGTTCGACGGCATGGAATGGCAATCCACCAGAATGGCGGCGCCGAATTTATTGTGCAGGCGCATGAACAGCCGACGCAATGCGCGGTGATAGGGCTTATAGAGCCCGTCAATGCGGCGCAGCGCTTCGGTCACCGAAATGCGCTGATCGTAGATTTCCTGGGCATCGCCGACGACGCGCGCCACCGTGCCGAGGCCGCCCGCGACCCGCATCGAGCGGGTATTGGCGAAGGACGGCAGGCGGCCGTCGAACATGCGCGGGTCAAGCTCGTAGGGTTCGCGGTTGACGTCGACATAGCAGCGCGGGAAATGCGCCCGCACCACCGGATGGCCGCGCCTCAGCACGCCTTCGATCAGCTCGCCGACAAACGAATCCTCCGAGCGACGCAGCGCCGCCAGATCAAGCCGCGACGCGGCGAGAAAGGCCTGCGGATAAACGCGTCCGCTATGCGGTGAATTGAACAGCAGCGGACCGCGGCATTCCACGGGCTCAAGGGCCTCGAACGGGGGATCGAACTCGGTCTGGATGTCCATGACGCCTGGAAGGTTTCCTTGCGACTCGGGCCGCGCTTCCGTCCCTAACGCGCGGCCGGCGCCATTGTCCATAGGTGGAAAGGCTTGCCAAGCCTGCCGCCAACACTAACGGTTATCGCGCCCGCAACAAGGCCGACTTTCACTTCATGTTTACCCGACATCCGGCTTATGGGATGTAGGGGGCCGGCGGAAGCCGGAAACACACGCCATGTCAAAAATCCTGCTTGCGGAAGACGACATCGATATGCGGCGCTTCCTGGTCAAGGCGCTGCAAAATGCCGGCTTTGACGTGATTTCCTATGACAACGGCCTGTCCGCCTATCAGCGGCTGCGCGAGGAGCCGTTCGAGCTCCTGCTGACCGATATCGTGATGCCGGAAATGGACGGCATCGAGCTCGCCCGCCGCGCTGCCGAGCTCGATCCCGACATCAAGATCATGTTCATCACCGGCTTCGCCGCCGTCGCGCTCAATTCCGATTCGAACGCGCCCAAGCACGCCAAGGTGCTCTCCAAGCCGATCCACCTGCGCGAACTGGTCAACGAAGTACAGAAGATGCTGGCGGCTTGAACGCCGGCCGGCCGGAGCGCGGCGATTTCAGCTCCCAACACCGGACTCGACCCCACGGCACGGCCCACGGCTGCCTGCACCGGCGGCAGAGCGAGGCATTGATCGCAACGGACAGCGAGTGCTTCCGGTCCGTTAATCTTGTCAATGTCGCGAAGCGCCGCCTTCGGCGGTCAGAGACATTGACTGGATCATCTGACCGGGAGAAGGGCAGCCGCTGCGATCAACACCATCTCCGCGATCACCGCCAGACTATGGCTTCAGCACATCGGCAATCCAATCCCACATGTAATGGACACCGATGGTGACATTGTCGACCTGACAATGATGGAAGCCGCCTTCCTCGCGTGTAAAGATCTTGAGTTCCTTTTGTTTGGAGCCGACGGCAGCGTAGAGCTTTTCCGCCAGCGCCAGCGGAATCTGCTCGTCGCCTTCGCCATGCAGCAGCAAAAACGGGCATTGCATCTTCTGCACAATGCCGTCGAGCCGAAAGCCTTCGAGCTTTTGCAGCGCGGCGCCGCGGTCACCGACGCCGAGCACCCATTGCAGATGCTCGGGCGGCACTGACAGCGACAGCACCTTGCCGGAATCGAGCGCCTCGAGCCGCCGCGCCCAGATGTCGTGATAATCCCACTGCGCACCCCAGGCGACGCAGCAGGCAAAGCGCGGCTCGAGCGATGCCGCACGCGGCGCGTAATAGCCGCCGAGGGAAAGCGCCATCACGCCGATGCGCTTGGGATCGAATTCTTGCCGGCTCGCCAGATAGTCATAGACAGGCGTCGCATACCGCTCGGTCTCCGCAATCAGCGGCAGATTGCGGAAACGCACGCTCTCGCCATTGCCCGGGCCGTCGACGATGAGACAGCCGATGCCGCGCGCGGCCAGGTCGGGAATCCCGTAGCCGTATTGCAGCTCCTTGGTGACATCGAAGCCGTCAAAGAACACCATGGCCGGCGCCGGACCCTTGCCGGCCACCTCCGGATCAGGATGCACCAAGAGGCCCGGCAGGCTCTTGCCCTCATAGGGTATCTCGACCGGCTCGATGCGCGGGCGGTGAATGAGCGCGGCCGCCTCCTTAAACAGGCTCACCGACCGGGCGTAGAGGTCCATGCTGCGCTGCGAGCGCGGCTGGATGAAGCGCTCGCCGGTCTGGTAGTAGCGGCAAGCGCGCATGAAACAGGAAGCGGCCGTGAGCTTGTGCCCGGCGCCAAGCGCCTGCCGGCCGCGCGCCGAGATCTTGTCGCCCATCGCCGCCCATGCCTCGAACCAGGCGCTGTCGTCACCGACCTGGTCGGCCAGCGCCCGGCCGACCCGATTGACCTCGTCGATCTCGACCCCGACCCAGGGCGCGCCAGAGAGGCAGATCAGAAGCCCCATCGACCAGCGATAGTTGGTCGGAAAATACAGGAACGCTGGGTCGTCGTTTTTGCCGCTTGCCATCACACTTCTCGCTTCCATTCCCCAGGCCAGTGCCGCATCTTCTGCGTGCGCGGCTAGATAGCAGGAGGCTCTCGGGCTTTGCCAGGGGTCGCCATGACACAATGACACTTTCGCCGCGCTGACGAGTTGTGGTTTTGCAAGCACCATGCCGCGCAAGAGATATTTTTGGGCCTCGTTTTCCGACGACGAATTGCTCGACGTCCGCCTGAAGGATCTCAAGGTGAGGATCGAGGGCACCTGGCTCGAGCGATGCCTGCGCAACCTCTACAGCGAACTCGGCGCGCATGACATCCGCGTGCAGCCGCATGCCTGGATTTCGAGCGAATGGTTCAGCCCGGAAAATACGCCCGGCATCGCAATTCCTTTTTATCTGGCGCATCCGCGGCTGATGCAGCTCGAAAAGAAAATGATCCTCGACGTCGAAGGCGGCACCTGGTCGGAATGCATGAGCATTCTTCGCCATGAAGCCGGTCACGTGGTGGCGCATGCCTATCAACTGCATCGCCGTAGGCGGTGGCAGCAATTGTTTGGTCCCTCCTCGAAGCGCTATCCGCGCTATTACCGGCCCAATCCGGCGAGCCGCAATCATGTCCAGCATTTGCGCTTGTGGTATGCGCAGAGCCATCCGGACGAGGATTTTGCCGAAACCTTTGCGGTGTGGCTGCGGCCACGCTCCCATTGGCGCACGCGCTATGCGGATTGGCCGGCGCTCAAGAAGCTCGAATATGTCGACGCGCTGATGAAAGAAATCGCCGGCACAAGGCCGGTATTGACGCATCGCGAGAAGGTCGAGCCGCTGTCGAAACTCACCCAGACGCTTGGTGAATATTATAAGAAGAAGCGGGCGCTGTACGTGGTCGATACGCCCAAGACCTACGATCGCGACCTGCGCCGCCTGTTCTCGGCCGATCCAAAACACCGGCGCTGCGAGGCCGCTTCATCCTTCATTAGGCGGAATCGGGCAAGAGTACGGGAATTAGTGGCAAAATGGACTGGTGAATATCAGCTTACCTTCGACGCCGTGCTCGAGGACATGATGCAAAGATCCCGCGAGCTGAATCTGCGCGCAGTGGGTCCGGAGCGTAAGCTCATCATGGAATTTACCGTGTTGCTGACCGCAAAAACCATGCACGCACTGTTGGGTCCATCGCGGCGAAGGTGGATCGCGCTATGAAACGACTGCGCGTCCTGGTGCTTGTTCACCCGGACCTGATCCCTCCTGAATCGACGAACGGCTATACCGAGCAGGAGATCAACGTTTGGAAGACCGAATACGACGTGGTCTCGACGCTGCGCGCTGCCGGGCACGAGGTGCGTCCGCTCGGCGTGCATGACGAGCTCAAGCCGATCCGCGAGCAGATCGATTCCTGGAAGCCCGACGTCGTGTTCACCCTGCTCGAGCAGTTCCGCGGCGAGGCGATCTACGACCAGAATGTCGTGAGCTATCTGGAACTCATGCATGTGCCCTATACCGGTTGCAATCCGCGCGGCCTGATGCTGGCACGCGGCAAGGATCTGTCGAAGACGCTGGTGAATTATCACCGCATTCCGGTGCCGGACTTCGCGGTGTTTCCCATGCATCGCAAGGTCAAGCGCCCCGCGCGCCTGGCGCTGCCGCTCATAGTCAAGAGCGTCAACGAAGACGCCTCCTACGGGATTTCGCAGGCGTCAGTCGTCGACAGCGATGAAAAGCTCGCCGAGCGCGTCAATTTCATTCACGAGCGCATCGGTACTGCGGCCATCGCTGAGCAATATATCGAGGGCCGTGAAATCTATGTCGGCGTCGTCGGCAATGAGCGGCTCCTGGTGCTGCCGGTCTGGGAGCTGCAATTTCAGAACATGGCCGAAGGCGACTGGCTGATCGCCACCGAGAAGGTCAAGCACGATCCCGATTATCAGGAGCGGCGCGGCATCCGGCACGGCCCGGCCCAGGATCTCGCGCCGGAGCTTGCTTTGCGCATTCAAAACATGGCGAAACGGATCTACCGCGCGCTCGAGCTCGACGGCTATGCCCGCATCGATTTTCGTCTCGCGCCCGACGGCACACCGTATTTTCTGGAAGCCAATCCCAATCCGGAAATCGCCGAGAGCCAGGAATTTGCGCATGCGGCGCGGCATATCGGCGTCAGCTATTCCGATCTCTTGCAGCGCATCGTTGCGCTCGGCATGCGCCGCGCCACGGCAGGCGCCGCGGCGGCATAAGGCGTGATCACTTATGGTCGAATTGAACGGATCCCAAAGCAAAGAAACCAAAAATGCGAGCGCCGCGGCCGCTGACAGGGTTCGCTTCGCAAGTACTTACGGCAAGTATTGAGAAGATGCTTCAGGCCGTTCTGTGCTTTGCTCTCGCCGTTTTCGCCGGGTGCTCCGACTCACGCCTGGCCGGATGAGGCTCGCGGCCGGCGCGGCGCGCTTCGGCGCCGGAACGTGAGCGCCCGGTTTTACTTGCCGGCCTATGCGCGGGCGCGTTGCCCGATCTGTTGTCGTTCCGATCGAGCGTCGGCGCATCGTCACTGTCGGTCAGCGGTGGATCATCGATTGCGGCCTGTTGAAGCTCCGCCTGCTGCGCCTGCGCCTCCTGCGCTTGCTGCTGCTCGACATTGGCGAAAGCCGGCATGTTGCGGCAAGGCAGGCGCGGGACGAAAGTCAGCGTGTCATTGGTCACCGCCATGCTGCGCCAGACGTCAACCGAGAGCCCGGTTACCCGCACGACATAGTCACGCGTCTCGCGCGGCAGGCTGGTGCGCCGTTGCAGCCAGTCGATGACTCGGCGCGGTCCGGCATTGTAGGCCGCGGCGACGAAACCGAGGTTGCCGAATTGCAAGCGAAGCTCGTGCAGAAAGCGCGCCGAGGTCGGAATCGCCTGCATCGGATCGAACGGATCGTGCAGGCCTTTCTCGGCGGCGGTTTGCGGCATGAATTGCGCGATGCCCTGCGCGCCCTTCTTGCTGACATCGTCGGGATTCAGCCGACTTTCCTGCCAGATCAGATTGGCAAAGAAGGGCACCGGCAAGTCATTGGCCTGCGCCGAAGTAAAAAGCGCGTTGCAAAGGTCGTCGAGCGAGACGCCATTGGAGCGATTGTCGTTCGTATCGACGGTGGTACCGGCCAATTCGGCATCGAGATCAGAACTGGCTGACGCGACGCGCAGCCGGGGGTCTTCGCCGCTCGGCTTGAAGGTTTCGACGGCCAAGGCGCGTGGCGAAAACGCCGCGACCGCGAGCCGGTCGCCCCGGCCGCTTGCGGATTCGATTTCGACCGGGGAGGAAGCGAATTGGGCCTTTGCCGCAGTGGTGAGCAGTGACGCATATCGCGGCTCGTGCGCGGTTGTGCTGAGCCCGAGCAACAGAAGCCCACCGGCTATGATTGGCCGCATCGCGCCTCCTGGAAATAGCATTGCGCCGGCGCCCGGCGGCACCGCTGCAACGTGGTTGACGGACAGTAAAAAAACCTCGACATCGCGCTCTTGGCGGCCGAAGAGGGCGGCTTTTTGGGCGGAATGTGACTGTTTGCGGCAAATTGCGGCAGCGCGGATGCGTTCGGAACCACATTTGGACCTTGGAAGCGCGGTTTGGATTTGCTTTGGTTTGGCCGTGTGGGCGCGAGGGACGAGCTGTGAAAGCAATTGGCAAACGACGCTTTGCTGGCGCTATTTTGGCGGTAGCGAGCCTATTTCTCGGTGATGCGGCAGCGGCTCAGGGGGCTGCGCAGAACTATCCGAGCCATCCGATCACGGTGGTCATTCCGTTCGCCGCCGGCAGCGCCAGCGATGTGGTCAGCCGCATCCTGTTCGACAAAATGTCGCAAACGCTCGGACAGCCGTTGGTGGTGGAAAATCGGCCCGGCGCCGGCGGCAATTCCGGCAGCGCCGATGTCGCGAAGGCCGCGCCCGACGGTTATACGCTGCTCGGCGGCGGCTCGGGACCGGTCGCCGCGAACGTCACGCTATACAAACATCTGGACTACGATCCGCAGAAGGATTTCGAGACAATCTCACCTTTTGCCGCCTTCACGATCGTCATAGTGGCGAGCAGCAAACTGCCGGTCAACAATCTGCAGGAACTGATCGCTTACGCCAAGGCGCATCCCGGCCAGCTCAATTACGGCTCGGTCGGTATCGGCAGCTCGCAGCATCTCGCCGGCGAATTTTTCAGCCAGCTCACCGGCGTGCAGATCACGCATGTGCCTTACCGCAATATCGGCCAATACGTACCTGATCTGATGGCGGGCGAAGTGCCGCTCGGCTTCCAATGGTACCCCAATGTCGCGGCGGCATTGAACGCCAAAGGCGCGAAGGCGCTGGCGGTCGCCGGCACCAACCGGCTTGCCATTTTGCCAGACACGCCGACCAGCAAGGAAGCGGGCCTCCCGCAATATATCGTCTCCGGCTGGTTTGCGCTGTTGGCGCCAAAAGGCACGCCGGAGCCGGTCGTGGTCAAGCTCAACAACGCGCTGAAGTCGGCGATCGAAGACCAAAGCGTGCGCGCCAGGTTCGCGCAGCAGGGCGCCGAGCCGATCTATCTAACACCCGACGAAGCGGCAAAATTCATCGTCAGCGAAATCGCCAAATATCACGACATCATCAGGAAAGCGGGCATTGCGCAGATTGAGTAGTACCGGAGCATGGCGCGCTTGGCTTGGCGCAGCAACAGAGGAAGGGCGCAAGCTGCAGCGCAAGGCATCGATCGCGGCGGCCAGCGAGTGCTTGCGGTGTGTCGAGGGGCAGCGGCCTGCGGTCAGTCCCGCGATCACGTGAACGCTCCTTTATCCGAAGCGTCGGCTATTCCGGCATGCTGGTGTTTTTCACCTTCATGACGATCGGCGCCCTTATCGGCGGCTGCCTGGGTGCCGCCGGTCTCCTTTATGTGGCTTCGTGCGCCGACACAGTTGCCGGTTAGGCGTCGAGCGCGCCGGCGCGCGCGGCGCCAAGCCCTTTCATGAAACGGTTTCTGATCAGCGCCGGATCGCGCGGTGTCTGCCCCTGGCCGGGCGCATCGTCGATCTTCACCGCGAGCAGGGCCGGACCGCCTTCGTCGAAGCGACGATCGATCAGCTTTTCGAAATGGGCCTCGTCGCGCACCCATTCGCTCGTGGCAATGCCGACACCGCGCGCCACCGCGACGATGTCAGTCGCCGCGCTGGTCGCCGTCGGCTGCTTGCCGGTGATCTGATAAAGGGCGTTGTCCCAGATGATGATGGTGAGATTGCGCGGCTTTAGATTGGCGATGGTGGCGAGGCAACCCAGCCCCATCAGGATCGAGCCGTCGCCTTCCAGCGCGATGACGCCACGGTCCGGTTGCGCCAACGCCACCCCAAGCGCGATCGGGCAGGCCAGTCCCATGCTGCCGAGCATGTAGAAATTCTGCGGCCGGTGACCGGCCGCGAACAGATCGAAATTGGTATTACCGATACCACCGATGACGGCTTCATCGCGCTTGAGCTTTTGCACCAGCGTTCTGGTCAGCGCGGTGCGGCTCATGGTCTTGGTCAAAGGGCGTTTGCTGCTCACGGGGGTTCTCGTCAGACTTTCAGTTTGGCATGCGCCGCAGGATTGCCGCCGGTCAAGAGCGGCGACAGAATGAAAGCGACCGGCGCCTGTGTGGCAAAGGCCTGCTTGATCGAACTGTCGACGATGAAGGGCATGGTTGCCGTGTCGGTTAGCGTGTGATGCGCGATGCCGAGCGCATCCAGGGTCGGGCGCATGGTGCGGGCCACCAGCGACTGCCCGATATTGAATTCGCCCATCGTGCCGCGCTCCGAGATCACCATGATCGCCGGGATCTGATAGGGCACGACCAGCGAGGCAAGCGTATTGCCGACAAGCGCAAAGCCCGAGGTCTGCATCATCGCCGCGCCGCGCAGGCCGGCCATATAGGCGCCGCTCAGGGTGCCGATCGCTTCATCCTCCCGCGTCGCCCCGACCGGGAGGAAATAATTGTCGGCGGTGACGCCCTTGAGCAGCGGCGTCAGCACATTGTCCGGCACATAGCTGATCAGCCGGACGTCGTTGTCCTTCAATATGGCGAGGAAACTGTCGGACCAATTCATTCGCAGAATCCCGGAAAGGCGGAGGCGCGGCGCCGGCGCGCCGCGGCCCAATATCACATGGCGTCACATGGCGTAAGCGGGAGTCACGATGAGTGCAAGGGTAGCCGGGCTGACAACGAGCCCTGTCAACGGCTAGGCTTCGCGCAATGTCGGCCCTTGATGGCCGACGCTGCGACAATGTGAAATGGGAGGATCGCGTGGCAAGGCTCCTTGCGCCGCTTGCGACTGTGGCCGCTATCGCCGCTCTCGCTGTGTTCACGCCGGCCGGCGCCGCCGACGATTATCCGACCAGACCCATCGCGCTGGTCATTCCGCTGCCGCCGGGCGGCACCAATGACATCATGGCGCGCGCGGTGTCGGATAAGATGAGCGCGGCGCTCGGCCAGCGCATCGTGATCGAGAACCGCAATGCCGGCGGCAGCGGTACCGTCGGCACCCGCGAAGTCGCGCACGCCGCGCCAGATGGCTACACGCTGCTGCTCGGCTACACGTCGACGCTCGCCACCGGTCCGCATATTTACAAGAATGTCGGCTACGATCCGCGCAGGGATTTCGCACCGATCGGCCTGATCGCCTCTGCCCCGGCTCTGCTGCTCGTGCACAAAGACTATCCCGCCCATTCGGTGGGCGAACTGATTACGATCATGAAAAACGCCAAGGAGCCGGTGCAGGTCGCGACGCCGGGAGCGGGGACTGTGAATTATCTTGCCTCGGTCCTGTTCGCCCAGCAGGCCGGCGTGAAGCTTGAGCAAATCGTCGAGAAGGGCTCCAATCCGCTGATCACCGACATGATGGGCGGCTTCGTCAAGATCGGCTTCAATCCGATCCCGGTGTCGCGTGCGGCGCTCGACGGCGGCTATATCCGCGCGCTCGCGGTGACTTCGGCCAAGCATTCGACGCTGATGCCGCAGCTGCCCACCCTTGCCGAATCCGGACTGCCCGGCTTCGACGCGACCTTGACCTATGGGCTGTTGGCGCCGGCGGGCACGTCGCCGTCGATCATTGCGCGGCTCAACAAGGAATTGCGCGCAGCGCTTGCCGATCCGGACGTGCGCCGGCGCATCGTCAATGAAGGCGGCGAGCCGACGCCGACCACGCCCGACGAACATGCCGCGGTGATCGATCGCGAGGAGATCAAATGGGCGGCCGTCATTCGCGACGCCGGCATCTCGCCGCAGTAAAGGCCGGCTGCGCACGCCAAAATCGAAGGCCGCGGGAGATGTCTCCGCGCGGCCTCGCAAATGGCCGGATCGTCGCTCGGCCCGGATTATGCTCTAAAGCCGTCGTCCCAATCCGCCACGGTAACCTAACAATGACAGGAGGAACAGGATAAGAGCGACAAAGAATACGACCTTGGCGATGCCGACGGCGGCACCGGCAATTCCGCCGAAGCCGAGTACGCCGGCAATCAGCGCGATAATCAGAAGGGTAACAACAAGACTTAGCATGGCTGCGCTCCCGAAGTTGTCGAGCCGACAACTCGCGACATCGGGCGCAGTTCCCCGCGCAAGCGGGGCCGGCAGCCGAGGCGCCGTTAGATTTGATCGGGATCATTTTTTGGCGGGAACACGAGAAGGCCCAGGATCAGAAGGAGCGCGAGCATCGCGTAGACCTTTGGCTCCGTACTGTGCAGCACAGTTGCGAATGCTCCGCAAATACGGTCGACTTGCTCAAGAAACGAAAAGCCCGTGATCATAAGCGTGCCCTCACCCGTCGCGGCAAGCCAAGCCAGACCAAACAACCGAATTACAGGCCATGACCGCGCCAGCGCCGCCCGTCTGCAGTGCGAAGCAAGCAAAAGTGTGGCCCAAGGCCAAATGGACGGCAAAAGAGAAAGAAAGTGAGCGTGGCGGAGTCCGCGCTCGTCGGCTTGGCAGGCTTCCTGGTCGCCGTCCTTGGTAAGGAGGAGTATAAATGCCAGCAGGGGAAAGGGCCGGCAGTAGGAGGAACAATACCCTGTCCTGGATTTGGTCTGCCCGATAATCCGACACAAGTATCATTTACAACTTTATCGTTCTGGTCGACTTCACAACACGCGCTACCTTGCCATCTGGGGAGCAAACAACCGGTATTTTACCGGTTTATTCGTTGCTTGGCCGTTGTGGATGGCCGGCGCTGCGCCGCACGGGTTCAATCGTGCTGTGCAGAAACCATCGGATGTCCAAGCGCAATCGCGCCCTCAGGCGGTATCCGCGATCGGATCGAGCCCCAACGCAATGCGGCCGGTAAACCGGTGCTGGCGCTTTGCCGAGAGTGGATGAAATTGTGCGCCATGCGCGTCGCGCAAGAGACGCTCCAGTCCGGCCTTGCGATAAAGGCCGGCGCCGCCCGCCGCTTCCAGTGCCGTTTCCACCGTCGCCAGCACATGCTCCGCGACAATCGTCTTGCGCACCAGGATTGCGTCGGTCACATCCAGGGTCATCGTGAAGTCCAGGTCGTTTGCCAGACGCACCATGTCGTCCATGGCAAGCTGCGCCATTGTCAGTTGGTTGGTCAGTTCACCGAGCAGATAAGGCACGGTCGGGTCGTTTTGGCGCTTTCTTGCGTGTTCCCGGCCGATTTTCGCAGCGGCCTCCGCCACGCCGATGTACACCGACATGATCAGAGGCATTGCTACGGTTAGGATCACATTCCACCCCGGATGAAAGCGACCGCGCGGCCGCCGTAGGACGACGGCATCGTCCGGCACGAAGACGTTGTCGAGAACAACGGTGTGCGACCCGGTCGAGCGCATCCCGAGCGTTCGCCAATCGTCGGCAAGCGAAACGCCTTGAGCGGCAAACGGAACCGCAAAGTGCAGAACTTGCCAACCCTCTTTGAGATCGTTGAAAGGCGCCGATGTCACCAGCACTTCGCCTTTCGGAGAGCCGCTGGCGAACGGCTTTTTGGCGGTGATACGGAAGCCGCCATCGGCGCGCTCCGCCGCACCGTTCGATTCCATCCAATCATTGGCGCCGGTCGAGATAAGAACGGTTTCTCCGGCGGCTACGCGCTCCAAGAGCTGCTTTCCCGGCCGGCCGTTGCGGTGATTGTAGACCGCCGCCGCGACCAGGTGCTGATGCATGGACAGCGCCAGTGCGGTCGAGGGACAATAATGTGCGAGCTGGCGCAGGAAGGCGCACATAGTGCTATGGCGCACACCACCGCCGCCGAGTTCGGCTGGAACCAGCGCCGAGAAGACCTTGTGCTGCTTTAGAACATCGTAGTGCTTGGCAACGAATACATCGCCTTGGTCGCGTTCGGCCGCGCCTTCTGCGAAACGCGGCCCGATGATCTGGACGAGCGCCTGCAGATCGAGAAATCGAGTCATGGCTGCACCTCCATTGCGGGCATTTGCCGCAGCGTGGAGGCGCCTGGATCCGCAGACAACTTTAATATGTGAAGTGGGCGTGGCCCGCGGCGGTGGTAGGATTCTGCATGACCGAGAAACGAGGCTATGGCCAGTTCTGTCCTGTCGCCCTTGCTGCCGAGATATTGGCGGAGCGGTGGATGCCGCTTGTCGTCCGTGAGCTTTTGTGTGGCAGTGTTCGCTTCAACGACTTGCAGCGCGGGGTGCCGCGCATGTCATCGGCGCTGCTGGCGCACCGCCTCAAACAGTTGCAATTCGGCGGCATTGTCGAACGCCGGCGCGGTAAAGGGCGCGGCTTCGAGTATCACCTGACCCCGGCAGGCCGAGAACTATTTCCCGTCATCGAGAAAATGGGACTTTGGGCGCAACGCTGGTTGCGCCACGATCTCGTCAATGCGGCGAATTTGGACCCCGACCTCCTGATGTGGGACATCCGCCGTAACGTCGTCAGGAAAGCGACGCCGCGCCATGGCCGGTACGTTGTCGAGTTTCGGCTCTGCGGCGTTCCGATCAGCCGCCGCCGCTATTGGCTGGTGTTCGAGCGCGGTGTTGTCGATCTGTGCTACCGCAGCCCGGGCTTTGATGTTGACCTTTTCGTCGAAGCCAGTCTGCGCGTGCTCACTCAGATTTGGCTCGGTCACCTCCCGCTCGACCAGGCGATTCGCGATGGTCGGCTGCGCCTCGATGGATTGCGTAGCGACATGCGCGCTTTCCGTTCCTGGTTCGCATTGAACATGTTCGCTCCGGCTGGCCGTGAGCCGATCGGGCGTACGGAGCTTGCTGCGGAATAGCGACCGGGTCGTCCTCGGGAAGTTCTCATTGGCCCGCGCCCCTATAGCCAATGCTGTACCTTCGATGTTTGCGCAGACTGCCGTGGCATTGGGGATCCTAAAATTCCGATTGAGCAATACCCCGTGACCGGACCTCCTCAGATGTCTCTTCCTGGCACTTGGGAGAGGACTCGGATGTCCGCACCCAGTTCAGCCGCTGGGCCTAAGCGGATATCCTGAGTTGCCGATACACGATCTAAAGCAGCCGGCCATCATCGCCATGAAACGGATGGGGGCCGTCGAAACTGCCGATCGGCACAGTATGCGTCACGAGGCGGCCAAACCCGTCGCCCGGAAACCAGGCATGCAGGTGGAAGGCCGGCGGCTCGATATTGAACGATGGCGGCAGATGGGCGTCGAGATCGAGTGCGACCGCGTGATTGGGTACCGGGCAGATGGTGGCGGCGATGCCGGCGACCGTCGTGAGCGTGGCGCGGTGAACGTGTCCGGCGGCGACCAGTCGAATCCGCGGGTGCTTTTTGATGAGCGCGGCGAGATCGGCTGCATTGCGCAGGTTCTGCACATCCATATGGGTAATGCCGGTGACAAACGGTGGATGATGCAGAAAAAGCAAGGCCGGGCGGGCGGGTGAAGCCGCAAGCGTCGCATCAAGCCAAGCCAATGTTGCCGCATCAAGCGTACCGTAATCCGCGCCCGGCACGGTGGAGTCCAGCAGCATGATATCAAGCGCGCCGAGCTTGCGGACCAAATTCAGCGCCCCGCTCGGTTGGGCGTAGCCAAGATGCGGAAGCGCAGCCCGCATCAGCGTGCGGTCGTCGTGATTGCCAGGAACGGCGGCGAACGGAATTTCGAGCGGTGCCAGGAGCTGCACAAGATGGTCGTATTCGTCCTGGAGTGGCGTATCGACGAGATCGCCGGAGATCACCACCAGATCAGGGCGGGGTGTGAAGCGGTTGAGCATGTCGACGCAGCGCGTCAGCGCGGCCGCGGTATCGACGCGCCGGTAGGCGAGCGCGCCCGGACCTTTGATGTGCAGGTCGGAGATTTGCGCGACGAGGAGCGGGCGCGCCGTCCCTCGATCGGGATAATTGTTCATGATTGATGGTCCCGCTCTCGCTGTATTTGAGCATGATTTTTTGGGAAAACCGCTTTTCACTTTTCCGGATCATGCTGTATCTCCCGCCAGCACGCGGATATCGCCGGGATCAACCGACAGGCCGACGCGGTCACCGGCCTTGATCGGCGTGGAATTCGGCACGTCCACCATAATGGGCTTTCCGGCGACACCGCCGATCGCGGCGCGCTGGCGGTCGCCGACAAAGCTGACGCTGTCCACTTCACCGGTCAGAGCCGCGCCGTCGGGCGCGATGATGCGGATCGATTCCGGCCGGATCATCGCAAAGATTCGGCCGTTGGCATGTCCATTCAAGGCAGCGGCCGCCGCGTCATTCGCCAGCGCAAGCCTGCCGCCGGGAAGGAGCAGCACCCCGGCATTGCACTCCGCCTCCAAAATATTGGCGGCGCCGACAAATTCGGCGACGAAGCGGTTCGCCGGCGCAAAATAGATGTCGCGCGGCGTGCCGACCTGGGCGATCGCCCCTCTGCGCATCACGACGATGCGATCGCCGAGCGCCATGGCTTCGGCCTGATCGTGCGTGACATAGATCGCCGTGATGCCAAGCGTGCGCAAAAGCCGGTTGAGCTCGCCGCGCAACCGTTCGCGCAAGGCGGCATCAAGCGCGGTGAGCGGCTCGTCGAGCAGAAGCACGCTCGGTCGCGCTGCGACCGCGCGCGCCAGCGCCACGCGCTGGCGCTGGCCGCCGGAGAGCTGATCGACGCGGCGATGTTCCAGCCCCGCGATGCCGGTGAGCGCCACAAGCTCGGCAATGCGCGCCTTGCGCTCGGCCTCGCTCACGCCGCGGATTTTCAGTCCATAACCGATATTGTCGCTGACATTCATGTTGGGAAACAGCGCGTAGGACTGGAACACCATGCCGACATTGCGCCGCTCGATCGGTACGCGGGTCACATCGGCTTCGTTAAACAGGATTCTTCCGCCGGCATCCGGTGTTTCGAGCCCGGCGATGATGCGCAGCAATGTGGTCTTGCCGCAGCCCGAGGGACCGAGCAGCACCACCGTTTCGCCGCGCGCGACGTCAAGCGTGACCGGCTCGAGCGCGCGCGTGCCGTCGGCGAAGGTTTTTGCGCAGGCGTGCACACGCAGCGCGACACCGTGACCGTTTGTCTTGTCGTTGCCGCTCATCGCTTGGGTCCCGAGGCCGCGCCGCGATAGCCGGCAAAAACCTGCATCGCGGTGAGCAGGGGAATGATCATGATGAAGAACACCAGCGTATAGGCGGACGCCACCTCAAGCCGCATCGAGGCATAGCTGTCGGCCAGCCCGACCGGCAAGGTCTTGGTCAATGGCGTGTGCAGCATCCACGTCAGGTTGAACTCGCCGAGCGACAGCGTCACCACCATGAGCGAGCCGGCGAGAATGCCGGGGCGCGCATTCGGCACGATCACGTCGCAAAAGCGCCGCCAGGGCGAAGCGCCCAGCGAAGCGGCGCCCTCGTCGAGCGTCTTGACGTCGATGGCGGCAAACACCGCCATCACCGAGCGCACCATGAATGGCAGGGTAAAGATCGCATGCCCGACCAGAATGAACAGCCAGGAGCGGCGGAAGTCGCTGAAGCCACCATAAGTGAGCAATAGTGCGAGTGCGATCGCGAGGCCGGGGATGGCGAGCGGCAAGGTGATGATCTCCTCGACGGCGCGCGACACTCGATCATTCCGCAGATGCAAGGCATAGGCGGCGGGAATGCCGACCGCGAGCGTCACGGCCAGGGTCGAGAATGCGATGAGGAAGGAGCGAAAAATCGTATCGTGATAAAGCTCCCAGACCTGCAGCACCCATTGCAACGTCAGTCCCGATTTGACGCCCAGGAAATAATTGCTGGTGATGCCGGCCAGCATGGACAGCACGGCGGGCACAATCAGAAAAGCCGCGACCAAAAGCGTAAAGGCCAGCTGGCCGAGAAAGATCAGGCAATCGCGCGTCGTCTTCATCCCGCTGCCGCCACGGTATTGCCGCCAAAGCTGCGGGCGAGCGCCAGAATGGCCCAGGTCACAAGCCCCAGACCGACCGACAGCGCCGCCGCGACGGCGAAATTCGCCGACAGTGTGAACTCGGTATAGATCAGCATCGGCAACACATCGATGTCGGTCGCAAGCGTGAACGCCGTGCCGAAAGCGCCCATCGCGGTCGCAAAAGCAATGGCGCCCGACGCGATAAAAGCCGGCGCCAGTGCCGGCAGCACGACGTCGCGAACAACGCGCCAGGGACCGGCGCCGAGCGCGCGGGCGGCTTCTTCCAGACTCGGATCGAGTTTCTCCACGGCCGCCATGATCGTGAGTATGACGCGGGGAATGGAAAAATAGAGGTAGCCGAGAAACAGCCCCTGCAGCGAATAGGCAAAGACCTGCTTGTCGCCGAGCAGCCGCAACGTAACGTCGCCGATCAGGCCTTGCCGTCCGGCGAGCAGAATGATCATGAAGCCGACCACGACGCCCGGGAAGGCCAACGGAAATGTCAGCATTGCGATCAGCACGGCGCGGCCGGGAAAATGGTGCCGCTGCAGAAACAGTCCGCTGATGGTGGAAATGACGAGCGTCGCCAGCGTGGTCGCCGTCGCGAGCAAGATGGTGTTGATCAAAGTCGCGCGGTAGCGCGGATCGAGCAGGATGGCCGCGTAGGTGCGCAAGCCGTCATGGCCGCTTGCGCCGGTCACGACCAGCCGCGCCATCGGCAACACGAAGAATGCCGCGACCAGGATGGCGAGCGGCACGAAGCAAAGGCCGATGAACGTCTTTTTGCTCATGGCAAAAATGCCCCGCCGGGGTGAGCGCCCCCGAGGGCACAATGATCCTTCAATGCGCCGCCGCGAGATAGCGTTCGGTGAAGCCGTTCTGCAGCGCTTCCATCTTGGCCCAGTCGACGCTCTTGGCGCGGCCATATTCGCTGTCGGGCAGGAATTTGGCTTTGACGGCCGCGGGCAGTTCGACTGGTCGGGCGGGGCGCAGATAGGCATTGGCCCACATCGCCTGGCCCTTGTCGGACAGGAAATAGTCGAGCACCTTTTCGGCTTTCTCCTTGTCCGGCGCGCCTTTTACGAGCGACGTCACATAGGGGAAGACGACCGTGCCCTCGCAGGGGATGACGAACTCGAAATGTCCGTTCTCGCTGTATTTGGCGCGGTAGGCATTGAAGTCGTAGTCGAACAGGATCGGAATCTCGCCCGAGACCACGCGCGCATAGGACGTTTGCTTCGGCACGATGGGCTGGTTCTCGTGCAGTTTCTTGAAGAAATCCACCGCCGGCGTCATGTCGGTGTCGCCGCCGCCGAGCGCGATATTCACGGCGACCGCGCCGACATAGCCGACCGCGGCGGACGAAGGATCAAGATAGCCGACCATGCCATTGTATTGAGGTTTCAGCAGATCTTTCCAGCAGGCCGGCACCGGGGTGCCGCCAAGCGCGTCTTTGTTGACGAACAGGGCGAGCGTGCCGGAATGAATGGTCGTCCAATAGCCGTCGGGATCCTTCAGTCCATCCGGCACCTGGTCGGAAAGCTTCGGCTTATACGGCTCGATCACGCCGGCCGCTTTCGCCTTCATGCCGAAATTGACGCCGTAATAGACGATGTCGGCGACCGGATTGCCCTTCTCGGCGATGATCTGGGACAGCGCCTGGCCGGAATTCTTGTTGTCGAACGGAATGTCATAGCCGAGATCGGCCTTGACCTCCTTCAGCATGGTGGCGAAGTCGGCCCATTGCGGCGGGCAGTTGTAGCAGATGACGTCGGCAGCTTGCGCCGGCGCCTGGGGCACCATCACTGCAATCGTGACCGCGATTGCCGTCAGCGTCGCGAAAATGAAACCTCGATACCGTTCGTGCATTGCTTCGCCCTCCCAAAGTCCCTGA
>JAJPJB010000091.1 GCA_021324465.1 Hyphomicrobiaceae bacterium
ATCGGCCCCTGCACCGCGTAGCAATCGGAAATGCTTTCACCGACCTGATATTGGAACAGATCGATGGTGTGGGCGGCGTGATGCCAGAGCAGATGATCGGTCCAGCTGCGCGGCTGGCCGGCGGCATTGATGTTTTTCCTGCGGAAGAAATAAGTTTGCACGTCCATCTGCTGGATCTTCAGTTCGCCGGCTTTGATCTTCTTGTGCACATATTGATGGCTCGGATTGAAGCGGCGCACGTGGCCGCCCATCGCGGTGACGCCGGTCTCCTTGGCGATCTTCACCAGATTTTCGGCGTCTTCGACGCTGTCGGTAATCGGGATTTCGACCAGCACATGCTTGCCGGCGCGCATCACCTGCTCGCCCTGGCGGAAATGCAGCTTGGTGGGGGTCGTGAGAATCACCGCATCGGCGCGCCTGATGCCTTCGGACAATTCGCCGGTGTAATGCGGGATGCCGTATTTCTTGGCCACTTGCGCGGTGGCGTCCTGATTGCCGCCGACCAGCGAGGTCACCTCGACATCGGGAATGCGCTTGAGCGCATCGAGATGCTTTTGTCCGAATGCCCCTTGCCCGGCAACACAGATTTTCATCGTGACCCTCTTTGAATTTCAGAATTCTCTCTCCGTCGCCGTCATGCGCAGGCCTATCCCGCGCATCCGCGCCCTCAGCCTGGAGACCCAAAGACGTGGATGGCCCGGGACAAGCCCGGCCCCGACGCGTTCCAGGCTTAAGCGCGGACGCGATCGACCTTGGCCCGCGCCGCGGCGCGCTTGTGCTTGATCGCCGCTTTTGGCTTGGCCTTTGGCTTGGCCGCGGTCTTGCGCGCCTTGTTTTCCAGAATGATGTGACCCACCGCGGTGTTCGACGCCGGCACGGTGTAGAAGCGATAGACCTCGTCCACCTTGTCGTCGAGCGCGCCGCGCATGATGAGCCACATCACCATCTCGATGCCCTCGGCGCCGGCTTCGCGCATATAGTCGATGTGCGGAATCTTCACGAGCTTCTGCGGATTGCCCGACAGATTGTCGAGGAAGTGCTTGTCCCATTCGCTGTTGATCAGGCCGGCGCGCGGGCCGGAAATCTGATGCGACAGGCCGCCGGTGCCGAAGATCACAACCCTAAGATCTTCCGGATAGGATTCGACCGCCTTCTTGATGGCGCGCCCGAGCATGAAGCAGCGATGGCCGGTCGGCGGCGGATACATGACGACGTTGACCGCAAGCGGAATGACCGGGCATGGCCATTGCCCATCCTTCTCGATCTTGCCGAACAGGAGATTCATCGGCACCGTCATGCCGTGATCGATCTCCATCTTGTTGCAGATGGTGAGATCGAATTCATCCAGGATGCAGGACTGCGCAATGTGCGAGGCGAGCGCCGGATGGCCCTTGGCGACCGGTACCGGCCGCGGACCCCACCCCTCGTCGGCGGGCGGAAATTCCGCCGCGCAGCCGAGCGCGAAAGTCGGGATCATCTCGACCGAGAAGGCCGAGGCATGATCGTTGTAAACCACGATGGCGACATCGGGCTTGCATTCGCGCATCCACGCCTGTGACTTCTCAAAGCCCGAGAACACCCGCTTCCAATAGGGCTCCTCGGTCTTGCCGAGATCGAGTGCCGCGCCGATGGCGGGCACATGCGATGGACCTACACCTGCGACGATTCTGGCCACGGCTCACTTCCGTTTCTGCGATTTCGCTTTGGATTTGGGCTTGCTGACTCTGGCTTTGCCGGCTTTGGCTTTCGCCTTGACCGCCTTCTTGGCAGTCGCCTTCTTCGCCGGCTCTGCGGAGAGGAATTTCGACGGCGTGTTCTTGCCCGAGCGCGAGCGGTTGCCTTCGACGGAGCGGCCGCCAGCGAGCATCATCGCCGCATAATCCTGCTGCGTGGAACCGGTCATCAGCGCGGCCAGATGCTGGAACGAATGGCCATCGGTCGCGCCGAGCTTGGCGGTGAAATAAATATTGCCGCCCAGCTCGAGCATCCGGTTGTAGTCGCGCTTGAGAATGGCCTCGGTCTGCTCCGACGTGAGGTTGAACTTCTTCAGATATTCGGCCTCGTTTGCTTTGAACGCCTTGCGGTTCTCGTCCTTCATCAGCGACATGCAGAACATGTTGATGCCGAATCCTTGCCGGGACCGCTCGGCGTCGAACACAAACGTGCCCGGAATGTCGTCGTAATCGTGCTGTTGTGCGCGGGCCATCGGCTGTCTCCCAGTTTCTCTCACATATATAGCGCGGCAAAGGCTGGCAACGTAAGCACTGCGTTCATCCTCTCCCGCGGTGGAGGGCTCAAAGTTCAACTCCAATAAAGCCGCATCGGGTTGTCGACCAGCAAGGCCTGCTGCGCCGCGGCCGTGGTCGCCACTTTGGGGATGTAATCGACCAGCACGCCATCGTCCGGCGCTTCCCTTTTCATATTGGGATGCGGCCAGTCGGTGCCCCAGATTACACGGTCGGGAAACCGCTCGACCAGCGCCTGGCCGAAAGGCACCACGTCGTCATAGGGCGGCCCGGCGAGCGACATGCGTTCCGGACAGGTCACCTTCACCCAAAAATTCCTGTGCGCATCCATGAGCTTGTGGAAGCGTTGGTTCTCGGGGTGGTCGACGCCCTTGCGGACATCGGGCGTGCCCATGTGGTCGACCACGACGGTCGTGGGCAGCGCGGTGAAGAAGCCTTCCAGCTCCGGCAGATCGGGCATTTCGAAATAGACCACGATGTGCCAGCCGAGCTTTTCGACGCGTGCGGCAATGCGCTGCAGCACGTCGCGGGGCGTGAAATCGACCAGGCGCTTGAGAAAGTTGAAGCGGACGCCGCGCACGCCGGCCTTGTCCATCCACTTCAGTTGGTCATCCGAGACCTCCGGGCCGACGAAGGCAACGCCCTTGGCGCGCCCCTTGGAGGCTTCTAGCGCGTCAACCATCGCGCGGTTGTCCTTGGAGTGGCACGACGCCTGGACGATGACGTTCTTGTCGAGGCCCAGGAAATCACGCAGTGCGAACAGCTTTTCCTTGGGCGCGTCGCAGGGCGTGTATTTGCGTTCGGGCGCATAGGGAAATTTTTTCTCCGGGCCGAACACATGGCAATGTGCATCGACCGCCCCCGCCGGCGGCTTGAATTTCGGCTTCGACGGATTGGGATGAAACGGAATGTAGCCAGGCGACATTGGCACGAAAGGCTTCTCCTCATTCGTTATTGCGGACGCGCGCCAAGGCGCGCGTCCCCAATCCATGACCGCAATCGATTGGAATTAGCACGGACACTGCAATTTACCGAAGTGCGGGACGTATGGATTGCGGGCTCCTCGCTTCGCTCGGCACCGGGACGATCGCCGCCGTCGGCGCGTCCGAAATGGTCAAACCCGCTCCAGCGCCAGCGACACGCCCTGGCCGACGCCGACGCACATGGTGGCGAGCGCCCGCCTGCCGTGACACTTTTCCAAGCCGTGGACGGCAGTCAGCGCCAGCCGTGCTCCCGACATGCCGAGCGGATGGCCGAGCGCAATGGCGCCGCCGTGCGGATTGACATGCTCGGCCTCATCGGCAATCCCGAGTTGCCGCAGACAGGCGAGCCCCTGCGCGGCGAAGGCCTCGTTGATCTCGATCACGTCGAAATCAGTGATCTTCAATCCAAGCCGCTCCATCAGCTTGCGCGTCGAGGGCACCGGTCCGATACCCATGATGCGCGGCGGCACCGCGGCCGAGGCCATGCCGAGCACGCGGGCGCGCGGCGTCAGCCCATGCGTTTTTGCAGCGTCCTCGCTCGCAACAATGATTGCCGCGGCGCCGTCGTTGATGCCTGAGGCATTGCCGGCGGTGACCGTCCCGGGGGTCCGCACGATCGGCTTGAGCTTCTGCAGATTCTCGATCGTGGTGTCCGGCCGCGGATGCTCGTCCTCAGCGACCGTGACCGGGCCGGCCTTGCCGTTTGGCACCTGCACCGGGACGATCTCCTTGGTGAAGTAACCGGTGGCGATCGCCTTGGCGGCGCGCTGCTGCGAGCGTAGTGCAAAGGCGTCCTGATCGGCGCGCGTGACCTGGAACTCCTCGGCGACGTTCTCCGCCGTCTCGGCCATGGAGTCGACGCCGTATTGCGCCTTGAGCAGCGGATTGATGAAGCGCCAGCCGAGTGTGGTGTCGTAGATTTCCGCCGCGCGCGAAAAGGCTTCGCTCGCTTTGCCCATCACGAAAGGCGCGCGGGTCATGGATTCGACGCCGCCGGCGATGGCAAAATCCATTTCGCCGGTGCGGATGGCGCGCGCCGCATCGCCGACCGCATTGAGGCCGGAGGCGCACAGCCGGTTGACGGTCACGCCCGGGATTGTCTCCGGCAGGCCGGCAAGCAGCAACGCCATGCGTGCGACATTGCGGTTATCCTCGCCGGACTGGTTGGCGCAGCCGTAAAACACCTCGTCGAGGCGAGACCAGTCGGCCTTGGTGTTGCGCGCAAGCAGCGCCTTGATCGGCACGGCGGCCAGATCGTCGGCCCGCACTTTGGCGAGCGCGCCGCCATAGCGCCCGATCGGCGTGCGGGCGGCGTCGCAGATGAAGGCGTCTCGCATCGGCCGGCTCCTGTTATGTCCCAAGGGTATTTAGGCGGCGCGTTATGCAGCGTCAAACGCTGCAAGCTGCTTTGAAGTGGGCAGAAGCTGTGGCGATGAAATCGACCGGTGGGCGGGCTTACCCGAACTCTCGCAACAGCGCCAAGAGCTGCGCCCGCCGCTCCGCGCCGATCATTTCTGCCGCTTGCTTCTCATGCCGCGCTGCCAGCCGCTTGATCTGCGCCAGCACTTTCTGGCCAGCCGGTGTCAGAAGCAGCGAATGGCTGCGGCCGTCGTTGGCGGCCGAGCGGCGTTCGACCCATTGCCGGCGTTCAAGCTCGTGCAACATGCGGGCGAGCCTCGCCCGCTCGATGTTCAACGTCTTGCTGATCGCCGCCTGCGAACGGCCGGGATTGGCGGCGATGAGGACCAGAACCGAATATTGAGCCGGACGCACGTCGAAATCGGCGAGCGTCTCGATAAAGTCTTTGAAGATCGCGACCTGGAGGCGGCGAAGAAAATAGCCGACATGGCCATTGAGCTCGGCAAGATCGAGCTTGTCGCGCGCGGCACGATTTTTCCCGCGCGGCCGCCCTTCGCCAAAGGCAGCCCGCCTTTTAAGCCCTCGCGTACTGGACGGCGTCACTTGCGGTCCTCCCGTGAACCGACCGCACAAGCTCTATCACGTCGCCGGCCTGGCCCGATCGCGACACCGCATTGCGGGCCGGACGGCAAAAAAAAGACCGTGGCGGACTTGACCAGATATTGTTGTCAATGACAACATGTTCTCCGGTCCGGCGGCGCCAAGGGCGCCAAGATTCCAAAGCCAAGATCCCGAACAGCAAAAGCTCACGCCGCCGGCCGCAAACAGGGAGGATCGCATGCGCCAGCTCGCCGGAATTGCGGCCATTGTGTTCTCGATCTTGTGGTCGCCCGCCAAGGCTGAGATGAACGGGGTCATCCGCATCGGCGTGCTCAATGACATGTCCAGCGTCTATGCGGATTTTCAGGGCCCTGGCTCGGTCGCCGCGGCGCAGCTCGCGGCGGAAGATTTCGCCAAGCAGTCCGGCCGCAGGGTCGAAATCCTCTCCGGCGATCATCAGAACAAGCCCGATATCGGCGCCGAAATCGCGCGGCGTTGGTTCGATGTCGACGGTGTCGACATGATCATCGATGTGCCGAACTCGGCGGTGGCGCTTGCCGTTGCCGATATCGCCCGCGACAAAAACAAGGTTTTCATCGGCTCGGGGGCGGGGACCGCCTTGCTGACCGGGGCGAAATGCTCGCCCAATACCGTGCATTGGACCTACGACACCTGGGCCATGGGTCATGGCGTGGCGCGTGGGCTGTTGCAGCAAGGTGCCAAGACCTGGTTCTTTGTCACCGCCGATTATGCCTTCGGCGACGACCTGCAGAAGCAGGCGAGCGAGGAGGTCCTCGCCGAGGGCGGCCAGGTGCTGGGCGGCGTGCGTCACCCGCTCGGCACAAACGATTTCTCATCGTTTCTGCTGCAGGCACAAGCCTCCGGAGCGCAGGTGATCGGGCTCGCCAATGCAGGCGGCGACACCGTCAATGCCATCAAGCAGGCGGCCGAGTTCAATCTCGGCGCCAAGCAGAAGATCGTCGCGCTGATCTTCGACCTGCAGAGCGTCCCCGCCCTGGGCCTGAAAACCGCCGAAGGCATCTCCGCGCTGAATGCATTCTATTGGGACCTCAACGCTGAGACCCGGGCCTGGTCGCAACGCTATCAAGAGCGGCATCCGCAGCATCAAATGCCCAATCACATGCAGGCCGGCGTCTACTCGGCGGCGATGGATTACCTCAAGGCCGTCGACAAGGTCGGCTCGCCGACCGACGGCCGCGCGATTGTGGCCGCGATGAAGGCCGCGCCGGTCGACGATCCCTTGTTCGGTCATGTCACCATCCGGGAAGACGGACGGGCGCTGCATCCCATGTATCTGTTGCAGGTCAAGGCGCCGGCTCAGTCAAAAGGTCCGTGGGACGTGTTCAAGCTGGTGGCGACCATCCCGGCCGATCAGGCGTTCCGTCCGCTCGCGCAAGGCAATTGTCCGCTGGCGAGCAAATAAGGCACCTTCGCGCCAGGTGGCGACTTGCCCGTGATCACTTGACCGCGTGCGGAATGACCGGTTTGTTGCCGTTTGCTAGTTCTGTAACCCGAGCGGGCGCCGGCCCGTGCGCCGAGGCTAGAATGTCGTGGCCTGACCTTCCCTCCTCGCTCAAGGCGGAGCGGCACGGCGCGGTCGCCGTGCTTAAGCTCGCGCGCGCCGAAAAGCGCAACGCGCTCGACGATCCGATGGTGCTTGGCATCGAGGGCTTCTTCTCATCGCTGCCGAATGACGTGGGCGCGGTGGTGATCGCAGGCGAAGGCGAGCATTTTTCCGCCGGCCTCGACCTGACCGAGCTGTCCGAGCGCGATACATTGGCCGGTATCGAGCACTCGCGCTCCTGGCATCGCGCCTTCGAGAAGATCGAATTCGGCGGCGTGCCGGTGATCGCGGTGCTGCATGGCGCTGTCGTTGGCGGCGGTCTCGAACTCGCCGCCGCGGCGCATATCCGCGTCGCCGAGCGCACCGCTTTCTATGCGCTGCCCGAAGCGAGCCGCGGCATCTATGTCGGCGGGGGCGGCTCGGTGCGGCTGCCGCCCTTGATCGGCACCGCCCGCGTCATGGACATGATGCTGACCGGCCGTACGCTCGGCGCTGAAGAAGGCCAGGCCATTGGGCTGACGCAATATCTGGTCGACGAGGGCGAAGGGCTCGCCAAAGGTCTGGAGCTCGCGCGTCGCATTGCCGGCAATGCGCCGTTCACGAACTTTGCCGTGATGCACCTGTTGCCGCGCATTGCCCGAAGCGACCCGTCGACGGGCTATGTCACCGAAGCTTTGGCCGCCGCAATCGCGCAGGGTGACGAAGAAGCGAAAGCACGGCTTAAGGCATTCCTTGAAAAACGCGCCGCCAAGGTGGCGCGCAGCTGACGCACGTGGCGACAATGGCGCAGGCGAGTATGCTCCCGAGATCGAACCGCGCGCCGCTGCGGCGGGTCGATCTTGCGTCGCCGAGCGTCACGGTCGAGCGCCGCAATGACGGCACGATTGTGCTGCGCTCGCCGCGCGCGCTGCCGCCGCATCCGCAAAAGCTGACCGAACGCCTTGTGCACTGGGCTTCAGCCGCGTCGGACCGCATCTTCCTGGCGCAGCGCGACAATGCCGGCGGCTGGCGCAGCCTGACTTATGCGCAGACCCTTGCCGCGGTGCGGTCGGTCGCAGCGGCCCTGCTGCAGCGCGGTTTGTCACCCGAGCGGCCGATCGCCATCCTGTCCGGCAATGACATCGAGCACGCGCTGCTCGGGCTGGCCGCCATGCATGTGGGCATTCCCTACGCGCCGATTTCGGTGCCCTATTCATTGCTGTCGCAGGATTTCGGCAAGCTTCGAACCATTGTCGACGCTCTCACGCCCGGCCTTGTCTTCGCGGCCGATGGCGCAGCCTTCGCCCGCGCCATCGCCGCGACTGTTCCCGCCGGCATCGAGATCGTCGTCACCACCAATCCGCTCGCCGATCGACCGACGACATTATTCGATGCGCTTGTGGCAACGCCGGCCACCGCCGCCGTCGACAGCGCGCATGCCCGGGTCGGGCCCGACACAATCGCCAAAATTCTTTTCACCTCCGGCTCAACCGGCCAGCCGAAGGGTGTGATCAACACCCAGCGCATGCTGTGCGCGAATCAAGCGATGATCCGCGCGGGCTTTGCGTTCTTGGCCGACGAACCGCCGGTCCTGGTCGACTGGCCGCCGTGGAACCACACCTTCGGCGGCAACCACGATTTCGGCATGGTCCTCGTCAATGGCGGCTCGTTCTACATCGACGAGGGCAAGCCGCTGCCCGGCGCCATAGAGGCGACCGTGCGCAACCTGCGCGACATCGCGCCGACCATCTATCTCAATGTGCCGAAAGGCTATGAGATGCTGCTGCCTTATCTGCGCAGCGACGCGCAATTGCGGTCGCGGTTTTTCAGCCGGCTCAAGGTGCTGTTCTACGCTGGCGCGAGCCTTGCCCAACATGTGCGCGACGAACTTGAGCAACTCGCCATCGACACGACCGGCGAGCGGATCATCTTCTTGGCGAGCCTCGGCTCGACCGAGACCGCCCCGCTCGCCCTCGCCTGCACCTGGGATTGCGAGCGCACCGGCAATATCGGCCTGCCGGCGCCCGGCGTCGAACTGAAACTGGTGCCGCGTGAGGGCAAGCTCGAGGCGCGCCTGAGGGGGCCCAATATCACGCCGGGCTATTGGCGTGCGCCCGAGCTCACCAAAGCCGCGTTCGACGAGGAAGGTTTTTACGCAATTGGCGACGCGCTTAGATTCGACGATCCGGCCGATCCGGCCAAAGGGCTGTTGTTCGACGGCCGCCTTGCGGAGGACTTCAAGCTGGCCACCGGAACCTGGGTCAGCGTCGGGCCGTTGCGCGCGGCCTTTATCGCGCATTTTGCGCCGCTTGTGCGCGACGTCGTGCTCGCGGGCGCGGATCGCGATGAGGTCGCAGCGCTCGTCTTTCCCGATTTCGAAGCCTGCAAAGAGCTTGCACCCGGCCTCGCGCCGGACGCTGCCGCGCAAGCCTTGCTGACCGATCCACGTGTGACCGCGGCATTCAAACGCCTGCTCGACAGCTTTCTCAGGCTCGGCACCGGCACGTCGAGCCGCGTCACGCGTATTACGCTGCTTGCCGAGCCGCCGTCGCTCGATATTGGCGAGATGACCGACAAAGGCTCAATCAATCAGCGCGCCGTGCTTAAAGCGCGCGCCGCTTTGGTCGAGGAGCTTTATGCGCCGAATCCCCCGCCGCGCGTCATCGTCGGCGAAGCGAAGCGCGCATGACGCCGGCTGGAATCGGCGCAACATTCGCCGACGCCGTCCTGCTCGAGGGCGTGCGCACCCCGTTCGCCGACTATAACGGCGCGCTCGCGGGCGTATCCCCGATCGATCTCGGCATCAAGGTGGCGCGCGAGGTATGCGCGAGGGCCGGCGTGCCGCCACAGGACATCGGCGCCGTCATCGCCGGCTCCATGGCGCAAGCGAGCTTCGACGCCTACATGCTGCCGCGCCATATCGGGCTCTATGCCGGCGTGCCCATTGCGACTCCGGCGCACATGGTGCAGCGAGTGTGCGGCACCGGGATAGAGATCCTAAGCCAAGCCGCCGACGCGGTATCGCTTGGCCGCGCCGAGGTGGTGCTGTGCGTCGGCACCGAATCCATGAGCCGCAATCCGATCGCCGCCTATACGCATCGCGGCGGCTTCCGGATGGGTCAGGTCGAATTCAAGGATTTTCTGTGGGAAGCGCTGCTCGATCCGGGACCGAACACCAGTATGGGCGACACGGCTGAGAATCTGGCGCGGCAATATCAGATCAGCCGACCGCAGGTGGACGCATTCGCGTGCCGCAGCTTTGCCCGCGCTGTCGCCGCGCAGCAAAGCGGCTTCCTTCTCGGCGAAATCGCGTCGGTCAGAACCGAAATATTTGCGCTCGACGGCTACAAGCCGCGCGGCATCAGACTGAACGGCGAGCTCACCGCGGACACCCATGTGCGGCCTTCGCCGGTCGAGACGCTGGCTGCGATCTGCCCGGCCTTTGGCGGTGTGCACACCGGCGGTAATTCGTCGGCTATAGTCGACGGCGCCGCGGCCGCGCTCGTCTCGTCGTCGGCTTACGCGCAGAAGCGCGGCCGCGAGCCGCTCGCCCAGCTCCTCGCCGTCACTGCCATTGGCGTGCCGCCGGAAATCATGGGCATCGGGCCTGTGCCGGCGATCCGGGCTGTGCTCGATCGCGCCGGTCTCGAGCTCGCCGACATCGACCGCTTCGAGATCAACGAGGCGTTCGGCGCGCAGATAATGGCCTGTTCGCGCGCGCTCGGTCTCGACGAGGACAAGCTCAACGTCAATGGCGGGGCTATTGCCATCGGCCACCCCCTTGGCGCTACCGGAGTGCGGCTCGCCGTGACACTGGCGCGCGAATTGCGCAGAAGCGGCGGGCGCTATGGCGTCGCTTCCGCCTGCATCGGCGGCGGCCAGGGCATTGCGCTGTTGATCGAGAATAGAAGGAAATGAAGCATGGACATCAAAGGACATGCGGCGATCGTCACGGGCGGCGCCTCGGGACTCGGCGCCGCCACGGCGCGCATGCTGGCCGCAGCCGGCGCCAAGGTCGCGATTTTTGACGTGAACAAAAAAGCCGCCGCGGAGGTGGCGATCGACCTCAACGGCATCGCCATCGATTGCGACGTGACGCAAAGCGCGCCGACCGAGCAGGCCATTGCCAAAGCGACCGCCGATCACGGCCCTGCCCGCATCATCGTCAATTGCGCCGGCGTCGGTCCGGCGCGACGCATCGTCGGCCGCGACGGTGTCATGCCGCTTGAAGAGTTTTCGCGCGTGATCGCCATCAACCTGATCGGCACGTTCAACGTGATGCGGCTCGCCGCCGCGCAGATGCAGACTCTCGAGCCGATGCAAGATGGCGAGCGCGGCATCATCGTCTGCACCGCTTCGGTCGCCGCCTATGAGGGGCAGATCGGCCAAGCCGCTTATGCCGCTTCCAAGGGCGGCGTGGTCAGCCTCGTCTTGCCGGCGGCACGCGAATTCGCCCAGTTCGGCATCAGTGTCAATGCAGTGGCGCCGGGAATTTTCTCGACCCCGATGCTGCACGCCTTGCCGGAAGCCGCCCAGCAGAGCCTTGCCGCCTCCGTGCCGTTCCCGAAGCTGCTGGGGCAGCCGCCCCAATTCGCCGCGCTGGTGCAGCACATGATCGAGAACCGCTATCTCAACGGCGAGGTCGTTCGCCTCGACGGCGCGCTGCGCATGGCTCCCAGGTGACGGATGACAGAAGACGCGGCAGGGATTAGAGAACAACCGCCGTCTGTTCTCATGTTCAAAAACACCCGCCATCTACGCATCGAATGGGGCGACTGCGACCCCGCCGGCATCGTGTTCTATCCGCGCTATTTCGCGATGTTCGACACTTCGACCACCGAGATGTTGGAAGCCGCCATCGGCATGAGCAAGTTCGACTATCTCAAGGCTTTCAAATTCATCGGCCATCCGATCGTCGAGACCCGCGCGGTGTTTCGTATTCCCAATCGCTTCGGCGACAAGGTCGAGATCGAAACAGCCGTTACAGCGCTGGGCAAGACCAGTATCAAGATCGAGCATCGGCTGATCAAAGCCGGGGCATTATCGGTCGAGGGCTTTGAGACGCGGGTATTTGTCGCGCCCGATCCGGCCGATCCGGAGCGCATCAAGGCGCAGCCGATCCCGCCCGAATTTGTCGCGCGGCTCACGCATGGCAAGAGCTGAAAGAGCCGCGCCGACAGCGTAGCTGTGCCGCCGCGATCTTGCTAGAAGCAAGCCACCTCGAAGGGAGATGAACGCCCATGCGTGTCGACGCGTATACCCACTTTTTTCCGGAAAGATTTTTCACCAAGCTCAATGAAGTCGCCGCCGACTACAAGGATATGGGCAAGCGCATCCGCTCGCTGCCGGCTTTGTTCGACCTCGACGTGCGCAAGAAGATTGTCGACGGCCACAAGGATTACCAACAAATCCTCTCCTATCCGCAGCCGCCGATCGAGAAATTCGCCAGGTCGCCGGCCGACATCGACGAGTTCTGCAAGATCATCAACGACGGCTTTGCCGAGCTGATCGCGAAGGAGAACGACCATTTTCCCGGCTGGGTGGCGCAGATCTCGCTTGCCGCTTCCGACTGCGGCGTCGCCGAAGCCGAACGGGCGCTCAAGAACGGCGCGCTCGGCGTGCAGATCTACACCAATGTGGCCGGCAAGGCGCTCGATCGGCCCGAATATATGCCGTTCTGGAAAAGGATGAACGAGCTTGGCGCGCCGATCTGGCTGCATCCGGCGCGCGGCGCCGAGACGCCCGATTACATTTCCGAGACCAAGTCGCTTTATGAGATCTGGTGGACCTTCGGCTGGTCCTACGAAACCGGCTGCGCCATGATGCGGCTCGTCTATTCCAAGATCATGGACAATCACCCGAACCTGAAAATCATCACGCATCACTTCGGCGGCATTGTGCCCATGCTTGAGGGCCGCATCGGCCCCGGCAATGACGCGATGGGCTCACGCACCACCGACGAAGATTACGTGTCGCTGCGCAACAGCCTGAAAAAGCGTCCGCTCGATTACTTCAAGCAGGACTTCTGGGCCGATACGGCGGCATTCACGGCCGTGCCGGCGACCAAGGCCGGCATGGAATTCTTCCCCGTCGACAAGATCGTGTTCGCCTCCGACTGTCCGTTCGATCCGGAAGGCGGCACGATGTATCCGCGCGAGACGCTGAAGATACTGGACTCGCTCGGTCTCGATAAGGCCACTTACGACAAGGTGTTCTACAAGAATCTCGAAGCCGTGACCGGCAAGAAGCTGGTAAAGTAATTCCACCTCTTGCCGCGCCGGGAGCGAGTGAGCGAAGCGAACGCGGGTGCCTGTCGGCCGAGTCTCAGTCCAGCGGATGGGCCCCTCGCCCTGGCCTCTCCCCGCAAACGCGCAAGCGGGGAGAGGATTTTGTCTTACGTTCACGCCGCTTCGCGATCGACGTTCACGGCATCATATTCGGCCGAGACATCCCGACCGGTATAGTCCTTCAGGAACATGGTCGCGATGATCGAGACGATCGCCGTGATCAGGATGTAGATTGCAATCGGCGTGCCGGATTTGTACGCGGCGAACAGCGCCGTCGCGATCAGCGGCGCCGGCCCGCCGGCGGTGATCGAAGCGAGCTGATAGGCGATCGAGGCGCCGCTATAGCGCAGCCGCGGCGTGAAGCTTTCCGCGATCAGCGCCGCTTGCGGCCCGTATTGCATATCGTGCGGGATCAGCGACAGCATCATGGCGATGAAGATCAGCACCGACGAGCCGGTGTCGATCAGGCCAAAATAGATGAAGCCGAACACGCCCATCGTGGCGGCGCCGATGATATACATCTTCTTGCGGCCGATGACGTCGGAGAGGTAGCCGCTGAGCGGAATGGTGATCGCGGAGATGCAGACCGCGGCCAGCACGCCCGCCAGCAACAGATCGCGCGAGGCATGCAGCGTCGTCGTGCCATAGGCGAAGATGAAGGCGGTGAACACATAGAACGGCGCCTGCTCGGAGGTCCGCGCCAATGCCGCTGCTATGATGGTGCCGGGCTGTTTGCGGCACACCTCCAGGATCGGCGTCCGCTCGATCTTGTTTTCCGCGATCAGATTGCGGAACACCGGCGTCTCGAGAATGCGTAGCCTTATCCACAGGCCGATGCCGACCAGCACGATGCTGAACGCGAAAGGAATACGCCAGCCCCAGGCCAGAAAGCTGTCGCCTGACATCTGACTGAAGACGAGAACGGCGAGGTTGGCCAGGAACAGGCCCGCCGGCCCGCCGAATTGCGGCCATGATGAGAGGAAGCCGCGCTCATTGTTGTGACGGGCCCACTCCATCGACAGCAGCACCGAGCCGCCCCATTCGCCACCGACGCCGATGCCCTGCAGCATGCGCAGAATGGTCAACAGCACGGCGCCCCACAGGCCGATCACGGCATAGCCGGGCAGGAGAGCGACCAGGAAAGTCGAAATGCCCATCAGCAGCAAAGTGACGATCAGCGTCGACTTGCGGCCCATGCGATCGCCGAAATGGCCGAAGATGAAGGCGCCGATCGGGCGCCCGACAAAGCCGACGAAATAAATACCGAATGCGTTGAGTGTCGCCGTGAGCGGGTCCTCGTTCGGGAAGAACAGCTTGCCGAAAACGAGGCCGGCCATGGTGCTGTAGAGGAGAAAATCGTACCACTCGATGGTGGTGCCTACCGTCGCCGCGACCACCGCGCGACGGAGCTCGCGAGCATGCTGGTCCGGCGTGAGCGCGTAATTGACATCAGTCACCGCTACCATTGTCGTTCCCTCCTTGGATGGGCGTTATGTTTCGATTGCACTTCCTCCTTCACCCGCCGCATCAGCGGCTTTTATCGCCGCTTGAAGCGGCGTTGCCGATGATCATCCTCTCTTTGCTCGCGCTTGCCAAGGCGGCAGAATGACTTGGACGTCGCCTTGTGTTGCCTCGGTTGCGTCTGAAACTGCGCCCACTCTGCCGCCGAGTTCCTGATGCTCGCGCCCGCGCCTTTGCCTGGGGACTGACAGCCCCGGGGTCGATGAAACGGCGCCCATCATCTGCTAGCGTCACGCGCCATGGACGCCGCACGCACCAATCTGGCGGAATCTGACGACGCCGCCGCAAAGCCTGCCGATCCGGCGGTTTCGGGGGCGCCCGGATCGGCCGACGATGTCGGCCGCGCCACGGCCAAAGCGAGCGACGACTCCGCTCGCGTAACGCCGATGATGGAGCAATATATCGAGATCAAAGCCGCCAATCCGGATTGCCTTCTGTTCTACCGGATGGGCGATTTTTATGAGCTGTTCTTCGCTGACGCCGAAGTCGCCTCGCGCGCGCTTGGCATCGTACTGACAAAGCGCGGCAAGCATCTTGGCCAGGACATTCCGATGTGCGGCGTTCCGATCGAGCGCGCCGACGAATATCTGCATCGGCTGATCGCGCAGGGTCATCGCGTGGCCGTCTGCGAGCAGCTTGAGGACCCGGCCGAAGCGCGCAAGCGCGGCAGCAAAAGCGTGGTGCGCCGTGATGTCGTGCGCCTCGTCACGCCCGGCACGTTGACCGAGGATTCGCTGCTCGACGCTACCCGCAATAATTATCTCCTGGCCGTCGCGCGCTCCCGCGCCTCGAGCGGCGACGATCGTTTCGCGCTCGCCTGGATCGACATCTCGACCGGCGAATTTCGCGTTGCCGAATGCGAGCGTGCAAGCCTTCCGGCCGAGATTGCGCGCATCGAGCCGGGCGAGATCATCGTGCCTGACGCGCTTTATGCCGATGCCGAGCTTGCACCGATGCTGCGCGCGCGCCCGGCGGTGATGCCGCTCAGCCGCGACGTGTTTGACGGCGCTACCGCCGAGCGGCGGCTGGCCGCCTTCTTCGGCGTCGCAACAACGGCGGCGTTTGGCGCCTTCTCGCGGCTCGAGCTTACCGCCGCAGCCGCCGCGGTCACTTATATCGAGCGCACCCAGGTCGGTAAGCGGCCGCCCTTGTCGCCGCCGGCGCGGGAAACCGCGGCCGCCACGCTGGCGATCGATCAGGCGACGCGCAGCAATCTCGAGCTCATACGCACCATCGCCGGCGAGCGGCGCGGCTCGCTGCTCCACGCCATCGATCGCACGGTGACGGCGGCCGGCGCGCGGCTTCTGGCGCAGCGCCTTGCGGCGCCGCTTACCGACCCGGTGGAGATCGCGCACCGGCTCGACGCGGTCAGCGCTTTTGTCGCCGACAGCGCCACGCGCACGGACCTGCGCGTGCTCCTTAAGGCGGTGCCTGATTTTGCGCGTGCGCTCTCGCGCCTTGTCATCGGCCGCGGCGGACCGCGCGACCTCGCGGCAATCCGTGACGGAATTTTCGTTGCGGCCGAATTCGCGGCGCGGATTGCGGCGATGATCGACATTCCGCGCGATCTGACCCAAGCCGTCACCGCGCTGCGCCGGCCGCCGTCCTCCACTGCCGCGGAGTTGGCCAACGCACTCGCCGACGAATTGCCCGCATTTCGCCGCGACGGCGGCTTCGTCCGTGCCGGCTATTTGCCGGCGCTCGACGAAGCGCGGGCGCTACGCGATGAATCGCGCCGGGTCATCGCCGCGCTGCAAGGTCGCTATGCCGAAGCAACCGGCATCCGCGCGTTGAAGATCAAACATAACAATGTGCTCGGCTATTTCGTCGACGTCCCCGCGCAGCACGGCGAAAAGCTTCTGTCGCCGCCGCACAACGCGACCTTCATCCATCGCCAGACCACCGCCGGACAAGTGCGCTTCGCCACCGCCGAGCTCGGCGAACTCGAAGCCGAGATCGCGACCGCGGCCGAACGGGCGCTGGCGCTCGAACTCGAAATTTTCGACAAGCTCGCCGCGAGCGTCGCCGCGGCAAGCGTCGAGATCAAAGAGGCCGCGGCCGCGCTGGCGGCGATCGACGTGGCAACGGCGCTCGCTGCACTCGCAGTCGAACGCGATTACGTGCGTCCTGATGTCGACAACAGCCTCGCCTTTGCCGTCAGCGGCGGCCGCCACCCGGTCGTGGAACAAGCGCTCACGGCTGACGGCGGGCCGTTCGTCGCCAACGACTGCGATCTGTCCCCGCCGCCCGCTCCCTATCCTCCCCGGCGAGCGGGGGAGGATAAGGTCGGGGCGGCCGGCCGCATCTGGCTTGTCACCGGCCCGAACATGGCCGGCAAATCGACCTTTCTGCGCCAGAACGCGCTGATCGCGGTCCTCGCGCAAATGGGCAGTTTCGTACCGGCGCGCTCAGCCCATATCGGCGTGGTCGATCGGCTGTTTTCGCGCGTCGGTGCCGCCGACGATCTGGCGCGCGGCCACTCGACCTTCATGGTGGAAATGGTCGAGACCGCGGCGATCCTCAATCAGGCCGGCGCGCGGTCGCTGGTCATTCTCGATGAAATCGGCCGCGGTACCGCCACTTTCGACGGGCTCTCGATCGCCTGGGCGACCATTGAGCATCTGCACGAGAGCAACCGCTGCCGCGCATTGTTCGCCACGCATTTTCATGAAATGACGGCGCTCGCCACCAGGCTCGACCGTGTCCACAACGCCACCATGCGGGTGAAGGAATGGCAGGGCGATGTCGTATTCCTGCACGAGGTCGTGCCCGGCGCAGCCGATCGCTCCTACGGCATTCAAGTGGCAAAACTTGCCGGCCTGCCGGCCAGCGTGATCGAGCGCGCCAAAGTCGTGCTGGCCCAGATCGAGGCCGAGGACCGCGCCTCGCCGCGCAAGGTCATCGACGATCTGCCGCTGTTCGCCGCCGCCCGCCCCGCGCCCGCCGCGCAAGCCGATCCGATGCTCACCGCGCTCATCGCGGCGCTCGATGCGCTGCATCCCGATGAAATGTCGCCGCGTCAGGCGCTTGAAGCGCTTTATGCGCTCAAGGCGACGCTGGCACAGCGCGCTTCATAGCCCGCATCCGCACGAGCAGCAAAATTCCGCTCCAGGCAACGCTGACTGACAAGCCGATCGCAAGCGCCCACCACGAGCCGAGCGGCCCGGCTGTGTAATGCACGGCCAGAAAGGCGAGCGACAATCCGACAAAGGCGATCTGCGCATGCGCCAGCATGCTTGCGGTCGCTTTGCCGCCGACCCGCGGATGCAGGATGACGATCGAGCTGCACAGAATGATCGGAAACAGCGCAAACATGCCGGACGCGAACGAGCCGATCCGATAGCTCGCCGTGGTCACGACCGCGACAACGATCGCCGCGGCAATGGCGCGCAGCGGAATGTCGTAAGGCGTGCGCAGGAATGTCTTGGGCGGGCCGGAAGCGCGGTAGCGCCAAGCGAGCGGAATGGTGACGCTGAACACGGCGATATTCAGCAGCGTGGCGGTCTGCGGCGTCCAGGCGACCAGGCGCAGGAGGGTGGTGACAGCAAACCAGACCGCAAGCGATAGGCCGAGGCTGAGCAACATGCCGCGGCGCTGCGCGAGGACGACATAGGCGGCTGAGAAAATTGAAACGGCAGCGCCGGTCGCGAGGCTGCCGATCGCACTTGCGGCAATGAAGCTTGGCGGATGCTCGATCGCGAGAATGACATAGGCCGCACCAGCCGCGGTCGGCAGCGCCGCGATCAAAGCGCCGACGAACGGGCCGGTGCGCTCGACCGTGACCGATGTTATGACGACGACGATCGCGGTGAGCACCATCTTCAGGAGAAGGCCGTACCAGAAGAGAAGTTCGGGGGACATTTTCGTTACCCGTCATTCCGGCCGAGCCGACGGATGCGGCCTGCGGCCCGCCCCCTGACAGCTCCGCGAGAGCCGGAAGCCATAATCACGATCGGGGCGTTATTGTCGCGGACGGAGGCCACGGAATCCGAGTTCACGTCTGCCGACGCGTCCCGCAATGACGTGAGTCATACGCGTTGCAGACTGACCTCGACTGGAGGGCCGCTTTTGATCGTCTGATAGACGACGCAGTAGCGCTCGGTGAGTTTGAGGAGCTGGTCGAGCTTGTCCTGCGGCGCATCGGTGTCGAGGTCGAAGCGCAGGCGAATTTGCGCAAAACCGACCGGCGCGTCCCTGGCAACGCCGAGCGTGCCGCGGAAATCGAGATCGCCCTCGGCGGCGACTGCGCCGGATTTCAATGGAATCTCCAGCGCGGTGGCGACCGCCTTGAGGGTCACGCCGGCGCAGGCGACCAGCGCCTCGAGCAGCATGTCGCCCGAGCACAATTCCATGCCGGAGCCGCCGGTAGCGGGATGCAGGCCGGCGACCGCCAACGCGCGCCCGGTCTCGACCCTGCAGGCGATATTGGTGTCGTCGAGCGTGCCCTTGGCTTTCAGCGTGATGAAGCCGGCCTTGGGATCGGCCTTGTAACGCTCCTTGATCGGCGCTTGCAGTGCGCGCAGCTCGGCGGCATCCATTGAGGGGTCCTTTTCTAAGTTCGCGGCGGGACAATATAGACGATGGACGACCGATGACAGAGGGCGGATGCTTGCCCCGTCGTCGTCCGTCCATCTGTCGTCCGCTACCACCATAGCGCCGCGCCAGCCGCGGCCTTCTGCTCTTCGCCGGGCTCGGCGCCGGCGCGGTTGAGCGAGCGATCGAGCGCGCTCAGCAAGCGGCGCTTGACAAAATCAAAGGCGGCGGACTGCCGATCGCGCGGCCGCGGCAGGTCGACCCCGATCTCCTCGAAAATATGTCCCGGGCGCGGGCGCATCACCATGACGCGGTCTGCCAGAACAATGGCTTCTTCGACGTCATGGGTGACCACAATCAAAGTGGGCTTGGCATCGGCCCACAGATCAAGCAGATGGTCCTGCAGATCGCCGCGGGTGAAGGCGTCGAGCGCCGAGAACGGCTCGTCCAGCAACAGGACCTCCGGGCGCGGCACCAGCGCCCGGGCAATCGAGGCGCGCTGCGCCTGCCCCCCCGACAGCTCGCGTGGCCAGACCTGCGCCTTGTCGGCAAGGCCGACGCGCTTGAGCGCAGCCGCGACCCGCTGCGCGCGCTCGTCCTTTGGCCGATCGTGCAGACCAAAGCCGACATTGTCGGCGACTTTGAGCCACGGCAGCAGCCGCGGCTCCTGAAAGATGATGCCGATCTTCTCATGCGGCGCGCTGATGCGCTCGCCATCGAGCAGGACCGCGCCCTCACTCGCCGGATCGAGCCCGGCGACGGCGCGCAGCAAAGTCGACTTGCCGCAGCCCGAACCGCCGATCACCGCCACGATTTCGCCGAGCGCGACTTCCGCCGACACGCCCGAAAGCGCATGCACGCCGTTCGGATAAACCTTGCCGACCCGGTCAAGAACGAGCATCGGTCTTACTCACAGTATCGCGACCGCGACGCAGCGCGAGCACCGCAGATGCGGAACCTTCCCAGATTCGGCATTTGCGACGACCCCAAGTCTGCAGCGCACCACTTCGTGCTGCACCGCTCCGGGAAGCAGTCAGTCATGCCGCACCACATCTTCCCAGCGCAGAAACGGCGCGGCTGCGAGCGCGATCAGCCAATCGGTGACTTTGCCGATAATCGCGAACGCTACGATCGCGGCAACGATCTCCGCCGGCTTGCCGAGCTGCTGGCCGTCGATCAACAGATAGCCGAGCCCCTCGGAGGCTCCCAAGAATTCGGCGGCAACGACGAACATCCAGCCCAGTCCGAGACCTGAACGCAACGAAATGATATAAGCCGGCAGTACCGCTGGCAGGAGGATGCGGTACACCATCTCGGTATCGGACAAGCGGAAGGCGCGGCCGACTTCGACAAGCTTGCGGTCGACCGATTGGATTGCGCCCATCAGCCCGAGATAGACGGGAAAAAATACACCGACGGCGATCAGCGTAATCTTCGAAGCTTCGAAAATACCGAGCCAGAGAACGAACAGCGGCACCCAGGCAATCGACGGAATCGCGCGCAGCGCCTGCAGGGTCGGATCGAGGAGACGCCGGACAAGCGGTGAGTAGCCGGCCGCCGCGCCGACGATGGTGGCGGCGACAACGCCAAAACCGAATCCGGCCGCGACGCGGCCGAGCGTCACCAGCGTATCGCGCTGCAGGTCGCCGGTCCGCGCCAGATCGACGAATGTCGTGAACACGACCGAGGGCGGCGGCACCAGGCGGCCGGTCGACCATCCCATGCGCACGATGATTTCCCAGGCCGCAGCGAGCGTGACCGGCAGCACCAAGCCAAGCGCCGGCCGGGTCAGCCGCGTCCAGCGGTTCGCTCCCGCCGGCTCATTCGCCGGGGTCCCTTCGGCGACAATGGTCATGCTCGAAAGAGACATGGCTGCGCTGCCAAATGCAATGCGGCCGTTCCCTCGCCGCCCCCGGCTTGACCGGGGGCGATGTTGTCCCGGGACGCAGGCGGCCAGGCCGCGTGGATTGCCGGGTCAAGCCCGGCAATGACCAGGTAAAGGACTTACGCCGCGGTCACGAATCGGTCATCCACCAGATCATCGAGCGACCGCCTCACATCGACGCCGGGCGGGATCACGCCCGCCTGCTGCAGCGCCAGTCCGGCCTTGAGGATGGTGTCGCGCTGCTCCGGCCCGATGCGATTGAAGGTGAGCTCGGTGCGCTCTTTGAGCTGGATGTCGACGACATTTTCCGGAAGCTTTGTGATCGCCATGAATACCTTCTTCTCGTCGTCGTAGTGGCTCAGGCAATATTTGCGCGCCTCTTCGTAAGTCGTGAGCACGCGCTTGGCGAAATCCGGATATTTGTTCAGGAAATCCTCGGTGGCATTAAGGATGCCGTAGGTGTTCGCCGCCTTGTTGCGGTAGAACAGCCGGGCACCGTCCTCGACCTGCGCCTGCGCCATCATCGGATCAAGGCCGGCCCAAGCATCGACATCGCCGCGGATGAGCGCGATCTTGCCGTCGGGATGCTGCAACAGCACTGGCACGATGTCCTTCTCGCTCATGCCCACCGATTGCAGCGCACGCACCAGGAAGATGTGCGGATCGGTGCCGCGCGTCACTGCGACGCGCTTGCCTTTGAGGTCCTCGATCTTGTTAATCGAAGTGTCCTTGCGGGTCACCAAAGCCGTCCATTCCGGGCGCGAATAGACGTAGATTGACTTGATAGGATTGCCGTTGATCTTGCTGAGGAGCGCCGCCGACCCTGCGGTCGAGCCGAAATCGATCGACCCGGCATTGAGGAACTCCAGCGCCTTGTTGGAGCCAAGCGTCTGCACCCAGCGGATGCCGATGCCGTCCTTGGCAAACTCTTTTTCAAGGAGCCCGTTCTGCTTGAGCACCATCGAGACCGGATTGTAGGTCGCCCAATCGATGCGAATTTCCGCTGGCTTGTCGGCGGCACGCGCGGGTCGCGCCAATCCATAGGGCAGAAGACCGGCGCCGACGGCGCTGCCCAGAAATGTGCGGCGTGAGAGCATGAAGGACCTCCCTACAACATAATTCTTCTTTATGTGGCTTGCACTTGGAGGTCAAATAGAAACAACTATCGCATACACGTCAGAATGTAGAATATTATAGCTGCAAACCCGTGACGGCCTTTTCGCTCGTTTTGCCACCTCCCACTTCAGGACGACCTTAAGGAGGCGATGACAGTGCGCCCGGCCTCCGTTATCTCGGTGCGATGATGCTCGATGCGCAAAAAGCCGCGCCAAAATCCGATGCCGCGAGCCTGATCGATCCGGTGGCGGTGGCCGCCGACTTGGCGGAACTCGCCGCGACCTATGCCGGCCGCGAGCGCGAATTGCGCGCCGCGGTGGCGCAGCGCCTCAAGGCAACACTCAACGAGGCGCGGGCACGCGCCGAAGCTCTGCTGTTGAAGGACCGGCATGGTCGGCGTTGCGCCGAGCGGCTGTGCCAGATGCACGACGACATCATCCGCGTCCTGTTCGACTTCACCGGCACGGTGCTCTATCCGCCGCGCGTCCTGTCCGAGGCCGAGCGCATGGCGGTGGTCGCGACCGGGGGCTACGGGCGGGGACTGCTGGCGCCGGGCTCCGACATCGATCTGCTGTTTCTGTTGCCGTACAAGCAGACCGCCTGGGGCGAGTCGGTCGCCGAGGCGCTGTTGTATTGTCTCTGGGACATGGGGCTGAAAGTCGGCCATGCCACCCGCTCGGTAAACGACTGCATCCGCCAGGCCAAGGCCGACATGACCATCCGTACCGCGCTTCTGGAATCGCGCTACCTGTTCGGCGAGAAAAAGCTGTTCGATGAGCTGACGCAGCGCTTCGACAAGGAAGTGGCGCAGGGCACCGCGCCCGAATTCGTCGCCGCGAAGCTTGCCGAGCGCGAGGAGCGCCATCGCTGTGCCGGTCAGTCGCGCTATCTGGTCGAGCCTAACGTGAAAGACGGCAAGGGCGGCCTGCGCGACCTGCACACTCTGTTCTGGATCGCCAAATACGTCTATCGCGTGCGCGAGCCGGAGGGGCTGATCGCACGCGGCGTGTTCGACCGCGACGAATACAGGATGTTCCGCCGCTGCGAGGATTTTCTCTGGTCGGTCCGCTGAAACATGCATTTTGTCGCCGGTCGGGCCGAGGAGCGGCTGTCGTTTGACATCCAGCGCGATATCGCGGTGCGGCTCGGCTATACCGCGCATCCAGGCTTGCGCGATGTCGAGCGCTTCATGAAGCACTATTTCTTGACCGCCAAGCAGGTCGGGGATCTCACCGCCATCCTTTGCTCGGGCCTGGAAGATCTACAGGCCAAGCCTGCGCCGGTCTTGAGCCGCATCATTCCCTGGCGCTCGCGCACGCTTCGCAGGACGCTTAGCGAATCCGAGGATTTCATCGTCGACAACAACCGCATCAATATCGTGCGCGCCGACGTGTTTCGCCGCGATCCGGTCAATCTGATTCGGCTGTTTCATCTGGCGCAAAAGCATAATCTTGCCTTCCATCCCGAAGCGATGCGGGCGGCGACGCATTCGCTGAAACTGATCAACAAGGACGTCCGCGAGGACGAGGAAGCCAATCGCCTGTTCCTGGAGATTCTCACCTCGAAGAACGATCCGGAGACCGTGCTGCGGCGCATGAACGAAGCCGGCGTGCTCGGCGCTTTTGTGCATGCCTTCGGGCTGATCGTGGCGATGATGCAGTTCAACATGTATCACAACTACACGGTGGATGAGCATTTGATCCGCTGCATCGGCGTGCTCAACGAGATCAGCCGCGGCGGGAATCCCGAATTTTCACTCGCCGGCGATCTGATCAAGACGATCCAGCCGCAGCATCATGCCGTGCTCTGCGTCGCGCTGTTCCTGCACGACATCGCCAAGGGCCGCGTCGAGGATCATTCGCTCGCTGGCGCGCGGTTGGCGCGGCGGCTCTGTCCGCGGCTCGGGCTCAGCGCCGCCGATACCGAGCTCGTCGCCTGGCTGGTCGAAGTGCATCTGGTGATGTCCACGGTGGCACAGTCGCGCGATCTGTCCGACCGCAAGACGATCGAGAACTTCGCTGCGGTGGTGCAGTCGCTCGAGCGGCTGAAGCTTCTGACCATTCTCACCACCGCCGATATTCGCGCCGTCGGTCCCGGCGTGTGGAACGGCTGGAAGGCGCAACTCCTGCGCACGCTCTATTACGAGACCGAGCCGGTGCTGACCGGCGGCTTCTCCGAGGTCAATCGCGCGCAGCGCGTCGCCATGGCGCAGGCCGAATTCCGCGCCGAGCTGAAAGGTTGGCCGGACGAAGAGCTCAGCGCCTATGTCGAGCGGCTCTATCCGGCGTACTGGCTGAAGGTCGATCTGGCGCACAAGCTCGCGCATGCGCGTTTTGTGCGCGAGACGGAAACGGCGGGACGGAAGCTTGCCACCAGTGTCGGCTTTGATGCGGCGCGCGGGGTCACCGAGCTCACGGTGTTTGCGCCGGATCATCCCTGGCTGCTCTCGATCATCGCCGGTGCCTGCGCGCTGGCGGGCGCCAATATCGTCGATGCGCAGATCTATACGACCACCGACGGACTCGCGCTCGACACGATTTCGGTATCGCGTGAATTCGAGCGCGACGAGGACGAGGCGCGGCGCGCCGCGCGCATCAGCGACGCCATCGAAAAGGCGCTGCGCGGCGAGATGAAATTGCCGGAGATCGTTGCCAAGCGCGCGCCGGCAAAGGGGCGCCTGAAGGCGTTCGCCATCGAGCCCGAAGTCACCATCAATAATCAGTGGTCGAGCCGCTACACCGTGGTCGAGGTCACCGGCCTCGACCGGCCGGGCCTCTTGTATGAGCTGACCACGACACTCTCGAAGCTCAATCTCAATATCGCGTCCGCGCATGTCGCGACCTTCGGCGAACGTGTCGTGGACGTGTTCTATGTCACGGATCTTCTTGGCGCACAGATATCGACGCCGACGCGGCAAGCCGCGATCAAGCGGCCCCTGCTGGCGCTGTTCGCGCCGCCGGCGGAAGGCAAGGCTGCGTGACTCCTGCTCCCCGCCGTGCACGGAGAAGGGGGATTTAAGGACCTCCCCGCCGGGCTCAAACTCGCGGCACCGCCTCCTCACCCGCGCTTCGCACGGACGACCTCTTCCCGCACGGCATCGCACGGCCGGGACAGGTGAAGTAACCCCCCTTAAACCGTCCCAAACTACCGTGTTTGCAGCGCCGGGGCGCGGCGCTGGGGACCCAATATGGCGTGGCGTCAGGGACGAAAGCGCGCGAGCGGCGGCTTGAGCCTTGATCTTCGCCTGTCGCCCGAGGACCGCACCGGCGGCCCGCCGAAAGCCGACACCAGTCGCCGCCGCGAGGCGCCGCCCACCCGTGCGCCCAAGAAGAAGAAGCGCAGCGGCAGGAGCCGGGCCCGCGCCGGTCGGCTGATCTACTGGGGCTGCGTGCTTGCGCTCTGGGGCCTGATCGCCGGCGCGGGTGTTCTGGTCTGGGTCGGCATGCATCTGCCGCCGATCCAGTCGCTTGAAATTCCCAAGCGCCCACCGTCAGTTCTCATCCTCGGCACAAACGGCGCAACTCTTGCCACACGTGGTGACATGGGCGGCGCCGCGGTGCCGCTGAACGAATTACCGGCTTATGTGCCGAACGCCTTCGTTGCCATCGAGGACCGCCGCTTCTATGCGCATTACGGCGTCGATCCGCTCGGCATTGCGCGCGCGCTGATCGCCGACATTTTGCGGCGCCGCTCCTCGCAGGGCGGCTCGACCATCACGCAGCAGCTTGCCAAGAATCTGTTCCTCACCCAGGAGCGCACAGTCTCGCGCAAGCTGCAGGAAATCGTGCTCGCGCTCTGGCTCGAGCACAAATATTCCAAGCGGCAGATTCTCGATCTTTATCTCAACCGCGTCTATTTCGGCTCGGGCGCCTATGGCGTCGAGGCGGCGGCGCAGCGCTATTTCGGCAAATCGGCGCGCCGCCTAACCCTTGCCGAAGCCGCCATGCTCGCCGGTCTCGTGCAATCGCCGTCACGCCTTGCGCCCAACCACAATCCCGAAGGCGCCGAGCGCCGCGCCGCGATCGTGCTCGCCGCCATGGCGGCGCAGAAGATGATCGGTGCGGACGCCGAAAGGGCGGCGTTGGCGCATCCCGCGCATGCCATCCCGCCGACCGGCGGCGGCTCGGCCAATTATGTCGCCGACTGGGTGATGGATGCGGTCGATGACTTGATCGGCAAATTTGACGAGGACATCGTGGTCGAAACCACGATCGATCCGGCGCTGCAGAGCGCCGCCGAGCAGGCGCTTGATGACACGCTCAATGCCAAAGGCGGGAAATTCGATATCGCGCAGGGCGCTCTGGTGGCGATGACGCCGGACGGCGTGGTGCGTGCGCTGGTCGGTGGAAGGAATTACGGGCAAAGCCAGTTCAATCGCGCCATCGATGCCAGGCGCCAGCCCGGCTCGGTCTTCAAGCCGTTCGTCTATCTGACCGCGCTCGAACACGGGCTAACGCCCGACAGCGTCCGCGACGACGCGCCGATCCAGGTCAAGGGTTGGAAGCCGGAGAATTTCGAGCGCCAATATGCCGGGCCGGTGACGCTCACGCAGGCCCTGGCCAATTCGCTCAACACGGTCTCGGTGCGGCTGACGCTGGAAGTCACGCCGGAGGCCGTAGTGCGCACGGCTTACCGGCTCGGCATCACCTCGATGCTTGCGCCCAATGCCTCGATCGCGCTCGGCACGTCCGAAGTGGCGCCGATCGAGATCGTGACGGCTTATGCGACCTTTGCCAACGGCGGGCTTGCCGTCTCACCGCATGTCGTCGCCCGCATCCGCACCGCGGACGGCAAGACGCTCTATGCCCATGCCAATGCGCCGCTCGGCCGGGTTGTCGATGCGCGCTATGTCGCCATGATGAACATGATGATGCAGCAGGTGCTGCTGTCGGGCACCGCGCGCGGCGCCAGTCTGCCGGGCTGGCAGGCGGCCGGTAAAACCGGCACCAGCCAGGATTATCGCGATGCTTGGTTTATCGGCTACACCTCGCACCTGGTCACCGGCGTCTGGCTTGGCAATGACGACAATTCACCGACCAAACGCGCGGTGGGCGGCGGCCTGCCCGTCGAGATCTGGAGCCGCTTCATGGGGGTGGCGCATCGAGGCGTGGTGCCGACTCCGTTGCCGGGCCTCGAAAGCGGCGGCTGGTTCGAGCCTACGCCGCAACCGCCGGCACCGGTCGGGCCGGTGGCAGGCAACCGATACGGCCAATCCTATTCGCAGCAACCAGCACCGCAGCGCAGCTCTGGCGGCCTGGATTTTTGGCTGTTGGATAAATTATTTGGGCGGCGATGAGGAATGCCTCGTACCATCGCTAGATCGCGCGCAGATCATGGTTCTTGAGCGGCAGCGAGCGGATGCGCTTGCCGGTGGCGGCGAACAGCGCGTTGCATAGTGCGGGCGCAAGCGGCGGCACCGGCGGCTCGCCGACGCCGCCCCAAAAGCCGCCGCTCGGCACCAGCACGGTCTCGACCTGCGGCACCTCGCCGATGCGCAGCATTTCGTAGTCGTGGAAATTCGACTGCTCGGCGCCACCGCCGGCAATCGTGATCTCGCCGTATAAGGCGGCGGTCAGCGCATAGACGATCGCGCCCTGGATCTGCATCTCGATCGACAGTGGATTGACCACATGCCCGGGATCGATCGCCGCGACCACGCGGTGCACGCGCAGGTTCCCCTTGGTGACCGAGAGCTCGACCACCTGCGCGCAATAGGAGCCGCAGGCCTGATTGAGCGCGATGCCGCGATACACGCCCGGCGGCGGCGGGCGATCCCAGTTCGCTTCTTTCGCCGCTGCATCCAGCACCGCGAGATTTCTTGGATTCTTGCCGAGCAGCTTGCGCCGATAGAGATAGGGATCGACGCCGGCCGCATGCGCCATCTCATCGACAAAGCATTCCTTGTAGAAAGCGTTCTGCGTGTAGTTGATGGCGCGCCACACGCCGAGCGGCACCGGCGTCGGGCGAATGTCGTAGTCGACCAGATAATTGGGTACGTCATAGGGCATTTCCTCGCCGAGCCCGCTGATGAAAGTCCAGTCGACAAAATTGTTGCCGAAGGAGGGCACCAGCGACGCGACGAAGGACGGCCCGGCGAGCCGGACGCTCCAGCCGATCGGCAGGCCCTCGGCATCGAGCGCGGCGGTCAGCCGCGCCATGCCGAACGGGCGATAGAGATCGTGCTGAATATCCTCTTCGCGGCTCCAGATCAGCTTCACCGGCTCGCTGACTTCCTTGGCGATCAGCACGGACTGGCGGATGTATTCTTGGATCGGCGCGCGCCGCCCGAAGCCACCGCCGAGCATCATGCGATGCAGAATGACCTTGTCGTTCGGCACGCCGGCAGCGATGGCGGCGGTCGCCACCGCGGTCGCGGGATCCTGCGTCGGCACCCAGAGCTCGACGCCGCTGTCGGTGACGCGGGCGGTGCAGGTCTGCGGCTCCATCGTGGCGTGCGCCAGGAACGGTACGGCATAATCGGCCTGGATGGTTCGTGCCGCGCCGGCAAGCGCTGCTTTTGCGTCGCCGATTTTGTGGCCGACCTGTGCCGGTTCGGCGTCCAGTCCGCCGCGCACGAACGCGGCGATCGAGGCCGTCGACACGCCACCATTGCCGCGATCGTCCCAGGTCACCTGCAGCGCGTCGACGGCGCGTTTGGCGCGCCACCAGGAATCGGCAATGACCGCGACGGCGTCATCCATGCGCACGACGCGCCGCACGCCATTCATGCCGGCGATCGAATTTTCGTCGACGGCTTTGAGCGCGCCCTTGTAGACCGGGCACTGCCGGATCGCGGCGTAGAGCATGTTCGGCAGCCGCACATCGATCGCGTAAACCGGCTGCGCGGTGACCTTGTCGTAAACGTCAAGCCGCCTCTGCCGCGTGCCGGCGAGCTTCCAGGTGCGTGGATCCTTCAGCTTGATGTCGCCGACTGGCGCAAGGCGTGCAGCTTCCTCCGCAACCGCGCCGAAGCTCAGGGTGCGGCCGCTCGGTCCATGCGTAATGATACTCTTGTGCGCCACACATTCCGTGGCCGGTACGCGCCAGCGCGCCGCCGCGGCGCCAATCAGCATATTGCGCGCGGCGGCGCCGGCTTTGCGCAGATAAAGCTGCGATGAGGCGATCGAGCGGCTGGCGCCGGTCGACATGTCGCCCCAGGCATTGTTGCGGCGCGCGTTCTCGCGCGGCGATACGAGCTGGGTGCGAACTTTGCTCCAGTCGCATTCGAGCTCTTCGGCGACCAGCATCGCAAGTCCGGTGAGCGCGCCCTGACCCATCTCCGAGCGCGCGATCCGGATCGTCACCGTATCGTCACGGGCGATGGTCAGCCAGCACGTAATCTCGGGCGGGACGTCGGCATGCGCCGTCGTGGCCCGTCGGGTTTCGAACGGGACCGCAAAACCCAAGGCCAGCCCGCCGCCCGCCGCGCTCACCCCAATCAGAAATGTACGGCGGTTAAAGTCGCCGCCGGCCATTGATGACCCCCGGATTCATCACCCTGATTTCCCATTGCAAGAATGCCAGATTCCGGCTGGACATAAAGCATCAATGTTGTGTGTCCGACAAAAAATAGCATCCGATCCAGCAAATTAAGGGAAAAGCGGTAATGTCCACACCAGCGGCTTACGATCTGGCAACGCTCGAGGCGCGCATTCGTGCCATCGAGGATCGGCTCGATATCTATAATCTGATCGCCGGCCATCCGCCGAGCGCCGACACCGGCGCGCAGGCCTATGCCGAGGCGGTCTATATGGAAGACGGCGTGTTCGACCGCGGCCCCGATTTGGCCGGCACCACCGGCAACAAGGCAATGGGCGCCCTCCTGGCGAGCCCCGGCCATCAAGCCGCCATCGCCGACGGCATCGCGCACTTTACCGGATTACCGCACGTCACCGTGAATGGCGACGAGGCCGTGGTGATTTCCTACCTGCAGATCCTCACGCCCAAGAAGACCGGCGACGCCATCGAAGTGCCCAATCACGGCGCCTCGCGCGGCTACCATATTCACCGCGTGGTGACCAATCGCTGGGAGCTCCGGCGCACGTCATCGGGCTGGAAGATCAAGCGGCGCACGCTGCGGCTGGTCGATGGCAGCGCGCCGTCGCGCGAGATTTTGCGCGACGCGCTTAAGCCTTATGCGTAACTCATTGCGCAGCCGCCTCGGACGCATGGAGGCTGCTGCCGCGCGTTGTCACTCTTCGCCGCCGTATTTCGCGCCGAGGTCGCGCTGGATCATCAGGCGAATGAACGGATCGGGATCGTCGCCAAGGTAGTCGTTCGAATTATAGATCGGGCCGCAGTGGAACAGATTGCTACCGCGACATGACGACGCCACGGTCGGCGCGGCGGCGGGCTTAGATCGTTTTGATTTGGGCGACGCGTCCGCATTGGACGCCGCGATGAAGCCGACGGCGAAAACCAGCAGCAAGGTCAGGCGTGATGGCATGACGGCCGCTCCCGGGAACGGACTGGACCTACCTGGCGAGTGTAACCCTGACGATGCGGATTTATTCGCCGACAATTCAGGCGGTCGTCCTTGAGGGCGAATTTCTCTCCCGCAAAGGAGCGGGCGCGCGTCAATGGAAGGGGCGCTGCGCGGCACGGAAACTGCCGTCCGCTCGTGCACCAGACTGACTCTAATGCCGCGCCTCACTGTCGAGATGCGCCATCTGCGCCGGATCATAGCGCGCACCGGCCGTGAGCGCAGGCGACACGACGGCATCGATGCGCGCGAGATCATCGGCCGCAAGCGCCAGATCGAGCGCGCCGAGTGACTCGGACAGCTGCGCGCGGCGGCGCGCGCCGATCACCGGCACGATGTCGTGCCCGCGCGAGCGCGCCCAGGCAATGGCGAGCTGCGCCGCGGTGGCGCCTTTCTCTTTGCCGATCTGCGCCAAAGTATCGACCAAGTTGAGATTCTTCTGCAGATTGCCCGGCGCGAAGCGCGGCATGCGAACGAGGCGGATATCGCCCTTGCTGTCGCTTGCCGGCACCCGTCCGCTCAACAGCCCGCGCGAGAGCACGCCATAAGCGGTGATGGCGATGCCGAGCATACGCGCCGTCGGCAGGATCGAGGCCTCGATGCCGCGACTCATCAGCGAATATTCGATCTGCAGATCGCAGATCGGGTGCACCGCGGCGGCGCGCTTGAGCGTCGCGGCGCCGACCTCCGACAGCCCGATATGCCGTACGTAGCCGGCGCGCACCAGTTCGGCGACGGCGCCGACGGTCTCCTCGATCGGCACCGCCGGATCGAGCCGCGCCGGGCGATAGATGTCGACATAGTCGGTGCCGAGCCGGCGCAGCGAATAGGCCAAAAAATTCTTCACCGCCGCCGGCCGGCAGTCATTGCCGAGCCATGCGCCGTCGGGCCCGCGCAACGCGCCGAACTTTACCGAATAGACGAGCTGAGCGCGCGGCATGCCTTCGAGCGCGCGGCGGATCAGCATCTCATTGTGGCCCATGCCATAAAAGTCGCCGGTGTCGATCAGCGTGATACCGGCTTCGACCGCGGCGCGCAGTGTCGCGATGCTCTCGGTCTCGTCGGCTAAGCCATAGACGCCCGGCGACATGCCCATGCAGCCGAGTCCTAGGACTGATACTTCCGGGCCGCTGCGGCCCAGCGCGACTGTTTGCATGGTCGCTTCCCCATGACACTCTGCGAAAGCGAGAACGCGTCTTAGACATAGACGCTTTTCATCTGCGCTTCCGGATAGCGCAGGCCGGCGGCGGCGCCGACGGGAATGGCGTCGGAAATCTGCGCAAGCTCGGCGGCGGTGAGCTTGACCGACGCCGCACCGATATTTTCCAAGAGCCGCTCTTTGCGCTTGGTGCCGGGAATCGGGATGATGTCATCGCCCTGCGCGAGCAGCCAGGCGAGCACGAGCTGGCCGCGCGTGCAATGCTTCTTCTGCGCCAGGTCTTCGAGGCGCCGCACCAACGACAGATTGCTGGACAGATTTTCAGAGGCGAAGCGCGGGTGCCGTTTGCGCGCGTCGGTTTCGGCGAGTTCGACATCCCCGGTGAGCAGCCCGCGGCCGAGCGGCGAATAGGCGACCAGCGCGATGTCGAGCTTGCGGGTGGTCGCTAAGGTCTCCTCGGCATCGGCGCGATAGAGCAGCGAGAATTCGTTCTGCACGGCGGCGAGCGGATGGGTCGCATGCGCGCGGCGGATCGTGGCCGGGCTTGCCTCGCTGATGCCGAGCGCGCGCACTTTGCCCTGCTGCACCAGCTTCGCCATGGCGCCGACCGTGTCCTCGATCGGCACGCTCGGATCGATGCGATGCTGGTAGTAGAGATCGATCACCTCGACGCCGAGCCGCTTCAGGCTCTTCTCGCACGACGCGACGACGAATTCCGGCCGGCCGTCGGCGAATCTGCCGTCCTTGCCGCCGAGATTGCCGAACTTTGTCGCCAGCACCACCTCGGCGCGGCGGCCCTTGATCGCCTTGCCAAGAAGCTCCTCGTTGTGGCCCGCGCCATAGGCGTCCGAGCTGTCGAGAAAATTGATGCCGTGATCGAGCGCCTCATGAATGAGCGCAATCCCGTCGTCATCGCTCACGCTGCCGTAAATGCCGGAGAGTGACATGCAGCCAAGCCCGATCGCCGACACCTGGATGCCGGAGGAACCGAGGGTGCGTTTGGGGAAAGTTTTGGTGCTGGTCATGTGACTCCCGCCTGATCGCCCATTGTCGCACCGCGAATATAAGCTACGGCCGCGATTACGACAGGTCCGCGAGGCGGATCCTGCGGGTAAGGGCCCAGGTCAAGAATGCGGCGCAGCCCATGGCCGAGACGACGCCGGCGACCGGCCAGGCGGAATGACCGAGATAGGCGCCGATGGCAGCGGCGGCGATCGCGGCGGTCGACTGCTGGGTAAAACCCATGATCGACGAGGCCGTGCCGGCGCGATCCGGGAACGGCGTCAGCGCGCCCGCCATCGAGGCCGGCAGCGTAAAGCCCATGCCGGCAAAATAGATCGTCATCGCGCCGACCAGCCAGATCACATTGGTGAGGCCAAGCGCCGTGACCAGCGCCACAATTAGGCCGCCGATGGCCAACGCCACCGTGCCGATGCCGATGGTGCGATTGATGCCGAGCCGCAGAACAATGCGCGACGCGGCGAAGGTGCCGAGCGTGTAGCCGGCCGCGCTGATCGCAAAGGTGATGCCGAAAACAAGCGGCGAAAGCCCGTAGCGCGGACCCTGCATGACCAGCGGCGCGCCGGAAATCCAGGCGAACAGTCCGACAAAGGTCATGGTCAAAATGGCGAGATTGGCAAGGAAGGCGCGATGCGTCACCACCGAGCGGTAGAGCTGACCCATGGCCTGCAGGGAAAACGGTCCAGGCGTCCGTTTGGCCAGGGTTTCCGGCAACAGATAAGTGATTGCGGCGCCGGCGATCAGCGCGAAGCTGATCAGCAGGACAAAGCAGGCGCGCCAGCCGAACGCGGTCTGCAACACGCCGCCGATCATGGGCGCCACGATCGGCGCCAGGCCGGTGATCGCCCCCATCAGCGACAATTCGCGGCTCGCCTGCACGCCCGAATGGATGTCGCGCACCACGGCGCGGGCCAGCACGATGGCGCCGGCGCCGCCCAGCGCCTGCGCAAAGCGCGCCGCGATCAATTGATTGATCGTCTGCGCCGCGGCGCAAGCGAGCGTGGCGAGGCCAAACAGCGCGAGCGCCACCAGCAGCACCGGCTTGCGGCCGAAGCGGTCCGACGCCGGCCCGTAGACGATCTGACCGATACCGAAGCCGAACAGATAGCAGGCGATGGTCAATTGCACTTGCGCGACCGGCGCGGCAAGCGAGCGCCCAATATCCGGCAGCGACGGCAGATACATGTCCATCGACAGCGGCCCAAGCGCGGTCAGAAACGACAGCAACAACGTCAGCGCGAACGAGCCGGGAGCGAGCATTTGCAATGAATTCGGCAAGATTTCGCCAAGCATTGCGGCGAACCGCGCAGCGCCATGCTTGGGCTGACGACACGATCGATGATGCGATTCGTCGGCGACTGTCGTAGCTGTCGGAGGCTCCATCGCCTAGCCGCTTTCTGCTGGCGCATGAGAGCTATGCGCGGAAGCCGTCCCACGTCACGTGCCCGCCGGCTTGCGCCCCTGCTTTGCGATCTGAATCTGCGAATAGATGTGCTTGCGCAATTCGCCGAAGCGTGGCAGCGAGCGCGTCTCGAGCTGGGTGCGCTCGCCGGGCAGATCGATGGTCACGTCCTCCATGATCACCGTCGGTGCATGCGACATGATCAAGACGCGCTGCCCGAGATAGACCGACTCGTCGATGTCGTGGGTGACGAACAGCACGGTGACGCCCAGCTTGCGCCACAGCACACGGATGAGATCTTCGAGATCGGCGCGGGTCTGTGCATCGACCGCGGCAAAGGGCTCGTCCATCAACAGCACGTGCGGCTCATAGGCGACAGCGCGCGCAATGGCGACGCGCTGCTGCATGCCGCCGGAAAGCTGCCAGGGATAGGCGCTCTCCACATTGCGCAGATCGACAGCAGCGAGCGCATCGCGCACAAGTTCCTCGCGCCGCTCGGCGGACATCTTCTTCCGCTTCAGCGGCAGCGTCACATTGTCGTGCACGGTCATCCATGGAAACAGGCTGCGGCCATATTCCTGAAACACCACCGCCATAGCCGGCGGCGGACCGGTCACCGCATGGCCCTCCAGCACAACGCTGCCCGCCGTCGGCGCCAAAAGCCCGGCAATGCATTTGAGCAGCGTCGTCTTCCCGGCGCCCGAGGGCCCGACGATGCATACGAGCTCGCCTTGCGCGACACTGAAACTCACGTCGCGAATGGCCTCGACGGTGCGGCTTGCACCCTCATAGACCTTGCGCAGGCCTTTGACTTCGAGCATGGGCGTCGATGCGCGATTCATTTCCGTCCCTCGCCGCGCTCAAGCCGCCCGCTGGGTGCGGCGCAGCCCGTGATACCAGCCCAGCAGCCAAGACTCGATGACGCGGAAGATGAACGACAGCGCGATGCCGATCAGCCCGAGCAAAATGATGCCGCTCCACATTTCCGGGATGGCGAAGGTGCGCTGATATTGCACCAGCGAAAAGCCGATGCCGTTCGAGGCGGCGAACATTTCGCTGACCACCATCAGGATGATGCCGATCGACAACGATTGCCGCAGGCCGGCGAAGATTTGCGGGCTCGCGCCGGGCAGCACGAAATGCCACAGCCGCGCCGATTTGCCGATCCGATAGCTGCGCACCGTCTCGGCCAGCACCTCGTCCAGCGCGCGCACGCCGGCGACCGTATTGAGCAGCACCGGCCAGATGCAGCCGAAAATGATGACGAGCGTCTTCATCTCGTCGCCGATGCCGACGAACAGGATCAGCACCGGCACCAGGACCGGCGGCGGAATGGCGCGCAGAAACTCCAGCACTGGCTCGAGCGTCATGCGCAAGTTGCGCGAGGCGCCGATCGGGATGCCGCAGGCGATGCCGAGCAGTGCCGAAGCCAAATAGCCGATGGCGAAACGAACCAGCGACGGCACCACATTCGCCATCGCGTCCGGAGAAAGCCAAAGCCTCACAAAAGTCTGCAGGATCGTCCGCAGCGGCGGAAAATAGAAGCTTTGACTGCCGGCGCTCGAAAGCCACCAGGCGGCAAAGAGCGCCAGCGGCAGCGCCAGCACCACCGCGGCGCGGCGCGCCAGGGCCGCTGCGCCGCTCATCGCGCGACCTCCGCGCTATCGAGCCTGATCGAGGGATGCCAGGACAGCACCCGCCGCTCCAGCGCCCGGGCGCCGACATTGACGACGACGCCGATAATGCCAGTGACGATGACATAGGCATACATGATGGTGACGGCACCGCCGGATTCGGTCTGCGAGATCTCGCGGCCGAGGCCTTCGGTGTCGATCGCGATCTCGCTGGTAATCGCAAGAATGAGCGCCACCGCCGCGGCAAGGCGCACTCCGGTCATCAGGTAAGGCAGCATGGTCGGCCAGATCACGTAGCGGATCTGCGCCCAGGTGCCGAGCCCATAGGAGCGCGCGGTCTCCCGCGCCACCGGATCGACGTCCTGCACGCCGTAGAGCACCTGGATCAGGACCTGCCAGAACGACGCATAGACGACGAGGATGAGCGTGGATTCCAGTTGCGTGCCGAACAGCAGGACGGCGAGCGGAATGAGCGCAACGGACGGAATCGGCCGCAGGAACTCGATGGTCGAATGCGTCATCGTGCGCAGCAGGTTCGAGCCGCCGATCACGATGCCGATCACTGCGCCGGCGACGATCGAAATGACGAGTCCCAGCGCCCAGGCCTGCATGGTGTCGCCGAAGGCGCGCCAGAAATTCGCGGTCATCAGCTCCTTGGCCAGCGCCACCATGATGACGCTGAACGGCGGCAGATAATTTGGCGAGACAAGCCCGATGCGCGGCACGATTTCAAGCAACAGGGCAAAGCCGATAAGGCCGCCGACGCCGCGCAGCCAAGCAAGCATGCCGGCCTTGAGCTTGGCCGGTGGCTTTGTCGTCGGCGCGGTCATGCGAAGAAGAATGGGTTTGGACCGAGCGGATATCTCATACCGGTCGTCCGCGCGAGAGCGGGGACCCGGATTTCGATGCCCAAGCCGCCGGATTCCCGCTTGCGCGGAAATGAGCGGATTAAATCCAACGCTATCGTGTGCCTACTGCGGCAAGAGCGCAGCGACATCGGCCTTCTTGGTGATCAGCCCGTCTTCAAGCGCATCGTCCGCCAGCGCCTGCGTCGACTGGCGATTGAACTCGGTTGGCCAGCGCGGCAGCGTGATCTTCGCGGCGACCTCCGGCGTGATGCGCGTATAGGTCGGGATGATCTGGCGGACTTCGTCGGTGTGCGAATCCGCGTAAGCCAGCGACTCGGTGATCGCCGTCTTGAAGCGCTTGACGATGTCGGGATGCTCGTTGGCGTACTTCACCGACGTGAAATAGACCGCGATCATCATTTTCGGCGCGACGTCGACCAGATTCCAGTCGACCACTTTGGCGCCGCGCTGCAGGGCGATGGTAAGGAACGGCTCGACGATCCAGCCAGCCTCGATGCGATGCTCGGCGAGCGCCGCCGGCATATCGGGGAACGGCACTTCGATGAATTTCACCTTCTTGGGATCGCCGCCGGCGGCGCGCACGCCGGCCCGCACCGACGTATCGCCGATATTGTTGAGATTGTTGACCGCGACGGTCTTGCCCTCGAGATCCTTGGCGGTTTTGATCGGGCTGTCGCCGGGAGCGATGATGGCTGAGAAATCATGCCCACGCTCGCCGGTCGAGGAGGCGCCGGGAGCGACGCCGATAAACTGCAGGCCCTTGGTCTGCGCGATCAGCATCGAAGGGATATTGCTGAAGCCGAACTGCATCTGGCCCGACAGCACGCCGGGAATGATGGCGGCGCCGCCGCCGGCGGTGGACAGGTCGATTTCCAGATTCTGCTTGGCGAAGAAGCCCTTCTTGATGCCGAGGTAGATCGGCGCACAGTCGCCGATCGGGATGACGGCAACGGAAAGCTTGTCGGCGGCCGCTGCAGTGCCCCAAGTCAACGGCAGCAGCGCAATGGCGGCAAAAGCTGCACAGGCGCCAAGCCATGCGCGCCGATGGAGCGGTAGTTTTGGGTTCAAAAACATGAACTCCCCCTGTTTTCTGCATTCCCTCCGGATCGCGGAAACTGATCAGCGGCTGCGGCGGTGTCAAGCTCTCGCCCATTTTGACGCGGATGGGGACCCGCCGTCAAAACTGTAAACTACTTTACGGCCGGATGGCCGCTACAGCATTTATGACTCTGAGAGCCTAATCGACCAGGCCCGCGCTGTTCGCCCGTTGTCCCATACCGCTGTCGAGCCAGCGTTGTTTTCGAGACTTCCTAACGTGGGCGCGGGCACTAGCCGTCCACGATTGCGACGGCCCTGGCCCAACCCGCTGATGCTTTCGCGATTTTCACTGGAAAGCAGATGACGGTGAAGCCCGTTGGGGGAAGCCGATCGAGATTGGTCAGCTTTTCCATGTGGCAATAGCCGATATCGCGGCCGGCCTTGTGCCCTTCCCAGATGATCGACGGATCGCCGTCACCGATTGAAAATCATGCGACATGCTCGCCGAACGCTTCAAGACGCGAGGCACCAAGCCGGAATGGGAGGTCTTCAGCATCTCGCATCTGCTGCAGGACTCGATGCGGCTGATCGAGGCCGGCTACGACAAGCCGCCCTATTTCATCAACTTCGTCCTGAATGCCGTCGGCTTCCAGGGCGGCTATCCGTACACGCCGAAAATCCTGCAAACCTGCGTCGACTTCCTGCCGAAGGACAGCATCTTCTGCGTCAGCGCGATCGGCCCGGCACAATTGCCGGCAACACGCAGGCCATCCTGATGGGCGGCCATATCCGCGTGGGTCTTGAAGACAACAACTACTATGCGCGCGGCAAGCTGGCGAAAAATGAGGAATTGGTGGCTCGGGCAGTTCGGATCATCCGTGAGCTCGGCGCCGAGCCGGCGACGCCGGCCGAAGCGCGCGAAATGGTGGGACTTGCGGCGGTGGCCAAGCCGGCGAGATTCGCGCATGCATGATGGGCAGCTAGCGCGACCAGCGTCTTGATCTTGAGCTCGGCGGCGAATTTCTCGAGGAGCCATCTGGCGGCAGGTCGAGATTGTGCTTCCGCGCCGCGATCGAAGGTTGTCCAGGCAGCGCAAGGCTCTGATCGCGCCCACGTGCACGCTGCGTTTGCTTGCTCACACCACACTCCGATGCCGCGCAATGCAGGTCTTCAGCACCTCCTGCATCGGCCTGCCCCACCAGGTGTTGGAGAAAATCTCGATCTCGGCATAGCCGGCAAAGCCTTCGGCCTCGACCGCGGCGCGGATCGAAGGGATATCGATGACGCCGTCGCCCATCATGCCGCGGTCGTTGAGAATATCGGTGGTCGGCACCATCCAGTCGCAGACGTGAAAGGCGAGCAGGCGCTGCTTGCCGGCGCGGGCGATCTGCGGCAACAGCTGCGGATCCCACCAGGTGTGATAGACGTCGAGCGCGATGCCGATCCGGCCTGTTCTGCCGGGGTCCAGCCGGTCGCAGATATCGAGCGCCTGCGCGATGGTATTGATGCAGGCGCGATCGGCGGCATAGCACGGATGCAGCGGCTCGAGCGCGAGCGGCATTTCCGCCGCGGACGCATAGTCCAGAAGATCGGCAAGCGCGTCCTCCACCTGACGGCGCACGGCGATGATGTCCTTCGACGGCGCGCTGCCCGGGCGCGAGTATTGCGGCAGGCCGCCGGCCACCAGCACCAGGCATGGCGCGTTCAGCGCTTTCGCCTCATCCACGGCGCGGCGGTTGTCGTCGCGCATCTCCGCGCGGTGCGCCGCATCGGCAGCAAACATGCCGCCGCGACAATAGCCGGAGAGCTCCAAGCCGGCGTCGCGTGTCAGCTTCGCGGCGCGGGAAAGCCCGATTGTCGCCACCTGATCGCGCCACGGGTCGATGGCACGAATGCCAAGGCGCGCGCAGGCCTCGATGATCGCCGCGAGATCGCCCTGCTTGCGCACGGTCGCGGTGTTCAACGACAGCCAGCGGTGATCCCGCGAGAAATCGCGCCGCTCAGGCATCGATGCCACGCACCGCCAGCACCGCCTTCATGCGCGCGACCGCGCGATCCGGATCGGACAAGAGCCCAGCCTTGTCGGCGAGACGGAAGATGTCGGCAAGATGGACTGTCGAGCGCGCGCTTTCCTGGCCGCCGACCAAAGTGAAATGATCCTGATGGCCGTTGAGATAAGCCATGAAGACGACGCCGGTCTTATAGAAGCGCGTCGGCGCCCTGAAGATGTGGCGCGATAGCGGCACCGTGGGCCGCAGCACGTCGTGGAAGCCTTCGACATCGCCCGCTGCAAGCCGCGCGACCGCGTGGGACGCCGCCGGCGCAATCGCGTCGAAAATACCGAGCAGCGCATGGGAATAGCCCTGCGCATCGCCGGCGATCAGTTCGGCATAATTGAAGTCGTCGCCGGTATACATTTTCACCGAGTGATCGAGCCGCCTGCGCATGTCGATCTCGTACTGTTTGTCGAGCAGCGACACCTTGACGCCATCGACCTTCGCCGCATGCGCATTGATGACGCCGAGCGCAATCTGTGTCGCCGCCTTGAGGTCACTCGTGCCCCAGTAGCCTTTGAGCGCCGGATCGAACATGTCGCCGAGCCAATGGATGATCACCGGCTCGCGCACTTGCGACAGAATGCGGTCGTAGACCTTCTCATAGTCGCCCGCGCCGCGCGCGAGGCGTGCCAGCGCGCGCGAGGCCATCAGGATGACGCGACCTCCGGCGCCCTCGACCGCCGCCACCTGCTCCTCATAGGCGCGGATCACGTCGTCGATCGAGCGCGCATCTTCCGGCGCCAGATGATCGGTGCCGGCACCCGACGCGATCAGGCCGCCGCGCCGCTTGGCGGCGGCGACCGCGCGCCTGATCAGTTCGAGCGAGGTCGGCCAGTCGAGCCCCATGCCGCGCTGCGCGGTATCCATGGCCTCGGCGACACCGAGCCCGAGATCCCAGATGTGCTCGCGGAAGGCGATGGTGCGATCCCAGTCGATCGCCGCAGCGAGCCAGGGATCGACATCGGCGCGCGGATCGGCGACGACATGCACGGCCGAATAGACCACGCGATTGAGCGCGCCCTGCAGGCGAGCCGGAAAGCTTCGCGGCGCGCTCAGGTGATAGTTCTCGAGGCCGCCGTCGGCGCGCGGCAGCCGCACCGCCAAGCGCGACAAGGTGGTGGTGTGCTGGTTCATCGCCGCCTCCGTCAGCGCATGTCCCGGAAAGGTGGAGACCGGGTTCCCGTCCCCGCAAGGTCGGACAAGGACATGCGCAAAATCAACCCAGCGTCAGCTCGGGCACGTCGACCCAACGGCGCTCGCGCCAGCTTTTGAGCGCGCATTCGACGAGCTGCACGCCCTTGGCGCCTTCAAGCAGCGTGTATTTGTAAGGCGCGTCCTCGCAGACATGCCGGATGAACATCTCCCACTGCTCCTTGAAGCCGTTCGCATAGGGCACGTTATCAGGAACGCGCTGCCAGTCGGCGTAGAAATCATAATTGCGCTTTTCGTCCGGATTCCAGACCGGGCGCGGCGTCGCCTGGCGCGGCTGGATCATGCAGTCGGCGAGGCCCGCCACGGCCGAGCCATGCGTGCCGTCGACCTGGAAGGTGACGAGATCGTCGCGATAGACCCGCGTCACCCACGACATATTGATATGCGCGATCACGCCGCCTTTGAGGCGGAATGTCGCGTAAGCCGCGTCATCCGCGGTCGCCTTGTATCTTTTGCCGCGCTCGTCCCAGCGCTCGGGAATGTCAGTCGTGCCGATGCAGACCACGCTTTCGACCGCGCCGAACAGATTGTCGAGCACATAGCGCCAGTGGCAGACCATGTCGAGAATGATGCCGCCGCCGTCCTCGGCGCGATAATTCCATGACGGGCGCTGCGCCTCTTGCCAATCGCCCTCGAACACCCAATAGCCGAACTCACCGCGCACCGACAGCATGCGGCCGAAAAAGCCGGAATCACGCAGCATGGCGAGCTTCTTCAATCCGGGCAGGAACAGCTTGTCCTGCACCGTGCCGTGCTTGACGCCTTTCGCATTGGCAAGCCGCACCACCCGCATCGCCTCGTCGAGATTGGTCGCGATCGGCTTTTCACAATAAATGTGCTTGCCGGCCTCGATCGCCTTGGTGAGCAAAGCCGGCCGCGCCTGCGTGGTCGCCGCATCGAAGAAGACGCTGTCGTTCCTGTCGGCCAGCGCCTTGTCGAGGTCGGTGGTCCAGCGCGCGACGTTCCAGGTCTTGGCAAGGCGCTCCACCTTCTCAGCATTGCGTCCGACCAGGATCGGATCCGGAACGACGCGATCACCGTTGGAGAGAACGACGCCGCCCTGCGCGCGGATCGCGACGATCGAGCGGATCAGATGCTGATTGAGGCCCATCCGACCGGTCACGCCGTTCATGATCAGGCCAAGACGCTTTTCCGGCACCATGCGCCTCTTCTGTACGCGTTGTAACTATTTGGTTACTTACTGCTCATGGGCCGGCGAGTCAAGCATGCGGAGCTCGAACGCGCTCATTCCGGCGCAAGCAGGATCCAGCATCGGGTCGCCGCTTGCGCGGTGACCAGCGGAATTGCCAGCCCGTTCAGGCGCGCACAAATGCATCGACCACGGCAATGATATGCTCGCCCCACGCCTTGATCTCGGCATCCGCGGTCAGGTCGCGGCGGAAGACTACCGACAGCGTCCAGCGATTGGACAGATAGAAAAATCCGATCGACGCGATGGTGATGTACAGCTTGAGCGGATCGACGCCTTTGCGAAAATGCCCTTTCGCCACGCCGCGCTCCAGAATCTCGGAAATCAACGCGATCAGCGGCGAATTCACGTCGACGGCGCGGGCCGAGCGTTTCAGATATTTCGCCCTGTGCAGATTCTCTGTGTGCAGGAGACTCAGGAATTCGGGATGCTGCAAAAAATAATCCCAGGTGAAGCGCACAAGCTTGTGCAGCGCCGGGACCGGATCGAGATCGCGCAGGTTGAGCCGCAGCTCGGCCGAGCGGATGCCGGCATAGATCTGCTCCAGCGCGGCGAGGTAAAGGCCCTCCTTGTCGGCGAAATAATGATAGATCATCCGCTTGTTGGCGCCGGATCGCGCGGCGATCGCATCGATGCGCGCGCCGCCATAGCCTTTTTCGGCAAATTCCCGCACCGCCGCGGCCAGTATGGTGGCGGCAGTCCGTTCCGGATCGCGCGTGGCGCCATAGACGGAGGTTCGCTTCGCGACTTGTCGCGGCGAAACACTGGCTGCCGCTGAACGCCGCTTTGCCTTTATCATCTTTGGCATTGCTGCCTTTATTGTGCGCGCAACGGCGCCTTGTCCAGTTCGCTGCAAGGCCTGCCCCGCCGATCAAGCCGCATTCCAGGCCTCGCGGGCGGCAGCGCTTTAGCATCCGCTGATCCGGAACTCAGCGTTCGCGCAGCGGTTTGATCTTCAGTTCCGCGGCGAGTGCGTCGAGTTGCGCGACGAGCGGCTTGGGTAGCGGCACGCCGTCGCGGCGGCGTTGGGCGCGGCATTCGCCGCGGCGATCGCCCGGCAGGCGGATCGTCGCGACGCCGGGCAGGCGCTTGGAGGCGCGCAGCTCACGCACGTGGCGGTCGACTTCGGACATGAACGTGTTCAGCGGCACAAAGCGCGCGATGTCGACGGCGACAATGAAATGCCCGGTATTGGTCGCGCTCTTGTCGTCGGCATTGAAATCGAGGACGTCGCGGCCGAAGGCGGCGCCGTTGAGCACGCCGGCGATCAGCCCGATCATCAGCGCCAGGCCTGCGCCTTTGTATTCGCCCATCGGCAACAGCAGGCCTTCATGCGCCCGATTGGCGTCGGTGATCGGCGCGCCGGTTTCGGCATGGACGAACCAGCCCTCCGGCATTTTCAGCCCGCGCTGCGCACATTTCTTCACGGTACCGTAGGCAACGATCGAGGTCGCGATATCGAGCACCAACGGGCCCGTGCCTGACGGCACGCCGATCGCGAGCGGATTGGTGCCAAGCAGGAGATCGGCGCCGCCCCAGACCGCCATGTGATTGGCATTGGCGACCGCCGCATAGAGCCCGACCATGCCCTGGCGCGCCGGCATTTCCGCATAGAGCCCGGCCGGCCCGGCATGATTGGAGCGGCGCACGCCGACCCATGCCACGCCGTTCTCCCGCGCCAGCGTGATCGCTTCGTCGCTGGCGCGCGACATCACCAGATGGCCCATGCCGTTGTCGCCGTCGACCAGCGCGGTCGCCGGGGCGGTGCGCATAACGGTGATGTTTGGATGGGCGTTGAAGCCGCGAGCCCTTAGCCGCCGGATATATTGCGGCAGCCGGAATATGCCGTGGCCGTCGGCGCCGGTGAGATCGGCCTCCGTCATCAACGCGGCGCATTTCTCGGCGTCGGCCGCAGGCAGACCCGCCGCGACAAAGGCGTCCGCGATCAGCGCGCGCGTGACGCTTGACGGGACATTGACGAGGTCGGCATTGCTCATGACTTGGCCTGCGATTTTAACGATCCATGTCGATCGATCATTGCGAGCGAAGCGAAGCAATCCAGTCGGGTGGCGCCGCTCCGGATTGCTTCGTCGCGTTGCTCCTCGCAATGACGGGATTGGTGCGTTACGCCATCGCGCGCTGCTTGGCGAGAATCTTCGCCGCGTGGTCGTGCAGGATCTTCTGCCGATCCCCTTCGCTGATCGAGAGCGACTGCACATGCCGCACGCAGTCGAGCATGCCCATATCATAGGGATAATCGCTGCCCAGGAAGATGCGGTCGGCACCGACCAGATCGATCAAAAGCTCGAGCGTCTTCTTGGAATGCAGGATCGTGTCATAAAGAAAGCGATCCAGGTATTTTTCCGGCGAATGGCTTAAGTGCGCTTTCGGCTCCGGCCGCACCTGCCAGCCGTGCACCCAGCGCATGCCCTGATACGGAATGAAGCCGCCGCCATGCACCATGACGAAATTCAGCCTCGGATAGCGCTCGAGCACCCCGCCGAAGATCAGGCAGGCCGCGGCGATCGTGGTGTCGAGCGGATTGCCGATCAGGTTGGTCAGGTAATACGAGCGCAGCCGGTCGGCGCCGGCGACATTGCCGGGATGGATCACCATGAAGGCGTCGAGCTCGGCGGCGGCGGCCCACAGCGGCTCAAAGCTCGGATCGTCGAGATTTTTGCCGCCGACATTGGAGCCAATCATCGCCCCGTGCATGCCAAGCTTGGTCATGGCGCGGCGCAATTCGTCGGCGGCTCTCTCGGGCGCCTGGATCGGCAGCGTGGCGATGGCGGCAAAGCGGTCGGGAAATTGCTTGACCAGCGCCGCCATCTCGTCGTTCTGCAGGATGGATGCGGCGACGCCGACGCCCGCCTCCTGGCCGTAGAGCCAGGTCTGCGGCGTCGCGGAGAGCACATGCATGTCGACCAGCGCCGCGTCCATGTCGGCCAGCCGCCGCTCGATCGCGTGTCCGCCGCGCGGAAACGGCTTGTAGGGGGTGCCGGCGACCTCGATGACGGAATTGTCGGCATCGATCGGCGTGAGCTTCAAGCCAAGCCGCGGGATCTCCTTCTGCAGGCGCTTGATCGCACGGTCCGACAGCACATGCGTGTGGGTGTCGATGGTCTTTTTCATTGCTCCTCCCGACGGGCCTCATGTCGCACCGGCGCGATGTCGCACCGCCGCGGCATGTTGTGCCCGCAACCGCCGGGGGCAAGCAAGAGGTTCGGAAGGACGGACGCGGCTGGCGCGCACGACGCGTTCTGCACCATGAAATGGCTGCATCGAGCAGCCAATGAGCCTTACATTGCACGGCCGACCGCGGCACCGGAAAGACTTCAAGTCAAGGATGCCATAGCCGTTTGCAAGCAAAGGCTATGGCATCGCCGCAGGCGGCGGCCTTCGGCCGTCCTTGAGTTGAATTTTTCCCGGTGCTTCCATGTGGCCATGCAATGTAAGGATTGCTTCGCGCCGATAGCGGCAGACTTACCGGTGCCGACACCGTCTTCTCAGCCACCCATTTCAACTATAAAGACCGGCCCGAATTCCTCACAACACCCCCGAACACTCACCTCTGCGGAACCCCAATGGACGCGACCACGGACAAGACGAACGCTCATTCCTTTCACGGCCGCGTCGAGGACGAGCCTTTGGTGCGCGGGCGCGGCCGCTATGTCGCCGACGCGCCGCTGCCGAACCAGGCCTATGCGTTCTTCGTGCGCTCGCCGCATGCCTCCGCCAAGATCGTAAGCATCGATACGGCCGCCGCCGCCGCGATGCGCGACGTGATTGCGGTCCTGACCGCAAAGGACATGGAGAGCGTCGGCAATATCTCGCGCCATCCGCCGGTGCCGGGTCGCGGCGGCGCCAAGCTCGTGATCCCGCATCGGCCGGCGCTGGCCGGCGAGCGGGTCGTGCATATCGGCGAGCCGGTGGCCATGGTGATCGCCGAGAGCGCGCTCGCCGCGCAGGACGCCGCCGAATTCGTCCATGTCGAATATGAGGAGTCCACGCCGGTGGTGGACGCGCGCGACGCGCTGCGCCCCGGTGCGCCGCAGATCTGGCCGGAGGCGCCCGGCAATCTCGCCGTCGATTGGCCCGGCCCCAATCCCGATCCCGCCGCCAACGCCGCCGAGGTCGCGCATATCTTCGCCTCGGCCAAATATGTGGCGCGCACGGCGGAGCTGAACCAACGCCTCGTCGTTGCCTCGATGGAGCCGCGCGGCGCCACGGCAAGCTACGACGCCGCGTCCGACAGCTATGTGATGCGTACCTGCTCGCAGGGCGCCGGCGCCATGCGCGAAAACATCATGGCGATCATGGGCTGGCCGAAGGAGAAGATTCGCGTCATCACCGAGGATGTCGGCGGCGCGTTCGGTCTGAAAACCTCCGCCTATCCGGAATATATCGCGCTGCTGGTCGCCGCGACAAAACTCAGGCGCCCGGTGCATTGGATGTCGAGCCGCTCCGAAGCATTTCTGAGCGACAATCAGGGCCGCGACATCTTTACCGAAGCGGAGCTGGCGCTCGACGAGAACGGAAAGTTCCTGGCGCTGCGCATTCGCAACATCGCCAATCTCGGCGCCTATATCGGCGCGGTCGGAGCCAATATTCCGACCACCAATTTCACGCGCTGCCTGCCCGGCATGTACGACATCAAGCGCATCGATGTGTCGACCAAATGCGTGTTCACCAACACGGTCCCGACCGCGCCCTACCGCGGCGCCGGCCGGCCGGAGGCAAATTACACCCTGGAACGGCTGGTCGATGAGGCGGCGCGGATTTCCGGCATCGATCCGGTCAAGTTGCGCCGGCGCAATCTGATAAAAAAATCGCAGATGCCGTACAAGACCGCGGTCGGTACCACGATCGACTCGGGCGAGTTCGAGTCGATCCTCGACAAGGCGCTCCAACTTGCCGACTACGAGCATTTCAAGCAACGCAAGCGCGAGGCGGCGCGGCGCGGCAAATATCGCGGGCTTGGCATCTCCTGCATGCTCGAACATGCCGGCGGCTCGCCGGTCGAAACGGCGGCACTGACGTTTCCGGGTGACGGCACGCTGCTGTTGAGCCTGAATGTGCAGAATACCGGCCAAGGCCATGCCACGGTGTTTCCGCAAGTGGTCGCCGAGCGGCTGGGCATTGCCGTGGCAAAAATCCGCCACCGCAACGGCGATTCGTCCAACGAGCTCCCCGGCTATGCCTCGGTCGGCTCGCGCTCGGCGATGACGGCGGGCCATTCCATCGCCAGGGCGATCGAGACGGTGCTGCAAAAAGGTAAGCCGATTGCCGCCGCCATGCTCGAGGCCGGCGAAAGCGATATCATGTATGAGGACGGACATTTCGCCGTCGTCGGCACCGATCGCCGTGTATCCTTGTTCGACGTCGCGGCGCGCGCCGCCGCGATGAAAAAGCGCGGGGAGATCGCCGAAGATCTCGACACCAAGGCCACAAGCGAGACCCCGCAATCCTTCCCGAACGGCTGCCATGTTGCCGAGGTCGAGATTGATCCCGACACCGGCCGTATGACGATCGTCTCTTATGCCGCAGTCGATGATTGCGGCACGCCGCTCAACGCCACGATCGTCGAGGGCCAGCTGCACGGCTCGCTGATGCAGGGACTCGGCCAGGCGCTGATGGAAGCGACCGTCTACGACAAGGAGTCCGGCCAATTGATAACCGGCTCGTTCATGGATTACGCCATGCCGCGCGCCGATGATGCAGCGCCCCTGCGCGACGCCATGCACAACGTGCCGGCCACCACCAATCCGCTCGGCGTCAAGGGCGTCGGCGAGGCCGGCACCACCGCGGCGATTGCCGCGGTGATGAACGCGGTCGCCGACGCGATCCCGAATGGCGCCGGCGCGCATCTGCAAATGCCGGTCACCGCGCCGAAATTGTGGGCGGCCTGTCAGCGGGCGAAGACGGCATAAGGTCTCCCGCATGCGATGCAGCATGAAATGCTGCATCGCCGGTCCGGGATCGTCGCGAACTCTGAGCCTGCGACGGTCCCGCATCTACAGCACACCGTTGCACGCCGCGCTGGGCCCCGGGAGACAAACGAGCGAGCTCTCGCCTCTGGCTTACCGCCGCCTCGCCATCATCACATTCGCCACGAGGGCCGCGAGGCAGCCGAACAGCAAAATCGCGCCGCTCGCCCAGGCTGCTGCCGGCGCTAGCATCGCGATCAGGCCGGCAATGACGACGACAACGACGATCGCAAGCGCCAGCGCGCCGTCTTCGACAAACAGGCCGGCAAGCTCGCGAAAAGCTGCAGCGAGCGCGCTCATGATGCCGGCACGGCCGCACGGCGATTGAGCAGCGCCACCGACGCAAGCCCGGTGACCAGGAACAGCGCGATGAACCCGACAATGGCGAGATCCTCGCCGGGCCAGGCGACGCCAAAGCCCTCGCCGGTCCAGAACGTGCCAAAGGCCGAGAGCATCACGCCGACTGCAAATTTCAGCACATTCTCCGGAACGCGTGCCAACGGCTGATGGATCACAAGCCCGACGAGCGCGACCAGAAGGCAGGCGGCGGCGGCGGCCGCGCTTACCGGAACGAGCGTGCCGCGGCCCGCGCTCACCGCAACGACGATGAACACGACCTCAAGACCCTCCAGCAGCACGGCCTTGAAGCTGGCCAAGCCGGCAAACCAATCGAGCCGCTGCGCGTGATGGCGCGCCTGGTCGCGCAATTCCGCTGTTTCGCTGGCAAAGGCGCTCGCCTCGTCATGCAGGGGAATAATGCCGGCGGCGCGCAAAATCGCCTTGCGCAGCCAGCGCATGCCGAACAGCAAAAGCAAGATGCCGATCGCAATCTGCAGCACGGCGAGCGGCGCGCGATCAAGCAGCGGCCCGAGCGCAAGCACGATCAGCGCCAGCAGCGCGAGGCCGGCACCGGCGCCGAGCCCGGCCGGCCGCCAGCCGCGCACGACGGCGACGGCCAGCACGATGGTCATCGCCTCGACCGCTTCGACCATAGCGGCGAGAAAAGCCGCCGTAACCGCCGATCCGGCATGCAAACTGAGCATTTGCTGACACTCCATGAACCGGCGGATCGCCGCAAATCGCATTGGTTTTAGGTCTGTTGCTTTCTATAGATGAGCCCTGTTGCCGCTGTGACAAGAGCGCGCCAGGTCGGACACCCGTTATAGGCATGGAGATCGCAATGAGGAAAGCGGAACCGGACCGCGACGACAAGCCGCCGCTCGCCGTGCCGGTGCTGCTCAGTTTCGTCGCCGGCTATGTCGACAGCTACACCTATCTGGCGCTGTTCGGCCTATTCGCCGCGCAGGTGACCGGCAGCTTTGTCATTGCCGGCGCCGAATTCGTCACCAGCGATTACGGCATTGCCGGAAAGCTTCTCGCCATCATCGCTTTCATCGCCGCAGCCGCGATCACCACCGCGCTGATCATGCTGGTGCGCCAAGCCGGCCGCGCGACGCTTGCGCATATGCTGGCGCTGGAAGCCGCGCTGCTTGCAATCTTCGCGGTCATGATTCTGTTCGGCCCGTCGATCAAGGATGCGCGCGACTGGCACGGCATCGCCGCCGGGCTGTTCGCCGCCGGCGCCATGGGCGCACAGAGCGTGCTGGTACGGCTTCTGATGAAAGGCATGCCGCAGACCAATGTGATGACCGGCAATATGACTCAGCTCGGCATCGCCCTGACCGAGTTGCTCTTTGCGCGGCGCAGGCTCAAGCGCAGCGATCACAGCGCCGCCGATATCGCCGAATTCGCGAAAGTGCGCGGGCAGCTTGTCATCGTGCTGTCGATCGCGCTTGGCTTTCTCTTTGGCGCCGCGATCGGTGCGACGGCGTTTGCGACGACCGGCTTGCGCGGGGCGCCGGTCGCGGTGGCCATTGTCGCCGGTCTCGCGGTTTGGGCGCGGGAGCGAGCGGCTTGAGCGCGCGCCTGCTGGCTGAAACAACTCTAAGACGCGCGGTCTAGCGCCAAACCTTCATTGATGCACGGTTACTATTTTGCCTGTGGCCGTGCGCGCAATGGACAAATCTGCCTCAGGCCCGGCGCGGTTTGCGCTCTAATCCGGCCTCGCCCGCGCTCGCGTCGCCGCACGCACCGCGCCGCGCGCCTTCACCTGCCCGACATTGCGAAACCGATGTCCGGCCGTTTCCTTCGCCCGCAGCGGCGCGCGGCTGTGCTCGTTGTTGAGATGCACGAGATGCTTGAGCATGCCCATGAAGGCCGAGCGCTCGCTCGCCTTCAGCGGCGCCAGAATGAGTCGCTGCGTCGCGAGCACCGCGGGCTCGATCTGACGAATGAGCCGTCGACCTTCCGGCGTGATCGACAGCGATTTGGTGCGCCGGTCGTGCAGCCCGTTGACGCGCTGGATCAGCCTCTTCTTCTCCAGGCGCGCCACCACGCCGCCGATCGTGGTGCGGTCGAGCGCGACCACGTTGCACAATGCGGTCTGGTCGATCCCGGGATGGCTGCCGATTGCAACCAAGGCCGCATATTGCACCGGCGTCATGTCGAAGGCCTTGGCCTGATCGAGGAACAGGGCAAAGGAGATCTGATGCAGCCGGCGGATGAGATGACCGGGCATTTCCAGAAGGCGCTTGTCGTCCGTCGTCATCGCCGTCTCGCGTTCCGCGGGCACCGCTCGCGATGCAACTCCCGGCCGCATCATGCGGCAAGCCGAATTGACGCTCAAGCGCGATTATCGGTAGACTGAGCATAATGATCAGCATACTGATGAATTGCTGCCTGGGTTGAGCGCGGCGAAACCCAGGAGTGGCGCGGGAGCCGGCGATCGTTCCCGGATTTCGCTCTGCTCAATCCGGGCCACGTTAAAGTGGAGGACGACATGCCCGAGCATCCCGAGGCGATCATTGCCGGCAAGAAGCGCCCGTTCACCGGCGCCGAGTTCTTGGAATCCCTGCGGGATGGCCGCGAAGTCTATATCTATGGCGAACGCGTCAAGGACGTCACCACGCATCCGGCCTTCCGCAATGCGGCCGCCTCGGTGGCGCTGCTCTATGACGCGCTGCACGACAAAGAACACAAGGAGGTGCTCACTGCGCCCACCGATACCGGTTCTGGCGGCTATACCCACAAATATTTCAAGGCGGCGCGCTCGCGCGAGGAGGTGATCGCACAGCGCGACGCCATCGCGGCCTGGGCGCGGCTGTCCTACGGCTGGATGGGAAGGAGTCCCGATTACAAGGCGGCATTTCTCAATACGCTCGGCGCCAATGCCGAGTTCTATGGGCAATATGCCGCCAACGCCCGCGCCTGGCACAAGCGCGGCCAGGAGGCCGTGCTTTATCTCAACCACGCGCTGGTCAATCCCCCGATCGACCGCAACAAAGCGGTCGAGCAGGTCAAGGATGTGTACATCACGGTGCAGAAGGAGACCGACGCCGGCATCTATGTTTCCGGCGCCAAGGTCGTCGCCACCAATTCCGCGCTGACGCAATACAATTTCCTCGGCCAGAATATGGGCCAGGAGATCACCGACCCGGCGATGATCGTGATGTTCATCGCGCCGATGAACACGCCGGGGATAAAGCTCATCTGCCGGCAGTCTTATGAGTTCGCCGCGGCGGCCGCGGGCTCGCCTTTCGATTATCCACTCACCTCGCGCTTCGACGAGAACGATGCGATCTTCGTCTTCGACAATGCCTTCATCCCCTGGGAGAACGTGATCATCTACCGCGACTTCGAACGGCTGAAGAATTTCTATCCGCAATCGGGCTTTTTCAACGGTTTCACGTTGCAGGGCTGCACGCGCCTTGCCGTCAAGCTCGATTTCATTATCGGCCTGTTGGTCAAGGCCGCGCGTGCCACCGGCGTCGAGAGCTTCCGTGGCGTGCAGGCGCAGATCGGCGAAGTGATCGGCTGGCGCAATCTGTTCTGGTCGCTCACCGACGCCATGGCTTGCAATCCCGTGCCCTGGGTCAACGGCTGCGTGCTGCCCAATGCGCGGGGCTCTGCCACCTATCGCTTGTTCATGACGGAGGCCTATCCGGCGATCCGTAACATCATTGAGAGGGTGGTCGCCTCGGGGCTGATTTATCTGCCTTCGCATGCGCGCGACTTCAAAAATCCCGATGTCGACAGATATCTCGCGCGCTTTGTGCGCGGCTCGAATGGCATCGACTACAAGGAGCGGATCAAGATCATGAAGCTTCTTTGGGACGCGATCGGCTCAGAATTCGGCGCCCGCCACGAGCTCTACGAGATGAATTACTCCGGCAGCCACGAGCTGATCCGCCTGTTCCAATTGCAGCAGGCGCAAGGCAATGGCGCGCTCAAAGCGATGGAAGCGCTCGCCGACCAGTGCATGGCCGATTACGACGAGGACGGCTGGAGGCACCCGGCCTATCAGAATTCGGGCGATGTAAGCCTGGTCGGGAAGATATCTTAGGTGGATGGCTGCGATGCCGCCTGGCGCAGCGTCGGCGGCGCACCGCCACAAGCGCGTTCACGCGCGTCCTCTGCGCGCCAGAGCGCCGCGCCCGAAAAACAAACAACGTGACGTTCCCCGGATGCGGTGCAGCGTGGAGCGAAGCGGAACGGTGCACCGCTGATCCGGGGCCTGCGCAAGCTCAGCTCCTGAAACATTCGAGCCTGTGACGGTCCCGGGTCGGCGGCGCACCGCTCCACTTCGTTCCGCGCTGCGCTGCGCCCGGGATACGCGGATCGATGCCGCGCTGCGCCCGGGAAACGCAGATACGACGCCGCGCCGCGCCCGAAAAACAAACAACGTGACGTTCCCCGGATGCGGTGCAGCGTGGAGCGAAGCGGAACGGTGCACCGCTGATCCGGGGCCTGCGCAAGCGTGGCGCGTGCCAAGAGCGCGGAGCCTGTGACGGTC
>JAJPJB010000087.1 GCA_021324465.1 Hyphomicrobiaceae bacterium
CGCGAGGTGGTGCGCGTGTTGGGCGGCTTGCGCAAGAAGCTGGCGCTCGACCGCGACATGGAAGGGCGCTACTTCATCAAGTCGGGCAGCAAATGAACCGAGCGGCCACAAGCGGCAGGGGAGGAATCGTCATGAGAATGTTGCGGTGGATTGTGTCGGCCGCGGCGCTGGGCGCGTTGGCTTTTGGCTCCGCAGGCGCGCAGGAAACAACCGTCAAGATCGGCATCGCGCGCTCGACCTCCAACGCCGCCGAGCTGATGGCGCTCAAGCGCGGCTACTTCAAGGACGCCGGCATCAGGCTGCAATGGGATGACATCGACACCACCGCCAATGTCATCCCCTTACTGGCGCAAAACCAATACAACATTGTCGCCGGCGGCATCTCGGCCGGCATCTTCAATGCGCTCGAAAAGGACCTCCCCATCACCATCCTGGCCGACCGAGTCTCCACGCCGATCGGGCACAATCTGATGCTGCGACCGGATCTGAAGGACACCATCAAGGGCCTAAAGGACCTCAAAGGCAAAGTCATCGCGAGCAACGGGCAGGGTTCGGTGTCCACTTACGAGGTCGGAAAGATGCTCGACCGCGAGGGCCTGACCATCGCAGACGTGGATCTCAAGATTTTGCCGTTCACGCAGATGGGCGTCGCCTTCAGGAACAAGGCCATCGATGCGGCCTTGGTCATCCCGCCATTTGTCTGGCAGCTCCAGGAGCAGGGATTGGCGGTCCCCTTCGGCAATGTCGATGAACTGGTGCAGCCGCGGCCGATGACCATTGCCGTAATCATGGCCAATACCGACTGGATCAAGACCAGCCCGGATCTGGTTCAGCGCTATGTCACCGCGTGGCTGCGCGGCGTCCGCGACTACTGTAATGCCTATCACGGCGGAGCGAACCGCCAGGAGGTCATCGACGAGTTGGTCAGCAGCAAGACCGAGCCACACAGGGAGCTGCTCGAGAAATATCCGTGGCCGGCGCGCAGCCCTAACGGCAAGATCAATACCGCCAGTATGCTGGACATCAATGCCTGGTACGTCGCCAACAGGATGGCGGCGCAGAAATTCCAGCCAGAGCGGCTCGTCAACGCAACCTTCATCGACCAGGCAAACAACAAGCTCGGACCGTTTGAGCTCCAGAACAAGGACAGCAAGCTGCCGGGCTGCCGCGACTGAACAAAATCCGGGGAGAAAGGTTTGATGCCGGTGCAACGGCGCGGCGCGGCGATCGACATCGCAGGCCTGCGGCGGGAATATCCTGGGACCCGAGGCAGCGTCGTTGCGATTGATCATGTCGACCTGCGCATCGCGCCCGGCGAATTCCTCTGCATCGTCGGCCCGAGCGGCTGCGGGAAATCGACGCTGCTGCGCATCCTGGCCGGCCTCGACCGCCAGACGGCGGGGACTATCACGGTCGATGCCGCCGGCTGGGTGGTTGAGAACGCGATGGTGTTTCAGGAGAGCGGCCTGTTCCCCTGGATGAGCGTAGAGGCAAATGTGCGCTTCGGCCTCGACACGCGCGGTGTGCCGCGCGCGGAGGCCAATGCTCGCGTCGAAGCGGCGCTCAAGCTCGTCGGCCTTACACGTTTTCGCAATCACTTCCCGCATCAGCTTTCCGGCGGCATGCGCCAGCGCAGCGCCATCGCCCGCGCCTTCGTCACCGATCCCGGCATGCTGCTCATGGACGAGCCCTTCGCGGCGCTCGACGCGCAGAACCGCGTCATTCTCCAGGGCGAATTGGTGCGGCTGTGGGAGCAGACCGGAAAGACCGTGATCTATGTCACCCACTCGATCGAAGAGGCGCTGCTGATGGGTGACCGCACCGTCATCATGACCGCGCATCCGGGCCGCATCAAACAGGTCATCGACGTGCCGTTTCCTCATCCGCGGGACTTGCTGCAGCTTTCGGCCTCGCCCGAATTCGGCAAGCTCAAGCTCGACATCTGGCGCGTGCTCGAGGAGGAAGTGAACAGGGCAAGGGCGGAGATGGAAAAATGAGCTCCAAAAGTCCAATGAGCCCCAAAACCCAAGAGCGGCTGCTCTATCTGATCTCGCCGATCGGGCTGATCGCGCTCTGGCAGCTTCTGCTCATGGCCGGTATCGGCGACCGCCGTTTCGTGCCGGCGCCGAGCGACATCGCATGGCGCTATTGGGACATGCTCACCAACGGCGAGCTCGAGACGAACACGCTGGCGACGCTCTGGCGCGTGCTCGCGGGCTTCTTCCTTGGCAGCATCCCCGCAATCGCCGTGGGTCTGCTCATGGCGATGTTCCGTCCAATTCGGATCTTCTTCGATCCGCTGATTGCAAGCCTTTTCCCGATCCCGAAGATCGCGTTGATGCCGCTGCTCCTGCTCGTCTTCGGCTTCGGCGACGCCTCCAAGATCGCATTGGTGGTGATCGCGGTGTTCTTCCCCGTGGTGATCAACACCTATGCCGGGGCGGCGAATATCGAACGCCTCTACTGGGACGTGGCGAAGAACTACGGCGCCAGCCAGTCCGTGATCTTCCGGCGCATCGTGTTGTTCGGCGCGCTGCCGATGATTTTCGCGGGACTCCGCATCGCGCTCGCCGTGTCGTTCATCGTCTTGGTTGCGGCCGAGTTCGTCTCTACGAAGGTCGGCATCGGCTACATGATCTGGAACTCATGGGAGCTCATGCAGGTCGACGTCATGTTTGTCGGCATCGTCACGGTGGGTCTGCTCGGCCTGATCGCAACGGCTATCTTGCAGGAGATCGAACGCAAGGTCATTCCCTGGAAGGCGGAGTAGGAGACCGAATCTCACTGAGGCGTCGTGATTTTGACTCGTCATCCCGGCCCGCCGCGATCGTCGTCGCGGGCATCCACGCCTCGATGCAGCGTCGCGGCTCGAGACGTGCATGGCCGAAGCAAGGTCCGTCACGACAGTCTCCGACGGACGCGCGACTACACGCCTTCCTTCGCCGCCTGGATCGCGCTCCAGATGCGTGCGGGCGTTGCCGGCATGTCGATGTGGGTGACACCGTAATGCTTCAGCGCATCCAAGACGGCGTTCATCACCGCCGCCAGCGCCGGCGTTATGCCGGCCTCGCCGCCGCCTTTGACGCGCAGCGGATTGCCTTGCGTCGGGTCCTCTGTCAGCGTGATATCGAATGACGGCACGAAATCGGCGCGCGCAACGGCGTAGTCCATGAAGCTTGCGGTCAGCAGCTGGCCGCTTTCGTCATAATGCACCTCCTCGAGGAGCGCTTGACCGATGCCCTGCACGATGCCGCCGTGCACCTGGCCGTGCAGGATCAACGGATTGATCGGCCGTCCGGCGTCGTCGATCGAGCTATAACGCGCAATGCTGACGGCGCCAGTGTCGGGATCGATCTCGACCTCGCAGATCGCGCAGCCGGTCGGATAGGCTGGGATGCGGCCGGTGAATGTCTTTTTGGATTGCAACGGCTTGCCGCCGCCGAGCGCCGGGTTGTCGCTTATTGCCTGCGCGACATCGGTGATGGTCAGACGTCTGTTGCTGGCCTGCGCTGCAAACAGGCCATCGGTGAACGAAACCTCGCCCTCCCGCACGCCGAGGATTTTTGCCGCCAATGCCCTGCCTTGCGCCACCACGTCCGCGCAAGCTTCCACGATCAGCGTGCCGGCGAGCCGCATCGAACGGTCGGAATGGGTACCACTACCGGAGGGAATTTTTGCGGTGTCGCCGCCGACCAAGACAATGTCCTGCGGGTGCACACCGAGCAAATCGGCACTCACCTGCGCAAAGCTTGTCTCATGACCCTGGCCGGTCGATTGCGTGCCGACCGCAAGCTCGACCTTGCCGATGGGCAGCACCGTGACCTCGACGCGCTCGTGCGGGATGCCGACGGGCGTCTCGACATAGTTCGCGATGCCGATGCCGCGCAGCTTGCCGCGTTTGCGCGACTCGCGCTTGCGCGCGGCAAAGCCCTTCCAGTCCGCGAGCGTGATGATGCGCTTCATATTGCCCGCGAAATCGCCGCTGTCGTATAGCAGCCCGCTCGCCGTGCGGTAGGGCAGATTCTTCTTCGGGATGACGTTTTTCTGTCGAATTTTCAGGCGGTCGATGCCGAGCCGATCGGCGGCGAGATCGATCAGCCGTTCCAAGACGAGCGTCGCCTCGGGTCGCCCGGCGCCGCGGAACGGTGCAGTCGGCACCGTATTGGTCAGCACCGAGCGGCAGCGCATGTGCATCAGCGGGATGTCATAGACCGTGGTGGCTACGCGATAGGCATTGGAGAGCGGCACGTAACTCACGGTATGGCCGCCGCAGGTGCCGATGTGATCGACATCATAGGCCGTGATGCGGCCGTCGCGCCTGAGCGCAAGCCGCGCCGTCGTGAGGAGGTCGCGGCCGGCGTAATCGGTGAGGAAGGACTCCAAGCGGTCGTTAGTCCACTTCACCGGCCGGCCGACGCGCTTTGCAGCCCAGAGGATGGCAGCTTGCTCCGGATAGAGATTGTTCCGGAGGCCGAAGCCGCCGCCGACATCGGGGCAGATGAAGCGAACCTTGTCGAGTGGCAGGCCAAAGCTTTCCGAGAGCACCATGCGCGGCACATGGACGCCCTGGTTTCCGGAAATCAGCGTGTAGGAATCCATTGCTGCATCGTAGTTGGCGATGCCGGACCGCGGCTCCATCTGTGCGTTGGCGATCCGCTGATTGCGAAAGCTCTGCTCGACAATAAGATCGGCGGCAGCGAACGCCGCGCGCACCGCTGCCGCGTCGCCGAACTCCTGATCGAGCGCGATGTTGTCGGGCGCCGAGGCCCAAATCGCTGCGGCACCGTCCGCCTCGCGCGGATCGATCACTGTCCGCAGCACCTCGTATTCGACCTTCACCGCCTCGACAGCGTCGCGCGCCTGAAACAGCGTTTCCGCGACGACAACCGCAACCGCCTCGCCCGGATAGCGTACACGGTCGACGGCCAACGGAAATTGCTGCTCCTCCAGCACCGGGCGTTTCTCGGGCGCGAAGGCGCGCACCTTGATGTCGATTGCGCCGGCGGGGTTGGGGCGCTGCATCGCGCCTTTCAATCCATCGGAGACGTAATCAGCGCCGGTCAAAACTGCGATCACGCCCGGCATCCTTCGCGCCGCGGCGATTTCGATCCGTTTCACGACCGCATGGGCATACGGCGAGCGCACAAAGGCGGCAATCGTCTGGCCCGGCATTGCGATGTCGTCGGAATACTTCCCCGCGCCGCGCACGAGCCGCAGGTCCTCGAGGCGCGGCATCGGCCGTCCGATATACGGCCCGGTTTCGGCTCTCGGCTTCTGGTCCATTGCGCTTGGCGGATGCTCCGAAGTGGTGTGCTGGCGGGCTGCCTATCCAAAGCCTGCCGGTGTGACCGGTTGGGCGCGTGGAAGGGCGCCCCAAAGAATACGTCAGAATAAGTCCGCACTTCTTCATTTGTGAAGCAAGGGAGGTGACTGGCAGTCAATATGCGCTGGTGACATCGCAATTGCAGGGCCAAGCTGCGATCGCACGCTCGGTCGGGCGATTGAATTTGGTGCGCCCGGAGAAATCGGTGCCGCGCGAACGGTGAATACGCTGATCAACCTTTGATGATGGCAATGGGGCGCAGGCGCGCGACTTTTGCGGCGATGCCAGCTTCGGCGACCACGTCGACCACCTGATCGACGGACTTGTAGGCTTCCGGCGCCTCCTCGATCAGTCCCTTCTTCGACCCGGCACGAACCTCGATGCCGGCTTCGCGCAGTGCGGCGCGGAGCCGATCGTAGGGGACTGCCTCTTTGGCCCTTCGGCGTGACAGCAGACGGCCAGCGCCATGGCACGTCGAGCCAAAAGAGTCGTGCATGGCGGTCTCGGTGCCGGCGAGCACATAGGACGCGGTGCCCATCGATCCCGGAATAAAGACGGGCTGACCCGGCTGACGATACGGTTCCGGTAAGTCGGGATGTGTCGGGCCGAAGGCGCGTGTCGCGCCCTTGCGATGCACAACGCATGGCGTGCCAGCATGCGTTTCGAGCTTCGCGATATTGTGTGAGACATCATAAACCAGCCGCAGCACGTCATTTGTTTTCAATACGCGGCGCCACGCTTCGCGAATCGCTTGCGTGATGACCTGCCGGTTGCACCAGGCGAAATTTGCAGCCGCCGCCATGGCACGAAAATAGGCCTGGCCTTCCGCAGAGCGGAAGGGCGCACACGCCAGTTCGCGATCGGGGACGGCAATGCCGTATTTGGCCATCGCCAGGTCCATGCATCGGACATATTCCGTGCAGGTCTGATGTCCAAGCCCGCGCGAGCCGGTGTGAATCAGAAATGTGACTTGGCCCTCGAACATTCCGAACGCTCTTGCCCGTTCGGCGTCGAAGATTCGTTCAACGCGCTGGATTTCAAGAAAGTGATTGCCGGCGCCCAAAGTGCCGAGCTGATCCTTGCCCCGTTGCCGCGCCCGCTCCGGGACCGCCTCACTTGATGCCGCGTCGAAGCAGCCGTGTTCTTCGACGAAATCGGTGTCGGCCTCGCTAGCGCGCCCCGTGGCGACGGCCCAACGCAAGCCGGTATTGAGCACGGCGTCCAGGTTTGCCTCGTCGAGCTCGATCGGGCCGCTACAGCCGATGCCCGTCGGCACATCGCGCTGTATCTGGGTAGCAAGCGCCGCCACGCGATCGCGGATGTCGTCATGGGCCGCACTGCTTGCCAGCAGGCGCACCCCGCAATTGATGTCATAGCCGACGCCGCCGGGCGAGATCACGCCGTCCTCGGCCCGCACCGCCACCACGCCGCCAATCGGAAAGCCGTAGCCCTGATGAATGTCGGGCATGGCCAAAACCGGCTCCTGCACGCCCGGAAAGGTTGCTGTATTGACCAACTGCTCGAGCGAACGCTCAGCGAGCAAATGTTCGATCATCTCGCGGCTCGCATAGAGCCGCGCGCTCACGCGCATATCGCTGCGAAAGCTTCGCGGAATTTCCCACTGACAAGGGCCGATCGGCCTGAAATCGGCGAGCGTCATCGCATCCATGAACTCGTACATCACACGTCGAACACCACAATAGCTTCCCAGCCGTTGTTGTCCTGACGGATCGAAAGCTCATGGTGGGTCACGGCTTTTACATCATCGATAGCCTCGGCCGGCACAGTTCCGACTTCGCCCGCGAGGCGATGCTCATTGAGCGCGCTTATGACAAAGCCGCAATAAGCGCGCCGCTCGGCTGCTGAGCGCCAGAGCAGTTCTGCGAGCCAGTCGACCAGCAGGGCCTCGAGATCCGGTGCCGAAACTTCAATCGGCTGCCATTGCTCCGGCTGCGCTTTGAGAATTTCCTCGCCGTACAGATACGCCGTCATGCCCAGCGCGGCATTGGCGAACAATTGTTGCAGCGTGCTGCCCCGCGCCCGCAGCTTCACATCTCCGGGATGGTCGAGCCATTCGAACGGTGCCTGGCCAAGGCGCTCTGCTTTCGCGGACAATCCGTTCAACGAAAGACTCCATGTGCTGTGGCCGCCGGCATCGGGTTGCGCCTGATCACTCTCTCAAGACCACCCCGGCAACGGAGCGGAGCACCACGATGAGCAACACGCAGGTCCCCAGCCGGCAAAGATCGTGCGCCGCCGGGCCTGCGCAGCACGATTCCGCCCTGCCGCGTCTGCTCCGCCGGGTGGAGTTCCTGTTCGCGCAATCCGTCGCTGCCGATCGGACTCCGCCGATGGTCCTGATGATCCTCCCGGCGCCACCGCGATTGAGCAGGGCGTGTCCTCGACGCGGCCCCGGACGCGACGTTGCGGACAGATGTTCTTGCCGGTTCCAGGTGTTCCCGGGAAGGCTCGTCGCCGGGATTAAGGCCTCTGCTGCGACCGGCCGCGGGCTTGTCCTCCAGCCGGTTTGGGGGTCCCTCTCGCTCACAGCGGCGTCTCCAGAGTTGGATTCACAGGGTGAACGCCGCAAGCGCAACCGCGTTGCCCGGGCCATCGATGCCGATCAGAACACGTGCTGCACTGCAGCCGAAGCGCTATGCCGGCTCAGCCGTGACGACAGCCATCACGACAGTTATGACGTCGGATCTTGCCTGGCTGGTCGGCGCGGCCTTTGCTGCATTGCTGGCGCTTTATCTGTCGAGCCATTTCGGGCCGATGTCGTCGGGGGCTGTCTTCTCTTCGGCGCCGTCGGCACGCTGGTTGCTCTTGCGATCAGTGACCCGATTGAGAATCGTCCGTTCGAGAACGGCTCGATAGCCTCGCGCTGAAATCCGAGCCATCGTATTCTCTCGACCATCGTCAGACAGGCGAGGGTGAGGAAACGGGGACCATGACCAAAGCAAAGGCGGCAGCGAAGCCGCTCACGATCTACGGCATCAAGAACTGCGATACCATGAAGAAGGCGCGTGCTTGGCTCGACCAGCATGGCATCGATTACGCGTTTCACGACTACAACGCCGCCGGCATCGCGCGCGAGCAGCTCGAGACGTGGTGCAAGAAACTTGGATGGGAGGCGTTGCTCAACCGCGCGGGCACGACCTTCCGCAAGCTGCCGGACAAAGACAAGAATGGGCTCAACGCCAAAAAAGCGATGGCGCTGATGCTGGCGCAGCCATCCATGATCAAGCGGCCTGTTCTCGATCTCGGCGCCGGCAAATTGCTGGTCGGCTTCACACCCGAGCTCTACCAGCCCCTCGTCGGCAACCGCGCCACGCGCTAGACGGGCGGGCCCGGTCACTACCGCCGCTAAGTTCCAACCGATGTTCCGCCGCCATTCCATGCGGGGAACGGCCTTGTTGTTCCCGTTTTCCAACATCGGCAAGGGGCAGCCATTTTCCAGCCATCGCTCCATCACGCTTTGTCCGAAGAGATCGGGTTGCTTGGCCACCGATCAACTGGGCTGACGGGCGGGCTCATACTTTGTCGGACATAAAGCGTCGGGGAAGCGGCTAGATATGCTTAAGACGAATTCGCGTGCCTTGGTCGGCAGCGTTGCGGTGGCGGCGGCTCTTTGTTCTGCGACTTATGCGCAAGCGGCCGATCTACCGCACCCCCCGCCACCGCCCCCGGCCGCACCGGTCGCTTACGCGCCGCCGGTCTATAACTGGAGCGGATTTTACATTGGCGGCCATCTCGGCTGGGGTTTTGCCAATTCGTCATGGAGTGATCCATTCAGGGCCGGCGCCGACACGTTCAGCAAAAACGGTTTCCTCGGCGGCGGGCAAGTTGGCTTCAATGCCCAGTTCGATGCGCTCGTGCTCGGCCTCGAAGGCGATTTCAGCTGGACCGGCCTCAAGGGCGCTGGCGCCGATTCGATCGGCGACAAGCTTTCCACCAATACGCAGTGGACCTCGACGGTTACCGGCCGTATCGGCGCCGCGTTCGATCGCCTGTTAGTCTACGGCAAGGGCGGTGTCGCGTTTGCACACGATAAGGACAGCCTGACCGATCTCGCCCTGAACACTTCGAACGTGAATTTGACCCGGACCGGCTGGACCGCAGGCGCCGGCCTCGAATATGCGCTCAATCAGAATTGGGCGGTGCGCCTCGAATATGACTATCTCGGCTTCGGATCAAAGACGCTGAATTTCACGACGCCGGCTCTTGGTACTGTCGCATCGAATGCGAAGTTGAACGTCCAGGAAGTCAAAGCGGGGATCGACTTCAAATTTGGCCCATAGCAGGTATCGCGCCGCCGGCCTACTCCGCACCTTATAAGACCTCACCCGGTCAATTCCGTCGGACTCCGTTTGGCGGAAATTGCGGGCATTTTGGCAATCGACGCATCGAGGCCATTCGCTCTAAGCCGAAACGTGTGTTTGCGCGCGCAGAGCGCCACACGCAGTCTGGCGTCCGAAGAGCTGAACGTCCATACGCATGCGCAACAAAGACATCACTGTCTTAGCCACCGGCCAGGCGTTGACCAGCACGGTGGTCTCGCTGCTGACATCCGTGTCTAGCCTTACCGGTGCTCATCTCGCGCCGTCACCGTCATTAAGCACACTGCCTGCGGCAGCGACGGTATTCGGCACGTGGCCACGTGGGTGTGGGCCGGCCGCAGAAGGTTCTGCGGCGGACTTTCGTCGGCTGCACGTCATTGACAAGAAACCACCCTAGCCATGATCTCGGCCGTGAACTGAGCTCAGTGAGGTCGGCCGCAGCGCCAGCCGCACTTTCAGGGGACATGCCATGGGACTTGCGCTTGAGATTCTCGGGCTCATGATCTTTCTCGGCGGACATGTCTTCGTCACCTTGCGCGATCAGCGGGCGGCGCTGATCAAGAGTGTCGGCGAATGGCCGTATCGCGGTCTGTTCTCGCTGGTCGCTATCATTGGCATTGTGTTGATTGGCTATGGCTTTGGCAGCTATCGCGCCGCCGGTCCGATCATGGCGTGGAATCCGCCGGCCTGGACGCGGCACATTGTCATCGTGCTGATGTGGCCGGCGAGCATCATGATTGCCGCGGCTTACATCCCCGGCCATATCAAGCGGGCGCTCAAGCACCCAATGCTGGTCGGGGTCAAGACCTGGGCCTTCGCGCATCTGTGCGCCAATGGTGATGTCGGCGGCATTATCCTGTTCGGATCGGTGCTCGCCTGGGGCGTCTACGATCGCATTTCCTTAAAATACCGCAGCGATCCCGGCGCGCCGCCAATTCCGATCGGCGGCACCAAGAACGACATCATTGCCATCGTCGTGGGCACCATTATCTATTTGGCGCTCGGCCTGGTGTTCCACCCGGTCGTGATCGGTTTGCCGGTCTTTGGAACGGCGGCTTTTGGCCAGTAGTGAACTCAAAGACAATAACCAAACCCGAAACGAGCTATGTCAGTACAAGCCGAAGTTCGCCGGCTCACCGCGCCCGACATCCTCGCCCGCAAAGGCGGCGAGCCGATCGTCTGCCTGACCTCGTATCACGCTCACACCGCCCGCATCGTCGATAGCTATTGCGACGTGATCCTGGTCGGCGACTCGCTCGGCATGGTGATGCACGGGCTGGAGACCACCGTGCCGGTGACACTCGACATGATGGTCCTGCAGGGTCATGCGGTGATGCGCGGCTCCAAGCGCGCATTGGTGGTGATCGATTTGCCGTTCGGCAGTTACGAAGCATCCAAGGAACAGGCGTTCGCATCGGCCGCGCGGGTGATGAAAGAAACCGGCTGCGGCGCCATCAAGATCGAAGGCGGCCGCCGGATGGCAGAGACCATCGCCTTTCTGGTCGAGCGCGGCGTGCCGGTGATGGGACATGTCGGCCTCACGCCGCAGGCGATCAACACGATCGGCTCGTTTCGCGCGCAGGGCCGTGATGAGAGCGACTGGGCGCCGATTGAGGCGGATGCGCGCGCAGTGGCTGATGCCGGCGCATTCTCGGTCGTGCTGGAGGCGATTGCTGAGCCGCTCGGCCGCCGCATTACCGCGCAGATTCCGATTCCGACGATCGGCATCGGCGCCAGCCCCGCCTGCGACGGTCAGGTGCTCGTCCTTGAAGATATGCTCGGCCTGTCGCCGCGGGCGCCGAAATTCGTCAAGCGCTTCGGCGAGCTCGGGCCCGCCATCGAGCGCGCGGTCAGAAACTATGCCGAAGAGGTTCGCGCGCGAACTTTCCCCGCCGCGGAACATACCTATCCGATGCGGGCAAAGGGCGCGAGCGGCGGCGTCACCACGCTGCCGGAGCGCGGCAAAGGTCCGGCGCGCGCTTGATCGCTGCATGCGGCGATTTCAACCATAATTTGCCTGCGGTGGACGGCGCGACCCGGGCCGTCATTTTGCCTTGCTCGCGCCACATGATTAAACTAGGTGCGACAAGGCTTTGCGGGCGCGGGGTGCCCCAAATCCTCAAAATTGTCCGAGCTGCGCGGAAAGGCCGCTTTCCTATTCGGGACAGATCGGGCTAGCTCGCCACCGAGCCGAGCAGGTGGTAGTGCTGAGGTAGGCGTTGGCGCCGGGACGGGTTCCGTGACCGATATTTTCAGCGAAGTCGACGAGGAAGTTCGTCGCGAGCGGCTCAAGCAGCTGTGGCAGCGGTACGGCAATTATCTCATTGCCCTGTGCGTGCTCATCGTTGCGGCCGTCGGCGCTTGGCGCGGCTATGACTGGTGGGAAGCCAAGCAGGCGGCGCAATCGGGCGCTGCATTCGAGCAGGCGGTCGCCCTCGCCGAGGCCGGCAAGCATCAAGAGGCTGAGGCGGCCTTTGCGAAGCTCGCCCGTGACGGCACCGCCGCCTATCGCGTGCTGGCGCAGCTGCGTGAGGCCGCCGAGTTGGCGCGCACCGACCCCAAAGCCGCCGTTAGCGCCTACGACCAAATCGCCGCCGACCGCAGCGCCGGACAGACCATTGAGGATCTGGCGGCGGTCCGCGCTGGGTTTCTCCTCGTTGACAGCGCGCCTTATTCTGAGCTTCGCGCACGGCTCGAGCCTTTAACCACGGCCGATCGGACGTTCCGGCACAGCGCGCGCGAAGTTCTGGCTCTCGCCGCGTGGAAGTCCGGTGACCTCGCCGCGGCCCGGCAGTGGACCGATCTCATCATGAACGATCCGCAGACGCCCGCTGGCACGCGCAGTCGCGCCGAAGTGCTGAGCGAGCTTCTGTCCTCGGCAAGCAGCAAGGGCTGACGCGATGCGCGCGCGATGCACATTGCCAGTGGTTCGCATCGGCTCAGCGCTGGCGCTGGCGCTGGTACTGGCCGCCTGCACGAAGGGTGGTCAGTTCGATCCGACCGAGCTCTTCAACAACGATATGTTCGACACCAAGAAGAAGCTGTCCGGCCAACGCGAGCCCTTATTCCCGAACGGCGTGCCGGGCACGAGCACCGGCGTGCCGCCAGAGCTCATGCAGGGCTATCAGCCGCCGCCTGATCAGGACGCCAGCACGTCTCAAGCATCCGCCGCGGGCGGCGCGCAGCCGACCGCGGCTGGTTCCGGTGAGGCCGCGTCGGACAAGGCTCCTGCTGCGGCAGCGAAGCCGAAGTCCAAAGCAAAGCCGAAGGTCGCGCGCGCCCCCGCGCAATCGCAAGATTCGGTTTGGAATCAAGCGCCAGGTGGATCTCGGCACGGGCCAACGCGGATCAGCGTCGGACCCGCTGCCAAACCTGCCGCTCCCGCCGAGTCTGCTGCGTCCACCGCTCCGGCGGCGCCTGCGGCGAATATGCAGAGCCCTTGGCCAGACCCGACGCCGAGTTCGGCCGTGGAGACCAGATGGCCGTCGCAGCCCTCGGCGGCTCCGGCACAGCAGCAGGCGGCGCAGCCGTCACAGTCGGTCTGGCCGGCGCCGCCCTCGACCGGCACGCAATAGGCTCGCGTTAAACCTCCGTTCCTTGCAGCGCGTTTGCCGAAGATAGCCCTCAGCTCGGCGCCGCGTGCCGGGCTAAGATGAACATCCGCTTTTTATGCATATCGGCTTTTCGCAATGTCCTTCACCGTCGCCATTATTGGCCGTCCCAATGTCGGCAAATCGACGCTGTTCAACCGCCTTGTCGGACGCCGCCTAGCACTGGTCGACGATCTGCCAGGCGTGACGCGGGATCGGCGCGAAGGCAACGCCAAGCTCGGCGATCTCGCGTTCAAGGTGATCGATACCGCAGGTCTCGAAGATGCCGAGCGCGAAAGCCTGTCGGCGCGCATGCAGGCGCAGACCGCCGCGGCTATCGGCCAGGCCGACGCCGTGCTGTTTCTGGTCGATGCCCGCGCCGGCGCCACGCCAGCTGACCGCGCCTTTGCCGATGTCGTGCGCAAGTCGGGCAAGCCCGCGATCCTGGTCGCCAACAAGAGCGAGGGCCGCGCCGGCAAAGCCGGTGGCCTCGAAGCCTACGCGCTTGGGCTCGGCGAGCCGGTCGCGATCAGCGCCGAGCATGGCGATGGTTTTGCCGATCTCTACCAGGCGCTGCGCGCGGCGTTGCCGGAAGCAACGGCGGCGCCGGAAGGCGAGGAAATGGCGGCGCCAACCGAGCAGCCGATCCGAATAGCCATTATTGGTCGTCCCAACACCGGCAAATCAACGCTGGTCAATCGTCTATTGGGCGAGGAGCGGCTGTTGACCGGGCCGGAAGCCGGCATCACGCGGGATGCGATTGCCGTTGATCTCAACTGGCGCGGCCGGCACTTCCGCATTCATGATACGGCGGGCTTACGCCGGCGCTCTCGCATCGAGGAAAAGCTTGAAAGGCTATCAGTCGCCGACACGCTCAATGCGATCCGTTTCGCCGAAGTGGTGATCGTGCTGATCGATGCTCAGGCGCCGTTCGAAGAGCAGGACATCCGCATCGCGGATCTGGTCGAGCGCGAGGGCCGCGCGATTGTCATCGCGGTGAACAAATGGGACGTGATCGAGCCGCAGCCCGGCGCGCTGCCGCGCTTGCGTGCTTCGATCGACAGGATCTTGCCGCAGATCAAGGGTGTGCCGTTTGTGGTTCTGTCGGCAAAGGCCGGGCAGGGGCTCGATAGGCTGATGGAAGCAGTCATGCAGGCGCACGCGGTGTGGAATCGGCGCTTGCCGACGGCCGCGCTGAACCGCTTTCTCGGCGAGGCGATTTCCGCCAATCCGCCGCCGGCGATCAGCGGCCGCCGCTTCCGCCTCGATTACATCACGCAGCCCAAGTCGCGGCCGCCGACCTTTGTATTGTTCTCGGCGCGGGCGGAGGCATTGCCCGAGACCTATCGCCGCTATCTGATCAACGGCTTGCGCGAAAATTTCGCTCTACCTGGTACGCCGATCAGGCTCACTCTGCGCGCCAAGGCCAATCCCTATGTGAAGAAAAAGCGGCGGCACTGACGATGATCGCTCCTTAAGCCGGGGACTTGAATTCCAGCAATTTGCGCGCTGGAAAATCGTAAAGCTTGCCGGTTTCTGAGAAGCCCGGCAGGCACAGTCCAACGATTTTCTCGGCGACCTCTTCAGGCGTCGGCAAGGTCATCGGATCCTCGCCCGGCATGACCTGCGCACGCATGCGCGTACGCGTCGGTCCGGGATTGAACAAATTCACGCGCAATGCCGTCGAACTTGTTTCCGCGGCGTAGGTGCGCGCCAAAGCATCGAGCGCGGCCTTGGAGGCCGAATAGGGGCCGGCATAAGCGCGGGCGTTCGTCGCCGCGCCGGACGTGATGAAAACGGCCCGACCAGCCTTGGCACGCTTGAGCAAAGGATCCATGGCGCGGATAAGATGCCAATTGGCCGTCACGTTGATGGCGAAAACGTCATCCCAGGCCTTCGGCTCGATGTGATCAAGCGGCGAGCGCTGGCCGGCGATTCCGGCGTTGCCGACAAGAATGTCGAGGCGCTGATAGCGCTCGTTCAGTGCGGCGGCGAGCCGGTAGATGCCGGGATAATCGCGCAGGTCGAGCGGCACCAAAGTCGCCGAATTGCCGGCGGCGCGCACCGCATCATCGAACTCTTCGAGGGCGCCCTGCGTGCGCGCCACGGCGACCACATGGGCGCCTTCGCGCGCCAGCGCGATTGCTGTCGCCCGGCCGATGCCGCGTGACGCGCCGGTGACCAGCGCGATGGCTTCATTGAGTCGTTTTGACATAGGCGCGACGCGATTCGATCCTAGGTATCAGCGGTCTCATAGCCGGCACGCAGGGGAAGATCATGGTGGCCGGGCAGCTTGCACTCGTCGTTGCCGCCGTTTTTGCCGGTGCGGCACTCTACGTCAATATCGCCGAACAGCCGGCGCGGCTTACACTGGATGACAAGGCGCTTCTGACAGAATGGAAGCCGTCTTACAAAGGCGGCTTTGCCATGCAGGCACCGCTGGCAATTCTTGGCTTTCTTCTGGGACTATCGGCGTGGTGGCAGAGCGGCGCCTGGCCCTGGCTTGCCGGGGCCATCCTTATGATTGTGAACTGGCCCTATACGCTCGTGGCGATCATGCCGACGAACAGCCGGCTGATGGCCATCGATCCGGCGACTGCCGGCGCTGAGAGCCGGGCGCTGATCGAAAAATGGGCGCGGCTGCATGCTGGACGCACGGCGCTCGGCTTTGCCGCCGTACTGTTGTTCCTTTGGGCATCTCTGGTCTGACCAAGCGACGCTGACGGAATGTGCCTCAGCTCGCTTCGGCAAGGAGCGAGAGCTGGTGGGGCACGACTTCCCGCGCCATGCGGTCGGTGAGCGGGGTCGGATATTCGCCGGTGAAGCAATGATCGGTGAATTGCGGCCGCGCCGGATCGCGGCTCTTTTCGCCCATGGCGCGATAGATGCCGTCGACCGAAAGGAAGGCGAGCGAATCGGCGCCGATGAATCGGCGCATGCCCTCGAGATCGTGCGTCGCAGCAAGCAGCTTGTCCTGCTCCGGCGTGTCGATGCCGTAGTAGTCAGGATGGGTGATCGGCGGCGAGGCGATGCGAAAATGCACCTCGCGGGCGCCGGCATCACGCATCATTTTCACGATCTTCACCGATGTCGTGCCGCGCACGATCGAGTCGTCGATGAGCACGATGCGCTTGCCGCTGACCACAGTGCGATTGGCACTGTGCTTCAGGCGCACGCCGAGCTGGCGGATCTGCTGCGTCGGCTCGATGAAGGTGCGGCCGACATAGTGATTGCGGATGATGCCAAGCTCGTAAGGGATGCGCGACTCTTGCGCATAGCCGATGGCCGCCGGCACGCCGGAGTCCGGAACCGGCACCACGACATCGGCGGAGGCCGGCGCTTCGCGCGCAAGCTCGGCGCCGCAGGCCTTGCGCACGTCGTAAACGCTGCGGCCGCCCACCATCGAATCCGGACGGGCGAAATAGACGTATTCGAATATGCACGGACGCGGCGTCATCGCCGGAAACGGCTTATGCGAATGCGCACCTTCTTCGTCAAAAATCAGGACCTCGCCGTTCTCGACATCGCGCACATAGTGCGCGCCGATAATGTCGAGCGCGCAGGTCTCCGAGGTCAGAATAGGACAGCCGTCAAGCCTGCCCAGAACCAGCGGCCGGATGCCGAGGGGATCGCGCGCGCCGACAAGCTTCTTGTTGGTGAGCCCGACGAAGGCATAGGAGCCCTCGAGCATGCGCAGTCCCTCGATCAGCCGGTCGACAAAGCGGTTGCGATGCGAGCGTGCGACCAGGTGCAGGATCACCTCGGTGTCGGTGGTCGACTGCATCATGGCGCCTTCGCGTACCAGCTGGCGCCGCAGCGTCAGGCCGTTGGTGAGGTTGCCGTTATGACCGACCGCAAAGCCGCCGGCATTGAGTTCAGCGAACAGCGGCTGGACATTGCGCAAAATGGTCTCGCCGGTCGTGGAATAGCGCACATGACCGATGGCCGCATTGCCGGGCAGGCGATCGATGACGTCGCGGCGGGAAAAGGCGTCGCCAACCAGGCCGAGGCGGCGCTCGGAATGAAACCTCTTGCCGTCAAACGAGACGATGCCGGCGGCTTCCTGGCCCCGATGCTGGAGCGCATGCAGGCCGAGCGCCGTGATCGCGGCGGCATCGGGATGGCCGAATATGCCGAACACACCGCATTCTTCCCGGAGCCGGTCCGCATCGGGATCGAAAACGCTAGCGTCACTCATGACTGGGTCGGTCATGATTTGAGGCCCTCCAGCCCCTCGATCGCGCTATGCTGCTGGTCCGGCGTTGCTTCCGGGTTATCGGTATCGCCCGGGCGCGGTTTTTTCAGCTTATTTAAGATGGTGCTTTCAGGGTCGTCCGGCAACATCGACATTAACCATTGTCCCGCCCCGGCGAGCACAATCCGCGATTTGGCGCCTTTCACCCATCCCGGCTGGCTGCGATCGGGCACCAGCCAGGTAAAGAACTGAAACGCGATCACCACGATGATGAGGCCCCGGCCGAGCCCAAACAGGAAGCCGAGCGTGCGGTCCAGCGCGCCGACCCGGCTGTCGAGCACCATATCCGAGATTCGGATGGTCAGAACCGAGACAATGAGCAGTGTCAACAGAAAGACGCCGCCAATCACCGCCACCGCGGCCACGATGTCGTTGTTGAAATACTGTTTGGCGAGCGGCAAAAGCTTGCCGTAGGAGTAAAGTGTGGCACCGGCGGCGAGCACCCAGGCGGTGATGGAAAGAACCTCGCGCATGAAGCCACGCACCATGGCGAGCAGCCCCGAAATCAGCATCACGACGATTAGGACGATATCGAGGAGCGTAATCGGCATCGCTTGTCGACCGCGCGGGCCAAAGGGGTCGTCAGGGAAAGGTCCGAGGCGTGTATAGCCGCCCTTGCGCACGCCGTCACCCGTCTTCTGTCGCCCAAACGGACCGGTCCGAGCGGCCGCATTGTGACCGGCCGAATAAGCAATCCTTAAGCGGAAATTGCTGCGAAAGTTCGCTGGACTAGCCCTCCCGCGCTCCCAGCCGCCGCGGTGCCGGCGTTCCTTCGTGCGCAATCTCGGCGACCAGACTTGCGAGCGTGCCGATGGCGGACAGCGCAAATCCTTCCGGCGCTTCGTTGCGGGCTGCTTCCGGCACGACGGCCTTGGTAAAGCCGAGCTTTTGCGCCTCCTTCAGTCGCGGTGCGGTTTGTGCCACTGGCCGGACCGCCCCGGACAGCGAGACTTCGCCGAAATAAACGGCATCGGCGGGCAGGGGAGCGTGTGCCAACGACGATACCAGGGCGGCAGCTGCGGCAAGATCGGCGGCCGGCTCCTGGATGCGCAGGCCGCCAGCGACATTGAGATAGACGTCATGGCCCGACAGCCGCACCCCGCAATGCGCATCGAGCACGGCGAGCACCATGGACAGCCGATTCGGATCCCAGCCGACCACGGCCCGTCGCGGCGTGCCAAGCGGGGTCGGAGCGACCAGCGCCTGAATCTCCACCAATAGTGGCCGCGTGCCCTCGATTCCGGCAAAGACCGCTGTGCCGGGACTGCCGAGATCGCGCTCGGACAGGAATAGCTCCGAGGGATTGGCCACCTCGCGCAGGCCTGCGCCCGTCATTTCGAACACGCCGATCTCATCGGTGGGTCCAAACCTGTTCTTGATCGCACGCAGGATGCGGAATTGCTGCGAACCCTCGCCCTCGAACGCCATCACGGCGTCGACCATGTGCTCGACAACGCGCGGGCCGGCGATCTGGCCATCCTTGGTGACATGGCCTACCAAAATCACAGCCGCGCCGCTGCGCTTGGCGAAACGGATCAGTTCGCCCGCCGAGCCGCGCACTTGCGTCACCGTGCCCGGCGAAGCTTCGACCGTTTGCGTCCACATGGTCTGGATGGAGTCGATAACCAGAAGCTGCGGCGCTAGGCCCTGTGACAGCGTTGCGACAATGTCCTCGACCGAGGTTTCCGCCGCAACTTCGACCGGAGCATCGGCGAGGCCGAGCCGTTCGGCGCGCAGCCGCACCTGCGCGACCGCCTCTTCGCCGGAAATATAGACGGCGCGATGGCGCTTGCGCGCGAAAGCTGCCGCGACGTCGAGCAGCAAGGTTGATTTGCCGATTCCCGGGTCACCACCGAGCAACAGTACCGAGCCGCGCACCAGCCCGCCGCCGGTCACGCGGTCGAATTCGGTGATGCCCGAGGGCAGCCGCGGCGCCTCGCGACTATCGCCTTTGAGCGCTTCGATGATGAAGGGGCGGCCTTTGCGCATCGACCGCCGCGGGCCTTCGGCACCTTCCTCGACCAGCGTATTCCATTCGCCGCAAGCCTCGCATTTGCCGGTCCAGCGCGCACAGGCGGCGCCGCAATTCTGGCAAACGAATTTTTGCGCGCGCGCCGCCATCTTACGCGCCGCGATAGAAGACATGGTTGCGCGAACCCAGCCGCGTCAGAACCTCGTAGCCGATCGTGCCGGCAGAAGCCGCAACATCATCGACCGTGATGTCGCCGCCGATCAGCGTGGCAAAGTCGCCGCGATGCACGGAGCCGCTGAGATCCGTAATGTCGATGCACACAAGATCCATGGAAATCCGCCCAACTATGGAACAGCGCTCGCCCGCGATGATCGCTACGCCGCCAGGATGATCGTCGGTGCCGCTGGCGGAACGCATAAGCCCGTCGGCATAGCCGAGCGCCACCACGGCGATCCGTGAAGCTCGCTTTGCCGTCCAGGTCGCGCCATAGCCGACCGTCTCATCGCGCGCCACATTACGCAGCTGCAGGATGCGCCCGGTCAGTTCGACGACGCTCTGCATCGGGTTCGGCTTGCCGGGAGTCGGATTGACGCCGTAAAGCGCAGCGCCCGGCCGCGCCAGATCGAAATGCGCCACGTCACCGAGAAATATGCCCGATGAATTGGCAAGCGATGCCGGAATGCCTTCATACAGTCCGCGCAGCTCGCGAAACAAATTGATCTGCGTCGCATTGAGCGGATGATCCGGATTGTCGGCGCAGGCAAGATGGCTCATGAGCAGCGCGATGCCGTGATTTTGCGTTTGCGCGCGCGGTGCCAGAGCGGCCGCTTCCTCCGGCGTAATGCCAAGGCGCCGCATTCCGGTATCGATGTGCAAAGCCGCGCCGCCTTGCCATCCGCGCGCGCTGACAAAGGCATCCCATTCAGCAAGCTCGGTCGTTGAATTGATGACCGGCCGCGCCTTGATCTCGATAAAGGCATCGCCCCAGTTCGGTGTGAAGCCGGTCAGCACATAGATCATGGCTTCCGGCGCGCGCGCGCGCACCGCACGCGCCTCCGCGATGTCCGCGACAAAGAAAGTTTTGCAGCCAGCGCGCACCAGTGCTGCCGTGACCGGCTCAAGGCCGAGGCCGTAAGCATTGGCCTTGACCACGGCGGCGCATGGCACGGTGAGCAGCTGCCTCACCAGCGTGCGCCAATTGGCTTCGATCGCCCCGAGATCGACGGTCAGCGTGGCGCCGGTTTCCGGCGCGGCGGGATTGGCAATCGGATCGGTGATGGGGGCGGCGACGGCCATGGCGTGGTTATGACCGCTGCGGCGGCCACGGTAAAGCGGGCCCAATGCGAGGCCGCGTATCACCTAGAAATCCGGCCGATGCGTGGTGTCGAGGTTGGCGAAGCGAGTAACCGCGGCATCGAACTGCAATTCGACCGTGCCGGTCGGACCGTGACGCTGCTTGCCGATGATCACCTCGGCTTTGCCTTCGACGCGATTGCCTTCGGCCAGCCACTCCTCGAATTTCTCCCGATTCGACTCCAGCGGCTTACGCATCTGGTGATAATATTCCTCGCGAAACACGAACATCACCACGTCGGCATCTTGTTCGATCGAACCCGATTCGCGCAGATCGGATAGTTGCGGACGCTTGTCTTCGCGCGCCTCGACCTGACGCGAGAGCTGCGACAGAGCCAGGATCGGAATATTCAGCTCCTTGGCCAGCGCCTTGAGCCGCGTCGTGATCTCGGTGATCTCTTGCACCCGATTTTCAGTAGAGCGGCGGGTCGTACCCTGCAGCAGCTGCACGTAATCGATGACCAACAGATCAAGACCCCGCTGGCGCTTGAGCCGTCGCGCGCGCGCGCAGAGTTGTCCGATCGAAAGACCGCCGGTCTCGTCGACATAGAAGGGCAGATTCTGCAACTCGATGGAGACGTCCTTGATCTTCTCGAAACCGGCTTCGTCGATGCCGCCGCGGCGAATTTTGTTTGATGGAATTCCAGTCTGCTCGGAAATAATGCGTGTGGCGAGCTGCTCTGCCGACATTTCCAGCGAGAAGAAACCGACAATGCCGCCATTGACAGTCGCCATGTGGCCGTCGGCGCGCCTCTCCCCTTGCCAAGCCTTGGCGACGTTATAGGCGATATTGGTGGCAAGCGCGGTTTTGCCCATGCCTGGTCGGCCGGCAAGGATGATGAGATCGGAAGGCTGCAAGCCACCCATCCGCGCGTCGAGATCGGTCAGACCGGTGGCGAGGCCCGAGAGGCTGCCGTCGCGCTGATAGGCGCGCGCTGCCATATCAACTGCGGTGGTGAGCGCCTGGGCGAAGCGCTGAAACCCGGAATCGTAACGTCCGGTTTCGGCGATTTCGTAGAGCCTGCGCTCGGCGTCCTCGATGTGCTGCTGGGGCGTGGAGTCGACCGGCGCATCATAGGCGAGATTGACCATGTCCTCGCCGATCGTGATCAGGTCGCGGCGGATCGAAAGGTCGTAAATGGTGCGGCCATAATCCTCGGCATTGATGATAGTGGTCGCTTCCGCGGCCAAGCGCGCGAGATACTGATTGAGCGAAAGCCCGGCAATATCGGCATCGCCGGGCAAAAATGTCTTCAATGTAACGGGCGTTGCGACCTTGTTGGCGCGGATCAGGCCGCCCGCCAGCTCAAAAATGCGCTGATGGATCGGTTCGAAGAAATGCTTTGGCTCGAGAAAGTCGGAGACGCGGTAAAAGGCCTCATTATTGACGAGTATTGCACCGAGCAGCGCCTGTTCAGCCTCGATATTGTGCGGCGCGATACGGAACGCGGGTTCCGGCGCGGCAGCCTGCTTGCGTGCGGTCGAATCGAATACTGGCATGGTCCCGGTCAAAAGAATCGTGGGCTATGGCCGTTTTGCGGCGCGTGGCGAAATCGTATTGGTTACTCAACATCGCGGATCACTTAAGCGACAGCGGCGTACGCGACCTCGGGACGCCCTCGATAGTCCAGCTGCGCGGCGATTGGAAATCCTCATTGCTGGTTTCCCCATTACCCACCGCGGCGCGGGGATAGCTGCGCCAGAGTCCGTTTTAGCGCTTGACGCAGAGGAGATGAGCGACGAACGACTATTCGCCGGCGAGCCGCAATGGCGCGGCTCGGCGCGCCTCGAGGCCGCGCAATCGGGTTTCCTCCTGCGCGATGTAATCACGAGTTGCTGGCGTCAGTCCCTTGCGCTTGACCATCTGGATTTGGAACACGACCATGTCGCCTTCACGGAAAGCCATTTCCGAGCAGGCGAGATAGAACTCCCACATCCGGACAAAGCGCTGGTCGTAGATGCGCTCCACTTCCTCGCGGTGGGCGAGGAAGCGCTCACGCCAGGCTTTCAGCGTCTCGGCATAATGCAGCTGCAGGATTTCGACGTCGGTAACCATGAGGCGTGCGCGTTCGATCGCCGGCAAGACTTCGGACAGCGCCGGAATGTAGCCGCCGGGGAAGATATAGTTGGCGATCCAAGGATTGGTGATGCCGGGTCGGCTCGACCGGCCGATCGTATGCAACAGCGCAATGCCATCGTCGGCAAGCAGCTTTGCGCATTGGCCGAAGAACGTATCGTAGAAGCTGACGCCGACATGTTCGAACATGCCGACCGATACGATGCGGTCGAAGCGGCCTTCGACCTCCCGATAATCGATCAGTCGGAACGTCGCCTCCTGTGTCAGGCCGCGCTCCAGCGCCCTGGTTTGCGCGCGCTGATATTGCTCCTGCGACAGTGTGATGCCGGTGACATGGGCGCCGGTATTTTCGGCGAGATAGAGCGCAAGGCCGCCCCAGCCGCAGCCGATGTCGAGCACCTTGTTGCCCGGCTTCGGCAAGAGCTTTGCCGCCAAGTGGCGCTTCTTGGCGAGCTGCGCGTCGTCAAGCGACAGATCGGGGGACTCGAAATAGGCGCAGCTATATTGCTGGTCGCCGTCAAGGAATAGCGAATAGAGCCTGCCGTCGAGGTCGTAGTGGTGTGCGACATTACGGCGCGAACGCGACTTCCAATTGAACTGCTGCAGACGCCGGAACAGGTGACGTAACAACCGCGGCAGCCAGATCCAGTCCGGCGCGCCGATGCGCTCCTGGCGCAGCAAAATCGCAAGCACGTCCGCGATCGAACCTTGCTCGACCACGAATGTGCCGTCCATATAGGCCTCGCCCAGCTTGAGTTCGGGGTCGAGCAAGACGGCGCGCTGCGCCGCGGCGGTCGCAAAGCGCACCGCAACCGGCGATCCGGAGCCGTCCCCAAATATGTATGTGGTGCCCCGCGCCGTGGTAACCTTAAAGGACCCACGGCGAATGAACCGACGCAAAAATACGAACAGCAACCGATCCACGGCCGCCTCCACGCTTCACCTTGCCCCTTGCGCGATATGCGACGATTGGCGTTCCGCCCCCCTTGCGGCCGTTTTTCCGCATGATCGGCCTATCGCAACAGCGGGTCTTGTTGGTTGCCGTTATTAAAACAAAATCCTCGGTGACCAGCAATGCTGCGAAGACCCGGTGACCAATGTCCGTCACGCTGCGATCGTATGTGGTGGACCGGCCGCAATAAGACCGGCGGCGCTTCGCTTGGCTTTCGGGTCGTCTCGGTTCTGGGCACCGCGACAGCGAGCGTGCGTAGGGGCTTGGCAGGGACTTGGCGTTAGGGGCAAGTATGTTCACTACGTCAATAAGGCTCGGGGTGTTCAGCGTGTTCTACCGTCTTGCGCCTATGATGGGTCTTGTTGCCGGGCTGGGCCTGGCCGGCTCGGCCATTGGCCCAGTCCGCGCGCAGGTCAATATCGATCAGGGCAAGTCGGCCGCAGAAATTTTCGCAGGAGACTGCGCGACCTGCCACAAGAGCGCCCGCGGCCTCGCTGACGGCAGAAACAGCCTGACGCTTACCGCGTTCCTGCGCGAGCACTACACGTCGAGTGGCCAGCAGGCCGCCATGCTCGCTGCCTATGTTCTCGGTGCGGGCGCCGGCCCGGCGCCGGCCGCCAATCTCAAGCAGGGCGGGGAGCGCAACAAGAATGCCGTCGAGGAGCCTAAGGCGGGAGAGCCAAAGACCGGAGAGGCAAAGACCGGAGAGGCGAGAGCGAACGAGGCCAAGCTTGGCGAATCCAAGCCCGGTGAGCCCAGATCGAAGACGGCGGCGCGTCCGACACCAGGATCCGACGGGACACGGATAGAGGCACCGGGACAATCCGCGAGTTCTGGACGCCGCCCGGGCCGCCGTGAAACGAGGCCGGTCACTGCCAGCCGCGGCGCCCGGCAGGAGCCGGAAACACCGGCGCCTGCGCCGCATGCTGCGCCTCTGACGCCGGAACCTGCACCGGCGGCATCCGAACCTGCGCCGGTTACCCCGGTCGCGACAGCACCAGCCAATCCCGAGGCGACCAATCCGCCAAGCACGCCGGTGGAGACACCGGCCATGCCCGCGACCGCAGCGGCGCCAGGTGCCGCAGCTTCGGATGTCACCCCACCAGCCGCGCCTCCCGCATCTAATCCGGAAGCAAGCTCGGCAGCCAACGCCGCCGCGCCCGCTGAGTCAGCACCTAGCGAAGGCGCACCCGTGCCGCGTGACAATATTCCGGATTGAGACGAATCCCGGACTGTTGGTTAACAGCCCGGGACTGATGCTTCACTTCTTTTCGGCGGCAGGGGGAGCGGGCTCGGCGGCTTCTGCGGTCTGCTCTGGCGTCGCGGCTTCGCCGGCGCCCGGCTCGAAGAAGGCCTCCGCGGCAATCACAGCGGCCTCCTGCTCGGTCGGCTCGCGCAGCTGGGTCATATCTTCGCCGCGCGCGATTCGCTCCGCTTCATCGGGGTTGCGCGCAACAATGATGGTGACCGAGCTCTCGATCTCCGGATGCAGCAAAATCGGGACCTTGTGCCGGCCGATGGTTTTGATCGGCGCGTTTACTGCGACTTGGTTGCGATTGATCTTGAATCCCGCCTCGCCCAGCAAGGTCATAAGATCGCGCGGCGACACTGAGCCGAAGAGCTGGCCTGACTCGGAAGCTTGGCGCAGCACGGTGAAGCTCTTGCCGTCGAGCTTTGCGGCCACCTGAGCGGCATCGCTCTTGAGCGCTTCCGAGCGCGCCTTGAGCTCGCTCTTCATATTCTCGAAGCGAGTGCGGTTTTCGTCGGTGGCGCGCAGCGCCTTGCCCCGCGGCAGCAGGAAATTGCGGGCAAAGCCGTCTTTGACGCGCACGATATCGCCCATCTGGCCGAGCCGGGCGATGCGTTCGAGGAGGATCACGTCCATGAACGCCTCCCTTACCGGATCACGTAGGGCAACAGCCCCAGAAAGCGTGCACGCTTGATGGCCTGTGCGAGTTCGCGCTGCTTCTTGGCCGAAACCGCGGTGATGCGGCTCGGCACGATCTTGCCGCGCTCCGAGACGAAACGCTGCAACAGCTTGATGTCCTTGTAATCGATCTTCGGCGCATTGGCGCCCGAGAACGGGCAGCTCTTGCGGCGGCGGAAGAACGGGCGGCGGCCGCCGCCAGCGCCTTGCGGTGCCGTGGCCATGATCATTCCTCCGTCATGCCGTCGAGATCGTCACTGTCGCGCCCGCCGCGCCGGTCACGGTCTCTGCTGCCGCGCTCGAAACGGTCGCCGCGTTCGCCACGACGCTCCTCGCGGTCGCGATCACGCTCGGCGCGGCGCATCATGGCCGACGGGCCTTCCTCATGCGCGTCGACCCGGATAGTGAGATAGCGCAGAACGTCTTCGTTAAGCCGCTCGAGCCGCTCGATCTCGTTGATCGCCGGCGGCGGCGCGTCGACGTCCATCAGGGTGAAATGCGCCTTGCGGTTCTTGCGTAGCCGGTAGGAGAGGGATTTGACCCCCCAATATTCGGTCTTTTTGACTGTTCCGCCGAGCCCTTCGATGACACCTTTTAATTGGGCGGTCAATTCCTCGACCTGCTGCGCGCTGGCGTCCTGGCGCGCAAGATAGACATGTTCATAGAGCGGCATGGCTGCCCTTTCCTCGCTTGCGTGCTCGCCCAGGCGCGAAGCCCCTCGAACCCTTCGGGAAAGGCTCGAATGCTCTGAAGGCGAGGACACCGGACGCCGGACCCGTTTGCGGCTCAAAAAGCGCGCGCGGGGCCCTACCGCACTCTCACCCGGGGACCCGTCACCACGGTCCGGGAACAAGAGCTGGTGCAGCCGTCCGTTCAGCCCCCGGCCGGGGTCGAGCGGAAGGCGGCCTTATACGCGGCTTTTCGAGAAAGGCAAGGCGGCAGAGCGCGATTAGCTGCTCGGGCGCCGATCCGCCGTTTGGATCAGTTCCGCAAGCCGCACGGCGAGCTCCACACCTTCGCGGATCTGTCCCTCGCCGGCCTCGCCGCCAGCTAAGGCCGATGCGCGCAATTTTTGCATCCTGGCCAGCAGGACTTCGAGGCTTTGGGTGAGCAGTTTCTGCCGGAACGCCGGATCTGCCCGCGCGCGGGCAAGCTCGCTCTCGGTGACCGGCGGGAACGTGCTCATCAACAAAGCGCTCGCGAACGCCTCAGTTCGGGCTTTTGCCCGGCAAAAGCCCAAGCCTAGCAATGGGCGGTTGTCGCTTTCTTACCGAACTGTCCCGGCCGCCGGCTTGCGCTACATCCCTTGACATCGGGGCGATCGCGGTATCTTTCGCCGCTTCCCGCACGCTGGCTGCTAGAGGGTGGATATCAAACAGATGACGACCGCCTTTGTATTTCCCGGCCAGGGCAGCCAATCCGTCGGCATGGGCAAGGCCCTTGCCGATGCCTTTCCTGCAGCCCGCCGGGTCTTCGACGAGGTCGATGGAGCATTGTCGCAGCGACTGAGCGAAATCATCTGGAACGGGCCGGCGGATATGCTGACGCTCACCGAAAATGCGCAGCCGGACCTGATGGCGGTCTCGCTCGCCGCCATGCGGGTTCTGGAAGAGGAGGCCGGCGTCGACCTCAAGCGCGATGCCGCCTTTGTCGCCGGGCACTCGCTCGGCGAATATTCGGCGCTTGCCGCCGCGCGCGCGCTGTCGATCGCCGACGCGGCGCGGCTTTTGCGGACCCGCGGGCTCGCCATGCAAAAGGCGGTGCCAGTCGGCAAAGGCGCCATGGCGGCACTAATCGGGCTCGAGCTCAACGAGGTCAGACTGGTTGCGGCCGAAGCGGCGAACGCCGGCATCTGCGCAGCGGCAAACGACAATGGCGGCGGGCAGGTCGTGTTGTCCGGAGATAAGCTCGCCGTCGAGCGCGCCATCGAATTCGCCAAGAGCCGCGGCGCCAAGCGCGCAATGCTGCTGCCGGTGTCGGCGCCCTTTCATTGTAGCCTGATGCAGCCGGCTGCGGATGCGATGGCCGAAGCGCTTGCCAAAGTCTCGGTCAAGCCGCCTGCCGTTCCCGTGGTGGCCAATGTGCTGGCGCGGCCGATTAGCGATCCGGCGGAAATTGTGCGAAGTCTCATCGCGCAAGTGACCGCAACGGTGCGCTGGCGCGAATCTGTTTTGTTTATGGCGCAGGCCGGCGTGACCAGTTTCTATGAAGTGGGCGCGGGCAAAGTGTTGACCGGCTTGAACAAGCGGATCGCGGAAGCGGCGACGGCGTCGTCGATTGGTGTGCCGGACGATATCAGCCGTTACAAAGCGGCAGGCGGCTGACGCCGTCTTTCGTGGCGAGGAGAGCAAATGTTCGAGTTGACCGGAAAGACGGCGCTGGTGACCGGCGCGACCGGCACGATCGGCGGCACCATTGCGGGCGTTCTGCACAGCCAGGGCGCAACGGTTGCGATTTCCGGAACCCGGCGCGAAGTGCTTGACCGGTTGGCCGCCGCGTTGCGCGAGCGCGTGCATGTCCTGCCATGCAACCTTGCCGATGCCGCAGAGACGGAGGGGCTGGTCCCGCGCGCCGAGGAGGCGATGGGCCAGCTCGATGTGCTGGTCGCCAATGCCGGCATCACGAAAGACAATTTGCTCGTTCAGTTGCGTGATGAGGATTGGGACCAGGTCATCAACGTCAATTTGTCCTCGACATTTCGGCTGGCGCGCGCTGCGGTGCGCGGCATGATGCGACGCCGGTTTGGACGCGTCATCGCCATCACGTCAGTCGTGGGGACGACCGGAAATCCGGGGCAGGGTAATTATGTTGCCGCCAAAGCCGGCATCACCGGCATGGTCAAGGCCATTGCGCAGGAATATGCCAAGCGCGGCGTGACCGCCAATTGCGTCGCGCCGGGCTTCATCGTCACGCCGATGACCGAAAAGCTCAACGACAAGCAGCGCGAAGTTATATTGGCGAAAATTCCGGCCGCGCGCGCCGGAACCGCCGACGAGGTGGCTGCCGCGGTCGCTTTCCTGGCCTCAAATGAGGCCGCCTATGTGACTGGCCAGACGTTGCATGTGAATGGCGGAATGGCCATGATTTAAGTCGTGTTTTGAAGGTGATAGAGCAGATGCCGCGGCGCTGCAGCCGTGCTGGTCAACGTGAATGAAGTGTGGTAACCGAACCAAAATCGGGCTGGGGGAGCCGCAATGCCGGAGAGCGGGGCAACCATATCCGCCTCTGATCGGTGTCGACCCAATTGAACTTGCCGGCCCCCGTCGGCGCGTTCAAAGGAGAGCTTGATTGGGTCGCGTTGAAAAATGAGGTTGGAACAATGAGTGATATTGGCGAGCGGGTTAAGAAGATCGTCGTGGAGCATCTCGGTGTCGAGCCCGACAAAGTGACCGAGAACGCCAGCTTCATCGATGATCTCGGCGCCGACAGCCTCGACACGGTCGAGCTCGTCATGGCTTTCGAGGAAGAGTTTGGCTGCGAAATTCCGGATGATGCGGCGGAGACTATTTTGACGGTGGGCGACGCCATCAAGTTTCTTGAAAAGAACGCGAAGAGCTGACTGCCGGCATCTGCCGCCATTGTCTATGACTTGCGCAGGATCTCGAGGGGACCGCGTGCCAGAATGCGCGGGCGAGCGTTTTGCGCACAGACCCCGCGCACGTAACACCGGCATTGGTTGTTGGCCCGGGGCGTGACGGAAAAGCCCTTGATGAGACGAGTCGTCGTCACAGGCCTTGGATTGGTGACGCCGCTGGCCTGCGGTGTCGAGCAAACATGGCAGCGGCTGATTGCCGGGCAGAGCGGGATCAGGCCGGTCGACAAGTTCGACGTCTCCGACATTCCCTGCAAAATCGCCGGGCAAGTGCCGCGTGGTAACGGCTGCGACGGCAGCTTCAATCCCGATGACTGGATGGAGCCCAAAGAGCAGCGCAAAGTCGACGACTTCATTGTCTACGCAATGGGCGCCGCGACGCAGGCGCTCAAGGATGCGAATTGGCAGCCGCGCGAATACAGCGATCAGATCATGAGCGGCGTCCTGATCGGCTCCGGGATCGGCGGCGTCGAAGGAATTGCCGAAACCGCGCTGTTGCTGCGCGACCGTGGTCCGCGCCGCGTATCGCCGTTCTTCATTCCGGGTCGCCTGATCAATCTCGCCTCGGGCTATGTCTCGATCGCCCATGCGCTCAAAGGGCCCAACCATGCGGTGGTGACGGCCTGCTCTACCGGCGCTCATGCCATTGGCGATGCCGGCCGATTAATTGCGCTGGGTGATGCCGACGTGATGGTCGCCGGTGGCACCGAATCTCCGGTCAATCGCATATCGCTGGCCGGCTTCGCCGCGTGTCGCGCATTGTCCACCGGCTTCAACGACACGCCACAGCGCGCCTCACGTCCCTATGATCGCGATCGCGACGGCTTTGTGATGGGCGAGGGCGCAGGCGCCGTCGTGCTCGAGGAATACGAACATGCCAAACGGCGCGGCGCGCGGATCTATGGCGAATTGATCGGCTATGGGCTTTCGGGCGACGCCTATCACATCACTGCGCCTGCCGAAGACGGCGATGGCGCCTATCGTTGCATGATGGCGGCGATCCGCCGCGCCGGCATTTCCGCCGGCGACATCGATTACATCAACGCGCACGGGACTTCGACGCCGCTGGGCGACGAGATCGAGCTCAAGGCCGTCGAGCGGCTAGTTGGCAATGCGGCAGGCCGAATCGCAATGTCCTCGACGAAATCTTGCATCGGGCATCTGTTGGGCGCGGCGGGCGCGGTCGAGGCGATCTTCTGCCTGCTTGCGATGCGCGATCAAGTGGCGCCGCCGACCATCAATTTGGACAATCCATCCGTTGCTACCGCGCTCGATCTCGTTCCGCACAAGGCGCGCAAGCGGCAAGTCAATATTGCGCTGTCGAATTCATTCGGATTCGGCGGCACCAATGCGTCGCTTGTGTTCCGTCGTGTCGAGCGTTAGGCATCGGAGCACCGTTCCGCCATATTTGCTCCTCACTCGCCTGCGATCCACTGACGCGATTTATCGTCGCTCTGGCACTGGGCAGACGGCGCAGAATCTGCGAACATTGCTTTTCGTTGGGCGGGGCATTTTTCAAAATCGATGATGCGGCGCGTAAAAGTGGATGGCCGGTGGTGACAGGATCGAATTCACCGCCTGACGGTAACGAGCGACCTGCGCCGGCCTTGCGGCCCGCTCCGGCGCGCCCGGCCGATAAGCCAGGTCCGCAATCATTGGGCGCTGCGCCGCGTGCAGCCACGCCAAGCATTGGCGACTTGCTCACACCGCAGACGGCGGCGCCGCGTGCCGCGGCAAAACCGGCCGGCGCGGCGCCGAGCCCGTCGCCGCGTGCCGTGCAAGCTCCCACCTCGCGTCCAGCACCGAAAGTCGGCGATCTGCTCAACCCGGCACCGTCGCGGCCGGCGAGTGGCACAGCGGCCCCGATTGCGAAGAGCGCGTCCGTCCGCTCAGGCGCGGCACCCGTGCAACAGACGACGGCGCCGCGCACGGGTGCAGGCCTGCGGGCCGTTGCAGCGCAGCGAGACCCGCCGCCGGCAGCTGCCCTCAGACCGCCCGAGCCGATCAAAAGGCCCGCGGGGGCCGGCGATGCCGCTCCGCCGGTCCCAGACCGGCTGCGAAAGGGAATGGCTGCCGCGCCGGCAGAACCTAGTAACGGCAATATGAATCGCATCAATCCGCGCAGCCCTCGCACGGCGATCGAGCCCGATACCGTCGCAATGCCACCGCGGCGCTCGGCTAGCGCGCGGCATCCGCTGGTCGTCATCGGCAATGCCATCATCAGCATTTTCGTGCTGCTGGCGATCGCAACCGGCGTGCTGCTGTTTGTCGGGAAACAGCGCTTCGAACAGCCGGGTCCGCTGGCGCAGGATACCATCGTGAATATCCCCAAGGGCTCGGGAATGCGCGACATTGCTGATGCGTTGCAGCGGCAGGGCATTATCGATCAGCCTTACGTGTTCATGGGTGGCGTTCTGGTGCTTAAAGCGCGCGAAGATCTCAAAGCCGGCGAATATCAATTCAAGGCACATGCGAGCCTGCGCGACGTGGTCGCAACCATGGTCGAAGGGAAAGTCGTCGAGCATCAGGTCAGTATTCCAGAAGGCTTGACCTCGCAGCAGATCGTCGCCCGTTTGGCGGAAGATAATGTCTTGGTCGGCGACATCAGGGAAATTCCCCGCGAAGGAAGCCTGCTGCCCGACACTTACGACTTCACGCGTGGCGTGACGCGTGAGCAAATGATTCAGCGCATGCAGCAGGCGCAGCAGCGCCTGGTCAAGGACATCTGGGATCATCACTCGCCCGATTTGCCGCTCAAATCGCCGGATCAGCTTGTCGTGCTTGCCTCGATCATCGAAAAGGAGACCGGCAAGCCCGACGAGCGTACGCGCGTCGCTGCAGTCTTCATCAATCGGCTGAAGCAGAACATGAAGCTGCAGTCGGACCCGACCATCATCTACGGCCTGGTTGGCGGCAAGGGTACGCTCGGTCGTCCACTCACCAAGGCCGAGATCGAACAGCCGACGCCGTACAATACATATATCATCAGCGGTCTGCCGCCGGGCCCGATTTCCAATCCGGGCCGCGCCTCGCTCGAGGCTGCCGCCAATCCGGCGCGCACGCGGGAGCTGTACTTTGTTGCTGACGGGACCGGCGGTCACGCCTTCGCCGAAACCTACGAGCAGCATCAGAAAAATGTCGCCCGGCTGCGCTCGATCCAGGCCGATCAGAAGGATCAAGCGCCGCTCGATGTTCAAATCCCGCCGGCATCAGGATCGGCGTCCGCCACGCCGGCCACGCCCGATCCTGCCTCGCCCTCGCCGCCGCGCGGTGCCTCAAAGTCTCGCACTCAAACGCTTCATTAAGTCCCGTTCGAGGCGATCGGCGGCGCGGACTTGTGAGCGCGCCGGGCCACCGTTAAGTTCGCGCGTCGCTGATTCATCGCGCAATCATCGATCGCTCGCCAAAGGGACCGAACGCCATGGGACTTTCGAGCATGACCGGATTTGCTCGTGGCCATGGCGTAGCGGCTTCCTATGCATGGGCCTGGGAAGTCAAATCCCTCAACGGCAAGGGCCTTGATCTGCGGCTGCGAATGCCGCCGGGCTGGGATGCGATCGAAGTGCCGGTGCGAACACGAGCCGCCGAGGCACTGACGCGCGGATCGGTCCAGGCCAATCTTACCGTCGAGCGCAGCGGCGCCGTGCCCGTCGTGCGCATCAATGCCGCGGTACTCGACGCTGTGCTGGCCACGATGAAGCAGCTCGCCGCGAAGGTCCAAACCGCGCCGCCAACGCTGGATGGACTGCTCGGCCTGAAGGGTGTGATCGAAATCAGTGATGCCGAAGAGCGCGAGGATGAACGGCGTGCCGCCGAGGCAGCCGTTATCGAAGGCTTCGCGCGCGTCATCGCCGCGCTCGGCGAAATGCGGCGCCACGAAGGCTTGGCGCTCGGCCAGGTGCTCTCGGCACGCCTCGACGAAATTGCCGCACTCGCGGAGCGTGCCGACCGATCACCGGCGCGACAGCCGGAAGCAATCCGCGCTCGGCTCGCTGAACAGATTGCGATGCTGTTGGAACAATCGGAGCGCTTCGATGCGGACCGCCTGCATCAAGAAGCGATCATGATTGCGTCAAAAGCCGATATTCGCGAGGAGCTCGATCGGCTCCTCGCGCATGTCGCGCAGGCGCGACATCTGATCAAGCAAGGCGGCGCGATCGGTCGGCGCCTCGATTTTCTTGCGCAGGAGTTCAATCGCGAGGCCAATACGCTGTGTGCTAAGGCGAACGATATCGAACTGACCAATATCGGCCTTGAGCTCAAAGTTGCAGTCGAGCAATTCCGCGAGCAGGTGCAGAACGTGGAATAGGCGATGGCGGGGGCGAGCGCACAACACAAGAAAATTGCGCGACGCGGACTGATGTTCGTGCTGTCCTCGCCGTCCGGCGCGGGAAAGACCACCTTGTCCCGGATGCTCCTGAAGGCGGATCGCAGAATAACGCTGTCGATCTCGGTGACGACGCGGCCGAAGCGCCCCGGTGAAGTCGATGGGCGCGATTACCATTTCATCGACACTCTCCGTTTCGACGACTTAGTCAAGAACAATGAGCTCCTGGAATGGGCCGAGGTGTTCGGCCATCGCTATGGCACGCCGCGCCGGCCGGTGATCGAAGCCTTGCAGGCCGGCCGCGATGTGTTGTTCGACATTGACTGGCAGGGCACGCAGCAGCTTCGCGAGCGCGCGCGCGACGACCTGGTCAGTGTCTTTATTTTGCCGCCGACGGTGCGGGAGCTCGAGCGCCGCCTCAAAAGCCGGGCGCAGGACAGCAAAGCCGTAATTCACTCGCGTATGGCCAAAGCGGCGGGCGAAATGAGCCATTGGCCGGAATACGACTATGTCATTGTCAACCGCGATCGGGCGCAAGCCTTCGCCGAAATCCGCGCAATCCTTGCGGCGGAGCGGCTCAAGCGCGAACGCCAGATCGGGCTTTCAAGCTTCGTGCGAGCGCTCCAGGCGAAGCTTTAATTTAGAATTCCGATCGCGGCACGAGCACGGTTCGGCCGACAACACGCCCGGCGCGCAGCGCTTCCAATGCGGCCTGGGCTTCAGCGAGCGGACGCTCGTGGGTCGGGATTGTCACGATCTTACCGGTGCGGGCAAGGTCGATCAGCTCACGCGCTTCGGCAAGCGTGCCGGTGATCGAGCCTTCGATGGTCATTGCCTTGATGGCGATCATGGCGGCCGGAATTGAGAAGCCGCCGCCGAGCAGCCCGGTGACAATGACTTTGCCGCCGCGCGCCAGGACACCGGTGGTGAATTGCAGTGACTTGTCGGAGCCGACGAAATCGCAGGCTGCGAGCACGCCGCCATTCGTTGCTGCGATGATCGCACGCCGCGCTTGCGGATCGGCGGGATCGAACGCCTGGGCGGCGCCCGCGGCCAAAGCCGCGGCGCGCTTATCAGGATCAATATCGGCTACGATTGGCGCAGCGTGAAACAAGACCCGCGCGATCGACAGGCCCATCATCCCGACTCCACCAAGCCCGACCAGAAGCACGCGACTATCTTTGCTGTCCGCCGCGAGGCGCTTGAGCGGCGCATAGGCGGTAAGCCCGGAGCACATCAGCGGGCCGGCAAAGAACGGCGACAGCGGCGCATAGTCTAGAAGGTAGCGCGGATGGGGCACCAGCACATGGCTGGCGTAGCCGCCGTCGACGGCGACGCCGAGATGTCGATGTTTGGAACATAGATTCTCACGACCGGCACGGCAGGCTGCGCATTCACCGCAGCCGATCCATGGGTAGACGGCGACGCGGTGACCGATTATGGCGCCTTCAACCAAGTGACCGGCGGCTTCGACGATGCCGGCAATCTCGTGGCCAAGCGTGAACGGCAGCTGCCGGTCTTTGGTGATGTCGAGTTGCTTGGCGCCGCCCAAATCGAAATAGCCGTCTTGGATATGGAGATCGGAATGGCAGACGCCGCAGCATTCGACGCGCACCAGCACCTCGGTGCCGCGCGGCGTCGGAAGATCGACGACGGTCTCGCACAGCGGCCGGCCATAGGCGGCGAGTGATTGGCGACGAAACGTCCTCGTGGCTCAGGCCTTTCCAACTTCGGGCCAACGGCCCGTCACGCCTTATGATGGACCCTCGCAACGGCCCGGGCCAGCGCCACGAAACCGGAAACGGGAATATCCTCGGCGCGCGCGGTCGGCGCCAGACCGGCGGCCTCGATCAGGGCAGCCGTGTCAGTACCGAGCGAACGCAAGCTGTGGCGCAGCATCTTGCGCCGTTGACCGAAGGCCGCCTGTGTCACGCGTTCGAGTATCGCCCGATCGCAGGCGAGCGGTGCTGCGCGCGGCTTAAGCTGTACGACCGAAGATGTGACCTTGGGCGGCGGCACAAAGGCCGAAGCATTTACATCGAACACGATTCGCGCTTCGCAGCGCCACTGCACGAGCACGGACAGCCGTCCGTAGCTCTTCGAGCCGGGCGCAGCGACCAAGCGCTCGGCGACCTCGCGCTGAAACATCAGCACGGCGCAGTCATACCAGGGCGGCCACGGCTCGACGCCGATCCAGGACACCAACAGTGCGGTTGCAATGTTATAGGGCAGGTTGGCGACAATGCGCACCGGGCCGATATCATGACCGCTGGCAAGATGCGTGCTCGTATCAAAGCTTAACGCGTCTGCCGCTACGATCTCGAGGCGGCCGGGGTAGAGTGCCGCGATCTCGCCCAGCGCGGCAATCGCCCGCTGGTCGCGCTCGACCGCGATCACGCGCGCAGCACCGAGCGCCAACAGCGCGCGGGTAAGGCCGCCGGGGCCGGGGCCGACCTCGAAGACCGTGACGCCGTCAAGCGGCCCGGCCGCGCGCGCGATCCGCGCCGTCAGATTGAGATCGAGAAGAAAATTCTGTCCGAGCGCCCTTTTGGCAATAAGGCCGTGCCGGCGGATCACCTCGCGCAGCGGCGGCAGATTGTCGATCGCGTCGGTCACGACGCGGTGGCATGCACGCCACTGGCCTTTGTGCCCGCAGACCCAGCGAGTCGCTGTGCCAGGCGCAAGGCGGCGAGCAGACTGGTCGGATCGGCGCGTCCCGTGCCGGCGATATCGAAAGCGGTGCCGTGATCCGGCGAAGTGCGCACGAAGGGCAGGCCCAACGTGACATTGACGGCGTGATCGAAGGCCAGCGTCTTGATCGGGATCAGCGCTTGATCGTGATACATGCACAAAGCGGCGTCGTAGCTTGCGCGCGCCCCTTCGTGAAACAGCGAGTCGGCCGGAAGCGGTCCGCGCGCATTGATGCCATCGGCAACGAGCTGCGCGACTGCCGGCGCGACGATCGCTTCATCCTCGGCGCCGAGCATGCCGGCTTCGCCCGCATGCGGATTGAGCCCGGCGATCACCAAACGCGGATGCTGCAGGCCGAAACGTTGCGTCAAATCGCGGGCAACGATGCGCCCGGTTTCGGCCACCAGCTCGACTGACAGGTGCTCGAAGATTTCACGCAGCGGCAGATGGATCGTCACCGGCACGACGGCAAGCTCCGGTGACCACAGCATCATTACCGGGCGCAGCGACTTGCCGGTCGATTCCAGCACTAGCTTGGCGAGAAATTCAGTATGTCCAGGCTCGGCAAAGCCCCAATTGTAGAGCACGTTCTTGGCGATCGGATTGGTCACGACGGCCGCTGCCTCTCCCGCCATCACGTCGGCAACCGCGCGGCGGATCGAGGCCACCGCGGCGGGCGCGCTCGAGCGATCAGGCCGTCCAGGCTCGGCAGTGACGATGATGTTAAGCGGCACGACCGGCAAGGCGGAGCGAAACACCGATGTCGCTGAGGCCGGCGCCGCTATGACAATCGGGATATCCAGACCGAGCCGCTTGGCACGCCGACTCAGGAAATTCGGATCGGCAATAATATAAAATGGCGCAAGGTCGAGTTCGGCTCGCCGCTGCCATATCGCCAAGACAAGGTCAGGGCCGATGCCGGCGGGCTCGCCAAGCGTCACTGCAAGAGCTTTCACGATCTTTCTTCTACCGCACGACCTGGACCGAAGAAACCGTTCGTTTTGCACGGGTCATGCGCAATATATGTCAACGGCGGCTGGTTTTGCTGCCGCCGTTGTCCGGCGGCTGCTTGTACTCAATCATGGCAGCCCGGCGCAAATTGGCCAGGTACCGCTTGGCCTGGGCGCCGAATTTTTGCTCGAACAGCTGGTCGCGCATCTTCTGCATCGCGGGCGAATCGTTCTTGGATTCCTTCTTCGAGCACACCGCAAACATCTGAATTCCTTCGTCCGTCTGTTCGGGCGGCGTCAGATGGCCTACCTCGGTATTGTCAAGGATGCCCCGCAGGGCTTCGGGAATGTCGGCCGAGGACTTGATGACCGGATCGCGCACCGCGACCTCGCGCAGCGCGCGGGCGAAAGGAACACCGGTGTTGCAATCGGAGAAACGCGCGCGCAAGGCGTCGGCATCGCGCTTGCGTGCTTCATAGGCGGCGCTCGGCGAGCCGCGCGGCACCAGAAGCAGCACCGGGCGCATGGTATATTCGTAGCCGACCTGCTTGCTGTCGCCGGAATCATGAAGTTTCAGCTGCGCCTCGACGTCGCTGTCGGCAATTTCGAGGCTCGCTTTATAGCGACCCCGAACCAAGCTGCTCCAGGCGATCTGCGCGCGCAGTCTTTGCTTGAGCGTCGCTGCGCTTGCACCGCCATTCGCCAGAATCTGCGACAGCTTCTGCGCGTCCACGCCCATATTGCTGGCGATATTGTTGAACGCGTCGTTTACGTCTGAATCGGAAGGATCAATCGTGTAGCGCTTGGCTTCGCGGATTTCCAAAAGCTCATCGATCAAACCGTCGATCACCTCCTGGCGCGTCGGCGTCTTATGCGTGCTCATCTCGATGAATTTGGTGCGCTGCTCGATGTCGAGCGCCGTGATCGGCTGACCGTCGACAAGCAGCACCACCTGCGCCTGCGCGATGGAGGTCGCGGCAAAAATAACGGCCGCTGCGATCATCGCTGTTACGCCAGCTCGGCAAGAGGCGTGGACCGGGACCTGCGACATCGGCTTCCTCTCCCTCAATCGCTTAAACGGCCGTTGTGTCTTGGGCCCCCGGCTCTCGTCGCAATCATTGTCATGAACTCGGCGGAACTTAGTACGACGAAGCGATCGGCGCCAGCACATCGGGCCCGAGCGTGCGAAGGCTGAACTGGAGCAAGAAGGTGTTGTTCCGTACGGGTGGCTGTGTCGGCGTATAGGTGAAACCCTGCAGCCAGTTGAGCGAAAGCATGAAGCAGTCGTCGACATAGCCGAGCCCAAGCCGGGTCTGGTCGAATTGACTATTGACGATGTCGTAGCGCGCCGATCCGAGCACGATCCAGTTGGAGGTGACCTTGAACGAAGCGCCGCCAAGGACGCCTTCGCGACGATTCAGCAGGCCGAGCAGCGGTTGCGCGGCGTAGTCGCCGTACAGGAGTTGCAAGGTCCAGCGCTCGAAATTGGCGCGGCTCTCCAATTCCATGCGCTGCGGCGTCCAGGTCGCCTGATCGAACCGTCCGCGCGCGGTGAACGAATAGACCGAATTCGGCTGATAGGTGACGCGGCCAACATAGTCCGACACGGTCTTGTCCAGGCCGCTCTCAAGCCCGGTATTGGTCGTGTCGCCCTGCGCAAACGAGTTCTGGCCGAAGATCTGGTAGGACTGGCCGAACAGCACGTTGAGCGAGCCGGCGCGATTGATCTGAGCGGTGTATTGGACACCGGCATTGACGCGGCCGCCGCCTTCAACACGATCCCAGCCGGAATATTTGTCCACCGCGAATAAATTGGTATCGTCGAAGACGAGGCTTTGGGCGTCCTCGTTCGGAAATTTGCCGATATCGGTCTCGTTCGGGCGCACGATCACCTGCGCGATCGGTTCTACGGTCTGTGTGCCCCACGGCTGGACGTCGACAAAGGGATAGCGATATTCCACACCGGCGACCGGCATTGCGCGCGCCAGCCCGGTATTGCCGGTGCTGATATAGTTCGACACACCCGGATTGCTGTCGACTTGCAGCGACGCGACATCTCCGCGCAGCTGAAAGAACGGCGTAAACATCTGCCCATTGTCGGTGACCAGAGTGCGGCGCCAATCCGTTTCTGCCGACGCGCGCGAATAAGTGCCGGGGAAAGCACGCAACAGGCAGTTGCCGGGAACGGCGGTGTCGGCGGTCGGTGTCGAGCAGGCACCGCTCGCCGAAGCAGTTCGCGTCACCGCGTCGAACTCGGCTTGCTGGCGCGTCAGGCTGGTCACATTGACCTTGTAACTGAGCTCGCCGCCCAGCAATTGCTGCCCGAGCACATTGGAGTAGTCGAGCACCGGATGAATGATCGGAATCTGGCTCTGATTATCCAGCTCGGAGAAGCCGTAGTAATACATCGAGCGAACGTCGAAATAGCTGCGATCGCCGGCGCCGACCAGATAAAGTTGCGACACGCCGGCCGAGGCAAGCCCGGTCTGGAATGGATCGAATGATCCGGCGATCTGACCGGTCTTGTAGTCGTTCAAAAACTGGCTGTCGGTCATGAGCAGCCCGGTCCACCCCCAAACCCATTTGTCGGTGAGCGCGAACTGGCCGGCGGTTTGGATCGCGCCGCGGAATCGGTTGGCAGTCGGGCTGTCCGGACCGTCGCGGCTGGCAAAGTAACCGGGATCGAACTGGTAAATGCCTGCGGCTTTGATCGTGTACGAGCCGCTGAGCAGGCGGTGCCGCCATTCGCCTTCGAACAGGGGACCCTGCTTCGTCGTGATCATCGTCCCGAGCGTGAGGTCGTAGTTGGGTGCCAGCGCCCAGAAATACTTCGGCCCGAAGCCGAAGCCGTATTGCGACGTGCTCCAGGAAATGTCCGGGAACAGGAATCCACTCTTGCGCTTCACAGTCGGATCGGGCGCGGAAATGAAGGGAATGTAGGCCATCGGGACGCCGAAGAATTCGACCCGCGCGTCCTCGAAATACAGCATCTTCTCGCCCTCATCGTGAATGATGCGGGCGGCTTGAACCTGCCATAGCGGCGGCTTCTTCGGATCGTCTTTGCAAGGTTCGCATGCGGTATAGACGCCGTTTTGCAGGACCGTGTAATTGCCCTTGCTGCGATCGGCGCGCGCCGCGGCGAAGCGCGTGTCGTCCGGCGTTTCGAGGCGGAGCGAATCGACGAAGCCGTCGCGGTAATCGTCGGTAAGATCGATTGTTTGGCCGTAGGTGATTTTGCCGTCAGGCTCGGTCAGCCTGACATTGCCCTCGGCGCGCAGCCGTTTGGTCTTTTGATCGTAGATGACCTGGTCGGCTTCGACGGTCGCGCCGGCGTAATAGATCTGGACATTGCCGACCGCAGCGACCGTATTGTTGGTGTAGTCGTAGCGGATCTCGGTCGCCTGCACGAGCATCGGACTATTCGGGGGCGGCGCCGGCTTTTTGGGTGGCGGCGGCGGCCGCGGCGCAAAATGCAACGGACTGCTCGGTCCTTCTTGCGCAAGTGCGCAAGCGGGCGCGAGCACGAGGCTCGCGACAATCATAACGAGCGCGGCGAGCAGCGGCGCGCCACCTAGAACGCTACGACGCAAACCGGGACGGAAAGGGCTACGCGAGCACGCCACTAGCCGTCCTCCTGGTACAAGAGGGCCACAAAGCCAGTCAGTCCGCCGACCACGACCGGAATCCATGCTGCCAATACCGGCGACATGAGTTCCGATTTACTCATGTCCTCCGTGATTTTAGACAACACGAACAGCAGGAAGCCGGCGGAAATGCCGCTCAACACCATCTTTTGCACGCCACCAAAACGGAAGAAACGCAGACTCACCGAGGCGGCGAGCAATACCATAGCGGCGAGCAGAAATGGACGTGCCAAGAGCTGTTGATATTGCAGGCGATAGCCGGCAGCGCCCAATCCGGCGCGATCCGCCATTTCGATGTAAGTCGGCAATTGCCAGAACGGCACAGTTTCCGGGGTAGCGAAGCTTTCGCGTACCTGCTCGAGCGTCAGGTTGGTGGCGAGCCGGTAGCTGTCCTCGATATCCGGCGCCTTGCCGCTTGCGTAGATGCGCGCATCGTCGAGCTGCCAGTAGCCCTGCTGCAAAGTCGCGCTCTTGGCCTCGATACGCGTTTGGAAGTGCCCCTGGCTGTCGAACGTATAGATGCTCACGCCGCCAAGCACGGCGCCCTGTTCGCGGCTCGTGCTGGCATTGATGATGGACGCTCCCTCCGCGCTCTTCTGCCGAACCCAAAAACCGCTCGAACTCCCTTGCAGCGCCGACAGGTTCTCACCCAGCATGTCGGCTTCGAGCCGCTTGGAGCGCTCGTGCAGCATCGCCGAGACCGGATTGTAGATGGTGGTCGCCACCGTGCCGAAAATGAAGGCGCCGATCACGGCCGGTGCGACGAATTGCCAAGCCGAGACGCCGGCGGCGCGCGCGACCACGAGTTCGAGACGGCGCGACAGCGCGAGATAGCATGACATGGCGCCGACCAGCACGGAAAACGGCATGATGCGCTCGGTCAGCTGCGGCACGCGGTACATGGAAATCTTGGCAAGCAGCCACGCCGTGGCATTGGGCCAATCGGCGCCGCGGCGCATCAGCTCGACATAGTCGAGCATGGCGGCAAGGGCGACGACGCCGATGAACGAGCCGAGCACCGATGTAAGGAACCGCATGCCAAAATAGCGCGAGAGCGTGCCGGTGATTATGGCCATGGCTCGCTGCCTTTAGCTCGTTGCCCGGGCGATGCGTTCGCCGATCGCAGTCGCAAGTTTCGAAACCGCCGCCGCCGGTTCGACGGCTTGCCCGCGCGCGGTCTGCCACAGGCCGGCGCCGATTGCGCCGAATAGCCCGACATATTGCAAAGCGAGCGCGCCCGGTACTTTGACACCGACGATCACGCTGACAAAGCCGGCAAGTCGCAGCGCCGCCACGCTGCCGATCATGCCGAGCAATGCAAGCGTTCGACTTTGCCGCGTGGTCTGCGGCGGGCCCAGGAAGGCGTAGGCGAGGATGACGAAAGCGAGCGGGTAGAGCGGAGCGGCAAGCCGATCATGCAGTTCGGAGCGGTATTGGTCCGGCTGCGCGGCAAAGAGTGGATCGCCCGGCTTCGGCCAGATCAAGTCCCAAATATATTTCTCGCGCACTGTGTAAACGACGTTTTGCGCGCCGCCGGTGAATTGCGACAGGTCGAACGCATAGCGGTCGAACATGATGATGCGCGGATCGCGCTGACCGGCGTCGAGCCGCTGGATGCTGCCACCCTGGAACACCAGGAATGAGCCGTTGTCGTTCTTCACGATTTCGCCTTGCTCGGCGAGGTAGGTCGAGTGCTCTTTGGGATCGCGGCGGTCGTCGACGAAGATGCCGACCAGAAGTCCGTTTTGGCGGCGATCGGCGATATGGAAAGTCAGATTGCCGCCCACGGTCGTGAAACGGCCGGGCTGCACGATATTGGTGAGGATGTCGGCGCGAACTTGCGCGCTCCAGTCGCGCAATTTGCGCAGACACAGCGGCGAGATATAAGCGGCGATGGCCGCGACGAGGATCGCCACCGCTACTGCCGCCACGATAAACGGCGCTAACAGCCGCCACGGCGAAATGCCTGCGGCATTCATCACGATGATCTCGGAGTCCGAACTGAGCTTGTTGAGCACATGGGCAGCCGACATCACGAGCGCGATCGGCGCGATCATCTGCACCAGGAGCGGAATGATCAGGCCGGTAATGCCGACGAAGACCAACAGCGTCTGCCGTTGCGAGGTGATCAGGTCGAATTCTCGCATTGCCTGCGTGAACCAGATCACGACGGTTAAGCTGACAAGGGTAATCAGGAACGCGCCGATGGTGGCGCGAAACATGTAGCGGCCGATCGACCCCATTGGTGTCACTTCCCCGCTCTCGGCCCCACGATTCGAGCGCAGCCCGACGCTCAATCGCCCCATTTGGGCCGATCTCCCCAGTGCGGTCTTTTCATGCGGTGACAAAGTGGCTAGGCCAAGGCAAACCTATTGAACATGCACACTAAAGCGTTAATACGCCCGTTTGATAAATCGCTGCCGCAAACGGCCCGATTTGGGCTTCAAAACGCCGACTTTGCAGGCCGGCGCGGTCCGGTTCATAACTCGCTCTCGCCGCTTGAGCGCGTTCCCCGCCTGTTTCCCCCGTGTTTCCGGTCCAGTCCTACATGGACCTGCTGCGTAATTCGGACGGTCCAGCCGGAAACGACCCAAAGGACTGACTCATGCCTGCCGCTTTGAAATTCGGTTTCACGCCATTTGCTCGACCCCGCGGTGTTCTTGTTGTGTTCTGCGATGAAAACCTCAAATTCGGCCCCGCCACACAGCGGATTTTGGCGCCGGCTGGGGATCTGGTGCGCCGCGCGGCGACCGCTGATCGTTTCATCGGCAAGCAGGGAACAAGCCTCGACATCGTGGCGCCCTCTGGCCTCAATCTGCCGCGGCTGGTTGTGCTCGGCGTTGGTAAGGAGAGCGAGCTCAAATCACACGATATTGTCAAACTCGGCGGCATTGCCATGGGCAAGCTTCCGGCGCCCGCCGCGACCGCAACGATTTTTGCCGAATTTGCTTCGGGCCCGCTTAAGGCCGATCAGGTCGCGGACATGGCGCTCGGCGCGCGGCTACGCGCCTATACGTTCGACCTCTACAAGACCAAGCGCAAGGACGACGACGCGCGGCCTGACCGCATCGAAGTGAATTTTGCCTGTTCGGGCGCGAATGCGGTGGAGAAAGCATGGGTCAAGAGCTCGGCAATCGCCGATAGCGTCGCTTTCGCGCGTGACCTCGTCAACGAGCCGGCCAATGTGCTTTACCCCGGTGAATTCGCGCGCCGTGCCTCGAGCTTATCGAAACTCGGGATCAACGTCGAAGTGCTCGATGTGCCGGCAATGCGCAAGCTCGGGATGGGCGCGCTGCTCGGCGTTGGCCAGGGTTCCGCGCATGATTCGCGATTGGTCGTGATGCGCTGGAACGGCGGCAAGCGCGGTGTCGATCCGGTCGCCTTCATCGGCAAGGGCGTCTGCTTCGACACCGGCGGCATTTCGATCAAGCCGGCGCAAGGCATGGAGGATATGAAGGGCGACATGGCCGGTGCCGCCTGCGTCGTCGGGCTGATGCGGGCGCTTGCCGCGCGCAAGGCCAAGGTCAATGCTGTCGGCGCCATCGGGCTTGTGGAAAACATGCCGGATGGCAAGGCGCAGCGCCCGGGCGACATCGTCAAGACCATGTCCGGCCAGACCATCGAAATCGTCAACACGGACGCCGAGGGTCGGCTGGTGCTCGCCGACGTGCTGCATTACGTCAACAAGCGCTTCAAGCCGAAATTCATGATCAACCTGGCGACCCTCACCGGCGCGATCATTGTCGCGCTCGGCCAGGAATATGCCGGCATGTTCTCCAATGACGATAAGCTCGCGGAGCGGCTTGCAAAATGTGGCGAAACGATCGGCGAGCGGGTCTGGCGCATGCCGCTCGGTCCTGAATACGACAAGATGATCGATTCCAAATTCGCCGACATGAAGAATACTGGCGGACGCTGGGGCGGCGCGATCACCGCGGCACAACTGCTGCAGCGCTTCGTCGGCAAGACTCCGTGGGTCCATCTCGATATCGCCGGTACGGCGATGGGCTCGCCACAGACAGATACGAATCAGAGCTGGAGCTCCGGCTGGGGTGTGCGGCTCCTCGATCATTTGATCGAGGAATATTACGAGCGGTGAGGGCGATGACCGAAATTCTATTCTATCACCTGACAGGACAGACGCCCGAACAGGTTCTGCCGGCGTTGCTGCAGAAATCGCTCGAACGCGGCTGGCGCGTGGTCATACAGGCGGCCTCTGACGAGCGCGTCGAGGCGCTCGACGCACATTTGTGGACCTGGCGCGACGATAGCTTTCTCCCGCACGGCACGGTACGCGATCCGCAAGCCGCTGAGCAGCCGATCGTGCTTACGACCGGCGAGGAAAACCCTAATCAAGCAACGGTTCGTTTCCTGATCGAGGGCGCAGCCATGGCCGAGAATCTCGATGGCTATGAGCGGGTCGTCCTGCTCTTCGACGGTGATGACCCCGATGCTGTGGACAAGGCGCGCGAACGCTGGAGCAAGGCCAAAGCCGCAGGCGCCGAGGTCACCTATTGGCGCGCTGACGCGAATGGCAGATGGCAGCGCCAGGCATGACCCAAGGAAGTTTCGATCTGAAATCAAACATATGATACAAGTGTTTGATATATATGTATTTTTAATGTCTTAATCATACCCGCCTTGAGGCGCTTCAAGCGCGTCATTTCAGGACTATATTTTTTGCTCGTTTGTTAGTTTGGGTGCTATAGTCGCTTCCATGAATAAGCGTTCAGTCAAGAAGAAACGGCCCGCCAAAGCGAGCCGGAGTGCAGCGGTTCGCAAGTCACCCGCTCGCGTTGCCGCGCCGCGCAAACTCGCCTCTCGGCGGCCTGCCAAGAAATCGCCGCAGGTCGTTGCCGCAAGGATTGCCGAGATGGCGAAGGCGTCGGAGGCGCAAAAGATCACCGCTGTCAAGGTCAACGCGGTAAGCGTAGCCGAGGTGACGGCGCTCCGGCCTTCCTCCCTGCGGACCCACAAATTTCAGGTCGGCCAGACCGTCTCTTATACGTCGAGCCCGATCACGCGGCCAGGTGCGAGCGGCAGCTACAAGGTGGTCAAGCTTTTGCCATCCGACGGTGACGACTATCAGTATCGGATCAAAAATCCCGGCGAAGCTTTTGAGCGCGTTGCCAAAGAAAGTCAGCTCGAACTCGAGCACTGAGTGGTTCGCGCGTCGTCCGAAGCGCTGACACTGCGTCGGCGCTTCGAACTGGGGACACTGGGGCGCCACAGTTTGCTGCAAGAGGTTGCTGCGAGGGCGCGCGCCGCGACGGTTCCAGCCGGGTCCCAGGTGCCGCGGGCGGGGGATAGATGTCCGGTTTTGATGCCGACATTGGCACTTCGGCACTGCGGCTGTGGGTCGCGGCCGGCTCCGCCGCCGTGTTGGTTGTTGCCTGCGTTTCGGCGTTCGATCGGGCGCGCACGCGCGCCGCAGCGCGGGTGGGCATTGTTGTGGTTGGCGCGGTGCTTGGCGCGACCATGGCTTGGGCCTTTTTCAATGGTGCGACCGTGCGCGATCAGGCGGCCGAAGGCCGCGCGCTGGAGGCGCGCGCGAGCGAACTCGATGCGCAAGCACTTGCGCCTGGTTCGCCGCTCTCCTGTCTCGATGGGCTCGCCGGCGAGCGGGTTGAGGCGGCCTGCGAAAAAGCATTGTTTGCGACGCCGGCGACGGTGGCGACAGCTTCAACCTATGTCGCGGCACGCTACGCTTTGCTCTCCGACATGGTCGCCTATACGCAGCGCGGCGGCAGAGATATTGGCGAGGCGATGGTCACGTTGCGTCGCGCGCTCGAGACTGACCGCTTCGGCTTTGTTGCGCACATGCTCGCGATGCGTGACGGCTGCACCAGCGAGAACTGCAAGGCCCTGGCGCTGTTGCAGGACTCAAGCCACGTGCGCGCCAATTTGACCGCGCAGACGCTTGATCGCTATGTCGATCATTATCTCACTGCCTGGACGCTTGCCCCCAATGCGCCCATGGCTGAAGCCGCATCGCCGCCAGTCGCGACGGCAGCGTCGGCTGGCGAAACTCCGCCGCGCAAATCTGCGCTCAACATCGACTTTCCGTCCTCGGATTCTATTCCTGCGGTCAGCATCATGAATCCCGAACCGAAAGGCGGGCCGCCAACGCCGGCTGCCGCGGCTGCTGCAGTAGCCGCCGGCGCACAGTCGAGCGCAAAGGTGGTCGGTCCGCAACAGATGCCGCCGATGCCTCCGGCGCCGTCAGCCGCTGCAGCGAAGTCCGCATCCGCGAAAGGTAAGCACAAACAGGCCGCCAATCCGCCGCCGCAGACCGCATCACAAGCCGCAGCGACAGCTGTCGATCCGGTCTGGACTCCCGGGGCGAGGCCCACCGCGCCGCAAGGCGCCCCGTCGCAACCGACGACAAGCGCTGCCCCGGCAAAACCGGCGCCCGCAAGTCCCGCAGCGACTGGCGGCGTACCGCTTGCCGGTATGCCGGTCCAGCTCAATCCGCCTTCGTCCCAAGGCACGCCGGGATCCCAAGGCCCGACGGGCACGCAGTGATCCCGTGTCGCGTCTTCATCTGCATCCCGCGCCGCTGGCGGCGACCCTTTGGCGTGCGCAAGTCGGGCCGCTAGGATGCGTCCGGCATGTTCACCTCCGTCCTGATCGCCAACCGTGGCGAAATCGCCTGCCGCATCGCACGCACCGCCAAGCGGCTCGGCCTGCGCACCATCGCCGTCTATTCGGCGGCCGACACCAAGGCGCTGCATGTGCGCGTCTGCGACGAGGCGCATTACATCGGCGAGGCCGAGCCCTCCCGGAGCTATCTCAATATTGTCCGTCTGATCGAAGCGGCAAAGACATCGCGGGCCGACTGCATTCATCCCGGCTATGGTTTTCTTTCCGAAAACGCCGACTTCGCCGAAGCCTGCGGTAGAAATGGAGTCGTTTTTGTCGGGCCGCCGGCCGACGCGATCCGCGCCATGGGGCTCAAAGATCTCGCCAAGGCGCTGATGGAAAAAGCGCGCGTGCCGATCATGCCCGGCTATCACGGCGAGCGGCAGGACTTAAAATTCCTCAAAGAGAAAGCCTACGAGCTCGGCTATCCGGTGCTGATCAAACCTTCGGCTGGCGGCGGCGGGCGCGGCATGCGGCGCGTCGACAAGCACGCCGATTTCGAAAGTGCTCTCGAGGGCGCGGTGCGCGAGGCGCAATCATCCTTTGGCTCCGGTCGCGTGCTGATCGAGAAGTGTATTGCCTCGCCGCGCCACATCGAGGTTCAGGTCTTCGCCGATAATTTTGGCAATGCCATTCATCTCGGGGAGCGTGAGTGTTCACTGCAGCGTCGGCATCAGAAGGTGATAGAGGAAGCGCCGGCTCCCGGCATGACCGAAGCCCTGCGCGAAAAAATCGGAGCGGCGGCGCTCGCGGCGGCCAAAGCAGTGGGCTATAGCGGGGCCGGCACGGTCGAATTCGTCGCCGACGGCTCGGGGCCGCTGCGCGCCGATGCCTTCTGGTTCATCGAAATGAACACGCGGCTTCAGGTCGAGCACCCCGTGACCGAAGCGGTCACTGGCCTTGATCTGGTCGAATGGCAATTCCGCGTCGCGGCGGGCGAAAAATTGCCGCTCGCACAGAGCCAGATCCGGCTCGATGGCCACGCCGTCGAGGCGCGCCTTTATGCCGAAGATCCCGAGCATGGCTTCCTGCCTTCGACCGGCACGATTGTTGCGCTGGAATTACCGCACGACCTCCGCGTCGATGGCGGGGTCGAGGCGGGCGGCGAGGTGACACCTTATTACGATGCGATGATCGCCAAGCTGATCGCGCATGCGCCGACACGCGAGACCGCGATCACGCGGCTCGCCGCTGCGCTCGATCGTACGCTGATCGCCGGGCCGCGCAGCAATGTGACGTTCCTCGCGAAGCTTTGCCGTACCGCCGAATTCCGCCAGGGCAAAGTGGATACAGGTTACATCGAGCGCAATCTTGCCGCGCTCGGCGCGGTGCCGCGCGAGCGCGATCATGCCGCCGCGGCGCGCGGTATTTTGCATCTTCTTGCGCGCGCCCAGGCGGCGATATCCGAATCATCTGCCGAAGAGTTTGTGTCGCCCTGGTCGGCGCGCGACGGTTTTCAGCTCACTGGCACCCGCTCTGTCACAGTTCCAATCATCGCCGACGGCGAACGCGACAGCGCCACCGTGACTTACCGCAAAGACGGAATGCGTGTCGCGGTCAATGGCATTGCCGCGGCGGACGACGGCCGGGTGTTCGTGGCCGATGGTCATGCTTATGTCCTGCGGCATGGCCGGCAGACGCGGGTGCAGCTGCAGGATTTTTCTTCAGGTGCGGCAGCGGCAAGCACCGGCGACGGCACGATCACGGCGCCGATGCACGGCAAGGTCCTCGCCGTCCTCGCCGCGCCTGGGGATCGTGTCAGGGCCGGTCAGCGTCTCGCCGTGATCGAGGCGATGAAGATGGAGCACACATTGCGGGCGCCGTTTGACGGTATGGTCGCACAAGTGGCTGTGAGCGTCGGCGCGCAAGTTGTGGAAGGCGCGCAAATCATGCTGCTCGAACCGGCCGAGAAGGAAATAGAATAGATCGAACCAGAGCAGGTCCCATGGCTCTCAATCTCATCAAGCTCTGCGTCGGCGCCGATTCGGTGCGCGACCTCGAGGACTGGATCAAGCAAAGGCTCAGAGACAAACGAAAGCGCGGCGAAAAGCCCGAGCATATTCATCGCACCCGCATGGTGCCCAAGCGCGCCGACGAGCTGATAGACGGCGGCTCGCTCTATTGGGTGATCCGCGGCGAGATTGCGTGTCGTCAGCGCATTTGCGATATCCGCCCGTTCGTCGACAAGGATGGGGTGGGCCGCTGCGGCATTGTACTTGAGCCGAAAGTGGTGCTGGTCGAGCCGCGGCCGTTTCGTGCCTTCCAGGGATGGCGGTATTTGGCCGAAAGAGACGCGCCGCGCGATCTCGCCAAGGTCGCCAAGGGCGCGATCGCAATGCCGGAATCGCTGCGCCGCGAATTGCGCGAGCTTGGTCTGATGTAGCGGCGACGGTGGGCCGCCACCCAACGGCGGGTTGGCGCGCGACACTGCGCGGCGCGCCATTATGGCGCCTGTATGGTCCCTTCCGATTGGCGCTTTCCGAACCGATCACGTAAAATCGGGGGCCGTCAGGCTTGGCGCTGCGGAGCAAGAAGAATGATCATCGAAAGCGAGAAGGACGTCACCAAGGTCGTGCTGGATGAATATTCGCGGATCAAGAATCCGCGGCTGCGCGAGCTAATCGCGGCCCTGATCCGCCATCTGCACGCATTTGCGCGCGAAGTGAAATTGACCGAGGAAGAGTTTCAGGCCGCGATCGCCTATATCATCGCGCTCGGCAAGCACACGACGGAGACCCATAACGAAGCCGTGCTGATGTCGGGCTCGCTCGGCTTCTCGACGCTGATCTGCCTGCTCAACAACGGCGATTACGGGGCGACCGAAACAGACGCCAATCTGCTCGGCCCGTTCTGGCGCATGGATTCGCCGCCGACCAAGAACGGCGATACGATCATCCGTTCGCCGACGCCGGGCGATGCGCTGTTCGTCGATGCCTGGTTCAAGGACAGAAGCGGCAAGCCAATCGCAGGCGCCGAGGTCGATGTCTGGCATTCCTCGACCGAAGGCTTTTATGAGAACCAGGATCCGGTGCAGGCCGACATGAACTTGCGCGGCAAGTTCTTAACCGACAAGGACGGCCATATTAATTTCCGCAGCATCAAGCCGGCCGGCTATCCGATTCCGATCGACGGCCCGGTCGGCGAGCTTCTGCGCGCTGCCGGCCGGCACAATATGCGGCCCTCGCATCTGCACTTCCTGGCCTATAAGGGCGGCTTCAAGACACTGATCTCGCAGATCTACGATCCGACCGACAAGCATATCGAGACCGACGTGCAGTTTGGCGTGACGCGGCACCTGATCGGAAATTATGTGCGGCACGACGGACCGTGCCCGCACGATGCGAAAGTCAAGGCGCCGTGGTATTCGCTCGCGCATACTTTCGTCATGGAAGCCGGCACCGCGAAACTGCCGCGGCCGCCGATCACCGGCAAAGCCAAGGGCGAGCGACCGGCCATTCCGCATTTGGAGCCGGCGTGAATTTTTTTCCGCTCCCCCACAAGGGGACGGGAAAACTAAAGAGGGGAGGACGTCACATGCCTCATCGTACAGTACATCGGCGCACGGTTCTCAAAGGCCTCGCGGTCACCGCGGCTGGCGGCTTCCTCGCCAAGCCGGCGATTGCGGCGGTCACCCCGCTCAAGATCGGTTGCAGCATTCCGCTCACCGGCGCGGGTTTTACCGCCGTCGGCAAGGAGCTCACCGGCGCGCTCAAAGTCTATATGCAGCAGCACGGCGACACGGTCGCCGGCCGCAAGATCGAGCTCATCATCCGCGACGACGCGGGCGTGGCCGACAATGCACGCCGCCTCGTGCAGGAAATGATCGTCAACGACAAGGTCGACCTCGTTGCCATGGGCATCACGCCCTGCACGCTGGCGGTGGCACCGCTGGTGACCGAGGCCAAGAAGGCGACGCTCTGCCTGAGCTCCGGCGCGTCGATCACCACGACCAAGTCGCCTTATTTCGTGCGCGCCGGCTTCATCGTGGCGCCGCAGGCTTGGATCATGGCCGAATGGGCCATCAAGAACGGCTCCAAGCGGGTGGTCACGCTGGTGAACGACTGGGCGCCCGGCACGGAGGCGGAGACCGCGTTCAAGACACGCTTCCTCCAGGTCGGCGGCGAAGTCATCGAATCGATCCGCATTCCGCTTGCCAGCCCCGATTTTGCGCCGTCCCTGCAGCGCATCGCCGACCTCAAGCCAGATACGGCCTTCATCTATTTTCCCGGCACGCAGGCGCCGATCTTCACCAAGCAGTTCGCCGAAAAAGGCCTTGGCCAGTCCGGCATCAAGGTCATCGGCCCGGGCGATCTGTGCGACGACGAAAGCCTCAACAATGCCGGCGATCAGATGATCGGCCTGATCACCGCCGGGCCTTATTCCGCCGCGCATGATTCTCCGCTCAACAAGACCTACGTCGCGGAGTTTCAGAAGACTGCCGGCGAGCGCCCCGACTTCGTCTCGCTCGGCGCCTATGACGGTCTGCACCTCGTCTACGAAGCGCTCAAGAAAACCGGCGGCGATAGCGACGGCGACAAGCTGGTTGCCGCGATGAAAGGCATGGCCTTCGAAAGCCCGCGCGGCCCGATCTCGATCGACCCGGCGACGCGCGACATCGTCTGCAACATCTACATCCGCAAGGTCGAGAAGATTAACGGCGAGCTGTGGGCCAAGGAGTTCGAGACGTTTCCGAACGTCAAGGACCCAATGAAGAGCTGAAGGCCGGGCACGACGCATTCTCATAACTTGTCACCGCCGAGCTTGACCCGGCGGTCTATGCTGAAGTGCAGTGATAGAACGTGTGCTGTGGTTCAAATAAGCGGGCCGGCACGGCACAAACGACGCAACTGTGCACCGCAAGACTGTCAGACGGCTATATGATTAAAGGCCTCTGGGACCATATTAAGCTAGATGACTTGTACACCCAGGTCGCCACGGGCCTCATCCTCGTGCTGGTTGGCTGGTTTACCGGATTATTTGACGCATTGTGGCGATCTGCATCGGGAGCTCTTAAGCGCCACGTAAGAATCAAAAGAGACACAACGGTGGGAGGCTGGTACAGCTACGTGCCGCAGAAAGAAATAGAATACGCGGTTGGCCGACCTAATTATAACGTTTCGATCTTCATCAAAACGCGTTGGTGGGTTACCAATTATTCGACGCGACCGATTTTAATATCTGAGGCTTATTTTGTCGCCGAGCGGCCGGATAGTCTCGGAAGAAGAAAACATAACTGTCAAGGACTTGGTCAAATTTCAAAAACGGGCGAACTTCTACCTACAACCATCATTGATAAAGCTCAGCATATTGAGGTTGACACGATGCTCTTCACCGATTCGCTAGACAATGAGCTTGCAATTGTCGGCTTTTTTGTTCTCGTTGATCAGGCTGGAAAAGAATATAGAACGGAAACTTTGAAGCATTACCAACGCAGCGCGGAGCCGCTTCGCCGAGGCTGGCGTTTGCGGCGGAGAAATTAGCCCTCTCCACAACGTGTCAGTGCTGGTTATTGGCGCTGCGCCGAGGCAGTTGGCCCCGCTCACACTCCCACATTATCGATAAGCCGCGTCGTCCCGATCCGCGCCGCTACCAAGAGCCGGATCTTGCCGCTTGACGATGTGCCGACCGGGACCAGTGTCTCGGCATCGCGCGCTTCGAGATAGTCGAGCGCAAACCCGGTCTTGGTGATCGTCTCCCGGCCGTGGCGCAGCGCCGAGCCGAGCGGCTTGCCGGCGGCGATTGCTGCGGCGCACTCCTTGAGCACGCGATGAAGCACCGGCGCCGTCGCGCGCTCGGGCGGCGAGAGGTAGCGGTTGCGCGAGGAGAGTGCCAGGCCGTCAGGCTCGCGGATAATGGGGCCGGCGACGATCTTGGTGGGAAGCGACAGATCGCGGGCGAGCTGGGTGACGACCTTGAGCTGCTGGTAGTCCTTCTCGCCGAACAGGGCGACATCGGGCTCGCACTGGATTAGGAGCTTCGCAACCACGGTTGCCACGCCGGCGAAGAAATGTGGCCGGAACTTATCCTCCAGACCGACCGTGGCGGCGCCTTCGGGTACGACCCGGGTGGCAAAGCCTTCCGGATACATGGTGGCGACGCTCGGCGCCCAGATGATGTCGGTTGCGGTCTCCTCCAGCGCTGCTTGATCCGCGGCAAAAGTGCGCGGATAGGTATTTAGGTCTTCATGCGGGGCGAACTGGGTCGGGTTGACGAAGATCGAGACGATCACCCGATCGGCGCGCTTTGCGGCCAGCCGCACCAGCGATAAATGGCCTTCGTGCAGCGCCCCCATGGTCGGCACCAGCGCGATCGTCTCGCCGCGCGCGCGAATCTCGGCGATGGCGCGCTTGAGCTTCGGTATTGCGGTGAGGACACGCAGCTGACGCTTCTGGCTCTTGTGGTTTGTGTTCATCGCGTTGCCGACTGAGCACACCCGATACGTTTTAATACTGTGCAGCGATCTTAACGATTAACTTATCGCGCGTGATGTTGTATGTTGATGATGCGTGTTGCAATCCGGAGCAAAAAATACCGGAGCAATCGCCGCGTAGGGAATGCGTCCCCCAGAGGGTTTCGTCTCCCATGTTGATGCAGGCGGATGTCGGAAAGCCTTTTTCGGCCCACGTCATCGTCATCGGCAACGAAAAGGGCGGCTCGGGCAAATCGACCACCGCCATGCATGTTGCGGTTTGGCTTTTGCAAGCCGGCCAGCGCGTCGCCACCATCGATCTCGATTCGCGGCAAAAAAGCTTTACGCATTACGTCGATAACCGGCGCACCTGGGTTACGCGTTCGGGGATCAAGCTCGATGTGCCTGAGCATTTCTGCGTTGCCCGCGGCTTCGGTACCAGGATCGAGGAAATCGAGCAGCAGGAATTTGGCGCTTTTGCCGAAGCGGTCTCGACGGTGGAACAGACCCACGATTTCATCGTCATCGATACGCCGGGTTCGGATTCGTATTTGATGCGGCTTGCGCATTCAATGGCCGACACGCTGATCACGCCGCTGAACGACAGCTTCGTCGATTTTGACGTGCTCGGCGTGATCGACCAGACCACATTCGAAGTCACCGGCGTGAGTCATTACGCCGAAATGGTCCGCGAAGCGCGCCGGCAGCGGCGCCTGGTGGATGGCGGCATCACCGACTGGGTCGTTATCCGCAACCGGCTCTCGACGCTCGGCTCGCGCAATCGCAAGCTGGTCGGGGAGGGCGTCGAGGTGCTGGGCAAAAGACTGGGCTTCCGCTGTATCGATGGCTTCGCCGAGCGCGTCGTCTATCGCGAATTCTTTCCGCGCGGGCTCACCGCGCTCGATGATCTCAACGAGGCTACACTCGGCACGCGGCCGACGGTCTCCCATGTCACCGCCCGCGACGAGGTTGCCGCCTTCATGAATGCGTTGAAGCTGCCGGTCGATGAACGCGGCAAGCGGCGCGCCGCGGCGCGCGCCGAATGGGTCGCGGCCTCTGGCAAGCCGCTCGAGACCCACGATCTGTTGGCCGATCTTTAGTTTTCGAGACACTGAGCGACCGAACCCCTTCTCCATGTCCCTCTCCTGCACAGGAGGAGGGGTGGGGAGAGGGGGTTCGGCGTTTTGGGCGGCGTGCTTCGTTGATCAATAGCCGTTTTTAGGCCGCACCCTCACCCTGTCCCATTCCCGGACAAGGCGCGCTCACGCGCGTCCTTGACGCGCCAGGAGGAGAACGGACGCAGTATCGCTCGCCGCGTCCGAGCGGCAACTCCGGGCAGACGACAAAAATGATCGAGGTGCAGCGGCAATGAGCCTGCGTACGCGAACTTCTCCCTCCCCCCGGCGAGGAGGGGATGCGGTGAGCGGGCCTGGCCGCGACGCTTCCAAAGCTTCATCGGCCGATGGAAATAGGCATATAGAGGAGCATGCCTGTATTCCTCGGCGCGGCCGTTCTGGTGTTCTTGCTGTGGGCGGCACGCAAAAGCGGCCGGCTCGATGCCAATCGGCAGCGCTGGAGCGCCCTGATTGCGCTCGTCGTCGCGGCGGCCCTGACCATCCGCGGCGATCTGGCACTCGCGGTGCTCGTCGGCGGCTTTGGCCTCTACCTTTTGGGTCAGGTCTCGCCCTGGGGGCGACGGCTATTTGCAGCTGATGCGAATAGCGGGCGTTCCGCCGGGCGTGAAGACACGCAGCGCAATGCGGCAGCGGGGCGGCGGTTCCGCCCGCCGGCTTCCGGGAAAATGACTGAACAGGAAGCCTATCAGATCCTTGGCGTTCAGGCCGGGGCGAGCGTGCAGGACATCGCCCGGGCGCACCGTGCGCTCATGAAGAAACTGCATCCCGACCAAGGGGGGTCGACGTACCTTGCGGCCCGCGTCAATGAGGCCAAGGACGTCCTTCTTCGCCGCCATCGCTGAGGTACTCCGTACCAGCCTCGCGTGGCCTCCGGTCCTCCAATGACGCCAAATGCATCATAGTCCGTCCCGTTCGGCCGAGGTGTCGGACGATCATGCGCGGCAATGGTTGCTTTAGGGTTTAACTGGGCAGCTCGGGTCAGACGTCTTCCGGAGTGCTGGCGTCGGCGTCGGGTCGCCATTGATTGCTTGCCTACCATTGCCGACATGCAATCAACGGAAAAATCTGCCCGTAGGAAGTATTGGGGCGGTGGAATCCAGTCGCGTTGGCCGACTTGCCCTCAATCCTTCAGCGTCATGCACTGAAAGTCGCTGCGCTTGAGTTCCCTGCAGGCGGTTTCCGCCGTCGACTTGTCGAAGCCGGCGAAGCGGGCGCGGTAAAGCGCCTTGTCGCCTTTCTGGACGCGCTCGGTGAAAGGATCGGCCGCGGCCAGCGCCGAGTGGACCTTCATCTGTGCGGCGGTCAGGTGTTGCTTGGCCTGATCCTCGTCGTCGAAGGCGCCGATTTGAATCATCCAGCCGCTGTGTGCATGGGCGGGCGCGGGCGGAGCAACGATCGACTGCGCCTGCGGCAGGGCAGGGGGTGGCATGTAAGCCGGCTGGGGCATTGCGACGGCGGTCTGGATCGGCGTGGAAATCGGCGCCGCCGGAGCGGCTGCAGTCTGTGCTGGCGCCGGAGCGACTTGGGCTGCGGCCGCTGCGTCCGCGGAAGCAACGACGGCATGTGGCGGCGCAGTTGGAGCAGCAACGACCGGTTCCGGCGCCGCAACCTGCACGGCGACTTGCCGCGCGGTGGCGACCGCCTGGGCGGGATCGCGGGATGCAATCTGAGGCCCGACTTGAGGCAAAGCTTGCGGGGCCGGCTGCGGCGTTACCGCGACCAGCGCTGGCATGGGCGAAAGGGCGGCGCTTTGCACCGGCGCCGTGCGGAAGGTGATGGTCTTCACCAGCAGCGGGCGGATCGGATCGTTGGCGCCGCCGACAACGTGATTGTCATTGGTCGGGGTGCTCGCGACGCGCGAATTGACGTTCGGCGCCGACGAGGTCGACAGCGGATCGGCCCGCGACACCATGGGCGCCGCCACCATCGGCGTCTTGGCGAACGCGACCGGTTGCTCATTTGCGTCCGCGATGATCGGCGCGGTACGGCTCAGCGACGCCTCTTTGAGGTGATCGGCGATGAGTTGGCGCATATGGGCGTCGCGCTCGAAAGCCGAACGGCCGCCCATGACCACCGCAACCAGAAATCGGCCGCCGCGGTGCACCGACGTCAACAGATTGAAGCCGGAAGCGCGCGTAAAGCCGGTCTTGATGCCGTCCACCCCCTCGACCGCGCCCAGCAGGTGATTGTGATTGCGCATCGCCTCGCCGTGATAGACGAAGGTCTCAGTCTGGAAATATTTGTAA
>JAJPJB010000063.1 GCA_021324465.1 Hyphomicrobiaceae bacterium
AGGATGCAGTCGCCAATGAGCTGGTTAAAACGGCGTGTTCGGGTTGATTCCAGTGCCATCGAACGCGCTCGGCAACGGGTAGCGGCCTTTACCCTGCACGTCGGGACCGTAGAACCAATACGGATGGCCGGGATCGCCCCCCGGCGGCAATACGTAATCGTGAAAGCTGCGGTCGCCGACCGACACTTCGGTGCCGGTGTCGAGATAGGAGCGCCGCGGAATAACGATCACCCGCACATGACCTTGACCATCCGGGATGATTGTCGTCGTCGGCTGGATGGGCGTGCCACTTGCCGAGCGCGCCACTACGATCGGCGAGTGGCGTTTGGTCACGGCGTGAGCCGGGCCGCAGCAGGCCGCGGCTGCCAAAAACATTGCAATGGCGGCCATGACACGGGACAACCCACATACCGCCATCTTGGACCTCCTCGTCTCTTCCTGCGACACGGGCACTGTAATCTGCTTTGGCGCACTGCAACAGTGCCAAGGCAGCCCTGGAGCCGACGGGTTAATTCCCACTGCATGACACGCATGGCTGTGTCTGGGAAAGATATGCCTCGATTTGTGAGATTTTATGTCACATTATTTTTCGATTGGGGCCAGGTTTAGGCTAATTGTGGTGGCGCGCCGCTTAGAGCGCGCTGGCAGGGAGGAAGACGATGCTCACGCGTCGCAGTCTGTTGCAGGCTGCCGGCAGTGCCGCGCTTGGCACCGGCGCGCTTGCGCTACCTGAAATTTTCCAAGCGAGCGCCGATCCGGTGCCGCTCACGCCGGGCGTACCCGACGGCGTCAAAGCATCGGCTGTGATGGAAGCGCTGCCGGGCAAGAAACCGCTCATCAAGCTGTCTTATCGGCCGCCGAATTACGAAGCGCCTCTGGAATATTTTCGCACGCCGATTACCCCGAACGACCAGTTCTTCGTACGCTATCACCTCTCGAACATTCCGGAGATCGATCCCAAGACCTACAAGATCGAGGTCGGCGGCGAAGGGGCGAGCGGGCAAACCGAGCTCACGCTCGACGATCTCAAGGCGATGCCGGCCTATGAAGTCGTCGCGGTGAATCAATGCTCGGGCAATCGCCGCGGCCTGTCGAACCCGCATGTGCCCGGCGTGCAATGGGGCTATGGCGCCATGGGCTGCGCCCGCTGGAAGGGGGCGCGCCTAAAGGATGTGCTCAACATCATCGGCTTGAAGCCCGAAGCAGTCGAAATTGCGTTCAATGGCGCCGACGGGCCGGCCTATGAGAAGACGCCGGACTTCATCAAAAGTCTGCCGGTATGGCGGGCGCTCGATGAGTCCACGCTCATCGCTTACGAGATGAATGGCGGGCCTCTGCCGCATTTCAACGGCGCGCCCGCGCGGCTGATCGTGCCGGGCTGGACCGGCACCTACTGGATGAAGCATCTCGTCAGCATCAAGGCGCTGACCAAGCCGCAAGGCGGGTTCTGGATGAATCCCGCTTACCGCATTCCAGTGGGTGAGTTCCCGATTGTCGCGCGCTTTGTCAGTCAGGAGACGGCGACCACCACGCCGATCACCGAAATGGTGGTGAATTCGCTGATCACCAGCCATGCTGACGGCGCCAAGGTCAAGGCTGGCAAGATCACAATCAGCGGTCTCGCTTGGGACGGTGGCTATGGCATCCGCAACGTGCACGTCTCGACCGACGGCGGCAAGACTTGGTCGACCGCCACACTTGGCCAAGATCTTGGCCGCTATGCCTTCCGTCCGTGGCGCTTTGTGCTCAACGCCAAGCGCGGCGCCAACAGCGTCATGGTCAACGCGACCAATGCGATCGGCCAGACCCAGACGGCAAGCCTGTTGTTCAATCCGGCCGGCTATCACAACAACGTCATGCAGAGCGTAACGCTCAATGCGAGCTAAAGGGAGACTGCGATGCGCATGCTGATTGTTGTTGCCGTTGTTGCCGCTGCCGGCGCGGGCCTCTCCACGGCCTCCGCCGATGAGCCCATTATCGAGCTCAAGCCCGGCCCGGGCCTCGACAAGGTGGTCGGCAATTGCGGCGCTTGTCACAGCCTTGATTACATCCCAATGAACTCGCCGTTTCTCAATGCCGCCGGCTGGAATGCCGAGGTCACCAAAATGATCAAAGCCATGGGCGCGCCGATCGGCGACAGCGACGCCAAGGCCATCGCCGATTATCTCGCCAAGAATTACAGCCCGTAGCAACGGGCGAACTAGCGCAGCGACAAGCGTCCGCGCAGCTTTACGCCGTGCGCGCTCCTGGCGTTGTGGGGCGTTGCAACGGGCTGTTCGCGCTCCGGTGTCGCCGCCAGTATCGGGCTGCGCTGACCGCAGAAACTGCGCCTGATCTCGGCACGCGCAAAGAGCGCGGCGACATCGTCGTCGCCGCCGGCGGAAAGCATGGTCAGCCGGTCGATCGCGCAGGCGAGCAGACCCCGATCGACCACCTCCTCGCCAGGGCTGCAATACCAGCCGGCGATCTGTATCGCGGGATGATCGAACGGCCGTGTGAAACCGAGGCAGCGCCGCGGTTTGGCGTGCCGGCTGTCTTTAACGGGCACAGCGATGGCAAAGTCGACCAGCGCCACTGGGCCGAATTTGCTGTCGAGCCGGCCGGCCGGCTTGACGTCGTCGGTGACGGCAAAGGGCAGAATGCGCGCGGCGATCTCGCTCGGCGCATCGATGAAATGCTCGCCGCCCCTGCCCGGCCGGTAGATCTCGACCATCACATACGGGCCGCTCGCCGCGGGCCGGCCCCAGCCCAGCAGGTCTCTGCGGCCGCCATCCGCGGCACGGCGCAGAATAGCATAATCGCTCTCAAGAGAGCTCCATTCGGGCATTTGCAGCTCAAAAGCCGGGTGCGGACGATCGACTGCGACCCATTCCGGCCGGGGCGCCGGACCGAGAGCCGCCACCCCCACTTCGGTGCGGAAAAGACTCGCTACCGCCATGGCAAGGAGGCCCAATCCGCCCATATAGGCGAGAATGCGTGCAAGCGTGGCGCCAATGTCGCCCCGCATGGAACGCGAGACCGGCTTCACGACCCCTCCGAACAGCGTTGTGTTCGCAGGTTTTCTCGCTTAGAAGCGCTTCCGCTTCGGTTCCCGCCTTTGCAATGGGCGGACGAAATTTCGGTGGAGAGTTAACGATGGGTTATAACGTCGCCGTCGTCGGCGCGACCGGCAATGTAGGCCGGGAAATGCTGGCCATCCTGGCCGAGCGGTCGTTCCCGGCCGATGAAGTCGTGGCGCTCGCTTCGCGCAAGAGCCAGGGGGTCGAAGTCTCCTACGGTGACCGGACGTTGAAAGTCAAAGCGCTGGAGCACTTTGACTTCGCCGGCACCGACATCTGCCTGATGTCGGCGGGCTCGGCGGTATCCAAGGAATTCTCGCCGAAAATCGCCGCCACCGGCGCGGTCGTGATCGATAACTCCTCGGCCTGGCGTTACGACGTCGACGTTCCGCTGATCGTGCCGGAGGTCAATGCCGATGCGCTGTCCGGCTTCCGCAAGCGCGGCATCATCGCCAATCCGAATTGCTCGACCGCGCAACTCGTGGTCGCGCTCAAGCCGCTGCACGAGAGAGCCAAGATCAAGCGCGTCGTGGTCGCCACCTATCAATCGGTCTCCGGCGCCGGCAAGGAGGCGATGGACGAACTATTCGCCCAGACCAAAGCGGTGTTCCAGCTCGGCGAGATCGAGACCAAGAAGTTTTCCAAGCGCATCGCTTTCAATCTCATCCCGCACATCGACGTCTTTATGGAGGACGGCTACACCAAGGAAGAGTGGAAGATGGTGGTCGAGACCAAGAAAATTCTCGACCCCAAGATCAAGCTCACGGCGACTTGCGTCCGTGTGCCGGTCTTCATCAGCCATTGCGAAGCGGTCAATATCGAATTCGAGCAGCCGATCACGGCGGACGAGGCGCGCGAAATCCTGCGGAACGCGCCAGGTTGTCTGGTGATCGATTCGCGCGAGCCTGGCGGCTATGTGACGCCCTACGAAGCGGCGGGCGAAGACGCGACCTATATCAGCCGCATCCGCGAAGATGCGACCGTCGAGAACGGCCTGTCGATGTGGGTGGTCTCGGACAATCTCCGCAAGGGCGCGGCGCTCAACGCCGTTCAGATCGCCGAGGACCTGATCAACCGCAAACTGATCACGGCGAAGCAGAAGGCGGCGTGACGGCCCAACCCGTCATGCTCTGGACGGTCCCCCTCAGGAATTGCGAGCGAGGCGAAGCAATCCCAGTTGGCGGACAGCCTGGGTTGCGTCGTAAGTCTCGCTCCTCGCGGGGACATCGTTGGCACGCACCGTGCACGTCCAGAAGCCTCAGCCGAGCCTATACCGGGAGCATAAAATGACCGTCCGTCCGCGCCGTAGCGTCCTGTATATGCCCGGATCGAACCCGCGTGCCTTGGAAAAGGCGCGCGAATTGCCGGCTGATGCGCTGATCTTGGATCTGGAAGATGCCGTGGCCCCGGACGCCAAGGCGCCGGCGCGCAAGAATATTTTCAAGGCCCTGAAAACCGGGTTCGGTGACCGCGAGGTCCTGGTGCGCATCAACGGCCTTGATACCCGGTGGTGGGTCGACGACCTCGACGCCATTATCGGCGGGCGGCCCGATGCGGTGCTGGTGCCGAAGATCTCGGACCCGCATCAGCTGCAGGACTTGGCGGCGCGGCTGGTCGATATGGGCACTGACCCGCATGTGCGGGTCTGGGCCATGATGGAGACGCCGCTCGCCATGCTCAACGCCGGCGAAATTGCGGCCGCGGCGCAGGATTCAGAGACGCGGCTTGCCGGCTTCGTGATGGGTACGAATGATCTTGCCAAGGACACCCGCGCCCGGCTCGTCCCCGGCCGCGCTCCGATGCTGCCATGGCTGATGACCTGCGTGGCCGCGGCGCGCGCCTTCGGCTTGAGCATCCTCGACGGCGTCTATAACGATCTCGGCAATGCCGAGGGCTTTCTCGCGGAATGCAAACAAGCACGCGATCTCGGCTTCGACGGCAAGACGCTCATTCATCCGCGGCAGATCGATCCGTGCAACGAGACATTCTCGCCAACCGCAGACGAGGTCGCGATGGCGCGCAAGATGATTGCCGCCTTCGATCTGCCGGAAAACGAAAACAAAGGCGTCATTCAGATCGACGGCCGCATGGTCGAGCGGCTGCATGCTGAGATGGCCCGCCAGACAGTGGCGATCGCGGACGCCATCGAGCGGCGGCAGAAGAAAGAGCCGGCGAGCGCCTGACCGACCGCCGTTCCAGTTCCGTCCGGTCCTCGCACCGGCGCGCCCGATCAAAAGTAGAATGTGGTCAGCCGGGCAGCCTTGCGTCGCTTTGGGAACAGCCGCGCGGGCTTCGAGTTTATTTCAGGGCTCCTGATCTGGGCTTTCGGCGTAACACGTTCCTGAGCGGCTACCCCGAGGCGGTATAGATTACCGAGGGCCAAACTATGCCGGATCCCGCGCGGTTACGGGCACAAGCCACTGAACTCATGCACCTCGCGGCCCAGGTGCGGCAGCGCGGCCAGTGGGATTTCGCCGACCTTTTGACGGCGCGAGCCAATAAATATTTCGCGGAACTCGCCGCGCTCGAACATTCATCGGCGACGCAACAGCAACAGCAGCCCCAGCAGCCGGAATCGCAGCCGAGTGATTGCAAAAAGGACTAGGGAACTCATAAAGGCGGGACCAATGTAAACTCCGAGGGGGGTGTTACCATGCCTGGCTGCGGCCAGGACCAGCGGTCGCCGCGATCGGCGGCGCGAAGCGATCAGAGGCTGTCGTCCAAATTATTGAATCTTGAACTGACCCTAATCGGGCACGGCGACCGGCCGAGGCCAACACTGTCGGATCATGCCGCCTGACGAATGAATTCTACGGGCGGCAGCAACAGTTCGCTCGGGATCCGAGGCGGTAGTTCGGGCAGGTAAGCGTCGTCCTGCATGATCCTGCGCCAGATCCAGTAGCTTTGCTCGGTGAATGGAGCGGCGGCGAGAAATTCATCGGCGAGCGCGGTGCGCAGGCCCGCAGTCGGTCTACCGCCGCATCCCTCAAGATAGGCATCGACCAAGGCATCGACGCGCTCGCGCAGGCCGTCGCCGTCCAATGCCAGCAGCGCTGCAACAATCTGCGTATGATCGAATCGCGCCATATCGACATGCTCACCCTTGATGGCTGCGCTGTCAAAGCCCGTCCGCTGAAATCCACAGACGCGAACCCATGTTGGACCCATGTGGTCGTGTTGAATTACACGGCGTCGGCGATTTCTCGCCCCTTATGCTGATCTTTCTGACCTTCATGCCGATGGATATCGGCGCCGGCGCAATATCGGGTGCCATCGGCTTCGGCATAGCGGCCGTTCAAGATCGCGTGCCGACGCAGCCGTCGCTTGGGAATTTGCGTCCGCAACAGAATTAAGCCGCCAGGATCTCGGCCAGCTGTTCCGCTCGTGTGAGCCGGTCGGCGCCAAGCACGAGATTGACCAGGTCATCGGCCTTGGCGTCGGACACGGCATGGGTGGCGAGCTTCTTGAACTTCTGCACGATGTCGGCCTCGGAGGCGAAACTCCGCTCGCTGCCCCGCGGTGCCTCCACGATCCGCTCAAGCTTGTCGCCGTTCTTGAGGCGCACTTCGACACGCACCATGTGTCGGTAATCTGGCCCGCGCTCGGTGATTGCCGGGTCGTGCACGACGCTGACCTTTCGCGACAGCGCAATCCGATCCTTGCTGCTCACTGCCGCATCGGTGAATTGGTCGACGAAGACATCGCCTTCAAGCAATAGCGTGGCGACGCAGAAGGCGAGATTTAGTTGCGCCGCGGTGAGGCCCTGCGGCTGATAGGGCCAGCCGACATGCTCGACGGTGACATGCGAGCCGTGGACGACGATGGATTCGACATCATCGGGACCGAACGGCGTCCTGACGCGCATGGCGCGGATTGCATCGAGGGTCGTGTGATTGCTGCCGACACAGGAATAGAATTTCAGCGAGATGCGCAGCGTCTCCCACTGGCGGCCGAGCTCCCGTGACAATTCGGCGAGATTGAAGCGGTCCTCCGAGCGCGAAAAAGTCGAACAGAAGCCGCCATAACGCGATTCAAAGACATCGACGATGCCGGTGAAGCCGGATTCTGCTAGCAGCGCGGCGTAGAGACCGCTTTGCGCCGCGCGCCCGGCATGCATGCGCTTGACCATGGCGCCGTATTGCGCCGCCATCAGGCCGCAGGATTGCGTGCCGGCGATGCCGAGCGCATGCACGGCCTGTTCGCTCGACAGATGCAGCGCCGCGGCGGCACCCGAGACCGCCGAAAACACGCCGACCGTGGCGCCGGAATGCCAACCTTGGCCGATATGTTGCGGGCCCATGCATTTGCCGACGCGCGGGCCGATCTCGTAGCCGGCCACCGCGGCGCGCAGAAAGTCGCGGCCGTTCATGCCCGGACGAAGCTCGGTGATGGCGATGAGCGGCGGCAGCGTGACAGCGCCGACATGCAATACGCCCTGGCGATGCACGTCGTCGAGCTCGAAGCTTTGAATGAGCGTGCCATTGGCGAGTGCCGCATGCGCTGCGCTCAGCCGCTCGGCCGTGCCCCAGACGCGGCAGGCCTTGGTCACGTCGAGCTTCTGCAGTGTGGCGCGCAGAATTCGGCTCCACGGTAGTGCGCTGCCATAGAGCGCACAGCCGAGTGAATCGAGGATCAGCAGTTTGATCCGCGTGATGACCTCGCTCGGAATGTCCTCGTAGCGCAGCTGTGCAACAAATTGCGCAATGGCGCGGGTATGCGGATTGCTGATCGAACTCGCTTCGTGCGCTTGATGCGCCGATGAGGGGGGTGCGGGCTGCATTTTGATGCAAAATGTGCGTGAACTATTCAGGCCACGAGTATTTCCTTTCGAGCCCGTCAAAGTGCGGCTTGGACACGAGCCGCTGCCGCTCTTCGAACTCCGCCAGGAATGCCGAAACGCCGTCGAGCGAGCCGTGCTCCATGAGATGGCCCAGCACCTTTTGCATGCCTGCGATGGAAGCCTGCAGCGCGGCGTTGGCGTAAAGAATCAATGAAAACCCCATCTTCTCCAGCGCTTCGAAACCGATCATCGGCGTAAGGCCGCCGGCGACGATGTTGATGACTTGCGGCACCGGCAGCCGTTTGGGGATTGCCGCGATCTGCTCCTGGCTTCGCGGCGCCTCGACGAAGGTGACGTCGGCGCCGGCCTCGATGTAGGAGGCGGCGCGTTCGATCGCGTCTTCGAAGCCGTTGGTGGCGATCGCGTCGGTGCGTGCGATGATGACCAGAGCTGGATCATTGCGGCTGTCGACGGCGGCATGAATCTTCTGCACCATTTCGGCCCGCGAAATGACGCTTTTGCCGGCAAAATGGCCGCAGCGCTTGGGAAAGACCTGATCCTCGAGTTGAACGGCGTTAGCGCCGGAGCGCTCCAGCACCCGGATCGTGCGCGCGACGTTGACGGCGTTGCCGAAGCCGGTATCGGCATCGACGATCAAGGGTAGCGCCGCCGCATCGCGGATCGCGCTGACATTGCCGGCGAGCTCGGTGAGCGACAGAAGCCCGATATCCGGCATGCCGAGAAAGGTATTGGCGACGCCGGCGCCGGTGACATAGATCGCCTTAAAGCCGGTATCCTCAATGACGCGTGCGGCGAGCGCATTGGCCGCGCCCGGCAGCAGAATGGCCTCGCGCCGCTGCAAGATTTCACGAAGCCGTTGGTTGCAACTCACACTCATGGCCTCCCTCGCACGAAGCCGCGCATCCTATTTCACCGTTTGGCCTTATATTGCAAATTGCCTGCGCTCTATCAAAACGCTGCGGCAATCCTAATTCTTCAGCCGATATCCCGTCTTAAAGAACCACCACACGATGGCGAGACAAACAGCCAGAAACGCCAGCGTCATCGTCAGGCTCAAGCCGACATTGACGTCGGCCACGCCGAAGAAGCTCCAGCGAAAACCTGAGATCAGGTAGACCAGCGGATTGAACAGCGTGACGGTGCGCCAGAACGGCGGCAAGACGCTTGTCGAATAGAAGGTGCCGCCAAGAAACGTCAAGGGCGTGATGATCAGAAGCGGCACGATCTGCAATTTCTCAAAGCCGTCGGCCCACAACCCGAGAATGAAGCCGAGCAGGCTGAAGCTGACCGCCGTGAGCACCAGGAAGGCAAGCATCCAGGCCGGATGCTCGATGTGGATCGGCACGAAAAAGCCCGACGTCGCAAGAATAATGAGGCCGAGAATGATCGACTTGGTCGCGGCGGCGCCGACATAGCCGAGCACTATCTCGAACGAGGAGATCGGCGCCGAGAGGATTTCGTAGATGGTGCCGACAAAGCGTGGAAAGTAAATGCCGAACGACGCATTGGTTACGCTTTGCGTCAGCAGCATCAGCATGATCAGGCCGGGCACGATGAACGAGCCATAGCTGACGCCGTTGATCTGGGTGATACGCGAGCCGATCGCGGCGCCGAACACGATGAAATAAAGCGAGGTCGAAATCACCGGCGAGACGATGCTCTGAAACAAAGTCCGCCCGGTGCGCGCCATTTCGTAGGCATAGATCGCGCGCACGCCGTAGAGGTTCATCGTGCCACTCCCGAATTCTGGTGCACGAGGCCGACAAAAATGTCCTCCAGCGAGCTCTGCGTTGTCTGCAGGTCCTTGAATTTGATACCGGCATGCCGCAGCTCGTCGAGCAAGGTCGTGATGCCGGTATGCTCGCTCTTTGTATCGTAATTGTAAATCAGCTCCTTGCCGCTGTTGCCGAGGCTGAGCTTGTAACCCGCAAGCGTGGACGGCACGACCGTGATCGGCTCGCGCAGCTCGAGTCGCAGCTGCTTTTTGCCCATCTTGCGCATGAGCTCGGCCTTTTCTTCGACCAATATGATCTCGCCCCTGTTGATGACGCCGACGCGGTCGGCCATCTCTTCGGCCTCTTCGATGTAATGCGTTGTGAGGATAATGGTGACGCCAGAAGCGCGCAGTTCGCGCACCAATTGCCACATATCTTTACGTAATTCGACATCGACGCCGGCGGTCGGCTCGTCGAGGAACAGGATGCGCGGCTCGTGCGCCAGCGCCTTGGCGATCATCAGCCGGCGCTTCATGCCGCCGGACAGCATACGGATCTTGGCGTCGCGCTTATCCCACAGCGACAATTGCTTGAGCACCTTCTCGATATAGCCGGGATTCGGCGGCAAGCCGAACAGGCCGCGCGAGAAGCGCATCGTCGCCGGCGGCGTCTCAAAGGCGTCGGTTGTCAACTCCTGCGGCACCAGCCCGATCAGCGCGCGCGCAGCGCGGTAATCCGCGATGATGTCATGGCCGTCCACGCTCACCGTACCCGACGAGGGCCGTACGATGCCGCAGATGATACTGATCAGCGTGGTCTTGCCGGCGCCGTTCGGACCGAGCAGCGCAAAAATCTCGCCATGTCGGATGTCCAGGTTGATGTTCTTCAGCGCCTGAAAGCCGGACGCGTAGGTCTTGTCGAGCTGCGCAATCGAAATGGCGGAGGTCATGGCTCTCATGGCGCCCTCTTCCACTGTGGGCGGGTTAGTTAGCGCGTTTGGGTTTGCGGCCGCCACCGAAACTCGCCGCTTGGCCATGCGTTATGGGCGTAGCGCATTTCACCAACGGCCTCTCGGCAGAAGGAGCGAAGCCATGCCAGATATCCGCGAGGGCAATAGCATTTGCACGCAAATCACCACTGTGAAGTTGCCGTCCGGCAATCAAGACGAAGTTCTCAAGCTGATGATAGAGCGCGCCCGTTTCATGGCGACGCAGCCCGGTTTCGTATCGGTTAATCTGCATCGCAGCAAGGATGGCACTCATCTCGTCAACTACATCCAATGGACCAATCCCGAGAAGCTCAAAGCGGCGCACCATTCACCCGAATTCCGCAAAAAATGGCCGCGCTTCGGCGAACTCGTGACCGAAGTCGAGCCGGTGCTTTACGACGTCGTTCACGTCGAGCCCGCCTGAACCACGGGGATTGTCGTCGGCACGCCGCGTTCGAGCAGCTCCAGTCGCGAGGCTAGGCCGAGCGCCGCGGTGGCGCGCCGTCAGCAAAGCTCAGCGCAATAATCGCCGTCGACACAGCACATAGCTCGCTAACAGCATCGAGCCGCCAGCGATCTATGCGCATTTCCGCCGAGATCAAGTGCGCCCAGGAACGGGCAGCTTGATGACCAAACGCAAGCTTAGACCGAACTCAATCCAGCAAGCTCACACCCATGGCCGCATTTCTCTGGCCTTGGCCTCAAAACTCTCGATCTTGCTGCTCTTGCGCATGGTCACGGCGATGTCGTCGAGGCCCTCGAGCAGCGTCTTCTTGCGATGTGGATCGATATCAAATTTGATCACGCCGCCGTCAGGCCCGCGGATTTCCTGCTTCTCAAGATCGACGGTGAGCGTGGCATTGGCCCCACGATCGGCGTCGTCAAACAGCTTTTCGAGATCGTCGGGCGAAACCTTGATCGGCAACACGCCGTTCTGGAAGCAATTGTTGTAAAAGATGTCGCCGAACGAGGTCGAGATCACGCAACTGATGCCAAAGTCGAGCAGCGCCCACGGCGCGTGCTCACGCGACGAGCCGCAGCCGAAATTGTCGCCGGCCACCAGAATTTTGGCATTGCGATAGGCCGGCTTGTTCAGGACGAAATCCGTGTTTTCGGTGCCGTCGTCGTTATAGCGCTTTTCCGCAAACAGTCCCTTGCCCAGACCGGTGCGCTTGATGGTTTTCAGATACTGCTTGGGGATGATCATATCGGTATCAACATTGATCATCCGCAGCGGTGCGGCGACGCCTTCCAGAACGGTAAATTTTTGCATCTTCAACCTATTGGCTCGGCCTTGCGCGGTATTCGAAAATCGTTGGCCATCGCAAGCCCTATCGGCCGATTAAGTGGCGATTCCCCCAGGGCGGGTCAACTGGTACTCTTTGTAATAGCTTGACGCATCACCTTCAGTTGATGGGTCACTTATCCTTCTCGACGCGCGGCACGCTCGCGATCCGCGTGACCCAGGGCCGCGCCGAGCGCCACCAGATCTGGCGGCGTGGCACGAATTGGTCGCGCTGCCGCAGAATGCCGACCCGCAGCATGTAGAGCGGCTGTACGCCGTCGCCCGGCGAAGTCGAATAGATCGGCGAGCCGCAGGTGCCGCAAAACGCCTGCAGCCGCGGATTGCCGCTCTCAGCGGTAGTCTTCAGATAGGTCTTCGGCGTACCGGTCACCTTCAAAGTCTCGCCGGCTACCGGGACCGACACGCGGAACGCGGTGCCGGTCGCGGTCTGGCAATCGGTGCAATGACAGATATTGGTCTTTTCCGGATCGGCCTCGGCCTCGACCTTGATCGCCCCGCAGGCGCATGAACCGTCGACCCTCATCACATCTCTCCTTTACTCCGCCGCGGCCTCGATCGCCGCCATGTCGGCATCGGACAATCCGAAATGATGGCCGATTTCGTGCACCAGGACATGCTTGACAACGGCACCCAAAGTCTCGTCGTGCTCCGCCCAGTAGTCGAGGATAGGCCGGCGGTAAAGCCAGATCATGTTCGGCATTTGCACCGGCGCGCTTTCGGCGCGAAATGGCAAACCGGTGCCGTGGAACAGGCCGAGCAGGTCGAACTCGCTTTCGGCCTGCATTTCGTCGAGCACCTCATCGCTTGGGAAATCATCGACCTGAACGACGACATTGGCGCACAGGTTGCGGAATCTTTTTGGCAAATGGCGAAAGACGTCGATCGCCAGCTCTTCGAGTTCGGCGAGCGAGGGCGCCTTGAGTGGCTGCCAATTCAACGGAGCGGATGCGAGATCGGCCATAATTTGATTATATCGTTATTGCGGGGAGCGAAGCGACGAAGCAATCTAGGTACCGGACGCCGCACTGGGATTTGCTTCGTTGCGCTCGCAATGCCGGCTGGGTGGGATGGCCCAATGGCCAAATTGAACACTTCGATCGCCGCCGCCGCGCTTGCTGCGGCGCTATCATTCGCCGGACTAATGCCCGCCGTGGCGCAGACCACATCCTCGCCGCTCGCTGAACCCGGCGGGGTGACCCTGCCGCAACCGCGCTACGCGCACCGACGCATCGAGATTTATCCCGGCCGGCTGCTCTATCGCCGCTGCATCGACTGGTACGAATTGCAGCACCGACCGAGCGGCACGGTGCTTTATCCGCAGATGCGCTGCTGGTGGGTACGGGGATAGGGCGTTGCCTCGATGCTGGTCATGGCCGGGCTCTCGTCCCGATCATCCGTGTCTTTGCGTGTGCGATGACCTTAAGGACCTGGATGCGCGCATAAGACCGCGCCTGACGAACGGAAAACGCGAGCTCCGAGACGTCTAGCGCCAGTCTCGCACGTCGACGAAGTGGCCGGCGATCGCGGCGGCGGCGGCCATGGCCGGCGACACCAGATGCGTGCGGCCTTTATAGCCCTGGCGGCCCTCGAAATTGCGGTTTGAGGTCGAGGCGCAACGTTCGCCCGGGGCGAGCTTGTCCGGGTTCATGGCGAGGCACATCGAACAGCCTGGTTCGCGCCATTCAAATCCCGCTTTGACAAAGATCTTGTCGAGGCCTTCTGTCTCGGCCTGTTCTTTGACCAGACCCGATCCTGGAACAATCATGGCGTTCACATTGGCATTGACGGTCTTGCCGTCGACCACCTTGGCGACTTCGCGCAGATCTTCGATACGCGCATTGGTGCAGGAGCCAATGAACACGCGGTCGATCGCAATGTCGCAGATTTTCTCGCCGCCCTTGAGCCCCATGTAGTTGAGCGCGCGCTCCACCGCTTCGCGTTTGTGCGGGTCCGCAATGGTGTCGAGCGTCGGCACGCGGCCGGTCACCGACACGACCTGCTCGGGACTCGTGCCCCAGGTCACCAGCGGCGGCAATTTACCGGCATCGAGCTTGATCTCGCGATCGAAATGCGCGGCCTCGTCGGAGTGCAGGCTGTCCCAGTAGCGCATTGCCGCATCCCAGTCCTTGCCCTTCGGCGCCTTGGGCCGGCCTTTCAAATAGACGTAGGTCTTCTCATCGGGCGCGATGAAGCCGGCCTTGGCGCCAGCTTCGACCGACATGTTGCACACGGTCATGCGGCCTTCCATGGACAGCGCGCGGATCGCCTCGCCTGCATATTCCAGCGCATAGCCGGTCGCGCCGGCGGTGCCGATCTCGCCGATGATGGCAAGAATGATGTCTTTGGCGGTGACGCCGGGCGGCAATTTGCCGTCGACCACCGCGCGCATGTTCTTCGATTTCTTCTGCACCAGCGTTTGTGTTGCCAACACGTGCTCGACTTCGGACGTGCCGATGCCATAGGCGAGCGCGCCGAAGGCGCCATTGGTCGCGGTGTGGCTGTCGCCGCACACCAGCGTCACGCCGGGCAGCGTAAAGCCTTGCTCCGGACCGATGATGTGAACGATGCCCTGGCGCTTATCGAACTCGTCGAAATATTCGAGCCCGAATAGCTTTGCATTCTCGGCCAAGTAGGCGATCTGCGTGGCGCTTTCCGGGTCGGGATTAGGCAGTTTGCGATCGGTGGTCGGCACATTGTGGTCGACGACAAGCAGCGTCTTGTCCGGCGCGTGCACCTTGCGCCCGTTCAGTCGCAAGCCCTCAAAAGCCTGCGGGCTTGTCACTTCATGCACGATATGGCGGTCGATGTAGATCAAGCAGGCGCCGTCCGGCGCCTCCTCGATCAGATGATCGTCCCAGATCTTGTCTTAAAGCGTGCGCGGCTTCGCCATGACGAATTCCTATTCGGCCGAATTCCCGTTGCAGCTTGCTGGGGCGACTATTTAGTCGGTTAGCGGCGCAAGGAAAAGTGGTGGGTTTTCTACCGTTTTGGCCGGCGCCGACAGCAAAAAGCGCGCGGGATCGTACGCGCTTGCCAAGTGCAAAAGATGCCGACTAGCCGCGATGCTACTCGGCAGCGCTGTCCTCGGCGCCAGCCTCGCCGTGATCCTGTCGCTCGATGATACGGGCGGACTTGCCGCGCCGGCCACGCAGATAATAGAGCTTGGCGCGGCGCACCTTGCCGCGGCGCACCACATTGATCGAGTCGATCATCGGCGAATACAGGGGGAAGACGCGCTCGACGCCTTCGCCGTAGGAGATCTTCCGCACCGTGAAATTCTCGTTGATGCCGGAGCCGGAGCGACCGATACAGACGCCTTCATAGGCCTGCACGCGGCTGCGCTCGCCCTCGACGATCTTGACGTTCACGACGACCGTGTCGCCCGGCTGGAAATCGGGAATTTCCTTGCCGGCGCTGAGCTTCGCCACTTGTTCGGTTTCGATTTGCTTGAGCAGGTTCATGGCGAAATCTCCATCCGCGGCGCTTATCTGGCGCGCGCTGTCTCGGCCGGTCATACGCGGGTTGAGCGTGCTTCTACGCTAACCAGCGGGCTTTGTCACCCCAGCGTCACCCGCCGCGGGCGCTGTTGTGAAAACGCCGTAAAAAGGCCGCCCAGAGGTCCGGACGGCGCTCCCGGGTCAGCCGCTCCGCCTCGGCGCGGCGCCAAGCGGCGATTTTGGCGTGGTCCCCGGAGGTCAGGACTTCCGGGATCCGCAGGCCCTCCCAGAGCTGGGGCCGGGTGTAATGCGGATACTCCAAAAGGCCGCCGGTAAAGCTCTCTTCCGCACCCGATGCCGCCGCACCCATGACCCCCGGCAGGAGCCGGACGCAGGCATCAATCAACGCCATCGCGGCGATTTCGCCACCCGACAGGACATAGTCGCCGAGCGAAATTTCTTCCAGGCCGCGGGCGGCGATAACCCGCTCGTCCACGCCCTCGAAGCGGCCGCAAATCAGCACCACGCCGGGGCCGGCGGCCAGCGTTTCAACCCGGCTTTGCGTCAGCAGCACCCCCCGCGGCGAGAGCAGGAGACGCGGACAGCTATCGGCGGCCCTACCGTCGATGGCCCGCCCGAGCACGTCGGCCCGCATCACCATGCCCGGGCCGCCCCCCGCCGGAGTGTCGTCGACGCTGCGGTGCTTGTCGGTCGCGAAATCGCGGATATCGGTGATTTCGAGCTTCCAGGCGCCGGCGGCGAGCGCCTTTCCCGCCAGGCTCACGCCCAGCGGTCCAGGGAACATTTCCGGGAAAATCGTAAGGACGTTCGCCTGCCACATCGCAGCCGCACCTCGTCTACAGTCCTGACCGCTCGCGCAGCGTCAGTCGCCCAGCGCGGGTGGATCAACAATGATCTTGCCTGCGGCGATGTCCACCACCGGCACACTTATCCGGTCAAACGGCAGCAATTCGGTCTTGCCGTCGTCATCTGGCTTTACCTCGATCAAATCGCCGGCACCAAAATTTTGGATCGCGATTACTGTACCGATTTTCCGACCGCTGCGGTCAAACACTGAAAGTCCAATCAGATCGGCATGATAATATTCATCGGGCGCTTCCGGGGCCGGCAGGCGCTCGCGCGGGACATAGAGTTTCACATTGGCGAGCCTTTCGGCCGCATCGCGGTCGACAATCCCGGCAAGCTTTGCCACGAAATGATCCTTAGCTGGCCGTAACGCTTCGATCTCAAACACGCGGCCGTCCGCGGTTTCGAGCGGACCGTAATCGGCGATCGCCG
>JAJPJB010000102.1 GCA_021324465.1 Hyphomicrobiaceae bacterium
CAGTGGCGCGTGGATCGGCAACCTGACGGCTCTCGAACCCTATCAGCCGGTGTTTGCCGCGATTGCCGCAGCGTGTCTCGGCTATGGCTTCTACCTGGTCTATCGCAGGCCGAAGATCGCCTGCGCCGAAGGCTCCTACTGCGCCAGCCCCTCTTCAAGCCGCCTTGCCAAGATCGGTCTCTGGACCGCGCTTGTGCTCGTCGTGATCGCCGTCGGCTTCCCGCGAATCGCCGCCCTGTTCCTGTAAACCAAGGAGATATTCATGCGCCTACCTCCCGCCGCTGTCGCCGTCATCGCAGCTCTGGTGTCCTGGCCGGCCCATGCAGCAGACAAGACCGTCGTTCTCGATGTGAAAAACGCGGACTGCGTGCTGTGTCCGCCGATCGTGAAGCAGTCGCTGTTGCGCGTGAAAGGCGTCAAGAACGTGGAGATCCGCCAAGCGGACCGGATGGCCGACTTCATGGCGACTGTCACATTCGATGACACAATCGCCAATGAAACCGCACTGATCGCGGCGACGACGAAGGCCGGTTATCCATCCCATATCGCGAGCGCAAAGTGAAAGGTCCCGCTTGAGCGACCGCGCACTCATCGCCAGCGGCGTGGCCGGCGGCATCCTCGCTGCGATCTGCTGCGCGGCGCCGTTGCTCGCCGCTGTGCTGCCCTTGGCCGGCTTTGGCGCGTGGATGGCAGGCACGGGTCTGGCCGCAATTCCGTTAATCGTGATCGGAGGTTTGGTTCTCGTCGCGTGGCGCCACCGTCATCGACGGGCGAAGCTCACCGGCTGCGAGCGAAACACTCATGAGGAAGACGCGAGGCCATGAACGATTGTTGCACACCCTCTTCGCCGCGGGCCGAGCGCCGATCATCCGCCACCGCGACACTGCCGACATTTGTCGTGCGGCAGGCCGTGACGTTTCCCGACTGGTCGGTCGTCTCATCACCGGCGGTCAGGGACGCGCTGCAGGCCATGGTCGGCTCGGATCATGTGTTCGATCGCTGGAGCGGCTACGATCCCATCACGGATCGTGTCCGCGTTGCCCTGCTTCAGCTTTACATCGAAGACGGGCGAGCCCCCGCGCCAAGCGTGCTTGCAACGCGCACAGGTCTGAATGAGACCGCAATCTGGCCTCAGCTCGAAGAGCTCCGCCGGCGCGATTTGGTCGTTCTTGAAGGCGGGCGCATCGTCGGCGCCTATCCCTTCAGCGACCGCGAGACCGGACATCAGGTGACGTTGGGTGAGCGCGTGGTCAACGCCATGTGTGCGGTCGATGCGCTCGGCATTGGTGCAATGACCGATCGCGACATTTCGATCGCCTCTCAGTGTCGTCATTGCGGTGCGCCAATGCGGATCACGACGCAGCACCACGGGCGAGCACTGGCTAGCATCGAGCCGACCACGGCCGTGATGTCGCAAAGCGTCCGCTACGAAGGTGCATGCGCCGCAAACTCGTTGTGCGCGACAACCGCCTTCTTCTGTTCGGACGAGCATCTTTCCGCCTGGCGTCGCGAACGTTCCACTGGCGAGCCCGGCTTTCGGCTGTCGATGGAGGAAGGGCTGGAAGCCGGCCGTGCTTTGTTCGGACCGAGCCTCGCTGGTCTCGATAGCGCGCGGCGATCGCCGGCCGACTCTAAAACGAATCACGCGGCCGCCGCGAGCCGCTCCTCCCACGTCAACGGACGTAACGGCGCTTGTGATCTTCTCGTCATCGGCGCGGGCTCGGCCGGCTTCTCCGCCGCGATCACGGCCGCTGATCAAGGCGCGCAAGTGGCGCTTGTCGGCAGCGGCACCATTGGCGGCACCTGCGTCAATATCGGCTGCGTGCCGTCGAAGACCCTGATCCGCGCCGCCGAGACACTGCACAATGCCCGCGTGGCGGCGCGCTTCGCCGGCATCACCGCCGAAGCAAAACTCGCCGACTGGCGGGAAACCATTCACCAAAAGGATGCGCTCGTCTCCCAGCTACGCCAGGCCAAGTACGCGGATTTGCTTCCCGCCTACAACCGTATCGCCTATCGGGAAGGGCCGGCGCGTCTCGTCGACGGTGGAGTCGAGGTGAATGGCGCACGCATCGCGGCCGGCAGGATTATCATCGCGACCGGGGCACGGCCCGCGGTCCCGCCCATCACTGGCATCGAGTCCGTGCCGTATCTCACCAGCACAAGCGCGCTCGATCTCGAGAAGCTGCCGCAATCATTGCTCGTCATCGGTGGCGGCTATATCGGCGCCGAGCTCGCGCAGATGTTCGCTCGCGCCGGTGTCAAGGTGACGCTCGTGTGCCGGTCGCGTCTGCTTCCCGAGGCCGAGCCCCAGATCGGCGCGGCGCTTACGCGATACTTCCGAGACGAAGGGATCACGATTGTCAGCGGCATTGCCTATCGCGAAATCCGCAAGACAGGGGACGACCGCGTTTCTCTGACCGTCACGCGCGACGGCCAGGACATGGTGATCGATGTTGACCAGGTGCTCGTCAGCACCGGGCGCGCGCCGAATGTCGAAGGCCTTGGGCTTATCGAGCACGGCATTGCTCTCTCCCCAAAAGGCGGCATCGTCGTCGACGATCGCATGCGCACGACCAAGGCAGGCGTCTATGCCGCCGGCGATGTCATCGGGCGGGACCAGTTTGTCTACATGGCCGCCTACGGCGCCAAGCTCGCCGCCAAGAATGCGCTCAACGGCGACAGCCTGCGCTACGACAACAGCGCCATGCCCGCCGTTGTGTTCACTGACCCACAGGTGGCGAGCGTCGGTCTGACCGAGGCGGCCGCACGTGCCGCGGGGCATGCCGTCCGTGTCTCGACAATCGGTCTCGACCAGGTGCCGCGCGCCCTTGCGGC
>JAJPJB010000055.1 GCA_021324465.1 Hyphomicrobiaceae bacterium
CCTTCTTCGACGAGCACCGCTACATGCTGGCGATGCAGATGGTGGCGCCGAACTCGCCGCAATGGTTCAACACCGGCCTGCATTGGGCCTATGGCATCGACGGCCCGGGCCAAGGCCATTTCTACGTCGATTTCCAGACCGGCAAGCTCGTCGCCTCGCAGAGCGCCTATGAGCATCCGCAGCCGCACGCCTGCTTCATCCAGTCGATCGCCGACGATCTCGTCAACGAGGGCGGGATCATGGATCTGTGGGTGCGCGAGGCGCGGCTGTTCAAATACGGCTCCGGCACCGGCTCGAATTTCTCGAAACTGCGCGGCGAAGGCGAAAAGCTCTCCGGCGGCGGCAAGTCGTCCGGCCTGATGAGCTTTTTGAAGATCGGCGACCGTGCCGCGGGCGCCATCAAGTCGGGCGGCACCACCCGCCGCGCCGCCAAGATGGTAATCCTCGACGCCGATCATCCGGACGTCGAGCAGTTCATCGACTGGAAAGTGATCGAGGAGCAAAAAGTCGCCAACCTTGTCACCGGCTCAAAGATCAATCAGCGCCATCTGCGCGCGATCCTCAAGGCCTGCGTAAACTGCGAGGGCCCGGGTGACGCCTGCTTTGACCCGGAAAAAAATCCAGTGCTCCGCCGCGAGATCAAGGCGGCGCGCAAGAACCACGTGCCGGACAATTACATCCGCCGCGTCATCCAGTTCGCCAAGCAGGGCTATACGGATATCCATTTCCCGACCTACGACACCGACTGGGATTCGGAAGCCTATCTGACGGTCTCCGGCCAGAATTCCAACAATACGGTGCGGGTCACCGATGAATTCCTCAAAGCGGTCGAGGCCGATCGCGATTGGGATCTGTTCTGGCGCACCAAGCCGGGCAAAATCGCCAAGACTGTGAAGGCGCGCGATTTGTGGGAGAAAATCGGCCATGCCGCCTGGGCGTCGGCCGATCCCGGTCTGCAATTCCACACCACGATCAACGACTGGCACACCTGCGCCGCCTCGGGCCCGATCCTCGCCTCCAATCCGTGCTCGGAATACATGTTCCTCGACGACACGGCGTGCAATCTGGCGTCGCTGAATCTGCTCGCCTTCCACGATGAGAAGACGCATGCCTATGACATCGAGGGTTACGAGCATGCCGTGCGGCTGTGGACCGTCGTGCTCGAAATCTCGGTGCTGATGGCGCAGTTCCCCTCGCGCGAGATCGCGCAGCGCTCGTATGACTTCCGCACGCTCGGGCTGGGCTACGCCAATGTCGGCGGGCTGTTGATGTCGTCCGGCATTCCTTATGACTCCGAAGCCGGCCGCGCCATCTGCGCCGCGCTGTCCGCCATTATGACCGGCGTCGCTTATGCGACTTCGGCCGAAATGGCGTCCGAGCTCGGCCCGTTCCCGCGCTATGCCGAGAACCGCGAGCACATGCTGCGCGTCATCCGCAACCACCGCCGCGCCGCGTATGGCGAGCGCACCGGCTATGAGCAGATGACCACGCCGCCGGTGCCGCTCGACCACAAGGCCTGCCCGGACAAGGCGATGGCCGAGCATGCAAAGCTGGCTTGGGATCGCGCATTAAAGCTCGGCGAGGCGCATGGTTATCGCAATGCGCAGGCGACGGTGGTGGCGCCGACCGGCACGATCGGCCTGGTCATGGATTGCGACACCACCGGCATCGAGCCCGATTTCGCGCTGGTGAAATTCAAGAAGCTTGCCGGCGGCGGCTATTTCAAGATCATCAACCGCGCCGTGCCGGAGGCCTTGCGCGTGCTCGGCTATGGCGAAAGCCAGATCGCCGAGATCGTCGCCTATGCCGTCGGCCACGGCTCGCTCGGCCAGGCTCCTGCTATCAACCACACGACGCTGAAGGCCAAAGGCTTCACGCCCGAGGCGCTGGAGCGCGTGGAAAAAGCGCTGCCGACCGCCTTCGACATTAAATTCGCCTTCAACAAATGGACGCTCGGCGTCGAGTTCCTGCGCGACGAGCTCGGCATCGAGCCCGAGGAGATGGCGGCGCCGAATTTCGATCTGCTGGCGCATCTGGGCTTCACCAAGCGCGAGATCGAAGCGGCCAACATCCACGTTTGCGGCGCCATGACGGTGGAAGGCGCGCCGCATCTGAAGCCCGAGCACTATGCCGTGTTCGACTGCGCCAATCCGTGCGGGCGCACCGGCAAGCGCTTTCTGTCGGTCGAAAGCCACATCCGCATGCTGGCGGCGGCGCAGCCGTTCATCTCGGGCGCGATCTCAAAGACCATCAACATGCCCAATGACGCCACCGTCGAGGACTGTAAGGCGGCGTATCTGTTGTCCTGGCGGTTGGGGCTCAAAGCCAACGCGCTCTATCGCGACGGCTCAAAACTGTCGCAACCGCTGCAGAGCCAGCTCATTGCCGATGATGCCGAAGACGACGATGTCGTTGAGGCGTTTTTGGAGAAGCCGGCAGCGGCGCGCGCAGCGGGGCTTGCCGAGAAAGTGGTCGAGAAAGTCGTCGAGCGCATTGTCGTGATGCGCGAGCGCGAGCGCATGCCTGACCGGCGCAAGGGTTACACGCAGAAAGCCGTGGTCGGCGGCCACAAGGTCTATCTGCGCACCGGTGAATACGACGACGGAAGGCTCGGCGAGATCTTCATCGATATGCACAAGGAGGGCGCGGCGCTGCGTTCGCTCCTCAACAATTTCGCCATCGCCGTGTCGCTCGGCCTGCAATATGGCGTGCCGCTGGACGAATATGTCGATGCCTTCACCTTCACCCGGTTCGAGCCGTCCGGCCCGGTGCAGGGCAACGACACCATCAAATACGCGACCTCGATCCTCGATTATGTCTTCCGCGAGCTCGCGGTGAGCTATCTCGAGCGCTTCGATCTCGCGCACGTCGATCCGAGCGGCGAAGGCTTTGACGCGCTTGGCAAGGGCGTCGAGGAAGGCAAGCCCTCGCCGGCCACGCGTTACGTATCGAAGGGCCTGACCCGCTCGCGCACCGATCGCCTCAAAGTCATGGAAGGCGGCGGCTCTTCGCCCTCCCCGGCAGGCGGAGGGCCGGCCACCGAAGGTGGTCGGGGCGGGGCCGAAGGCGGACGCGGCGGGGCGAGCAACGTCACCGCATTCGCCTCCTCCGGCCCGCGCGCCGAGGGCGCAACGGCGCTGAAGACCGAGCCCGAGCAAAAGCTCTCGCCGGCGACCGCGCTCGAAGCCTTCAACCGCGCCGACGCTCGCGCCTTTGCCAAAGCGGCAGCCGCCGAGAAACGCGCCGAAGCCCGCGCCAAAGGCTACGAAGGCGAAGCCTGCAGCGAATGCGGCAATTTTACTTTGGTGCGCAACGGCACGTGTCTGAAGTGCGATACGTGCGGCTCGACGACGGGGTGCTCGTAAATCACTGACGTAAGACCATTGACTGCGGCGGCGCTTCAAACGCGCCGTCGCCCTACTGACAAGAATTTTTGCTTTCGGGGTAATCGGGGAACATTCCCTGCGGATCCATCTGCGCACGCGAAGTCATCACGCCCGCTGCCGGTCGTTGTCGATCGGCAGCACCTGCCCGCTGATCGACTTCGCCGCGTCGGAGGCCAGGAACACGGCGAGCGCGGCGATGTCCTTCGGATCGATCATCGCCTTGATCGACTGCGCGGCCATCGCCTCGGCGCGCACCTCCTCCATGGTCTTGCCGCTGATCTGGGCGCGGCCTGCGAACACGCGCTCGATGCGGTCGCCCTCGACCGCGCCGGGTGCGATCGCGTTGGCCCGGATGCCCCATTCCCCAAGCTCCATCGCCAGCGTCTTGGTGAAGCCGATCACGCCCCATTTGGTGGCGGCGTAGGGGCTGCGATTGGCAAAGCCGTAGCGCCCGGCGATCGAGGACATGTTGATGATGACGCCGGCCGCCGATTGCTTCAAGTGCGGGATCGCAAGCCGCGTCACGTCGAACATGCCGGTGAGATTGACCGCGATTACCTTGTCCCAGTCGTCGGGCGGATAATCGGCGACCGGCAGCGTCATGCCGGCGATGCCGGCATTGTTGATCAAGACGTCGAGCCCGCCCAGGCGCGCGACCGCGTCGCCGACCATGGCCTCGATCTCGGCGCGGCGCGCCATGTCGCAGGGCCGCGTCAGCAAGCCGGGAATTTCCTTCGCGATCGCCTCGAGCGCGTGAGTGTCGATATCGCAGACGAAGACCTTGGCGCCTGCGGCTGTGAACGCGCGCGCGAATTCGCGGCCGATGCCGGCGGCGCCGGCGGTGATCAAAACGCGTTGTGGCAATTTTTTCTCCCTGGGTGGTCTTTGTCCCCTCCCCGACCGAGCACAGGCTGGATCAGCGCGGCGATGTCCGGCACTTCTTTCCAAGCGGGCGCCCAGCATGGATTGCCGGGTCAGCCTCGGCAACAACGAATCCGGGTGACGCGGCCGCACGCTTGTCCGATGAGTTTTGCTGCGCTCGACCCATCCTGGGCGCTGCGCTACCGGCTGCACGCGCTTTGCTGCATGCCGGCACTGACGCCCCGTCGCATCCGCTATGCCGAAAGTGACATACACCGAAACGGCAAGCCGCGCGTTGATGCCGCAGGAGGCAACGATGCCCGCGGTCGAGTCAACGGCGATCCGATCCATCGAATACGACGCCCTGGCGCGCGAGCTGCGCGTCATCTTCACCGACGGCCGCACGTATAAATATTACGACGTACCGCGCGGCATTTACGCGAACTTCGCCGACGCCGAATCGACGGGCGCCTATTTCAACCGCTATATTAAGGACCGCTACGATTTCACGCAGGCGGAGTAGCCGCACGTCGCAGAGCGGCGAGGACGAAACGCACCAGGCACCCATGCCGCGGGCGTCATCGGCGGCGATTTTCGAGAAATCGATGATCGCCACGAGCCGCTTTTGGCGGCGGGGCGGCGGCATGCCCGATGGGTCGAAGCGCTGTGGGATTCCCCATCTTGCTTTTGCTGCGCAATGATGGGATCGCTTTGCTCAGTCCATCCTCAATCTTTCCTCCGGTGAAGGAGACCAAATCATGCCGGCCCTCACGCGCCGCAATATCACGTGCGCCGCTCTTGCGACATTCGCCCTCGCCGCTCCCGCGCGGGCGCAGCCGGTCGTGAGAACCGCGTCGGGCTTGACCATCATCGATACAAAAGTGGGCAGCGGACCTTCGCCCAAGCCGGGCCAGACCTGTGTGATGAATTACACCGGCTGGCTCTACGAGAACGGCAAGAAGGGCAAGAAATTCGACTCGTCGTTCGACAGCGGCAAGCCGTTCTCGTTTCCGATCGGGCAACGCCAGGTCATCGCCGGGTGGGACGAAGGCGTCGCCAGCATGAAGGTCGGCGGCAAGCGCACACTGATCATTCCACCCCACCTCGCCTACGGCGAGAAGGGCGCCGGCGGCGTCATTCCGCCCAATGCAACGCTCATCTTCGATGTCGAGTTGCTCGCGGTGAAATGACCTTGCCTCATGCCGCCACTTCGCCGAATCGATTGGCGCCGCGGCTGCCCGGCCAGAACATAAGCCAAAAGCATATCGCCCAGACTGTAAGGCCCCAGGGGGCAACATTGGGCGGCCTGTACGATAGTGTCGTCCGCACGATCGGAGCGCCGAACACCCAGGTGGCATGACAGCCGGACAGGCCCCGGATCGTGCAGGCGCCGCACGAACATCGACACGAGACCGACGGCAACGAGCAGAAAGCTTGCAACAATTCCGATGACGCCGCACCACCACAACCCTCGGCTGCCGTGCAAAAATAACGGCATGATTGCAACCACCAGCACCGCAGCCGCGATGTTGAGACGGACGATTTGTACGAAGAACGGCAGCCGCGCCAAAGCGTGTAGACCAGAGACGGCGGGAGCGTCGTCCCTCACGTCCCTTCATCGGCAGGGGGCGGAATGCGCGTTTCGTGGAAGCCGCGGGAATGCATCGCATAAACTTCGCGCACCAGAATATGGGTCGCGACCTCGTTCTCGGTTCGCCCGAGTTTTCCCAGCGTGGCCAGCAGCGCCAGGTAATTGAAAGTCTCGAGCGGCAGGGTGACGCTCAACGCCCGCGCTTCCGAGCGGTTTTCGGGACGTGCCATAGGAAGAAATACCTTGTTTTATAACCCAGTTATAATGCCATTTTAACTATTGGCAGGCGAGTCGAATCGTGATTCGCTGTGCCTGGCGAGGGTTTTCGCTCAACAAGCTTAAGACGGTCTCCCCATTGCGGAGGCCGCCGGATTAACAGCAACGGGTTGCAATCGCCAAAGCGCGGATGCGGCTCGGTGAAGGCGGCATCACGCTCGCGTGCACCGAATTCGTCCTTTGGCCTTGTTTGCGTCGGCAATTTCAGTGGCTGGTCCCCGCGTTGGGCGCGGCCTTCGCTCTGTCAGCGGCCCAGAACAGGCCGCGATGGCGAGGAGGCCGTACCCATGACAATTGCAAGTTCGACCGCGACTTCTGGCGTAAATTCTCGCGTAGTCTCTGGCATAGCATCTGGCGGCGTAGCATCAGGCGTGACTTGGACCCCGGAGCGGGTCGAGCAACTGCGCACCTGTATCAAGACGGGTCTGACCTGCAGTCAGATTGCCGCCGCGATCGGCGTCACGCGCAATGCCGTCATCGGCAAGATCCACCGGCTTGGCCTTTCAACCGGCCGTTCTCCCGGCTCGCCGATGCGCGCCTGCGCTCCACATGAGCCGCGGCAGCGGCCGGTAACCCAGCGTCGATTGCTGCGCTTGCTGTTTGCCGACGCCGCCTCGCGCGGCGTCGGCAAGGCGGTCGTTGCGTCTGCAACTGCTGACGGCCCGCCGGCACCAGTCGCCAGCGCGCAGCCCTGCTCGCTCTTTGAGCTCACCGAACGCAAATGCCGTTGGCCGGTCAGCGACGACGGCGCGGCGGCTTGCGCGTTTTGCGGCAACGAAGTCGCGAGCGGCTTTTCATACTGCGCCGGCCACGCGCGCATGGCGTACCGCCTCCCCACGCGGCGCAGCGCCTAAAGACACGCCTTCTCGGCCATCGAATTTGCGCGCGCACAACCAGCACGCGCAAATCCGCCCGCCATCTTCCCGGTATCTTTTGGGGAAATGGAGCCGCCGGCGCTTCCGGCCGACGGCGGAAGCCGCTACGTTCTGCGGCGGTTTGGAATTGCTTAGGAAATTCGCGTCAAAACTCCCCGACATGACGCCTGCCGCGCAGTCGTTGCTCAAGGATCTCGAATCGACACTTGCCCGGGCACCCGACCCGTGGCGGCGCGACGCGCTGCGCCGGATGATCAATTTGTTCCTGAGCAATGCGGAGGTCTGCACCAGCGACCAGACCGACGTCTTCGACGAGGTGTTGTTTCGCATGATCAAAAAGAGCGATCGCAAGGCGCTCGTCGAAGTCGCCATGTCGCTTGCGCCGGTACAGAAGGGTCCGCCCAAGAGTCTCGGCTCGCTCGCCCGCCACAACGATTCGACGATCAGCGGCCCGGTCATCGCGCTGTCGCCCTCATTGCGCGACAAAGATCTTGCCGACATCGCCGAAAAGGCCGAGCCGAAAATGTTGCTGGCGATTGCCTGCCGGCCGCGACTTGGCGAAATCGTCACCGATGTGCTGCTGCGGCGGGGCGATCGCGACATCAAGCGCCGGATCATCGCCAACAAAAATGCGAAAATGTCGGAGGCGGGTTTTGCCAGGCTCGTCATTAATCTAAACGGCGACAAGGAGCTTGCCGCGATGATCGCCGCACGCGCCGACGTGCCGCCGGAGCTGCGCCCCTGGCTCGATAAGACTCTTAAGGGCAAATAAGGCGACAGCCATGGCGCGCACCAATGCTCTTTATCTTGTTATCGGCGCGCTGGTGGTTGCCGTGGCCGTGCTGAGCTATCAGCTTTATCGCGATCGCCATCCGCCGGAAGGCATGTCGATCAGTTTCGGGCCGAACGGCGTGTCGATTCAGGGCGGCGGGAAGTGAGCGTAAGCGGATGGCCCGCGCGTTCGATTCGTGATCCCGAGCGGCGAGTGGAGCGAGCCTCGAAGAATGAGTGGCCGCGACCATGCAGCAGCACCTTCGAAGCCCCATGGCAGGCACACCAGGATGACGGCCGTGCGGCTTAATAGTCGCCGCGATCAAAAAAGCCGTCAAAAAACGGTGCGCGAGGCTGCGGTGGCAGGATTGTGCGGCGCATGCGGTCATCCGAACGACCGGACGCGTCGCCATAGCGGCCCCAATCACCGCCCTTGCTGTAGCGATCGGCATAAGCGCTGTGATCGGTATAGCGGTTGCCGTCGTAATAATAGTCATAAACGGGGCGATCGCGCGGGACCGGATGCGCCGCATTGGCATCTTGTATTGGCGGTTGCTGGGCTGGCGCCGGCGGTTGACGTTTCATCGCCGTGCGCCTTTTGACCTCCTTGGTCGACCGAACCGCTGTCGACGCCGCCCGATTGGCGGCAGTCGCTGGTGCGGCACGAGGCGACCCGGTTTCCGCGGCGGCCGGCTCCTCGGCGGACTCGCCGCTGTCGGGCGACGCGGCGTGCACGGTATGGTCGGCGCCATGTGCGACGTCGGCGTGAGAGCGGCCCTCCGGCATACGCTTCGCCTCCTGCTGCGCTGAAGGCGCCGTGACAGGCCGATCCGCAGACTTTTGCGGCTCCGAAGCGGGCGTCTGCGCCGCCGGCGGGTCGGCTTGCAGCGGCACGGGCGATTCGGCGGCCTGGCGGCTTACATTGCTCTCCGGCGGCGTGGCCTGCGCCGGCTGTGCCGTCACGCTTTGCGGCGCGGTGGCCTGCTCCGCGCCCGACGCTGCGCCTTGCGCGGTCTGTTGCAATCCTTGTCGCTGCTGCGCGGGTGCCTGCGCCGGCGGTGTCGATTCTGGCTCTGAGCCTGCGGGATCCGTTCGTCGCATTGTTGCGGGTGCAGGCGCCTGCGGCGAAGCTTGATTGATGCCGCTCGTTTGCTTGCCGGAACCGCCCTCGGCGTGCATTTCCACGCCTGGACGCTCGGTCAATACGCTATTGATCGCATACACTGTATAGCCGCCGATTACCGCACCGCAGAGCACCGCGATTGCGACCACCATCAGCATGCGGACAGTCCGGACAAACCAACTGAAATCCGGATAGCCTGCGGGCATGGCGCCAATATTCCTTGGTACCCTCTGCCCCGCGCCCTGGCAGTAACGCCGACTATCGGCCCGTCGTTCCTTGCGGTTGCGGCGGCGCAGCAATCCGCCGCTTATTCATGCAAGCCGGTCAGCCCTGCAAAGCCGCCCTGCGCTTGGAACATACGCTGCGTCCGCCGATTATAAGGACATTTTCTGACGGGATTGATCGTAGGAAATCAAAACGCATTCAAAATAAAGTTTCAAAGCGGCCGCGGAGAATCGCAAAATGAATCGGCATGATCGGGAACTTCTGGACAAGCAATTGCGCAATGTTCAGGCACCTGCGCAGAACGAGGGCGCTCTGATGTTGGCGATGCTTGCAGTATTCTGCATCGGCATGGCAGTCGGCGGCTTCATCTATGCCTATACAGATGCGCCGGCGCAAGGTGCGGGGCAGATCGTTCAGATCGCTGCGAATGACACCTCGAACGCGGGGAGATCCTCATCGCAATAAGCCGGCATTCGCCGGTAGACTTCCTCCAACTATTCTTCCGGCTCGGTGGTGAAGAACAACGGATATCCTTTGCTCTTGCCGAGTTCGGTTCCCTCTTTCGCTTTCGTCTCGGCAACGTCACGCGTATAGACGGCGATCACGCAGGCGCCGCGCTGGTGCGCCGTCATCATCACGCGATAGGCCTGATCTTCGTTCATGCGAAACACCGCTTTGAGCACCTGCACGACAAATTCGCGCGGTGTGTAATCGTCATTGAGCAGAATAACCTTATAGAGCGGCGGACGCTGCGTCTTGGTGCGCAGCGTGGTGCGCGGCTTCTCAAGCGTTTTGGTCATTGCGATCCTGACCATTGTACGCCTTGTTCGGATTTTTCACGCAAGCGATGCAAATCCCAGCTCTTAATACCCCGTTGCGCAGGCTGTCGGTCCGTGGCGCGACGACATCTCGCGCGTCGTCAAACCGACTATAAAGGAGGACGGCATGCGCGCCCATCGCACGTGTTCCCAAGCAAGCCCGCGGGAACTTGTGCCGGGGAGGCGGCTTGCCTATGTGCCAATCAACACGGCTACGTTGCAAAATGGAGGCACGAGCCGCCGTCCGGTCCGTCACCGCACCGTCACTGTGAGGGTCATCATGGGCATACTCTGGGTCATCATTATCGGCTTCATCGCTGGCGTCATTGCAAAGTTCCTAATGCCCGGTCCGAACAATCCGTCGGGCTTCATCATGACCACGGTGCTCGGCATCGTCGGCGCCTTCGTTGCCACCTTCATCGGTCAGGCGATCGGCCATTACGGTCCCGACCAGGGCGCAGGCCTGATCACCGCCACGCTCGGCGCCGTCGTCGTGCTCCTCGTCTGGCACCGTATCGCCGCGGCGCGCGCAAGATAATAGACTTAAAACAGGGCGTGGCCGCCCCTTTCCGAGGCGGCCCAAGCGCTAGATCCGGCCCCGCTGGTAGCTGGCGCTGATCACAGGCCGTGCGCCCGTCGGACGGCGCGGCGCCCGGCGCTCCACGACGACCGTGCGCGGCGCGCCGCTGCGCCCGGCGACGGTGAAGCGATCGGCCTCCTTGTCCTTGCGCAATCCGTTTTTCAGGACTGCGTCCCTCGCTGCTTCGGCCGAGACATTCATCAGCGACATGACAATCTCGATCTGGCTGTCGATATCGTCGGCCAGTCCCTGAGCCGCCAGAACGGCGTCGTCGATCGTCGGCGGGTCGCGCCGCACCCGGCGCCGACCATCCTTCGTCTCCCATGTTTCGCTCATTCTGCACCTCTGGTTGTTGCCGCCTTTCGGTCTTTGAGTGCTGATTATCAATGGTTTACCGCATTGCAGCAAGAGAATTATGCGCTGCACTCACGGCAAGTTTAACAGCTGTGATCGGTTCCACCGCAGCATGATGGAGCGCCACAGCCTTGGCTTTCCACGGCGAAATGGAGTGCAGCCCTATCGGCGCGCCGGCATCTCGCTGAACAGCACGCCGCCTTTGGCTTTTGATGTCTTCGGCGTCTCGACGAGGGACACCGTCACCTGCTCGGCCGTCGTACCGGCATTCTTGACAACAGCTTCGGTAATATCTTTGACCAGGCCGCGCTTCTGCTCGAGCGTGCGGCCTTCCAAAATATAAACCACAACCTCCGGCATAAATCTCCCTCCACTCCTTGCGCCAATTGTTGCGCGCCTGCCTCACTCACATAGAACTCGCAACGCGCCTCCGCTACGGACTTGCCTGACAATCGGCCACGTACTATCGGAAACTTCCGGGAAGGCACAACAGGGGAGCTAACACCATGAAGCGTTTGGCCTTTGCAGCGGGCATCTTGACCCTTGCTTTCGCCGCCGCGACGCCGGCGCGCGCCGATTTCTCCGTCGTCAAGTTCGAACTCGGCTATTGTCGCATCTGGTGGAATTCCGGAGCCGCGCCGTGGGGTACCGGCTGGACCAAAATTGCCAGCGCGCCCGACTTCCAGGGCGCCTGGGCGGCGCAAACCGCCGCGGTGAAGAAGGGCGTCTGCAAGTAAATTCGCCGGCCTTCCTGCCGCCGCCCGCCACATTGTGGCGGGCGGACGCACGGTTATGCGGCGCGCTCCCGACATGGTCCGATTACGGCGGGCGTTTGAGCGATTCTTCTAGAGACCGCGATAGTAGGCGCGGGCGCTGAACAGGTGCCGCAGTGCGGCGCCAAGGTTCGGCGGCCCAAAGGCGCTGGAGCTTCTGTGCTTCGTCCTTTTCTGCGGCTGCGGCGAAGGCGTTGCTTGATCGCCGGCCACTGCATCATCCGGCACCGACGAATCGGACAAGGCCGCGACGCTCGCGGCGGGCTGTGTCGAGGCGGCGCTTGCCCCCGCCCTGTTATCCACAGCGCCATTCGCGAGCGCCGACGGAGCGGGCCGCGCCGCAACGCCGCGTGCGGCTGCCTGCGTTGCATGATCCGGCCCTGCGCTTGCTTGTCTCTGCGGCGTGTCTGGCACGGCGCCTTGGAGCGCCACCGGCGGCGCAGTCTGAGGCGAGGATTCTTGCGCAGGCGGAGCCGCCGATGGAGCGCTCGGCGCCGGCGACAGCTTGGCGGGCGCAGATAGAGGGGCCGCAGCAGCGACTGGAGCCGCTTCGACTGGAGCCACTGCAGTGACCGGAGCCGCCGCTGTCGGCGCGGCTTGCACCGCGATGACAATCGCATGCGCCGCCACTGCCGTTTTTTCCCCTTCGGTGGAAGGCCGGTCGACCAGCGACAGCACGACGCCGGCGCCTGCCGTGGCGCCGACCGCGGTGGCTGCCAGCACGATGCGAAGCGTTCGCAGAAAGCTCGGCGCCGGAGCGAGATAGCCCCACTCCGGACTGAAATTCCCGGCGGAACGCATCATCTCCCTCCTCGATTGGCTCGCTTGCGCAGAGGCCCATCCAGACTTTGGCGCACGACGAGCCGGACCTTCGCACCCGGCGCGGGTTCCCGGTTCCGATGTGCTATGCCTTAGCCAGGGTGACCAGAGCCCGCAAGCCGCGGCGGGTGTGAAATCCGGGGGCTGTTGCCAAATGGCACCAGGTCGACCCTGCCTGTGGTAACAGCGTAGCGGGTGGGCCGGCTCAGTATTCAGAGCTCAGCTGCCGCGGCAGCGTGGCTGACGGCGTGAGCTTGTCGCTGAGCGTGGAGAACATGTCGCCGATTGCCGAGACGACGTGGCGTGTCGTCGTGAGCATGCGGTCCTTAAGCTCGATGGTCTTGGCGAGAAGCGAATCGGGATCGGCTCGATCCGAAGCCGGCGCGCTGTCGGCGCCCTGATCGGCCTGCGCGATAACCATGGGCGCACGGGGCGCTGCCACTGCGGCCTGCGCCGCCACCGGCTTGGTGCGATACACCACCGGTTTCGACGCGGCGGCGGCCATACTGTGACGCGGCACAACTTCAACCGCCGCCTTGATATCGACGGCCGGCTTGCTGTCGGCGGCCTTATCCTCTGCGAGCCTGGCGTCCTCAGCGGCGCGCGCTAGATCCGCGTCTTGCTTGGCGACGCGCGACTTTTCAGCCGCCATCTGGCTCTTGAGGTAATCGGTGATCATCGCGTGTTCATCGCGCACCAGCGCCATCATCTCGGCCGAGGCCGGGGTCACCTGCTCAAGCACCGGCTGCGGCGCCTTATGGCCGAACTGATACTGAGTGCAGAGAAAACCGCCGATCACGCTCGCCAGCGCCGCCGGCATGATATCGAGAACGAATTTGCCAAGAAAACGCGCGAGCAGCGGCGCACCGTGACCGCGCCCACAATAGCGCGGCCGGCTGTGCTCGATGAAGGCCGGAGGATTCGAGACCGGCTTCACCCCTGGCCGCAACCTCGGCTGCATGGTGCGCTCCCCATTTTTCAAACGGCCGGTCGAATTTCAAACATCCGTTTTTGGCGACCGCTGGCCCGGAACAAGGAAATTTTGCGGCATTCCTCTCCTTTTCGACCGCTGACTATGTCTCATGTCGTACGTATTGATCGTACCTATTGACCGGCAAATCACCCCCGCGCCGGCGGCCATATGCTTTATGCATCATGCGTTATGCCTTGTTGGCCGGCGCCGATCGACCGAACCCGGCCAGAACCCAGCGGCTGACCATTTGCGCGAGCCACTCGACGGTCGATTCGTCGAGATCAAGCCCGAAGGGAGGCTCAGCCAGCGTGTCACGGTTGCGCAAGAACACGCTGCATTGGCCGATCAGCCAGATCGCCGCGACCATCAGCGTGCGCGCGTCGGCCTCAGGGACGAAGCGGCGCACAATATCGGTGGCAAGCCCCATGAACGGGGCTGATTCCTCGGCCATCATGCTGCGGAATACCGGCGTCGGGTGTACCGATTCCCAGTTGAAAATCCGCATGTGCCGGGAAAATTCGTCCCGCGCCATCAGCGGATGCAACTGCCGGCGGATGAAGGCCGTGAGCGCCTCCTCGCGCGACATGGCCTTGAGCTCTTCACCATGCGAGACCTGCTCGGCGATCATGCCGCGAAACGCGCCGCGCAAGACCTCGCGATAGAGCCCGTCCTTGCCATCGAAATGGTAGTTGATCGCCGCCTGATTGACACGCGCCTTGGCGACGATGGCGCGGATCGAGGTGCCATCATAGCCGCGCTCGGCGAACAGCCGCTCGGCGGCTTTCATGATGCGGTCACGGGTGACTTCGGACGGTCGCGTCATCGCCTATTCGCTGGCCCGCGTCTTTTTAAACGGCAGTTTGAATTTCAAATACGCGTTTATGCGCCGCAATGCAATCGCCATGTGCCGCCATGTGCCGCCATCTGCCGCCCCGCGCCGTCCTACAATTTGCGCTGGAACTCGGATGGGTTGTGCGCCTTCGGTGTTAGCGTCGGTGCCGTTTCAGGCACTCATCACGCGAGAAACGCCACCGTCATTCGGCGTCAAGGAGCGGGAGACCCCATGAACAAGCCAACACTTCCGTCCGACATGGTCGGACTGTGCAAAGTTATGCCGCCGCTTTCACGGCGCGGCTTCATGACAAGTTCGGCCGCGGCGGCCGCAGGCTATACGCTTGTCGCGGGACCGGTGCGGGCCGACGCCATTCACACCGACAGCAACGGCCTCGATGCCGGCAGCGCCACCACTAAAGTCGCGGGCGGCGACATGCCGATCTATTACGCGCGCCCGGCCGGCGGACAGCATCCGCCGATCATTCTCGTCTGCATGGAGGTTTTCGGCCTGCACGAATACATCAAGGACGTCGCGCGCCGGCTCGGTCATCTCGGCGCCTTTGCGGCGGCACCCGATTATTATTTCCGCGGCGGCGTCGATCTCACCAAAATCGACGACATGCAGAAGATCTTTCCGATCGTGAATGCGGAGAGCGACAGCCTGTTGTTTGCCGATCTCGACGCCGCGGCGGCCTGGGCCAAGGCGCAAGGCGGCGACGGCAACCGGCTCGGCATTATCGGCTTCTGCCGCGGCGGGCGTAATGTGTGGCATTATTCGACGCATAATCCCGATCTGAAGGCCGGCGTCGCCTTCTACGGCACGCTGATCGACAGGAGCGACGGCGTGCCCAAGAGCTCGATCGAATTGGCGCCCGAGGTCAAAGAGCCGGTGCTTGGCCTTTACGGCGAGGCGGATGCTGGAATCAAAGTCGAGCAGGTCAAGCAGATGGAAGCGGCGCTGAAAGCTGCCGGCAAGACTGCGGAATTTCACCTGTATCCCGGCGCGCCGCACGGTTTTCATGCCGATTACCGTTCGAGCTATCGCCAGGATGCCGCCCAAGACGGCTGGCGTCGGATGATCGACTGGTTCAAGAAGTACGGTGTGCTGAGCTAGGCCAAGCTCACCCGCTCAAGCGCGGCCGCCAGACAAAATGCGGCCGTGCTTTGATCTTGCGCGATCTTGAGGCTTCCGAAGGACGGCCATAGGGCCGCAGGTTCATGGCACGTATCCAAGACATCCGAAGTGAAAATCTGAGCTCGCGCCAGCAGCGCTGTAGGACGACATCACGCGCCGCCGGCCGCGTCCGAGCCTCTCCGGTCCGTTCGCCATCTGGATGCACATTGCCGAGAGCGCCGAGCCGATGAATGCGCTTACCACGCGTCGCTGGCGCGGGAATGAGCAGGATATGAATCATCAATCCGCCATGCCGGCGGCGAAGACAATGACGCCTATGAGCAGCAGCAGATATTGCGGCATCAGCACCGATTTGAGCCGCAACGAGCGGCGGCCGAACAGCCGGTAGCGTGCGTCGACGTCGAAATTGGATTGGCCCGGCCGGCGCGCCTCCTGAATCAGCGGAATAAGGGCGAGCGCGGCAACACCATAGACGACCGACAGGGTCAGACAGACCATGGCGGCAAGCCGGAGCATCTGATTGGAAAAGTCCACGCCCGAGGCCACCCAGGCCAACAGCGCGATCGTCACGACCAGAGCAAAGATGCAGCCCTGATTGACGAATTCGAGCGCCTTGGTGTGCGCATCCGGCGGTACCCCGTTCATGCCAACCCCCGAGTGATTCGGCGCGACGGGATAGTATCGCAGAGCGTTTACGGGACTTGCATCATCGCAGGCGCTACGCGGACGCCCTGTCGCGCGCTTTGGCCGGCTCATTGAAGTCGGGCCTGCCGGCGATCGGCGCGCGGCTTTGCTGCTGCGCCGCCTGGAGCACGGCAGCGCCGCGTGCCGTGAGGCGCACGGTACGACCGGCATCGCTTTCGATGCGGATCAGCCCGTCAATGATCGCATCCTCCCAGACCGAGAGCCGCGGGCAGCTGCTGCGCCATGCCTCCATCGCCTGGCTGTAGTTGCGCGGGCGATCCGCCATCCAGGCGAGGAACTGGATCATGATCAGGCTGGGCTGCTCCGACATCGTTTCCCCGAGCGAGCGAATGAACCGGCGGCTACTATAGACTTAAGCGCAGCAAAATGCACCTTCGCCCTGCCGAACCGGACCGGCGATGCGATTGTGCGTTGCCGGGAAAAATGGGATCAATGCTTGAGATTTTCGACCCGAGGATTTTTGCATGTCCACCCTCATCAGCGTTCTGATCACCTTCCTCGTCATTATTCTCGTGCTTTATCTGATCAACATGCTGCCGCTCAATGGCCGCGGCAAACAGATCGCACGGGTGATCGTCATCATCCTCGGCATAGTATCGCTTTTGAAATATCTCACGCTGTTCTGAGGCCGATCGCCTGTGCTTCGCGTTGAAGGCTTCGCGATCATTTCGGCCGACGGTATGATCGCCGACCGCAACGGCGAAATGCCGGAGACGATTCGCAACGCCGCCGACCAGCATTTCCTTCAAGATAGCCTCGATCATGCCGCCGCCGTGGTGCATGGCCGACGCTCGCACGAAGGTGGGCCGCGCGCGGGCCGGCGCAGGCGCATCATTGTCACACGCCAGATTGCGGCGCTTGCGCCCGATCCCTCGCATCCCAATGCCCTGTTATGGAATCCGGCCGGAGCGAGTTTCGAGCGCGCACTGGCCGAAATCGGCGCGATCAACGGCACAGTCGCCATCATCGGCGGCACCGAGGTGTTCAGCATGTTTCTGCCGTTCTACGACAGCTTTCATTTGTCGCGCGCCGCGCATGCGCGAATCCCCGGCGGCCTGCCGGTCTTCACCGAAGTCGGGCCAAACGCGACGCCGCAAGACGTACTGCTGCGCCACGGGCTCAAGCCCGGCCCGCCGCGCGATCTCGATGCCGCCGCCGGGGTTACGCTTGTGACCTGGTCGCGCTAGTCAATTTAGCCGCTGAGGAGGGCGCGCAAGCCTGTGTAAAGCGAACCGGCACCGGCGACCAGTGCGCCGGCCGCGGTGGCGATCGTTCCAAAATTGTCCTGAATCTTTTGCGCGCGGCGTCGCAGCGCCTGCTCGCCGACGTGGCGTCCGATGGTGCTTGCGATCATGATCGCGAGCGGGCCAGGCGCACGGGTGCGGTCAAGCGTCCGCGGAATCATACGGCGGATCAACAAAGCCAGCACGGTGCCGGTGACGTAGGCAAGCGCGATGCTCACTGCATATTCCAGCGTCTCGCGCCAATCCCGCGCATTGTCCGGCCAAATCGGCAGGTTGTCCGTATACGCAACGATCGCGAGCATGCCGGCCACGCTGAGAACGCCGACCACGATCCCATCGGCGAGTGCCCAGCGGATGCCGTGATGAGAAAGCCAGAGCAGTGAAAATCCAAAGGGTAGAGGAATGATCAACGACATAATGCGCAAGTAAAGCGGCGAAATGTCGAAAATCACCGTTATGAGCAGATGCGCCGCAACGAGCAAAACGATCGGACACGCAGCGTAGATCGCATTGTGTCTTGCCCAGAATGTTCCTGGCTGGGCAGCGCGAAACCAGACGCGGCGCGCGGCGTCCACTTTCAGCTGCAGCCGCTCGACCTGTGCCAACAGTTCGCGATTTTCATCGATGAGCGGACGCACCATGCGCAAATCGCGCCCGCAGCTCTTACAGACAAGCGCCTCATCATTGCATTCCTCGGCACAGAAAGGGCATTCCATCGAGTGGCTTCCTGAGAGCGGAAGTGTTCCGGATCAACGATTTTTCTTTAGCACAGCGATTTTGCTGCCGAGCTCGGCCAATTCGCGCTGCAAGCTCGCGACTCGCTCCTTCAAGTGCGCATTTTCGGCAGCCAAGCTCGGCGGCATGGTAAGGTCGTTACCGCAATGGCGGCACACCAAAGCCTCCTCGCGGACGTCTTCCGCACAGAACATGCAGCGCATCGCCATCAACCTCAGAGAATTCTGCGCACGTCGGCATCAGAAAACATGTTGCCTAATGCTGCTTTGCGATGTTGATCGTGAACGTCAGAAATCCTGTGCGTCCCTCTTTGTCCTTTACCTCAGCGCGGATCAGATAGGAGCCGTCCGGAATTGCCGCGGCCGGCACGTCGACTCCGGCCTGGTTGACGAATTCCTTGATTCGATCTGTCAGGTCGACCGGCGGATCACAGACATCGATGAGCTTGAATGACGCCTGGTCGATCTGTGCGCCGCCGTGACCTTCGAATTTCAACTGCAGATGAATCGGCGATTGGATGCCGGCTTCGGAAGATCTTGGCGACAACAGTTCGATCGCGGGCCCGCGCGAAATACCGGCGCGGAATGTAAGATCGGTCGATTTCGCGCGCGGGCGTTTGGCCTCATCGGCTGTGATCAGTGTTACGGTGCTGGACTGCGCGAAGGAAGCGGCTGCGCAAAACGCGGCAAATGCGAGCACGACAACTTTTCTGATGAGTTCTCCGAGCATCAGCATCTCCCGGGAGCTTCGCTCAATCTCTGTCCGCGCCTGCCTGTCAAGGTCGTGCGTCATTGCGCGTCGGCGCCGCCGCCATCACCGATGATGCTGTAGGGTGCCCAAAACAAGGGGTGCGCGTAATAGAATAGTGTTTCACCGGCGTTGCCCGTGAAGCCGTCGCCGTCCAATAGCGCCATCATGGACTGCCGCAGCGCTTCCGCGCGCGGCAGGCTTGGGGCGGCCGCCTGCCGCCGGAACAGATCGGTGATCAAGGCACGCGCAGAAGCCGAATGAACGGACCAATTTGTCACCAGGAGAGCCCTCGATCCCGCATAGAAGAAGGCGCTGCCGAGTCCGGATGCCGCTTCCGCGCCCGCCCCCTGGCCCGCGGCCGTGTTGCACGCTGAGAGCACAACCCAATCAGCGTCGAGCTTGAGCGCGAAGATCTTATCTTCGGTCAGAAGCCCGTTACCTTCCACGCCTGCGATGTCGGGCGCGGTCAGCGCCAGCGCCGGCTGCGTGAGGCCATCGAGATCGCCCGGCACCAGTCCATGCGTAGCGAATGCGACGATGCGATAATGCGACAGATCTAGCGCCTCGACGTTCCGTTCATTGGCCGCCTTGCCAAGATAAAGCGCCTTGGTCGGATCGACATCGAGCGCCTTTGCCATGGCCATCAATTCTTCCCGCGTGTCGGGCAGCCGCGGCAGCATTGCAAGCTCGGCCGCATCGACATCCTCGGTGTGCGGTGAAGCCCGCAACTGAAGCGGTATGCCTCTCATCACGGTACTGCCTGCATCATTGGCTGCAGCGACATTTACGATTTTTTCGTCGCCTTGCGCCTCGGCCTCGGCCACATCCTGGGCCTTGAAATAAGGATCGCCGAACCCGATCAGCTTGTCGCGCGAGGGCGAGCCCGGCGGCAAGCGGCGCAGTGTGATCAGTGCGGAAATCGAGGGGATGACCGTCACGGCGTAACCGCGGGCAAGCCACGGCACCTGTCGATATCCGGCAAACAGCGGCTTGGCTGTTAGGTCCAGATGCGCGGGTCTTGTCGGCAACAGGCCAAGCGGCAGTTCACCGAGCGCCCCATTTGTTACGACGATCAGGCTGCTGGCATTTTGCCACCCTGCTTCAACCGGCTTTAACAACGACTCGTAGAGCTCGTAAGCAAGGTCGAGATCGAACGGCGGGATATCATCGACTGTGGCAGCCTGCGGCTCGAGTGCTTCGCGCAGCTTTCGTACCTTGGCTTCGAGCGCGATTGCGGTGAGCGGAATCTGTGCGAAGACGGTCGCGCCTTCCTTAGACACCGCCCAGGCGAAGCTCGCATCCTGTCCAAAATAGAACGACAACAATGCTTCGCCACGCCGCAGCACGCCCTTGATCTGCGCGACGCTTGGCGGCTTGGGGTCGACCAGATCGGCATAAGCGGGAAATTGCCGACTGATCTGCTGCTGGGCGGTATTGCGCTCCACGCGTAGCTTTTCAATTGCGGTCTTGATCGCTCCCACCGTCTGTTCACCGCGTTGATCGGAGGGAAGGCTCAATAGATTGTTCAGCGCACCGAGCTGCGCACTGATTTGCTTGGCAGCGTCCTGCTCTTTACGCACGAGGTCCGCAAGCGCCGCGTCTTTGGCGGCCATGCGCGCCGCGGAATCGGCGAGCGCCCTTTGCACGGTATGACCGCGGACAACGTCGGCCAGTCCGAATGTGCCCTCCGCGATCTCCTTGGACATGGCCGGCTCGCGCGCCAGCACACCGACATAAGCCTCGACTACTCTTTGCAGCCGGGCATTTCGTGCCGCCATAAGCGTTGCATCGGCGTCATCGGTTTCCTTGTTGGCCGCCAATAGAACCGGGATCGCCGCGTTGAATTCGCGGATCGCGTCGCTGTCGCGCGTGGCGCGTGCATAGCCGAGCGCGAGCGTGCCGCGGGCAGTCGCGGTGTCGAAGCTGTTCGGTCCGGTGCGCGCCGTTTGCCGTTTCACCAGCGCCTCGGCGGCGGCAATGCCGGCTTCGATCTGGCCGCTGGCATAGAGCGCGGCGATGCGCGAGCCGTTGAGTTCAAAAACTTCGCGCTGCTGCGGAGTCCATTGTGCAACGGCTCTATCGATTTCGGCGTAGATTTCGGCCGCAGCTCTCGCCTTACGCTGGGCAACCAGAATATTGCCCAGGCCGGAAAGAACGCTTACCCTCTGCGGTGCGCTGTCGGCGACGCCGAGCGTTCGCTGCACGTCGAGAGCCGAGCGCGCCAGCTTTTCGGCCTCTTGGTAGCGACCTTGCTCGACCAGAATGCCGGCGAGACCGATGATGAAATCTGGCGTCGCCGGCGCGTACTTGCCCTCAAGCTTCAATACGTCGAGCAGGGCTCGCCGAGCGTCTGCTTCAGCCTCGCCCAGCTTGCCCTGCTTGACCTCGTTGCGAGCCACCGCCAACAGGTAGCTGTCGGCGCTACGCAGAAATACCTCGGCCGGCGGCACCGGAGGACTGTAACGCGGCAGATCCTTGACCACGGCGCGCTGGAACGCCTCGGCGCGGCGATAGGCGGCCTCGGCCTCGGAATATTGGCCGCGCGCTTCGAACACCAGGCCTCTTGCGGCATCGGCATCGGCCTCCCAAAGGTGACCATAGATCGGATAGACGGCGCGCCAATTCGGATTGGGGCTGCCGCGCGCCTCTTGAACCATGGCCTCCGCGCGGCTCGCGTAGCTGTTCGCTTGCGTTAGGTCGCCCATCGAGACTTCAAGCTGGGCGATCTGGGTGAGCGAATTAACGACCGAGCCCCGGCGACCTGGGACGTTCCCCTCTCGGACCTGGGCGTCGAGAATGGCAATCGCACTCTTTGGATCGCCAAGCGCTCGGTACTGCTGGGCGACGAGCCGCCTGATGCGGCCGAGAACACGCACGTCGAGGGCTTTTTGGCCGACCGCGAGCGCCTGCAGACCGTCGGCGAGCGCCTCTTTGTTGCGAGCGAGCAGGGCGCGCGCCTCGGCGCGATTGAAATAGAACTCTCCAAGCTTGCCGGGCGACGCAGCGGCCGGCGGCACGGCGTCCGCCGCAGCCTTGCGCTCTGCGATCCTTGCCTGATCCGGCTTTTCGCTGTCGAGGATCGCGGTGATATCGGCGATGGTGCGCGGCGGCGGCACAAATTGCGGCTGGACGCTGATCACCGCCGGCGGAGTCGAATGTGCTTCCTCCTTTGGCGCCGCAGGTGCCGCAACGCCCGCCGCCTGTGTCTGCTCCTCGCGCAGGACGCAGGGGCGGAGCAGCGGAATCCCGCATTGTTGTCTCACGGCTTCCGGATTGCCCCGAAGCCCCTTCGCCTGCGCACACGCCATGATTTGCGGCCGCAAAGCCTCTCTGCACCGTTCCACGATCTGATCGTGGCTGGCTGCATCGGCGACAAGAGGGAAGCAGTGACAAGCAAATATGCCGACGCACAAGGCGGCACGCAAAGCGGGCGCTGTGACGGCGCACAGCGGCTTAAGGCGGCAGTCCGAAGTCATATCCAAAGATCCCGACCCTCTCGCCGCATCTGAGATGTTAGGGGTCTGCGCCCCTGCCAGCAAGATAGAATCGGCCCGATTTCGTGCGGTGCAAAAGGACGCCGGAGTCGCTCCGAGCGTGCGCTTCAAAACCTCTGTCGGGTCGGCTCGTCAAATGGGGCAGGCGAGGACAGGGACTGATACGACCGCGGGACAAACCTTCAAAAGCACGGCGGCGCGCGACGCGATTACTTCGGGATCTGCACCAGTTCCCTGACCTGATCCGCGGTCAGCGGCGCTGGCAGAAATTTCTGCGCCACAGCGTCGGCCATCACGCCGTCGAGATCCATGATCTGATCGGTCTGCAGCGCCTCTTTCGGCACAAGCTTGACCACCCGCTGCACGATATTGGCGGGCAGCCCCGAATATTCTCCATAGATTTTCAGCGCTTCGGGGCTCGAATACATCCAGTCCACGGTCTCGCGGTAGGCCTGCATGAAACGTACGATCGCATCATGCTTGGCGGCAAGGGTCTGCGCGCCGATCAGATTGACGCGCACCACGCGCTTGCGCAGCACATCGACATCGGCGCCCGTGGCGACGATCCGGGTCTTGCCGCCCTCCACCAGATCGAGGCCGAACGGCGCCGCGCCGAAGCCTACATCGACCTGGCCGGTCATGGTCTGCGTAATGGTGGCGGCGATATTGCCGGTCGGCTGCGGCTTGGCGCTCAGATGGTATTGCGCGATCAAAGCAAGCAGCGAGGCGTGGCTGGACGAGCCGACCGCGGAGAAGGCGATGGTCTTGCCGTTAAAGTCCTGAATTGTCTTGATCGGCGAATCCGCCGGCACAAACCAGTAGAGATCCGGCGCGCCGGTCATCTCGCTCGACAGGATGCGGATCGGTGCGCCCTTGGCGAACGTGCCGATAGCCGCCGACACGCCGGACGCCGTCGCAATGTCAATGCTGCCCGCGATCAGCGCCTGAATCGATTCCGGGCCGGCCGTGGTATAGAGCGTGTCGAGCGTGAGGCCGTGCTTCTTGAAAATGCCGGCGCGCTGACCCAGCTCTACCAGACCTGCATCCCACGCGCCCTTTTGCGGGATGGCGACCTTGAGCGTGTCGTCGGCGGCGGCAGCGCCGCAGGTTGCGGCAAGCAGCAAGAGAGCCAGAACGGGAATCAACAGGCGGCGCATAGCTTCCTCCCGACGGCGCTGAGCGTAATGATGTTGGAGCCGCCGTCATTTATGATATCGGCATGACTTTACGCCCGAACCGACCAAGTTCAAGCTTCGGCGTCGCGCTCGACTACGAGATCGCGCAGGAACAGGCGTCCGCGCTCGGCCGTTTGGGACGCGCGCTCGAAGCCGCGCTTGCGGCGCTCGCCGAACATGACCGCAGGACCGCGGACGGTATGGCTTTATACGGTCATGCAATCAAGGATTGCAAGACCCGGACGCGGCTCGTGCATCAGGCGAGCGAGGCGCTGTGGTGCTTGATGGTGCAGCGCGAATGCTGCGGGCTGCGCGATCCGCGCTCAGTGCTCCGCGATTACCGGGTTCCGGCCGAAGTGCATCATCGGATGGGCATCGTCGCGGCTCCGCCGGGGCCGCGCGGTCGGTGAGTTCAGTCTCGCGCTGGCCGGACCGCTTGCTCCGCGCGAAAAGGGGCGACCCTGACGCGCTGGCGGGGATTCGGCGCGAGCCGCTGGATTTACGCTTGCGCGAGAATGGCGCGGGCCGTGCGTCACAGCCGCGCCTCAACCTCCCGGATGCTCGCCGGATGCGGGCGCGGCCGCCCTGAGGAAAGGCTTTATTCACCCTTGCCAAGGCATTCTTGCCGCGCATGCAGTAGCGGCGCGTCTGGATTTGTCATGCGTACCCTTCCTCTTCTTGACGAGCTAGAGGCCGCATTGGCGTCGGGCAGCATTCCGCGCCGCCTCGATATCCTGTCCCGCGTCACCGATCTGTTCATCAACAGCGCCGAACACTATTCCGAGGACCAGGTCAGGGTGTTCGATGACGTCATGGCGCGGCTGGTCAATGCGATCGAGGTCAAGGCGCGCGCCAAGCTCGCGCAGCGCCTGGCGCCGATCAAGAACGCGCCGTCCAATGTCATTCACATGCTGGCTTTCGACGACGACATCGACGTTGCCGGTTCAGTGCTCGCGCAATCGGAGCGGCTCGACGAACGCGATCTCGTGCTCAATGCCAGCACCAAGAGCCAGCAGCACCTTTTCGCCATCAGCCAGCGCCGCTCCTTGAGCGAGCCGGTCACCGATATCCTGGTCGAGCGCGGCGACCGCGACGTCGTCCATTCGGTGGTGAAGAATACCGGCGCCCGCTTTTCCGATGCCGGCTTTTGCATGCTGGTCAAGCGCTCCAGCGACGACGATGTGCTGGCCGCCGAGATCGGGCTGCGCAGCGATATTCCGCGCGCCCATTTCCTTGTGCTGCTGGAAAAGGCCTCAAGCTCGGTGCGGGCGCGGCTCGCCGCGGAAAACCCCCAAGCGCGAACCGCGATCGAAGGCGCAGTCGCCGAAGTAGTCCACGGCATCCGCGACCGCGCCCGCAACACCTCGCGCGATTTCGCCGCTGCGCAAGCCCTGGTCGAGCAGCAGAGCCGGCTGCGCCGCATCGGCGAAGCCGACATCTACGAATACGCGCGCGACCGCAAATTCGAGGAAACAGCGATCGCCCTGTCGATCATGTCCGATACGCCGATCGACGTCGTCGAGCGGGCGCTGCTCGATCCCGGCGCCGAGATCATCCTCATTCTCGCCAAGGTCGCCGAACTGTCGGCGACAACAACCAAGGCCATTCTGCTCTTGCGCGCCGCCGATCGCGGCATGTCGGCCAAAGACCTTGACCAGGCGCTGTCGAGCTTCAACCGGCTGCGGCCCGACACCGCGCGCCGGGTGCTCAGCTTCTTCCGCGCCCGGGCCAAGAAGCCGTTCGCGCCGGCGCCTCCGCCGCCGGTGGCACTGAGCGGTTAGGTGTCGGCGGCAGTCGTTCAGGCTGGCGCACCCGAAAACGCATTCACACGCATCTTGCGCGCGCCGCCGAGCCGGTGTTCGGACAGACCAAGGAAGCAAGAGGCTTCCGCCAGTTCCTGCTACGGGGGATCGAGAAAGTGAAGGCCGAATGGGCGATGGTCTGCACCGGTCACA
>JAJPJB010000086.1 GCA_021324465.1 Hyphomicrobiaceae bacterium
GCTGCGCCCGGGAAACGCTGATGGAGGCTGCCCTGCGCCCGGGAAGCAAACACTCTGACGTTCCCCGGACGCGGTGCAGCGCGCAGCGGTGCACCGCAGAGCCGGGGCCTGCGCAAGCTCGGCTCCTGAAACATTCGAGCCTGGGACGATCCCGGGTCGGCAGCGCACCACAGCGTGCTGCGCTGCGCCCGGGAAACGCTGATACTAAGCCGCATCGCCTTGCTCCAAGTCTCACAACCAATTGATATTACGCCATAAATCATAACCGGCCGATGACCGGACGCAATTGCACGGCGCCTGCTCGACCGGTACAGTAGCGCGTGATCGCATCAGGCCAACACACCACGTCATTGCCAGACGCCACGTCACTGCAATTGTCAGACGCCACGTCATTGCCCGGAGCGCAGCGACCAAGCAATCCAGTCCGGCGCGGCCCAGGATCGCCTCGCTTCGCTCGCAGCGACGACAAAGCCGGTATGAAAGACGCGACCAATGTCCGACGCGTACCGCATTCAACATGACGCCGGTCCGCGGAGCATGTTCGTCACGGTGCAAGACGGCTTGCGCCTGCATGTGCACGAATACGGGCCGCGCACCGCATCGTGTCTGCCGGTGGTTTGCCTGCCCGGACTCACACGCACTGTCGCCGACTTCGACGCCCTGGCGCCGGCGCTGGCGAACGGGCCGCCGTCACGGCGGGTCATCGCCATCGATTCGCGCGGCCGCGGCCAATCCGAATACGACAAGAATCCCGACAACTATAATCTTTCGGTCGAGCTCGGCGACGTCGTCGCCGTCCTGACCGCGCTCGAAATCGGCGCAGCGGTTTTTGTCGGCAGTTCGCGCGGCGGCATGCTCACCATGCTGCTTGCGGTCGCGCATCCGACCGCGATCGCCGGCGCGGTTCTGCACGACATCGGGCCGGTGATCGAGCCGAAGGGCGTCGTGCGCATCAAGAGCTATGTCGGCCGGCTGCCGCAGCCGCGCAGCTATGCGGACGGCGCCGAAATCCTGCACCGCCTGTTCGGCTCGCAATTCCCGAAGCTGAGCGAGGCGCAATGGCTCGCCGCCGCCCGGCGCACCTGGAAGATCGAAGACGGCGAGCTCGTGCCCACCTACGACGTGCGCCTCGCGCGCACGCTGGCCGAGGTCGATATCGAGCGCCCGCTGCCGCCGCTCTGGCCGCAATTCGAGGCGCTCAAGCGCGTGCCGCTTCTGGTCATTCGCGGCGCCAACTCGGATATCTTGTCGCCGGAGACCGTTGCCGCCATGCGCGAGCGTCATCCGAGCATGGAGGTGATCGAGGTCCCCGACCAGGGTCATGTCCCGCTGTTCGATGAAGATCTGATCGGCCGCGTTGCGGCGTTCGTCGGCGCATGCGACGAGACCGCAGGCCGGTCCGGCACCGCACCGACCGGTCCCTCCGAAGCGCAGGCGGCCGCGCCGAGACGATGGGGACAGCGTTGGCACTGAGCTTTGCGGGCGACGCCACATTGCAGCGCGCCTTTCAACAAGCCATGGCGGCGCTGCAGGCGGGGAATTTTGTGGACGCAGAGCGCCTGTTCAAGGACGTTCTGCGCAGGGCGCCGAAGCACGTCGCCGCGCTCAATCTCGTTGGCGTCGTCCTGACCCAGAGCGGGAAATTTGCCGAAGCGGAAACCTACCTGCAGCGCGCGCTGCGCGAATATCCGAAATCCGACGCGACGCTCTACAACTATGGCCTGGTGCTCAAGGCGCTCAACCGGCCGGCCGAGGCGCTGGATCGTTTCAGCCAGGCGCTGCGCCTCAATCCGAACACCGCCGAGACCTGGAACAATCGCGGCACTGCGTTCAACGACCTCGCGCGCTATCAGGAGGCGATTGCGGATTTCGACAGGGCGATCGCGCTCGAGCCGCGCTATGCCGAGGCCTATTGCAACAAAGGCAAGTCGCTGAATTCGCTGGGGCGTCCGGCGGAAGCGCTGGCTGCGTTCGAGAAGGCAGCAAAATTCCGGCCGGATCTCGCGGACGTCTGGCTCGGCAAGGGCCACGCCTGCGCCAGGCTCGGGAAATTTGACGACGCCTTCGATTGCTACGACCAAGCGTTGAGCCTGCGACCCGATCTTGCTTACGCCTGGATCGGACGCGGCCATATCCTCGGCAAGCTCGAGCGCTTCGACGATGCGCTGATCGCCTATGACAAGGCGCAGGCCATTGATTCCAACATCGCCGACCTCTGGCACGGGCGCGCCCACGCGCTCAATCGCCTGCAACATTACAAGGAAGCGCTCGCGGCCGCCGATCGTGCCTTGGCGCTGAGGCCGGATTTCGCCGAAGCTTGGGTCGAGCGGGCGGACGCGCTGTGTGGGCTCGATCAACTCCATGAGGGGCTTGCCGCTTATGAAAGGGCATCGCTCGCGAACCCGAACCTTGCGGAAGCATGGCTAGGCTGCGCGAAGTTGCATTATTCTTTCCTGCGGCACAAGGACGCCTATGCGGCTTGCGACAGAGCCCTCAGCTTGAAGCGCGATATCAATTACGCGGAAAGCATGCGTCTTCATGCAAAACTTTATTTGTGCGATTGGCACGGCTTTGCGGAAGATGAGAAGCGGCTATTATCTGAACTACGGGAAGCTGATCGCGCGTGCTTCCCATTGCCCGTCTTGTCAATTGACTCAACCTTGGCGGATCAATTGCAATCCGCCCGGCGCTTCACGAGCGACATTCCGGCTTTTGCCGCGCTCACGGACGGCAAAGTGCATGATCACGACCGCATTCGGCTCGCCTATATGTCATCGGATTTGCATGAGCATCCAGTCGGCTATCTGACCGCCGGACTTTTTGAGCATCACGACAAATCCCGCTTCGAAGTGACGGCAATCTGTCTCGGCTCGCGGCGCGATTCCGATTTTTGCCGTCGCGTGCGCGCAGCTTTTGACAACGTCGTCGACATCGAATCCGAAAGCGATCAGGAAATCGCCGGGCTGATCCGCTCGCTTGAAATCGACATTCTGATCGACCTCAATGGCTTGACCCGCAATTGCCGGCTGGGTGTCTTCGCCCGCCGCCCGGCTCCCGTCCAGGCGACCTATCTCGGATACGCTGGCACGCTCGGCACCGATTTCTTCGATTACATCATCGCCGACGCAACCGTCATTCCGCGGGAGCATCTCGACTGCTTTGCCGAAAAGGTCGCGTGGCTGCCGGACACTTACTTTGTCAACGACAGTGCCCGGCCTGTGGCGGAGCGAACGCCGTCGCGCGGCGAGCTCGGCCTGCCGGAGAACGGCTTTGTCTTCTGCTGCTTCAATCAGCCCTACAAGCTCAATCCCAGGACTTTCGAGATCTGGATGCGGCTGCTGAAGGCGGTCGAGGGCAGCGTGCTGTGGCTGAAGGACAACGGCGCCGCCGCCACGGAAAACCTGCGCCGCGAAGCACGCCAACACGGCGTGGCGGCCGAGCGTCTGGTCTTCGCGCCGCAGGCACCGCGCATCGACGATCATCTGGCACGCCAGCGGCAGGCCGATCTGTTTCTCGATACCCTGCCCTACAACGCACACACGACCGCAGCCGACGCGCTCTGGGTGGGCGTGCCGGTTCTGACCTGTCTCGGCTCGACGTTTGCCGGACGCGTGGCGGCAAGCCTGGTTCGCGCTGTCGGCCTGCCGGAGCTGGTGACGGAATCGCTTGCCGATTACGAGGCGCTGGCGCGCAAGCTCGCGCGCGATCCGGGCCTGTTGGCGTCGTTCAAAGCAAGGCTCGCGCAAAATCGGACAACATTCCCGCTCTTCGACACCGCGCGCTTCACCCGCAATATCGAGGCCGCGTATCTTGCCATGTATGAACGCAGCGCCCGCGGCGAGCCGCCGGCGCACTTTGCGGTTAAGGCCCGGACCTGAACAGGACGGCCGTAACGCATATCCCGGGCGCAGCGCAGCCTCCATCAGCGTTTCCCGGGCGCAGCGCAGCACGCAGTGGTGCGCTGCCGACCCTGGATCGTCACAGGCTCCGCGCTCTTGGCACGCGCGCCGCTTGCGAAGACCCCGGATCAGCGGTGCATCGCTGCGCGCTGCACCGCGTCCGGGGAACGCGAAGTTGTTTGTTTCCCGGGCGCAGCGCAGCACGCAGTGGTGCGCTGCCGACCCGGGATCGTCACAGGCTCCGCGCTCTTGGCACGCGCGCCGCTTGCGAAGACCCCGGATCAGCGGTGCATCGCTGCGCGCTGCACCGCGTCCGGGGAACATTGATTAGAGCATGACAAGGTCTCCGCTCAGATCGCGCCAGTCCGGATTGACAGATTCAACCAATTTGAATTTCCAGGCTCTCCGCCACCGTTTCAATGCTTGCTCGCGTGCTCTTGCTTCAAGAACGGACTCATATTCTTCACAATAGACGAGCCGCGTGACGCCGTATCTGCTCGTGAATCCCGGGACAGCCTTCGCTTTGTGCTGCCCAATGCGTCGCGCCAGATCGCTCGTGACGCCGACGTACAAAACTCCTTTTCGCTCATTGGCAAGAATGTAGACGAAATATCGCTTGCGCATGCTGAGCATTGTACCAGGGCGCAGCGCAGCCTCCATCAGCGTTTCCCGGGCGCAGCGCAGCACGCAGTGGTGCGCTGCCGACCCGGGATCGTCACAGGCTCGGTGCCGGCCCGCCGGGCTTGCGCAGGCCCCGGATCTGCGGTGCAC
>JAJPJB010000028.1 GCA_021324465.1 Hyphomicrobiaceae bacterium
ATCTGCCAGCGCATCGTCAGCCAGGTCGGCCGCCGCGTCGACGAATCCTCGCCGATCTGCGACGCGCGCCTGCCGGACGGCTCGCGCGTCAACGCCATCGTGCCGCCGCTAGCGATCGACGGCCCGGCGCTGACCATCCGCAAATTCAAGAAAGACAAGCTGACGCTCGAGCAGCTCGTCAGGTACGGCTCGATTACTCCCGAAGGCGCCGAAATCCTCAAAGTGATCGGCCGCTGCCGCGCCAATGTGCTGATCTCGGGCGGTACCGGCTCGGGCAAAACCACGCTGCTCAATTGTCTGACCCGCTACATCGACAATGACGAGCGTATCGTCACCTGCGAGGACGCGGCCGAGCTGCAATTGCAGCAGCCGCACGTGGTGCGGCTCGAGACACGGCCGCCGAATCTTGAAGGCGAGGGGCAGGTCACGATGCGCGATCTGGTGAAGAACTGTCTGCGCATGCGGCCAGAACGCATCATCGTCGGCGAGGTGCGCGGCCCGGAAGCTTTCGACCTGCTGCAGGCCATGAACACGGGCCATGACGGCTCGATGGGCACGCTGCACGCCAACTCGCCGCGCGAGGCACTGTCGCGACTTGAATCCATGATCACAATGGGCGGCTATGCGCTGCCCTCGCGCACCATCCGCGAGATGATCTGCGCGTCGGTCGACGTGGTGATCCAGGCGGCGCGCCTGCGCGACGGCTCGCGCCGCATCACGCATATCACCGAGGTCATGGGTCTGGAAGGCGACGTGATCATCACCCAGGACGTGTTCGTCTATGACATCCTCGGCGAAGACGCCAACGGCAATCTGGTGGGCCGGCACCGTTCGACCGGCATCGGTCGGCCGAAATTCTGGGAACGCGCGCGCTATTACGGCGAGGAGGCGCGTCTCGCCGCGGCGCTCGATGCGGCCGAAGTCAACGAGGCCCTCAAGGGCTGAGGCGGACCAAGCGATGAACACCTACCTGCTCTTTATTCTGGTGGCGGTGGCGATCGGCGGCGTGGCCTGGGTTTTTCTCTACCCAATTCTCTCCGGCGAGCGACAGGCGGAACGGCGCGTGGCGAGCGTGGCTCGGGCCGAGCCGATGGCGCGCCCGGCGCAACGCGGGCAAATCAAGAATCGACGCGAGCAGATCGAAGGCACGCTGAAGGAGATCGAGGAGCGGCGCAAACAAGCGAGGCGTCCGCCGCTGTCGGTGCGTCTGCAGCAGGCAGGCCTCGATTGGTCCAAGCGCCGCTTCATGATCACGGCGGCCATGCTCGGCCTTGCCGCGTTTGTTGTGACAATGCTCTCGGGCGTTGGCCTCCTTGCGGCGCTCGGTTTCGGCTTCGCCGCCGGAGCCGGCTTCCCATTCTGGATGCTGTCCTTCCTGAAAAAGCGCCGCGAGGCGAAATTTTTGGCGGAATTTCCCGATGCCGTCGACGTCATCGTCCGCGGCATCAAGGCCGGGCTGCCGTTGCACGATAGCTTGAGGCTCATCGCCAATGATGCGGCCGAGCCGGTGCGCAGCGAATTTCGCGCCATTGTCGAGACGCAGACCATCGGCATGCCGATCGGCGAGGCCTGCCTCAAGCTCTATGAGAGCATTCCCGTGCCCGAGGCCAATTTCTTCGGCATCGTGGTTTCGATCCAGCAGCGCGCCGGCGGCAATCTGTCGGAGGCGCTCGGCAATCTCTCGCGCGTGCTGCGCGACCGCAAGAAGATGAAAGCCAAGATCCAGGCGATGTCGATGGAGGCCAAGGCTTCCGGTACCATCATCGGCGTGCTGCCACTTGCGGTCATGGCGCTCGTGTGGATCACGAGCCCGAACTATATCTCGCTGCTGTGGACCGAGCCGCTTGGCCGGGTGATGCTGGCCTGCTGCGCCGCCTGGATGGCGGTCGGCGTCTTTGTGATGCGCAGGATGATCAATTTCGATTTCTAGGCGCCCGCCGATGACCCAGATCATTCTCCGTTATATCGACGCGCAGACGCTGACGATGATCTTCGCCGCGGTGGCGGCCGCCGCCACGGTTCTGACACTGGCAATGCCGCTGATGGCGACCGACAATCTGTCGAAGCGCATGAAAGCGGTGGCCGTCGAGCGCGAAAAGATGCGGCAGCGCGAACGCGAGCGCATGGCGCAGGGCAATAGGGTGGCGCTTCGGCAGTCGCCGAAAGCCTATATGAAGCGCGCGGTCGACAGTCTCAACCTGTCGAAATGGGTGGGCCAGGAGGCGGCGCGTGGCATGCTCGTTCAGGCCGGCTTTCGCGGACATGCGCCCTATGTAACTTACCTGTTCTTTCGCATGGCGATGCCGATCATCATGCTGCTCGGCTCGCTGTTCTACATTTTCGTGGTGCTCGATCTCGATTATCCGCCGATGCTCAAGATGGCCGTCTGCATCGGCTGCGCCTATTTCGGCATGCAGAGCCCGAACCTGTTCCTTAAGAACAAGATTCAGCGGCGCCAATTGTCGATCAAGCGCGCCTTCCCCGATGCGCTCGACCTGCTCCTGATCTGTGTGGAATCCGGCATGTCGATCGAGGCGGCGTTCCGCAAGGTGAGCGAAGAGGTGGGCACGCAATCGGTGGCGCTGGCCGAAGAGTTCACCTTGACCACGGCGGAATTGTCCTATCTGCCCGATCGCCGTCAGGCCTACGAGAACCTGGCGCAGCGCACCGGGCTTGAAGGCGTCAAGGCGGTCTGCCTGGCGCTGCAGCAGGCGGAGCGTTACGGCACGCCTTTGGCCACCACTTTGCGCGTGCTCGCCCAGGAAAATCGCGACATGCGTATGGCCGAAGCCGAAAAGAGAGCGGCGGCGCTACCGCCCAAGCTCACGGTGCCGATGATCGTCTTCTTTCTGCCGGTGCTGTTTGTCGTCATTTTGGGCCCGGCGGCGATCAAGGTGATGGGGCTGCAATAGCGGAGTGATGATTTCAGATTGAAGCCTCCGCACAACCCTTTGTGGCGACGTTATCCGAAGGTAACCGAAGCATTTGCGACCCTGCGCTCACATCCGCATGTGTCGCGGTTCGCACCGGGTGAACTGAAAGTCCGGCGGCAGAGTGAGGCATTGATCGCAGCGGATAGCGAGTGCTTCCGCGGCAGCCGCTGCGATCGATGTCGTCCCGCGCTCACACCGCGATTCTTTTTTGCTTCACTCTTGCTCGCGAGCAAAGCCATGATGGGTCAGCTTGATCCCGGCACCGAGCGGTCCGCGCTTTTTGCCAGCGGGGCGGCGAGGTTCTTGCGCGCCAGCATCTGCCGCAGATAGGCGACATTGGCGGCCGCCTGCTCGGGCGGCAGATCGGCACGCGCAATGTCTTCGGCCTCGTCAAAGCGGCCCTGCAGGCCGACCACCAGCGCGAGATTCTGCCGCACCCGCGGGTCGACCGGCTGATGCGCGGCGGCGCGGCGCAGCGTCGCCTCGGCATTTTTTAGATCCTTGGACAGCGCATAAGACAGGCCGAGATTGGACAGGACCGTCGGCTCGTCCGGCACGATCTTCAGCGCAGTGAGATAATGGCGCTGCGCCTCTTCGTGCCGACCCATCTGGTCGAGCACCGCGCCCTGCGCCGAGAGGATGCGCCAGTCCGGCTGGTCGGGCGTGTGCGCGCGATCCAGCACTGCAAGCGCCTGTTGGTAATTGCCGTTTTCGGCCAGCGCGCGGCCATATTCGCCGAGCACCGCCTTGTTGTGCGGATTGCGCAACGAGACCTGTTCGAGCACCGCGACGGCCTGGGCGTGCTGGCCGGTGCTGCGCAACGCCTGCGCATAGCGAAGCGCGACGTCGACGTCCGTCGGATTGGCGCGGTATTTCTCGCCGAGCATTTCGGCATCGCGACGCAGATCGGCATCGGATCGGCCGGGCGACGGCAATGCGATCGAGCCGGTCGCATCGGTGGTCGCGGGGGTCGGTGTCGTCCCGCAACCCGCCGTCGCCGCCGCAACGACGGTGACGATCGCGGCGGAGGCGAACAGGCGGGCGAAGCGGCATCGCCGCATTGCGAGCGCCGCCGTTGACTGCCGGATCGCTGCATGGGAGCAGAAAGAGCTGGGCCGCATGGTCGCTCAGCAATAGTCCGTTAACCCTAACGGTCGGTTAACGAATTGTGGCGGCGTCAGCCATCGGGAGCTCTGTGAATGTTGCGACTAGCGGTCGCCGATCTGGATTCGCCGTCGTATTTCGTCGCCACGGCGGCGGTCGAGCTCGGGTTTTTCAAGGAAGAAGGCATCGACATCACGCTCGACCGTGTCTTTGGCGCCGCCGACGGACCGGAGCGGCTGCGCGAGGGCAGCCTGCACTTTTTCGGCGGCCCGGCCTATGCGGCGACGCGCGCCTTTCCCGGCTGGGCGGGCGCAAAACTGCTCTGCGCGCTCGCGCAATATTCGTATTGGTTCATGGCGGTGCGCGCCGATCTCAACCTCAGGCGCGGCGACGTCGCGGCGTTGAAGGGCCTGCGCATCGCGTCCTCGCTCGCCTTTCCGGTCATGGGGCTGAAATATCTGTTGGCGCAATCCGGCATCGATCTTGAACGCGACCGGGTCCGCATCGTGCCGGCGCGCCCTTTGGGCGCGGACAAGCATGCGATGGGCCGTTCCGGCGTCGATGCAATTCTCAACGGCGCGGCCGACGCCTATTGGGGCAACGGCATGCGCCTCGCCATCGGCGAGAAGCTCGGGGTTGCCAAGCTGCACCTCGATCTGCGTCGCGGCGATGGTCCGCCCGGCGCCCGCTTCTACAATTTCGCCGCGCTGACGGCGACCGAGCGGCTGGTCCAAGAACAGCCGCAGATCGCCGCCGGCGCGGTGCGCGCCATCGTCAAGGCGCAACGGGCGCTGCAGGCGGACCCGTCGCTGGCAACTCCGATTGCGGAGCGATTGTTTCCGGCGGAAGAAGCGCCGCTGATCGCCGGTCTCATCGCGCGCGATGCGCCGTTTTACGATGCGCGCATCACCGCGGAGGCGGTCGACGGGCTCAGCAAATTTGCGCTCGCCAATGGGCTTGCGGCCGCGCCGTTGGCTTATGAGCGGCTGGTGGCGTCACAGTTCAGCGGGCTGTGGTGCGGCGAACAGGCCGAATGAGAGCGCTGGGCGCCGCCATCGCGGATCAAAAAAGATGCCACCGGCGGAGCAAGGCATTGATCGCAACGGACAGCCGGCGCTTCGGGTCTGTCGATCCTGCCGAGGGCGCTTCGACCGCCGCGAGCGGCGGCCAAATCGTGACTTCTCACCCGCCTGCTTCCGCCTTCTTCAAAAGCCGCAGCGCGTTGCCCGAAAAAATCCTGGCGCGATCGGCGTCCGAAATCTCCAGCCGCCTGAGCGCTTCGATCGCCGGCCTGATCGGCCCGAGCGGCGTGTCGGTTGCAAACACCACCCTGTCGGCGCCGAAGAACTCGAACCCGCAGCGCAGCGCATGCACGCCGCCGCCGAACATCGCGGTGTCGGCATAAAAGTCGCGCATGTAATCGAGATGCGGCCGCTTCAGCGACGGAAGAATCCGCGAATAATCCTCGTCCGAGGTGCGCGCGCCGAGCACCTGCAGGCCGGGCCCGACGCGGCCGTCGTAATAGGGGATCATGCCACCGAGATGATGCGTGATGATTTTCAGGCCGGGATAGCGGTCGAACAGGCCGCAGAAGGCGAGCCGCACCATGGCGACCGAAGTGTCATAGGGCCAGCCGAAGCACCACCACATTTCAAAACGCGATTTTTGCTCGGACGCGTAATCGGGCATGGCGGCGGTGCGCGCCGGATGCAGCCAGATCGGCCGGTCGAGCTGCGCCATGGCGGCGAACAAAGGCTCGAAGGCGGGCTCGTCGAGCGGCCGGCCGGCAAGCGGTGTGAACACCAGCACGCCCGCCGCGCCGAGCTGGTTGATCGCGCGCTTGGCTTCTTCGACCGAGCCCATCACGTCGGTGAGCGCGAGCGCGGCGACGAAGCCCGCGAAGCGATCCGGATATTTGGCGCAAAGCTCGGCCATGGCGTCGTTGGCGATGCGCGCCAGCGTCAGGCCTGGTCCGGGCGAGGCGAAATCCTCGATCGGCGGATTGGGCAGCGAGATCACCTGCCGATAGTCGCCGAACTCGTCCATCTCGCGAAAGCGCGCTTCGAGGTCATGGATTTTCGTGACGCCGCGCAGCCGTGCCGCGATGTTGCCGAGCTTCGGCGCCGCCTTGTTCATCTCCTGGAGGTAGCGCTCCGGAGAGAGGTGGCAGTAAAGATCGATGAGCGTCTGCGTGCTCATGTCAGCACCCGCACCGCCTTGCCGTCGAGAAAGCCGCGGATGTCTTCAACCACGCCGGCGAAATAGTGCCGGTAATTCTGCAGCGAGACATAGCCGAGATGCGGGGTGAGCACGACATTGTCCATCTTGCGCAACGGGTGATCGAGCGGCAGCGGCTCGACGTCGAACACGTCGAGGCCGGCGCCGGCGATCTTCTTCTCGCGCAGCGCCGCGAGCATAGCCGCCTCGTCGACGATCGGCCCGCGCGAGGTGTTGATCAGATAAGCGGTCGGCTTCATCAGCGAAAACTCTTTGGCGCCGACCAGGCCCCGCGAGCGCGCCGAGAGCACGACATGGATGGTGACGAAGTCGGACTGCCGGAACAGCTCTTCCTTGCCGACATAGCCGACGCCGGCCTGCCCGCATTTTTCCGGCGTCAGATTCTGGCTCCAGGCGATCACCTTCATGCCGAAGGCCTTGGCGATCGCGGCGGTCCGCTGGCCGAGCTTGCCCAGACCGAGCGTGCCGAGCGTGAGCCCTTCAAGATCGGGGCCGATCGTCGTCTGCCACGGCGCGCCGGCATGCATGCGCGCATTTTCGTAACCGATGCGGCGGGTCAATTCGAGCATCAGCCCGATGGCGATGCCGGAGGTCGGGCTGCCGAAGGCTCCGGTGCCGCAGACCGTCACGCCGCGCGCCTTCGCCGCCTCGGTGTCGATCGAGGCATTGCGCATGCCGGTCGTGATGAGAAGCTTCAGCCTGGGCAGCGCGTCGATCACCGCCTTGGGAAAGCCGGTGCGCTCGCGCATGGCAACGATGATCTCGAATTCCTGCAAAGCCGCGATGGCTTTGTCCGGGCCGCCGAGATGCTCATGGAAGACCTTTATGTCGACGTCGCCCTTGATCTTGGACCAGTCGGCCGACGCCAGCGCCACATTTTGATAATCGTCGAGAATTGCGCAGCGCATCGCCATGACCGTTCCACCCTATGCTCGAATTTTTGCGTCAGTGCTTCTAAAGCATCGGCGCGCCGAAAAGAAGCCCATTGCGCCTTGCGGGCCATGTTGAAGTGGGTGCCGCACGAGCGCGATAGGATGACGCATTGTCATCATTCGCGTCGCTCTGAGGCGCGCCTCGAAGGGCGCCTGCGCCGGCGCCTCATGGCTCCGCGTTACGCCGGCGCCTGCCTGCCGTTGCCGCGCCGGCGCAGCTCGGCGGCCTTCACGGAATCGGGCTTGCGCAGCTCGAACGGCATGAATTCCTGCACCGTGCGCTCCGCCGCCCCCGAATTGCGCGGCGCCGCACTCAGGATGCGCTGGCGCGCCAGAAACTGCTCGTGCCGCGACACGGCGCCGATGCGCGCCTGCAGGCAGCGATCGACATCGCCGCAGCAGCGCCGGTGCCGCCGGCAGCGCTTGTCGCGGCAGTCGCGCCAGAACTTGAAGGCGTTGCAATAGTGCAGCTGCAGCCGTGCGAGCTCCGCCATGAAACGATCGCACCAGCGCCGCGCATAGGCTGCCTGTTTTGCCGTTGGCCTGTTTGAACGCATGGACATCGTGTCTCCTTTTTTCTCGACGCGTTTTCCTGGCGCGCCTTCTCGGCGCGCTCCCTTCGTCGCCATCGGGCATAGCCGTTCGCAGAACGGCGTCGCGCAGCCTGTCATCGGGCCGGCCAAAAGGCCGGACCCGTCGGCTCGCCTATGCCGGTGGCCCGTGCCGACGCGCGACTTCGAATCGGATCAGAAAGTCTGATCCAGCTTCGCCGCCGCGTGGATTGCCGGATCAAGTCCGGCAATGACGCTTGTGAGAACGAAACGAAAGCAAGGAGGCGGAACGCCGGCAGACGCAGAGTTTTTAAGTCCGCAGCAGCGGCTGCGGGCGCACCACGAAGAGGCGGCTTGCGCCGCCCATCCGCTGCGGGGTGCGCTCGCCTGCCGGCATTCCACCGCGGCTCTTCCCGGAAGCGTCATGACGCCTCCGTCCAGCTTCAGGCCATGCTTGCTGCGGCCGGCCGCCACGGTTACTCAGCTAAGTGGGCGTTACCCACCCCTGCCGCGCCGCAGTCCAGTGAGCACCTCACGGCCGGTCCGAAATGCCGGCGGCTGATGCCCAAAGCCGCCCGGGGGCGGTTCGTAACGCCGCCCGCGGGCACCGCCCCCGCTCCGGCCTTCAGGTCTACCTCCCAAAGGCGTCCTTGCCGAGCGGGGTTGATTCGCGGCAGATGTAACCTTTTTAGGGACAGATGTCAAGCGACGTCCTGCTTACGGTGACGAAATCAAACATGTCACGAACGGCAAAGCGGGGCCCTTGCAATCGGCGCAAATACGGGTAATCGGCTATGCCGAGGTCGGGGACATATTCTTGGCTGGGAAAAATCTCGCGAGCGCAGTTTCGGCATACGGCGCAAGCGTCAGAGCAAAGCTGGCGAATCCGGCCATTTCGGGGGCACCGGAAGATCAGCTCCGCGGCCCGCTGGAAGTTCTCATTCGCGACTTGGCCGAAGTCGGCGGTTTGCCAGCCGATGCAATCCAACTGGTCGGCGAAACGACGCTGTCAGAACTCAAGACCCGCCCGGATTTCGCGGTTAGCTGCGGGGATATTTCGGTAGGGCACTCGCGCGCTGCGGCTTCATCGCGCATGATTCGCGCGATTCGCAATTGGGAGCCGCGCGCACCATGGCCTCACCGCGTCAGGGCGATCTCTTTGGCAACGAAGGCAAGGACCGATCCGACGAAGACTTTGAAACGCCGGAATACCACGCCGATCCGGAGAAAGTTCGCGAGGAACTGCATCGCATTCTCAGCGAGGCCCGGGCGGCACGGAAGATGCCGTGGGACCCCGACCGATTGTCGCTGTACCGCACCATCTTTCCGCAAATGACCAACTGGCTGCCGGAAGAAGAAGCCGCGCAATTGCGGTTCGATTTCGAGAATGAATTGGCGCGGCTCAAGGCGGCGTGATTTTTTTCGCGGATTGGCTTCGCTCCACCCGGGCTGCGGATTGCCAAGAACTGCGAAGGATTGCGGCTCAGACGCGTCGCTGCGCGAGATTCTGCATCGGCGGGCGCGCCGCGGCGCCGGCCGGTTGCGCCTTGGGATAGAGATGGCCGTATTTGGCATGCCACTTAGGGCCGGGGCCGCGCATATAGTGCCGCTCGGGGCGATAGACGCCGCCGGCTTCGCCGGAAGCCTGCCACAGCTCGCGAAGGGTTCTTGTGAAATCGCGCCACATGATACGCTCCCGTACTCTTGTCTCGTGCGACGCGGCGCGGTCGGCCGCTTTTGCCTCACGCCGGCGTTCTTTTTGCACTGGCCATTCCGAGCGGCCGCCAGCTGCAATTTTTCAAACGCCAGTTTGACATCTATTGTCGGGCAGAAATCATTAAAATTTGGTGCGATTCTGGCGGTCTGCCGACGCCGCTTTGATTTGGATCACGAAAGCTTTGCCGTTGGCTGAATAAACGGTAATGAAGCGCGCTTAACGCGGCGTGACGATCAGCGGCATGCCGCCCTGCGGCCGCAGCGTCAGCCGCGCCACCGGCTTCGGCCGATGTCCCGGAACCGCCTCGAAACGAAACGCCCGGATCAGGCTTGCCAGGATGACAGTCGCCTCAAGCATGGCGAAGCTTGCGCCGATGCAGATGCGCGGCCCGCCGCCGAACGGCAGGTAGGCATAACGCGAATAGGTCTTGGCGCGCTCCGGCGCGAAACGGTCGGGGTCGAAGGCGTTCGGAGCCGGCCACAGCTTGTCGTTCCGGTGCAGCGCGTAGATCGGAATATGCACGCGGGCGCCGACGCCGATCTGAATGTCGCCGAGCGTCATCGGCACCTTGGCCAGCCGCGAGATCGCGGCCGCCGGCGGGAAGAGCCGCATCGCCTCCTGGATAACCTGCCGGCAAAAAGACAGGCCTTCGATCTGCGTTGCGCCGATGGCGCCTGCGCCGGCGACAGCGGCGACCTCGTCGTGCACGCGCTGTTGCGTCGCCCGGTCCTTGGCCAGGAGCCACAATGTCCAGGTCAGCGCCACCGATGTCGTCTCGTGCCCGGCGGTGATGAAAGTGACGAGATTTTTCATCACCTCGTCGTCGGTCATGGTCCGGCCGCTCTCCGGATCACGCGCGGCAAGAAGAAGATCGAGCAGGTCGCCTTGCGCCGACGTGACGCCGCGCCGCGCCTCGACCAAGCGGCTGATGTCCTGCTGCAGGAACAGCCGTGCGCGTACGGCACGGCGGCGGCCGGGATAGGGCATCCAGGCCGGCAGCGCGAAGACGGTATAGACAAGGTGCCACGGAATGGTCGCAAAGCTGATCGCCAGCGCCCGGCTGTAAGCGTCGGCATCCAGGCTCGCCGTGCCGCCCAGCATCGCCTCGACGATGATGTCGAAAGTGGTGCGGGTCATGGCGGCGGCCGCGTCGACCGGCGCCTTGCCTGCCGCACGCCAGCGCTCGACCTGACGCCCGGCCGCGGCGGCAAACAGCGGCACGAACGACAACAGCGCGTCATGCCGGAACATCGCCGCGACCGCGCGGCGCTGCCAGCGCCACTCGGCGCCCTCGGCGAGGAACAGGGAATTGTCGCCGATCATCGGCGCAAAGGCGCGCCGCGTCGCGGCATCGCGGCCGAACGCGTCGGCCTTCTCGACCAGGATCTCGCCGATCAGGGCGGGGTCGCAAACCAACAGCACATCGGAGGCGCGCCGTTGAATGCGCACTACACCGCCCTCATAGGCGGCGCGCGGAATGGTTTCGATGTAGTTGCGCCACAAGGTCGGCAGCCAGCGCAGCCCGAGCGGCTTTGCGGGCGGTTCGAAGGGAATGAGGTCGGGATCGGCGTACACGGCGATTGACCAACTCAGCAAGCGCTTAACAACAAAGAACTCCGCCACGGCCGGCATCGGATGTGCTGAGCCAATGTCAATCCCTTCTCGTGACCAGTGGCGCCCGCTTGCTCTTTACCTAGGCAGTCGTTACATCAGCGGCAACTTCCACACATCGGCGCATTGCGCACAAGGAGCGAGGGCAGGGCGCTTGGCCCCAAACACAGCATGGCCCGTCAATTCATCTATCACATGCAGGGTTTGACCAAGATCTATCCGGGCAACCGGAAGGTGTTGGAGAACATCAATTTATCGTTTTATCCCGACGCCAAGATCGGCGTGCTTGGCGTCAACGGCTCCGGCAAATCGACGCTATTGCGCATCATGGCGGGGCTCGACACGGATTATAACGGGGAAGCCTGGGTCGCCGAGGGCGCCCGCGTCGGCTACCTGCCGCAGGAGCCGCAGCTCGATCCGAAAAAATCGGTGCGCGAGAATGTCATGGACGGCGTGGCGCCGCAGAAGGCGATCCTCGACCGCTACAACGAGCTCGCCATGAACTATTCCGACGCGACCGCCGACGAGATGACCAGGCTGCAGGACGAGATCGAGGCCAAGGGACTGTGGGATCTCGATTCCAAGGTCGATCAGGCGATGGACGCGCTGCGCTGTCCGTCCGACGGCGCCGATGTCACAAAGCTTTCCGGCGGCGAGCGGCGCCGTGTCGCTTTGTGCCGGCTCCTGCTCGAACAGCCCGAGCTGCTTCTGCTCGACGAGCCGACCAACCATCTCGACGCCGAGTCGGTGTCCTGTCTCGAAGGCCACTTGCGCAATTACCCGGGCGCGATCCTGATCGTCACTCACGATCGCTACTTTCTGGACAATGTCACCGGCTGGATTCTGGAGCTCGATCGCGGCCGCGGCATTCCCTACGAGGGCAATTATTCGTCCTGGCTGGTGCAGAAGCGGAAGCGCCTCGAGCAGGAAGGCCGCGAGGAGGAGGCACGCCAGCGCACGCTCGCCCGCGAGCAGGAATGGATCGCCGCCTCGCCGCGCGCGCGGCAAGCCAAATCCAAGGCGCGCTATGAGCGTTACGAGGAGCTGCTCAAGAAGGCCGGCGAGAAGCAGACCCAGACCGCGCAGATCGTCATTCCGGTCGCCGAGCGGCTCGGCCAGAACGTCATCGACTTCGAGCATCTGCGCAAGGGGTTCGGCGACAATCTTCTGATCGATGATCTCACCTTCAAGCTGCCGCCCGGCGGCATTGTCGGCGTGATCGGTCCGAACGGCGCGGGCAAGACCACGCTGTTCCGCATGATCACCCAGCAGGAAAAGCCCGACGCCGGTACGATCAGAATCGGCGAATCTGTACGTCTCGGCTATGTCGACCAGTCGCGCGACACGCTCGACGGCAAGAACACCGTATGGGAGGAGATTTCCGGCGGGCTCGATCAGCTCCAGCTCGGCAGGCGGGAAGTCAATTCGCGCGCCTATTGCGCGGCCTTCAACTTCAAGGGCGCCGATCAGCAGAAGAAGGTAGACAGCCTCTCCGGCGGGGAGCGCAACCGCGTGCATCTCGCAAAAATGCTCAAATCGGGCGCCAATGTGCTCTTGCTCGACGAGCCGACCAACGATCTCGACGTCGATACGCTGCGCGCGCTGGAAGAAGCGCTGGAGGATTTTGCCGGCTGCGCCGTGATCATCAGCCACGATCGCTGGTTCCTCGACCGCATCGCCACCCACATCCTGTCCTTCGAGGGCGACAGCCATGTCGAATGGTTCGAGGGCAATTTCCAGGACTATGAGAAAGACAAGATGCGCCGGCTCGGCGTCGATTCGGTCGTGCCGCAGCGGATCAAATACAAGAAGTTCACGCGCTGACGCCTTGCTTGCTCATTCCGGCTTGCCGCCGACGGGTCGCGCGCGGCGCGCTGGCCGACGACCGGCTGCGCGGCAGGTCGGAAAATCCATGCTCGCTGTGCCGGGATTGTCGATTGCGGGCTCGCGCCGGAGCTTGCCGTCGGGCCGGCTCCTTCGGCCCAAACCCGCCGGGCGCACCGGGCAATGACGTCATTTCACGGCTCCGCGTTCGTCCCGCACAGCGGCGGCACCGGCTTGGACTGGCCCGGCGTGATGCCGCCGAGATGGTGTTTGACATTTTCATATTGCGCATCGCCGGGCGCATAGACGAGCCGATATTCGGTGTAGCGCTGCGGCCACAGCGCATGGACGCGAAGCGTGATGATGCCGTCGGCGGTCATCGTCGCGGTGCCGACGCGGTCGACGGCTTCGCAGGGGATCGGCAGGTTGATGCCGGTGGCCGCTGCAGCGCCGCCGGCACAAATCATCGCCGACATTGCGAGGAGCGAAGCGACGAAGCAGTTCCGAGCGGCGCTGCCTGACTGGATTGCTTCGCTGAGCTTGTCATCGGGCCGCGCTGCGCGCGGACCCGTTGGCTGGCAATGACGATGGACTTGCTTGGCAGCCATGCTCCGCCTGAGGCTTTGCTTCGCCGGGCGCAGCCTTCAAGGCCTGCACCACGGCGGGATCGGCTTCGATTCGCCCGGCTTGATGCCGCCGAGATGGTCTTTGATCTCTGCATATTGCGGATCGTCCGGCGCATAGGACAGATCGGTGTCGGCTGAAGGATCCGGCCACAGCGACCGAAGATGCAGCGTGATGGTCCCGTCGGCCGCCATTTGCGCCGTGCCGATGCTTTCGATGGTCGCGCAGGTGACCGGCGGCAGGTCTCTCTTGAATTGCGCCGCAGCAGGCGAGATACAGCCGAAAGCGATGAGAACGGCCGCGGCTGTACTTTGGCGGGACACGGACGACAACTCCTGCTAGCTAGTAGCCCGGACTGAGCGGTGCGAAATCAGGGGGGAGCGGCCTTCGCTTCCATGCCCGCCCTGGGTCTCGCTCCGCCCAACCCAGCCTGCAGATGTGCAGCATAGCCCGAATCGAACCGGAAAGTCCGGTGCGGCGCATCGCCTGTGAAGCCGATCAAGAGAGCATGCCATGGAAGACTGGAGTGCCCGCCAATATCTCAAATTCGAGGACGAACGTACGCGGCCGCCGCGCGATCTGCTCGCGCAGGTGCCGCTGCAGCGGCCGCAGCTTGTGGTCGACCTCGGCTGCGGGCCGGGCAATTCCACCGAGCTTCTGGCCGAGCGTTATCCGGACTCGCAAGTAATCGGGCTCGATTCCTCGCCCGACATGCTGCGCAAGGCGCGCGAGCGGCTGCCCAACTGCACGTTCATTGAAGCCGACATCGCGACCTGGAAACCCGACCCGCGCGCCGACCTGATATTCGGCAATGCGGTGATGCAGTGGCTGCCCGACCATCCAGCGATCATGCGGCGGCTGCTTGAAAGCATGCCGGCGGGCGGTGTGCTGGCGATCCAGATGCCGGACAATACGCGGGAGCCGGCGCTGCGCTTCCAACGCGAGGTTGGCGCGAGCGGCCCATGGAAGGATCATCCCGAGGTGCAAGCGGCGGCGCGCGACGACCTGCCCGCGCCTGAGGAATATTACGATCTCCTGAAACCGCGCTGCACCCATATCGACATCTGGCACACGGTCTATAATCATGTGATGCCTTCGCCGCAGGCGATCACCGAATGGTTCAAGGGCTCCTCGCTGCAGCCGTTTCTTTCGCCGCTCGACGCCGCCTCACGCGAAAAATTTCTCGCCGCCTACACGGATAGGATCATCGGCGCCTACAAGCCGCGCCACGATGGCAAGGTGCTGCTGCGCTTTCCTCGGCTGTTTATTCTGGCGGTGCGGTAACGTACGATCGCGATGTTCGGCACGCGCGATTGCGCGGGATGAGGGGATGAGCATGCGCTCGGTCGCCGGATGGATTTTCCCGGGGTGGATTTTGCGCTTGACCGCTCTCATTCTGTTTGCGGCGCCGGCCGCCGCCGGCGATCCCGCTTTCTCGATCTGGTTGCAATCACTGTGGCCGCAGGCGCAAGCGCTTGGCGTCTCGCGCGCCGTGTTCGACGACGCAACACGCGGCCTCGAGCCCGATCTTTCGCTGCCCGATCTTTCGCTGCCCGGTCGCCCGGAACGGCCGCAGGCGGGCCAGCCCGAATTCGTGCAGACGCCGGCCGACTACATCAAGCAGCCGCTGATCGAGCGCCTTGCCGCCCAAGGGCGCAGGCTCGATGATCAGTATCGCCAACCGCTCGCCGCGATCGAAGAGAAGTTCGGCGTGCCATCCACCATTCTGCTGGCGATCTTCGGCCGCGAGACCGATTACGGCCATTCCGTCGACAAGCGCAACGCTATCCGCGTGCTGGCGACGCAGGCCTATTTTGGCAAGCGCAAGGAGCAATTCCGCAACGAGCTTCTGCTGGCGCTGAAAATCCTTCAGGACGGGCACATCAAGCTCGCCGATATGCGCAGCTCCTGGGCCGGCGCCATGGGCCTCACGCAGTTTCTGCCGTCCGATTATCTGAAATATGCGGTGGATTTCGACGGCGACGGCAAAGCCGATATCTGGAATTCGGTGCCGGATGCACTCGCCTCCGCCGCCAAGCAGCTCATCGACAAGGGCTGGCAACCCGGCTTGCACTGGGCCTATGAGGTGCATCCGCCGGCCGATGTCGATTGCACCATTGGCGTGCCGCAAAACACGCTGCCGCTCGGCGAATGGCTCAAGCGCGGCTATGTGCCGGCTTACGGCCGCAAGGTCGCCGCCGGCGAACTCATGCAGCCGGCCTCGCTGCTGCAGCCGGCCGGGCTCTACGGGCCGTCGTTCCTCGCCACCAAGAATTATTTCGCCATCAAGGAATACAATTACTCGGATCTGTACGTCCTGTTCGTCGGCCATTTGAGCGATCGCATCGGCGATCCGCGGCCGCAGACAGCATCCTTCGAGACGCCGTGGGGCAAGGTCGCGCAATTGCCGACCGCCGATCTCGACCGCATGCAGCAGATCCTCACCGCGCGCGGTTATTACCATGACAAGATCGACGGCAAGGCCGGCATGCTCACGCGCGCCGCCCTCGGCGAGTATCAGAAGCGCAACGGCCTAAGGGTCGACTGCTGGCCGAGCGCGGCGGTGCTGCAGCAGATGGAAGCGGGCGGGCGCTAGCAGAAACCGCGCCAGGTGGATACCGTGCAGCAAAGTCGCTTCGGCAAAATCGCCGCATGCGGCGGCGCAATTCGGCCGTGACCCACCATTTCCTTCTCACCGTCGCATGACGGTCACAGCGCTTGATCTGAGGCTGGCCGACGCGCAGGCCGTCGCCGCGATGCTGTTCATGACACGTCGGCTGCTGCCGCAGTTTCGGCGGGCACTGCGGACTGCGTCGACGCCAGCGATTGCGGCAAGCGGATGGTGAAGCGTGAGCCCTCGCCTTCCTTGCTCGACACTTCGATGCGGCCGCGGTGCAGCTCGACGGCCATCTTGACCAGATAGAGCCCGACGCCGGTGCCGATGATTCCCGACACATTGCTGCCGCGGTGATAGCGCTCAAACAGATGGTCGAGATCGCTCTCCGGGATGCCGATGCCGCGATCGGAGATCGAGACCGCAATCTCGCCGGCCAGGCTTTGCGCGTCGACTTCGATCGGCCCGCCGGCGGGCGAATATTTGATCGCGTTGGACAGAAGATTGCTGACCGCCTGAAACAGAAGCTTGGCGTCGCCCACCATCGGCATCGGTGCGGCGCCAAACCGCTCGACGATCTGAGAGCCCGGCACCATCTCGCGGTGTAACTGGCAGACCTCCTGCAGCAGCGGGGTCATGTCCATTTCGGCGCAATGCAGATAGAGTCCCGCACCGCCATCGATCAGCCGCGACGAATTGAGAAGGTTGTCGATCAGATGCGTCATGCGCAGCACGGCGCTGCGGATCTTGCCGGCACGCTCGCCGATTTCGAGCGCCGCGACGGTATCCTTGATCTTGTCGAGACGGCGGGCATGGGCGTCGATGATGGTCAACGGCGTGCGAAATTCGTGCGAGGCCATGGCGACGAAATTGCGCTGCAGCAAGGCCAGGCGCTGCTCATCCGCCAATCGCTCTTCCAGCAAGGCAGCCTGCCGCGCCAGCATCTGCTGGCTGCGAGTCAATTCAAGCGCGTTGTTGCGAAACACCACCGTGGCCTGGGCCATCTCGCCGATCTCGTCGTGCCGATTGGTTTCGGGAATTTCCGTTGCGGTGTCATTGGCGGCAAGCCGGCGCATGCGGTCGGCAAGACGCCGCAGCGGCGCGGAAATCGAACGGCTGATCTGAATGAGCGCGGCGACGACCAGCAAGGCGGCGATGACGATGGCGAGAAGAATGAGCCAAAACGCGTGGAGATAGGCCGAAGCCAGGCTATTGCTGGCCGCCTCTGCGCTGGCAACCGCCTGATCGGTAAGGCGGCCGAGCGTGTCGCTCGCGGCATCATAGGCCGCGCGCGAGGAGCTGTCGTAGATCACGCGCGCATCTTCCTTGCGGTTGCTGCGCGATAGCGCCAGCATCTGGTTGACGATGCTGCGATAGTCGGCCCAGCGCGCCTTGAACTGATCGTAGAGCTCGGTCTCCGCGGCATCGTGCGGGATCGCCTCGAATTCGCGCTCCGAGGCCGCAATGGTCCGATCGAGCTCCGCCATCTGTTGTTCCGCCTCTGCGGCTCCACGAGGATCGGACGACAATAATTCGCTGCCCTCGAAGGCGCGGAAATCCGAGGTGTAATTGTTGAGGTCGCCGAGCGCGCGCGTCGTCGGCAACCATATCTTGGTGATATCGCTCGACAGCAGATTGAAGCTCGACAGCCGCCACATGCTGAACGCGCCGAGAATGACAACCAGCGCAAAGAACAGCAAAAACACCGCAGCGAGGCGCAAGCGGACCGATCGCGGCTTCCACATGATGACTAACCATATCGTAAAGGCGCAAAGCGGGGAAACGGGATTGCGCCAACTTGCGGCCCGGTGCAGCTTACGAAGCATGAACGCCATTAACGGAGATGCCGGAAGCTGATGGTGGAAACGCGCAAGAAAATTCTGTGCATCGAGGACGACCGGGAGACCGCGGCGCTGATCGCCGAGGAACTCGTCGACCGCGGCTATGACGTGGCGGTTGCGCACGACGGCCGCGAAGGCTTGGCCGCGATCTTGAAGATCATGCCGGACCTCGTGCTCTCCGACATCAGCATGCCGGTCATGTCGGGCTTCGAATTGCTGGACCGTCTGGTCGCGCTCGCGCCGCGCTTTTCCAGAATGCCGTTTGTCTTCTTGACGGCGCTGACCGACCGCGACAGCGAGCTGAAAGGCCGTCAGCTTGGCGCCGACGACTATGTCACAAAACCGATCGATTTCGAGCTCCTTGCCGCCATCGTCGCGGCGCGGCTGAACGGGGTGGCGCGAACCGGGCTGTGGTCGACCCGGGTCGAGCTCAACGAGCGCGAGGTCGAGGTCCTGACCTGGATAGCGCGCGGCAAGACGTCCGCCGAGATCGCGCAAATTCTCGGGCTGACCAAGCGCACAGTGGATTTCCACACCGACAATGCGCGGACGAAGCTCGGCGCGGCAACACGCACCGAAGCCGCGATCAAGGCCGCGACCGGCCGGCTGATCGAGCCGTGAATGATCGGATCCTACCAGATCGCGATCAGGCAGATCAGCGAGAACGGCACGGCGGCAAGGCCGAGATAGAGCCAAGTGCGATAGCCCTGCGCGTCATCGGGCCCATGAAACAGTTGCCAAACGAGCCAGATCGAGACGCCGACGCCGAGCCAGAGCCGGACCAGATCGCCGGGCGTCTCCCAGGCCGACCAGATGGTCTCGCTCTGCGGCAGACTGACCCGGATCATCAGGGCTATCAGAATGAATATGAAGGCTGTGCGCAGGAGGGTTGCCGCGATCCGCAGACCGGCTGAGACACCTGAAGCCGGCAGTTTCGCCTCAGGGGTATTCTCCGATGTGGCCATCCTGCTCGCTCCGCCCGGCGACCATGGCTCTTTCCACCTTATCGGCCCGCGCCAGATCAGGTCTTGTTGATCCGGACCGGTTTTCTACCGCGGTTTAATATCATAGTTCTGAGCCGTCGAAAGTATAGGCGCGCAAGCGCAGCCGAATTCGAAATCCGCAGGAGACCTGGGCAGGGGTTTTCGAGCCGAAGTCAGCGCTTGGGCCGCATGGTGGTGCCGTTGATTCCGGCGGCCGGCTTGGCCGCACCGCCCACCACTGCCAAGCCCGAAGGGACGGTATGCGGACGTAACAGCGCCGCGCCGGAGATTTTCGCGGCGCCTGCCGTCGCGCCGCTCGTGATCTGCGGCTGATGCCCTGCCGGCAGGCTGCCGGAACTGGCGCTCGGGCCCGGGCCCGCGCCCGGGCCGAGGTGGCCGGTCGCCAGCGGTGCCGCCGGCGCATGCTCGCCGCCGCTTGTCAACGCACCCTGCTTGGGGACGACCGGGACGCCGATGGCGTTGCGCGCAGTGCCGGTCGTGGGCCCGGGCGTCGGCGGGCGGTGCGCCAGGTCGGGCGGCTTCAGCCTGATGCCTGTCTCGCCGCCTGGTGGCTTGGCCGGACCTTCATGAGAGATGAGATCGGGCGCCGGTGCTTGTTTGGCTGCAGGCTCGCCTGCCTTTTCGCCCTCTGACTTCGCGGCGGGGCCGTTTTGCGGCGCAACCGAAGGGCTTTTTCGCGAGCCGCTCTTGGATAGAGCGGCGCGCGCGGCGGCCGGCTTGCCGCCTGCCGGCCGATGCGTCTTGGCGAAGCTTGGTTGCGCGATCGATGCCGCCAGCACCGCGATCGCGCAGAGACGGAGAGGACTGCGCTTCACGATCCGTCTCGCTGCGGTGACGGCGTCTCCGGCTCGCGTGACGGCGTGGAACGCGCCTCGGCGCGCGACGACCTTTCAAGAATCAATGTCTGCAAGGCCGGCACGATCACGAGCAGCATGAGCGGTCCGATCAGCATGCCGCCGACGATCACGGTCGCAAGAGGCCGTTGCACTTGACTGCCGATGCCGGTCGAAATCGCGGACGGCAGCAGGCCGATGCAGGCCGACAGTGTCATCATCAGGACTGGCCGCATCTGCTGCTCGACCGCGTGATACATGGCCTCGACCGGCGTCATGCCCGCGGCAGCGATCCGGTGGTAGGCATTGATGATGAGAATGCCGCTCATGACGGATACGCCGAACAGCGAGATGAAGCCGATGGCGGCGGAGATGCTGAAATCGAGATCCGAGACGTAGAGTGCGATCAGGCCGCCGCAGACAGCAAAGGGCAGCCCGAACAGCGCCAGCATGCTGTCGCGCCACGAATTGAACAGTCCATAGAGCAGAACAATGATGAGGGCGAAAGTGATCGGAACAATGATCGCAAGCCGCTGCTTGGCTTGCTGCAGCCATTCGAATTCACCCGACCATTCGATGCGGTAGCCGCTCGGCAGCTTCACATTCTGCGCGATGCGCCGCTGCGCTTCTTCCACGGCGCCGGCAAGATCCCGCCCGCGCACGCTGAATTTGATGGGCACGAAGCGCTGATTGCGCTCGTGAAAAATATAGGACGCGCCGGTGTCGAGCGAGATGGACGCAAGCTCGCTCAGCGGAACATAGCCGTTGATCCCGCTCGGCGTTTGGTAGCCGATTTTGAGATTGCGCACCGCGTCGATATTGCCGCGATATTCCGGCGCAAGCCTGACCACCACGCCGAACTGGCGATCCGATTCCAACAGCGTCGTCGCCGTCGCTCCGCCCAGTGCCGCCTGAATGAGGCTATTGATGTCGCTGACGCTCAGTCCGTAGCGCGCCGCCTTGGCCCGTTCAATCCTGATATTCAAATTGGGTTGCCCGAGGACGCGAAAGATGCCGAGATCGGTTATGCCCTGGACCTGCGCCATCTGACGCCTTGCTTCGTCGGCGATGCGTTCCAAGACGGCGAGGTCCGGCCCGATGATCTTGGCCGAGTTCGCGCCTTTGACGCCCGACAGGCCTTCTTCGACATTGTCCTGGATGTATTGCGAGAAATTAAAATCGATGCAGACGAACTCCTTGGCAAATTCGGCCTGCATGTCGGCGATCAGCGAATCCTTCGTCACGCGCGGCGGCCACTGGTCAAAAGGCCTTAGCGGGACAAAGAACTCGGCATTGTAGAAGCCCGCGGCGTCGCTGCCGTCATCGGGTCTGCCCTGCTGCGACGTGACGGTAATGACCTCGGGATAACGCAATATGATTTCGCGAATTTTGTCGACGATCGGCTTGCCGGCATCCAACGAGATGGTTGGCGGCATCGAGGCGCGAATCCAGAGATTGCCTTCCTCGAGGGTAGGCAGAAATTCGCTGCCCAGTTGCGAGCCGATGAAGCCGCTCACCACAAGAAACACCAAGCCGGCCGTGACCGTGATCCCTCGGTTGCCGAGCGACCAGCGCAGCACCGGCATGTAGGCGGACCGCAGCCAGCGCACCACCATTGTCTCGACCTCCGACACATGCTCTCTGATCAAGAGCGACGCGAGGCACGGCGTCACTGTGAATGCCGCGATCAGCGCGCCGACCAGAGCGTAAGCGTAGGTCCGTGCCATCGGGCCGAAGATCTGGCCTTCGACGCCCTGCATCGTGAACAGCGGCACGAAAGCCGCGACAATGATCGCGGTCGAAAAGAAAACGGCGCGATCGACCTGCAGTGCGCTGATGAGAATGAGTCGCAAGCGATCGTTCCATCCCTGCAGTCCTGAGAAGTCGCTGCCGCGGGTCGGATCGGGCCCCCAGCGCGCCTCGGCGAGCTGCATCAGGAGTCCCGCTTTGGCCGCCTGCGGAGCCTGGAAATTCCGATAGATGTTTTCGACCACGATGACCGCAGCGTCGACAATGATGCCGAAATCGATGGCGCCGACCGACAGCAGATTGGCATCCTCGCCGCGCGCCACCAGAATGATGATGCTGAAGAACAGCGCGAACGGGATATTGGCGCCGACAATGTTGGCGCTGCGCAGGTCGCCGAGGAACAGCCACTGGATGAAAAAGATGAGCAGGCAGCCGCTGACCAGATTGTGCAGCACCGTAGCCGTCGTGACATTGACGAGCGAGGTGCGATCATAATATGGGACCAGTTTCACGCCCGGCGGCAGCGTTCCGTCCGAATTGATTTTCGCGATCTCGGCGCGCACGCGCGCCACCACGTCATTGGTGTGCAGCGTGCGATTCATGATCACGATCGCGGCGACGATGTCGTCGTCGTGGTCGCGCCCGGCGCGGCCAAGTCGCGGCACATAGCCGACCGAGACCTTGGCAACGTCTTTCACGAAGATCGGCACGCCGTTCGACTGGCCGAGCGGCACGTTCTCGATATCCGCGACCTTGTAGCCCTGCGTCAAATCCGCTGCGCCGCCGGAATCCATCAGCCCGACGCCGCGAATATTCACCGACTGCTGGCCCACATTGATGGTGCGGCCGCCGACATTGATATTGGAATTGCCGAGCGCGCTGATCACTTGCGGCAGGGTGACGTTGTAGGCGTCGAGCTTGTGCAGATCGACGTCGACATCGTATTGCTTGGTCGTGCCGCCCCAGGTATTGAGCGCTACGACGCCGGGCACAGTCAGAAGCCGCCGCTGGATAACCCAGTCCTGCAGCGTGCGCAGATTGGTCAGCCCGAAATGCGGCGGTCCAACCACCTGATAACGGTAGATCTCGCCGACCAGGCTGGTGGCCTGAATCTGCGGCACCACGTTGTTGGGAAGGCTGACGTTCTGCTGCAGATTGATCGCGGTCTGCGTGAGCGCGAAGTAATAGTCGACGCCGTAGTAAAACGTGACGCGCACGAAGGACAGACCGTAGAACGAGGTCGAGCGAATGACGTCGACTCCCGGCGTCGCGGCGAGGCCGACCTCGATCGGAATGGTGTAATAGCGCTCCATCTCCTCGGCGGACAGACCGGGCGCCTGGGCGGTGATTTCCAGAATGACCGGAGCCGGATTCGGATAGGCCTCGATATTCAGCTTGGTGAACGCGAACAGGCCGGCGCCCAAGAACACCAATAGGCCGAGCAGGACCAGCGGGCGCCGCGTCAGCCCAAATGTGAGGAGTCCCTTGAGCACGGCTTGCTGCTTACTCCGTTGTCCCGCGGGAGGGCTTCATTGCGAGATGGCGAGCTGGTTACTGAGAAAGATCGCGCCGTCGGTGGCAACCAGTTCGCCGACCTGCACGCCTTCCAGGATCTGCCGGTAGCCGTCGCGCTGCCCGCCGATCCTGACCGCGCGCCGGGTGAAGCGGCGGCGGTCGGCAGTGACCCAGATCGTCTGCGTGCCGTCGCCTTCGCGCACCACGCCATTGAGCGGAACGGCGGGCGAACGCACCGGCGGAGCGATGCTGATGACGAAATTCGCGAACATTCCCGATCGCAGCTCGTGCTGCGGATCGCTGATCGCCGAACGAACCAAAACGCGCCGGGTGTTCGGATCGACCGCCGCGCCGATCGTGGTGATCTTGCCGTTGAAGACGCGCCCGGGAAATGCGTCGACCGTGACCTGCACGGCCTGTCCGACGCGAAACGCCGGGCTGTCGCTCTCCGTCACATTCGCTACCATCCACATCGTATTGATATCGGCAACCGTATAGGGCGCGGGCGCATTGCCCGGCTGCACGAACAAGCCGGGCGCGGCGTTGCGCGCGGTGATGCGACCGCTGATCGGACTCGGCACCACAAGCGTCGGATCGGCCTTGCGTTCTGCAATGATCTTGTCGATCTCGGCCTCGGTCTTGCCGAACAGACGCACGGCGTCGAGCGCGGCGCGCAGATTGCCTTCGGCGGTCTGCTGATCGGAGGTGCCCTGATCGAGCTCGCGCTGCGACACCGCGCGCGTGGTGTAGAGATCCTTCAGCCGCGCCAGGTTGCGGCTGGTCATGTCCAGGACGCCCGCGGCCGCGATCAATGTCGACTCCGCGGTCAACAGATCGGGGCTGTCGATCGTGAACAGCGTCTGGCCCTTTTTCACGTCATCGCCGACCTCGGCGAACAGCGCGATGATTCGGCCCTGACAGGGCGTGAAGACCTGCACCGACATGTCCAGATTGAAATCGATGCTGCCGACCGCCTCCTTCTCGACCGGGAAGTCGCGCTCGGCCACCGGCTCGACCTTGACCGCGTTGAGCTGCGAATCCGTCAGATCGACGCTGTCCGGCGGCGGCGCAAAATTGGGCGCATCGGCTCTGGCATTGGTCGCGCCGATGCCTGCGCCGGAATCCGGGCTCGAATGCCACGCCCGGTAAGCGATGACCGCGACGGCAAACAGCGCTGCGGCGACGGCCGCCCTCAAGCGACTGTTGGTCGTGCGCGAAGTCATCGACAAGCTCAATCCGGCATGCTCGGGAACGCGGCGAGATGGCCACTGCGCACCCGCCGCGGTCTACTGTCATAAATCACAGGACTGGGACTAATCGCACTATGCCACACGACTCATAACGTCTATCAAGCCTACGCACTTTTCCGGTTTCTGACCAACGGCGACCGACGCCGCGGCCGGCCGGAGCGTCGCGACGACGTCTGAATCATGTGCGCCGGGGCTGGTGAATCATGTGCACTGTGGCTGGGCGAGCACAGCCAATGGCGGTGAAATCGGAAATAATGCCCGCGCCGCGGTTTATCGCCGTTGTCGGCTGCAATTCTATTTAAGCTTTTTCCAATGTCCTGTGTGGCGGTCAGGTGGTCGTTTGCGAGTACGGCCGCTCTCGCGGCCTTGGGCCTTTTGACGAGCTGCGCGGTCGGACCGGATTTTCGCGTGCCGGCTGCACCCGAGACCGAACGTTATACGCTGGAGCCGCTTAAGCCGCGGACCTCGTCCAGCGACGCGCCGAACGGCCGGTCGCAGCATTTTGTGACGGGTCGCGACATTCCTCAAGAATGGTGGACTCTGTTTCGCTCGCCGCGGCTCGATGCGCTGATGGTGCAGGCGATCAACAACAATCCCAATCTGCAGGCGACCATCGCAACGCTGCGTACGGCGCAGGAAGCGGTCTATGCGCAGGAGGGCAAATTCTTCCCTTTGGTGCAGGTCAATTTCAATCCGACGCGGCAGCGATCTTCCGCGGCGCTCGCGCCGCCGCTTTCGACCGGCGCGTCGCCGCAAACCTTCAATCTGTTCACCGCGCAGGCGATGGTCTCGTACACGTTTGACGTCTGGGGCCTCAACCGCCGGCAAGTCGAGTCGCTGCAGGCGCTGGCCGACAATCAGCGCTTTCAGGTCGAGGCGGCCTATCTGACATTGACGTCGAGCATTGCCGGCGCGGCTGTCACCGAGGCGTCGCTGCGCGCCCAGATCGACGCCACCAATCAGATCATCGAACTCAACACCAAGATGCTCGACATCCTGCAACGGCAGTTCAATGCCGGCTATGCCAATCGCAACGATCTGGCGCTGCAGGAAGCCGCCCTCGCGCAGGCCAAAGCAACTTTGCCGCCGCTGCGCAAGGCGCTCGCACAGCAGCACAACCTGCTCGCCGCGTTGGCGGGTACCTTTCCGAGCGAAGGGCCGCGTGGAACATTCAGGCTGGACGACCTCAAGCTGCCGGCCGAGTTGCCGGTGAGCCTGCCCTCGCAGCTGATTGAGCAGCGCCCCGATATACGCGCCGCCGAAGAGCAGTTGCATTCGGCCGCCGCCCTGGTCGGTGTCGCCACCGCAAACACGCTGCCGAACTTCACCATCAACGCCAACGGCGGCTACATCAATACGGTGCTGGCCAGCCTGTTCGCGCCAGCGAACCAATTCTGGCTGCTCGCCGGCAATGTCACACAGACCGTCTTCGATGCCGGCACGTTGTGGCATCAGCTTCAGGGCGCAAAGGACACCTATGACGCCGCGGCCTGGACCTATCGCAATACGGTCGTCGGCGCCGTGCAGAACGTCGCCGACGTGCTGCGCGCGATTCAGAACGATGCCGATACGCTCAAAGCCGCGCGCGACTTCGAGCGCGCCGCCAAGATCAGCTTCGACCTGGCACAACAGCAGGTGCAGACCGGCAATGCCAACATTCTCATTTTGCTGACCGCGCAGCAGACCTATCTGCAGGCACAGATCCAGGTGGTGCAGGCGCGGGCCGCGCGGCTGTCCGACACGGTTGCATTGTTTCAGGCGCTCGGCGGCGGCTGGTGGAACAGGACCGAGCCGCCAGTCGAGAAAAAATTCGATGTCGGCACGGGGCAGGCGGACGCGCTTGGCGATCCGAACGATCCGCCAAATGTGGCGCCCGGCGTGTCACCGCGTGAAACGAGGACACCATGATGCAAATGAGGATCGCGCCGTCACGGCTTTTGCCAATCCGGCGGCAATGGTCTTGGCCTTCCGATTTTCCTGGCAGGGCATCATTCCGCAGTGCTGCGGGCGGCGCTGCGCCCGAAAGACAATCAAGCGACGTTCCCCGGACGCGGTGCAGCGCTTAAGCGGGAAGGCGAGCGTGTGTCTTGCTTTTCCCCAGCGGGCGGAAGACGGCGAGCGGCCTAATCCTCGCCCGGCACGGCTTCCGGCAAGCTGTCGTCGTCTTCGCTGGAAAAGGAGAGCGGCCGATGATGATGCTTCTTCTCGCCGATCGAGCCGGTCACGCCGGCATCGCCGGAGTGCTGCGCATAGTGCGCGCGCACGCGCGCGGCGGCGACTTCGCCCGGGATCGCGACCGGCTCGCAGATGTGCCGGCCGCCATAGTGGCGCATCAGATCGACGTGAATGTGGTTGTAATGATACACGTTCGCGCCGGGTGCAAGCACGGTCGTGAACTCCTCGCAGGCCGCCGACTGCACGTCGTGCAGAAAGCCCTGCTCCTCCGGCGAGCCGTGCCAGCCGTATTGCACGCTCACGCGATGACCGTCGGCGAGGTCGAATTCGGCGACATCGAGCGCATTGCCGAAAGCATGTTCGGAAATATGCGCATTGGGATCGCCGTTCATGCCGCGGCAGGAATAGGCTGAGATTTGTTTGATCTCGACCACCGGCTGGTGAAACCAGCGCATCGCCGCGGGCTGCACCGCATTCACGATCCATTGATCGAGGGCGGAGACGACGGGGCAGGCAAGCGTCGCCGCCGGCTGCAGCGCGACGGGGGTGAGCGCCGCGGTCGCAAGCGAAGGATCGGCCGGACCGAGCGGGGGAACCGGCGCGCCGGGCGGCCGCTCATTGCTCTGCCGCGGCGGGCGGCGCACCGGAGAGGGCGCGCTTGGGCCGCCGTAATAGGGATTCGGCGGGCCGCCCGGAATTCCAATCTCGTCGTCGCCGTCGGGCGACGGCTGCGGCGGATCGAGCGACAGCGGCGGGCCGACCTGCGCGGCGGATTGGGGCGGACGATAGGTTGGCGACGGATACGATTGTACTGGCGATGGCGGCGGCGAATACGGTTGCGGCGAGGGATAAGGCTGTCCCGACGGATATTGTTGATAGGGATAGGACTGCTGGCCGCTCTGCGGCACCGGCGGCAGGGTGCTCGACTGGATCGCGGCGGACGGATTTGCGCGACGATAGGCCGGGCTCGTTGCCTGGCCATATCCCTGGCCCGGCCAGTTCTGCGGCATCGCGCTGCTGCGCACGCCGCTGTCTGGAATAGAGCCGGGCGGGCGCAACGGCGTCTCATCGTCATAGCTCAGCGCCGAACCGCCGCCGAGCGCGGAGACGCGCAGCGGATAATCCATGCCGCAGGCGCCCGGGCCATTGATTGCCGAGATGCGCACGCGCGTTGCGGATTCTTTCACCGCGCCGGAATTCAGGCACGAGACTTCGGCCTCATGCCGCCATGGCTCGCGGCTCGCCATCAGATAATGGCTGCAGCCGGCGACGGCGATCAAGGCGGCGAAAGCGACGGAGCTGACGAGATACCAACGACCTCCACGCGTCATCCGCGGACAATGCGAGCAATTCCGTTAAGGACTGCTCAATGATGGCGCTTGGGCCGCGCGAGAAGGCTCCGTTAACCATGCCCCTTGATCCGGCCGCCGCTTTCGGGCCACATCGCGCCCGGGAGAGAGGGCGATCCACGCAGATTGAACCGAAGAGGAATGCTGTCTGCACTCGATCTTGTCCGCCGGCTCGAAGGCGGTGAGTTAAAGCCGCGCGACGCCGTGGAACTCTGCGCACAGGCGATTATCGCGCGCGAGCAAGAGGTCGGCGCGTTCGTGGCTTTGGATCTCGAAGCGGCGCGCCGTGCCGCTGAAGCACCGCACCTGTCTTCGACACCGCTGCGCGGTCTGCCGGTCGGCTTCAAGGACATTTTCGACTCCGCCGATCTGCCGACGCAATACGGCTCGCCGATCTACAAGGGCTATCGACCGCGCGCCGACGCGAGCGCCGTGGCGATGACGCGCCGCGTCGGCGGCATCATCATCGGCAAGACGGTGACCACCGAAATGGCCTCGCTGGTGCCCTCGGCAACGCGCAATCCGCACAATCTTGCGCATACGCCGGGCGGCTCCTCGTCGGGCTCCGCCGCAGCGGTCGCCGCGGGCATGCTGCCGCTCGCCTTCGGCACGCAGACCGCGGGCTCGGTGATCCGGCCGGCCGCCTTTTGCGGCGTTGCCGGATACAAGGCGTCGTATCGGCTGATTCCGATGGTCGGCGTTAAGGACGTCGCCTGGCATCTCGACACGGCGGGCTTGTTCGGGGCCGGCGTCGCCGACGTCGCCTTCGCCGCGGGCGCCATTCTCGGGCGCGACCTGCGAGTCGATCGTGCAGCGCCGGCGCCGCCGCGCATCGCGGTGGTGCGCACGCATCTATGGCCGCAGGCGAGCGAGGCGATGCATAAGGCGATCGAGACTGCGGCGCGGATCGCGCAAGCCGCCGGCGCCAAGGTGGCCGAGGTGACGCTGCCGCCGATCTTCGAGGACGCTTTCGCCGCGCAGCACACCATCCAGGATTATGAGAATCTTTTGGCGGTCGCCTGGGAATACGAGCATCATCGCGAGCAGATCGATCACCGGCTGCGCGCCGCCCTCGATGCCGCCAAATCGATCACCGCCGAGGCCTATGATGCGGCGCGCCGCATCGCGAGCCGCGCGCGCGACGTGTTCGCCGACATGATGGCGGACTACGACGTGATCCTCACCCCGTCGGCGCCCGGCGCGGCGCCGCACGGCTTCGCGACGACCGGCAATGCCATGTTCAACCGGCTGTGGACCCTCATGGGCGCGCCTTGTGTCAATGTGCCCGGCTTGCGCGAGAATGGCCTGCCGCTCGGCATTCAAATCGTCGGGCGCTTCGGCCGCGATCGGACTGCCCTCGAAGCGGCGCTGTTCGTCGAGCAGGCGATCGCGCGCAAGTTCGCGGCGTGACCGCGATCACGGAGAACGCCATGGCGGCCAGCGTCCTGAATCAAAAGCCGAACCGGGACAATGCCGTTTTCTACTACAATCTTGGCAACACGCTGCGCGACGCCGGGCGCTTCGATCTCGCGCTTGCCGAATTCGACCAGGCCGTCGCGCTCAAGCCGGATTATGCGGAGGCATACAACGGCCGTGCCATAGCGCTGGCCAATCTCGGCCGAATGGATGAGGCGCTTGCGGCTGTCGGGCGCGCCATCGCGGTCAAGCCGGACTATGCCGAAGCGTGCAGCAATCAAGGCTTGATCTTGAGCGAGCTGCGGCGCTTTGACGACGCGCTCGCCAGCTTTGACCGCGCGCTCGCACTCAAGCCGGATGATGCGCGCCTCCACAACAACCGCGGCACGGCGCTGCAGGAATTAAAGCGTCTGGATGAAGCATTGGCCGGTTTCGAAGCGGCCGTCGCGCTGCAGCCGGATTATGCGCAGGCGCATTACAATTGCGGTCTCGTTCTGCACGATTTGAATCGCCTCGATGAATCGCTTGCGCGGTTCGACAAGGCTATCGCGCTTTTTCCGGACTACGTTCAGGCCCATCACAACCGCGGCGCAGTGCTGCAGGACCTCAACCGGCTCGGCGAGGCGATCCTCGCCTATGACAAAGCGCTGGCGCTGATGCCGGGCTATCCCGAAGCCTTCCACAATCAGAGCCATTGCTATCTGAAGCTTGGACGTTTCGAGGAGGGTTGGCCGCTGCACGAATGGCGCAAGAAACTTGCGGCGCCGGTCGGCAGCCGCTCGTTCCCGCAGCCGCTGTGGCTTGGGCGCGAAGACATCGCCAACAAGACGCTGTTCCTCCATTGCGAGCAGGGGCTCGGCGATACCATCCAGTTCTGCCGTTACGGCAGGCTTCTGCGCGCCCGCGGCGCGAGCGTAGTCATGTCGGTTCAGCAGCCGCTGTTTTCGCTGCTCAAGCAACTGAAGCCTGACATTCAGATCATTGCGCAGAACGACGTGCCGGTCGCCTTCGATTACCATTGTCCACTGCTGAGCCTGCCGCTCGCGTTCGGCACCACGCTCGAGACGATCCCGTCGGAGCCGCGCTATCTTTCTGCCGACCGGAGCCTGCGCCAGATATGGCTGGCCCGCTTGCCGGAATCGGCAAAGCCGCGCATCGGATTTGTCTGGCGCGGCAGTGCCGAGCACAAGAACGACGCGAACCGCTCGATCGCTTTGTCCCTGCTTGCACCGCTGATCGACGAAGCCGCGGATTGGGTGTCCCTGCAAAAGGATATTGCGCCGACGGAGTCCGCGTTGCTCGCGGGCCTTCCGCAGATTGTTGATCTAGGTCGTGAGCTGCGGGACTTTTCGGATACCGCGGCAGTGATCGATCTTCTGGATCTCGTCATCACAGTGGACACCAGTGTCGCGCATCTCGCCGGCGCGCTGGGCAAGCCGGTCTGGCTCTTGCTGCCGTTCAATTCGGATTGGCGGTGGCTGATGGATCGGGACGACAGCCCCTGGTATCCGGGCGTGCGGCTGTTTCGGCAGAGCAAATTCGGCGCGTGGCCGGATGTGATTGCCCGCGTCAAGGGCGCCCTCGGCGACTTCGTGCGCTCGCGCAAGGCTTGACCTGTATCATTCCGCGGCGCTGCGGACCGCGGCGAGCGGATCGTAATTGAGGATCGGCGCGAGCCATCGCTCCATCGCGGCAAGGCTCTCGCCTTTGCGTTTGGCGTAGTCCTCGACCTGGTCGCGCTCGATCTTGCCGACGCCGAAATAGTAGCTGTCGGGATGACTGAAATAGAGGCCGCAGACGGAGGCGCCGGGCCACATGGCAAAGCTTTCCGTCAGTCTAACGCCGATCGCCCGTTCGCCGTCGAGCAGCTTGAACAAGGTCGCCTTCTCGGTGTGATCGGGTTGCGCCGGATAGCCGGGCGCCGGACGAATGCCACGATAGCGCTCGGCGATGAGCTCGGCATTGCTCAGCGCTTCGTCCGGCGAATAGGCCCAGAATTCGCGTCGGACGCGCTGGTGCATGCGCTCGGCCAGCGCTTCCGCGAGTCGGTCGGCGAGCGCCTTCGCCATGATGGCGGAGTAATCATCATTGGCACGTTTGAAGCGTTCGACCACGGCTTGCTCGCCAAGCCCGGCGGTGACCGCAAAGGCGCCGATATAGTCGGCAAGCCCGCTCAATCGCGGCGCGATGAAGTCGGCGAGCGCGACATTCGCCCGGCCTTCGCGGCGCGCAAGCTGCTGGCGCAGCGTATGCAGCACCGCGATTGGCTTGCCGCGTGCTTCGTCGGCGAACACCAGAATATCGTCGCCCTCGCTGTTGGCCGGCCAGAATCCGATCACGGCGCTGGCGCGCAGCCAGTTCTCGTCGATCATCTTGCGCAGCATCGCCTGCGCGTCGGCGAACAGGCCGCGCGCCGCTTCACCCACGGTCGGGTCGTTGAGGATCGCCGGATATTTGCCGGCGAGCTCCCAGGTGGCGAAGAAGGGTGACCAGTCGATGTAGTCGGCAAGTTCCGCGATCGGCACGTCGGTCAGCGTCCGGCTGCCGAGCAGCCGCGGCGCCGGCGGACGGTAATTGCCGGACCAGTTCAGCTTCAACGCATTGGCGCGCGCGTCGGCGAGCGACAATCGCTGTTTGCTCTCTTCGCCGCGCGCATGCGCAGCCGCGATCCGCGCATATTCGGCGCGCACGTCGCTGATCGCGCGCTCGCGCGTCTCGCGCGACAACAGCGAAGAGACGACGCCGACGGCGCGACTTGCGTCGTTCACATAGACCGCCTGGCCGCGCCGGTAATTGGGATGAATCTTCACGGCCGTATGGACGCGGCTCGTCGTGGCGCCGCCGATCAACAGCGGCACCTCGAAACCCTGCCGCTCCAGCTCGGCGGCGACATGGCACATCTCGTCAAGGGACGGCGTGATCAGGCCGGACAGGCCGACGATGTCGGCCCGTTGCTCGGCCGCAGCCTGCAGAATCTTTTCCGCCGGCACCATGACGCCGAGATCGACGACGTCATAATTGTTGCACTGGAGCACGACTCCGACAATGTTCTTGCCGATATCGTGCACGTCGCCCTTGACGGTGGCGAGCACGATCTTGCCGTTCGACGAGGCATGCTCGCGACCGTCCTTCTCCTGCTCCATGAACGGCAGCAGATAAGCGACCGCCTGTTTCATCACCCGGGCCGATTTCACGACCTGAGGCAAAAACATCCGCCCGGAGCCAAACAGATCGCCGACCACGTTCATGCCGTCCATCAGCGGACCTTCGATCACCGCCAGCGGGCGAGGGGCCTTCTTGCGCGCCTCCTCGACGTCCTGCTCGATGAAGTCGGTGATGCCATGCACCAGCGCATGCGACAGGCGTTTTTCCACTGCAAGCTCGCGCCAGGACAGATCGGCTTCCTTCTTCTCCTTGCCTTGCCCGCGGTGCCGTTCGGCGAGTGTGAGCAGCCGCTCGGCGGCATCAGGACGCCGGTTCAGCACGACGTCCTCGCATGCTTCGCGCAGCGCCGGATCTAGATCGTCATAGACCGCGATCTGACCGGCATTGACGATGCCCATGTCCATGCCGGCCTTGATGGCGTGATAGAGGAACACCGAATGCATGGCCTCGCGCACGGCCTCGTTGCCGCGGAAAGAGAATGACAGGTTGGAGACGCCGCCCGAGACATGCGCGTGCGGCAAATTCTCCCTGATCCAGCGCGCCGCCTCGATGAAAGTGACGCCATAGCCGTTGTGCTCATCCATGCCGGTGGCGACGGCAAAAATGTTCGGATCGAAGATGATGTCCTGCGGCGGAAAGCCGACGCTGTTGACCAGTATGTCATAGGCGCGCTTGGCGATCGCCTGCTTTCTCTCGATCGTGTCGGCCTGGCCCGCTTCGTCGAACGCCATGACGACCACGGCGGCGCCGTAGCGGCGCACCGTCTCGGCATGACGGATGAAGGCCTCCTCGCCCTCTTTGAGCGAGATCGAGTTCACCACCGCTTTGCCCTGCACGCATTTGAGCCCGGCCTCGATGACCGAGAATTTTGACGAGTCGATCATCAGCGGCACCCGCGCGATGTCGGGTTCGGCAGCGATCAGGTTGAGAAAGGTGGTCATCGCCTTCTCGGAATCGAGCAGGCCCTCGTCCATGTTGATGTCGATGATCTGCGCGCCGTTCTCGACCTGGTCGCGTGCGACCGCGAGGGCAGCCTGATAATCGCCGGCGGTAATCAGTTTACGAAACCGTGCGGAGCCCGTGACATTGGTGCGCTCGCCGACGTTCACGAAGGGTATTTCCGGTGTCAGCGTGAAGGCTTCGAGACCGGACAGCCGCAGCCGCGGGGCAATCTCCGGAATTTTCCGCGGCGCCTTGCCGGCGACCGCGCGCGCGATGGCGCGGATGTGATCGGGCGTCGTACCGCAGCAGCCGCCGACGATGTTGACGAGACCGGAAGCGGCGAAATCCTCGATCAGTCCCGCCATCATTTCGGGACCTTCGTCGTAATGGCCGAATTCGTTCGGCAACCCGGCATTCGGGTAAGCGCAGATCAACGTATCGGCGACGCGGGCGAGCTCGGCGATATGCGCGCGCATCTGTCTGGCGCCGAGCGCGCAGTTGAGCCCGACCGAGAGCGGCGCCGCATGCGCAATCGAATTCCAGAACGCTTCGGGTGTCTGGCCGGAGAGAAACCGCCCCGAGCGGTCGGTGATGGTCCCGGAAATCATGATCGGCAGGCTGATGCCGCGCGCGGCGAGCTCGTCGCCGATGGCACAGATCGCCGCCTTGGCATTGAGCGTATCGAAAATGGTCTCGATCAGCAGCGCGTCGACGCCGCCGTCGATCAGGCCGCGCACCTGCTCGGCATAAGCGATGCGCAACGCGTCGAAAGTGATAGCGCGAAAGCCGGGATTGGACACGTCCGGCGAAATCGAAGCTGTGCGATTGGTCGGGCCGATGGCGCCGGCAACGAAACGTTCGCGGCCATCTTCTTCCTGCGCGGTGCGGGCGGCCTCGCGCACCAGCCGCGCGCCCTCGACATTGAGCTCATAGGCGATCTCGGCCATGCCGTAATCGGCCTGCGCGATCCGCGTTGAGGAAAACGTATTGGTCGACACAATGTCGGCGCCGGCGCGGAAATAGGCCAGGTGAATGGCGCGCACCGCGTCGGGCTGCGTCAGGTTGAGCAGATCGTTGTTGCCGCGCACCTCGCGGTTCCAGGCGTCGAAGCGCGCGCCGCGAAAGGCCTCCTCGTCGAGCCGCAGCGACTGGATCATCGTGCCCATGGCGCCGTCGAGCACGAGAATGCGCTCGGCGGCGGCTCGGCGCAGCGCGGCTTCGGCCTTTGACATCGGTGCTGGCTTGGGCATCGGCCTGGGCGCCGGTCTGTTCATTGCTTCACGCGTTTTCTTTGACTGTCTGGTTGGCGGGCGCGGCCGTGCTGCCATGATCCGGGCGCAGCCCCAGCAAATGGCAGATCGCGTAGACCAAATCGGCGCGGTTCATGGTGTAAAAATGGAAATCGGTTACGCCGTGATCGACGAGATCGATCACCTGTTCGGCGGCAACGGCTGCGGCAATGAGCTTGCGGGTGGCCGGATCATCGTCCAGTCCGTCGAAACGGTCGGCGAGCCACGCCGGCACGGAAGCGCCGGTGCGCGCGGCGAAATTTCTTGTCTGCTTGAAATTTTGCACCGGCAGGATTCCGGGCACGATCGGAATGGTGATGCCGGCCGCCCGCACGCGGTCGAGATAACGGAAGTAGAGGCTATTCTCGAAGAAGAACTGCGTCATCGCGCGGGTCGCGCCGGCGTCGACTTTAGCTTTCAGCATATCGATATCGGCTTCGACCGACGGACTGTCCGGATGCTTTTCCGGGTAGGCCGAGACCGAGACTTCGATATCGGCGATGCGCTTGATGCCGGCAACGAGATCGGCGGCATTAGTGTAGCCTTGCGGATGCGGCGTATAGCGCTCGCCCACGCCGCCGACCGGATCGCCGCGCAGCGCCACGATATGGCGTACGCCGGCTTGCGCATAAGCGGCGATCACCGCGTCGACTTCGGCGCGCCTCGCCGCGACGCAGGTCAGATGCGCGGCCGGCGTGAGCAGCGTCTCGGCGAGAATGCGCTTGACGGTCGCATGGGTGCGCTCGCGCGTCGAGCCGCCCGCGCCATAGGTCACCGACACAAAATTTGGCTTGAGCGGCGCAAGCCGCCGGATCGACTCCCACAGCGACTGCTCCATCTCGGCAGTCTTCGGCGGAAAGAACTCGAACGAGACATGCAGGCCGCGGCGGCCGCCGGCTTCCACGAAGCGACTCGGACGTGGGCTGATCATCACGCCATCTCCCGCGTTTTGGGCTGCGCGAGGACGATGCGCGGGTCGCGCGCCAGCCAGAGCGAGACGGCAATCTTGCCTTCCGGGCCCGGCGCAAAGGTCTCCTGCCGCACCACATCCAGACCCGCCGCTTCGAGCCATTGTGTCACGGTCTCCGGCGCAAAGCCGAGCCGCCGATGCGCGTAGTCCTCGCGCAAAAATTCAAGGTCGTGCGGCGCAAAGTCGACGATCAGCAAGCGGCCGCCGGGCCGCAGCACGCGCGCCGCCTCGCGGATGGCGCGCGCGCTGTCGTCGAGGAAGTGCAGCACCTGATGGATGATGACGGCGTCGAAGGAGTCCGGCGCCAGGGCGAGATCATAGATGTCGCCGTGGCGGACGCTGCAATGTTTCAGGCCGGCACGATCCAGCCGCGCCCGCGCCAGCGCCAGCATATCGAGCGACAGGTCGAGGCCCAGACCGCGCTCAATGTCGGGCGCGAACAGTTCGAGCATGCGGCCGGTGCCGGTGCCAAGATCAAGCAGGGCCCGGATCGGCCGGTCGGCCAGCGCCTTGCGGATGGCCTCTTCGACGGCGGCATCGGCGGCGTGGAGCTTGCGGATGCGGTCCCACTCTGCCGCGTGCCGCGCGAAATAATTTTGGGCGGCAGCCGCCCGTGCGGCACGCACGGCGGTCAAGCGCTCGCGGTCGCGGGCAATGACGGGGTCTTCGGGATCAAGCCGTTCGATCAGGGCGCGCGCGATATTGATGCCGCCGCGCTCGCCGAGGCGATAGAAGGCCCAGGCGCCCTCGCGGAAGCGCTCCACCAGTCGCGCCTCGGCCAACAGCCGCAGATGGCGGGACAGCCGCGGCTGTGATTGCCGCAGGATTTCGGTGAGATCGGAAACAGTCAGTTCGGCCTCGGCGAGCAGTGCCAGGATGCGCAAGCGAGTAGCCTCACCCGCCGCCTTCAGCGTCGTTGTGAGCCCACTGAATGTCAGTTTCTCTTGATCCATCGGCCGATAAACACTGCAGTCGGATCGGTGCAAATGATATAAAGATATCTTTATATCATTAAACGCCCCCGCGCAAGCGCGGATGGGATGCATCCCAAACAGGATGGGCAATCCGGCGTGGGACACAAGCGCCAGCCGCACTGGCGAACGTCAGACCTGCATGCCAATTTCGGCTCATGAGGGAGACTGCGACATCGCGTGCGTCGCATGCGTCCGGCGATGCAGACCGCTATGGTCTGCGCCCCGGTGAAATGGCGGTCGACCTGCCGGCGCATTCGGATGCGTCGCTCTACTTTATCGGCCGCATCCGCACGCCCTGGAAACGCCGGGAAGACTGCCCGAGAAATGCGCGCGAGTCCGATGTCGTGTGCACTGTGGAGCTCGATCCGCGCTGGGCGCCGGGCCTGCAGGGCCTGGAGACCGTCAGTCATGTGGTCTTGCTGTACTGGATGGACAAAGCTCGGCGCGATCTGGTCGTGCAGTGCCCGCGCCACTACGACGAACCGCGCGGCACCTTTGCGCTGCGCTCGCCGGCGCGGCCGAATCCGGTGGCGCTGTCGGTGGCGAAGCTGCTTCGCGTCGACGGCAACAAACTGTCGGTCGTCGGTGTCGACTGCCTCGACGACACGCCGCTGCTCGACATCAAGCCTTATTTCGCGTCGACGGATTCCGTGCCGGATGCCGTCGTCGGCTGGCACGCCAGCCGCAAGCGTTGAAATCAAAACAACGGCGGTATGACCCAGAGCGGAATGAGGCCGAGAAAAATCACGCCGTCGGTCACCCGCAGCGGCAGCGCCACGGCCGGCTTCTTGTCGATCTCGGTCGGCTGACCCATTTTCTTGATATTGTCGATCACGCTCGACGTCGCGCTTTCGCGCACCACGCCGCCCAATCCCGGCACGAGGCGATCGAGCATGTTGAGTCCCTGACTCGCCGAGCCGCTGCCGCCGGCGAGCCGGTCGATGCCCTGACCGATCAATTGGTCGATGCCGAGCAGCGGCACGATATTGTCGAGGCCGACCACGGCGACCCGAATCAGTCCGTCCACTTTGCCGTTCTGGTTCACCGCTAAACTGCCGGCGCCGACGACGATCGCATCAGGCCGCTCGATGCGCAGCGCTTTGATCTCGATGCCACCGCCTGCGGCCTGCATGTCGCGAAACAGCGCCGCCCACGGCTTTGGCGAAAAATCTCTAAACCCGCGCAGCACCGCATCGACGTCGCCTTTGAGCGGCTCGGCAAGCAGAGGATGAAATTTCGGTGCTGTGGCGCCGGTGAAGTGGCCGGTCGCCTCGATCACCGGATTGCTGGTGGCGGAGCCTGAGATGATGCGGCCGTCGACATCGACGGCTTCGGCCTGAAAAATCGGTCCGCTGTCCGAGCCCGAGACGCGGTCGAGCCGCGGCTGCCGCAAGGTGACGGTGACGGCTTGCGGTTCCGGCGGCAGACCGAACAGGCTTACTCTCGCCGCCGAAAAATTGGCGACAAGCGTCGGCGCTTGGCCTGCGTCCGCAAGCGTGATCGGGCTGCTGACCTCGCCCGTCAGCAGAGTGGGACGAAACACTTGTGCAGAAAACGCGACGCCATTGGCATGCGCCTCGAAAGGCGGCTGCGTATATTTGAAGGCGGCCGCCGCCTGATCGCAGCGGCTAATGATGCTGAAAGGAAATCCGCCGATTGTGAGCGCGCCGCAGGCATAGATCCGCCCGAGCGCCGCCTCGCGCTGGATCCACGCGGCCTCTGCTTCGCGGGCGATCCCGGCGGCGTAACTCCATAGCCAGGTCCAGCCGAGCACGATGATGGCGATGGTCACCGGCAGGATGAACGGCCACAGCCGACGTTTGCGGCGTGGCGGGCTTGGCCGCCGCCGCAGCGGTCGCGGCTCTGCGCGCATCATGTTCAGTGGTGACTGGCCGGGCATTGTTCCGTTTCGTTCTCCAGCTGGCGGCGCAGCGACGCCTATTCGGGGCTGTTTGCTTCGGAAACGCGGGTCAGAGTATATCGCAAACGGCCGCTGACCGGATTCTCGTTGATTTTGCGCATGTTCTCCTCGGAAGCCGGTTGCCACTTGTCCGGAACCGGTTGCCACTTCTCCGGTACATGCGCTAGCAATCGGGGCTTCATGAGGGACAATGCATACAACTGCCGAGCACGAGACCGGGGATCTGTGGGTTTTCGGCTACGGCTCGCTGATGTGGCGTCCCGGCTTCGCCCACCTCGAATGCGTACCCGCGCGCCTCATCGGGCTGCACCGGTCGCTTTGCGTTTTTTCGTTCGTGCATCGCGGCACGCCGGAGCGGCCCGGCTTGGTGCTTGGGCTCGATCGCGGCGGCATGTGCCGCGGCATAGCCTTTCGCGTGGCAGCGGCGCGGCGCGCCGAGACGATCGCCTATTTGCGGGCCCGCGAGCAGGTCACTACCGTCTATGTCGAGACCATCCGGCAGATCGAGCTCGAAGACGAATTGCGTCGCCGCGTGCGAGCCTTGTGCTACGTCGTCGACCGCAGCCATGTGCAATATGCCGGCCGGCTGACACTCGCCGAGCGCCTGCACCATGTGCGGCAGGGGCACGGCAAATCCGGCTCCAATCCCGATTATGTGCTGGAGACGGTGCGGGCGCTGGAAGCGCTCGGTTACCGCGAAGGCGAACTGCATTTGCTTGCCGAACAGTTGAGTGCAGGGATCAGCATTTCTGGCATGAGAGGTCAGGAATCGCCGATGACGGACCGGACCCCTGCTCCCGATGTGTGATCGTCGATTCCCGACTCGGCGATCAGCCGGCGGCTCGCATTTTCGATCGCGCTCTGCAGCCGGTTCATGAAGGCGTCTTTATCGAGCCCCGGCGCGATCGGCTCCAAGATTTCGACCAGAATTGTTCCCGGCTGGCGGCGCAACGATCGTCGCGGCCAATAGAGTCCCGAATTGAGCGCCAGTGGTACGCAGGGTACGCCGGCGCGGCCATAGAGATAGACGATGCCGGCTTTGTAGCTCGGTTCGGCGCCGGGCGCTCGCCGTGTGCCCTCAGGAAAGATCACGACCGGTCGATTGCGCGCAAGCGCTTGACGCGCCCGCGCCGTCATGCGCGCCAGTGCCGCCATGCCGGCGGCGCGGTCGACCGGCACCATGCCGGCCCGCCGCGCGTACCAGCCGAACAGCGGAAGCCACATCAACTCGCGCTTGAGGACGTAGGCCGGATCGCGCAGCACCGCGTAGAGCGCAAAAGTCTCCCAGGCGGACTGGTGCTTGCAGGCGACGATGCAGGCCGCCTTGGGCAGCTTGTCAAGACCGCGCCATTCCACCGTGGTGCCGCAGATGACGCGCAGCAACCAAAGACTGGTCAACGCATAAGAGCGGACGAAGGCAATCAGAACGCATCGCGGCAAGACCAATGTCGGCAGTGCTGCGAGCATGTGAACGATCAAGTTCGCATAGAACAGCGCGTTGAAGACGAGCGAACGAACCGCAATTGCCGAAGAACTGGACACCGAAGACCTGTCGCAAAGTTGTGCTCGGGCGGCCGCACGTCCGCGCGTCACTGCGTGTTATGCGCCAGCGGGCGCTTGAGGGCTCGCAGGCGATGATAGCTCGTTCGTCTGCACAAGCGCGTCGAACCGCATGCGCACTTTGGCGGCGAGATATTTGAGATATTCAGACAGCACCAGCTTGGTCGTCGCCGTGTTAGACCACCATGGCTCGATGCGCAGGCGGTCGGAGACGACCGGATAAGGGATCAGCGCAACGTCAGGAAGCTGATGCGCGATTTCGGCGAGCGCCCGCGGCATGTGATAGGCCGACGTGACCACAATCAGCGAATTGAATTTATGCGCCAGCGCCCAGCGCCGCGCCTGAACGGCATTGCCGAGCGTGTTGAGTGCCGAATAATCAAGATCCACGCAGCAGGCGAGCAAGCGGTCGTAATCCACCACCTGATGGGCGATATCGCCGGTCGTTGTGCCGGGATTGACGCCCGTAATCAACAGCCTTTTGCCGCGGCCGGAAGACAGCAGTTCGAGCGCATCGCTCACCCGCGACGTGCCGCCGGTCAGCACCACGATGCCATCGGCATTGCGGTCAAGCGTCACTTCCTGGCTCGGCAGGCGGGAGATGAAAAAGCCGAAGCCGACAACCAGCAGAAGGAGCGCGAGCGCGACGAGCCGGATTGCGGCCGATCGCATCCGCCGAGTCTTGACTGCCGTTCTAAGGCTGAACATGGCTAGGGCTGGTTAAGGCTTGCAGGAGTTGGACTGGCTCAGGCTCGTCATCGTGGCGCGCGTTCCTCGTGCTGATCGCACGCAAACATAAGCGTTGATCAAACCATAACAGCGATTCCGGCGACAAGTTGAACTACGTCACTCCCGCTCGATCCTGTCCAGGGTCTGGTTGACGGTGCGCCGGGAGGTCAGCGCCGTCGCCACGGCCATCAGCACGATCAGGACGAGAATGGCAATGTAGCCCGGAATGCCGACCGAGAAGCTGCCAAACAAGGCCGCCGCTTCGTCGCCGCCCGGCGTGCCCAGAAGCCAGACATTGATCGCCTCGATCAAGCCGAACAGCGCGATCGCCGCGCCGCCGCCGATGGCGCCGCCCTTGAGTCCCAAGAGGAGAAAGTGCCGCTGAAATTGTTTGGCGATGAAGCTGTCGGTGGCACCGACATAATGCAGCACCTCCACGATCGCCTGGTTGGTCGCCATCGCGCCGCGGGTTGCAAAGGTGACCGACAGCACGGTCACGGCGAGGACGAGAGCCAGGATCGCCGCGCCTATGGCGACCGCGGTTTCCGCCATCGCACGCATGCGGGCGATCCAGCCGCGATGGTCGTCAAGCGTGGCGCTCGGTACCTTGGCTGCAAGGGTCTTGCCCATCGCGGCAAAATCCGGCCTGGCGCCGGACAGGAGTTTCACCACGATCATGCGCGGGATGGGCAGATCGCTGAGCACCAGACCGGAGCCCAGCCACGGCTCGATCAGCTGCGCGGATTCCTGTTTGGTGAAGGCGCGCACTTGGGCGATCCCGGCGGTTCCCTGCGCGATATCGATCGCCGCGCGCACATCCGCATCGATGTCACGGCCGGAGACCGGCCGCACCTGGATCGTCACTTCGCGACTTACATCGGATTGCCAGTCACTCGCCGAGCCGACCACCATCATCATCGCTCCGGTCGTCAGCGCGGCGAGAAAGGTGAGGATGGCGATAACCGCGGTCAGCGCGCGCCCGGCGATCGATCCGCTCGGCACGATCGGGCTTGGCACTTCGGGCGCGAGCGCATGCATGGAGCCGGAACTGCCGGCGTCCCAAGGCTCGGCCATTCTTTCGAGCGGCTCAAGCGTCGACATGTTCAATCGTAAACATGTTCAATCGTAAACATGCAGCCGTCCTTCGTGCAGCACCAGGCGGCGCGCGTCGTATTCGTCCATCAGCGCGATGTCGTGGGTGGCGATGACGACCGAGGTTCCGGACTTGTAGAGTTCGATGAACAGCCGCAGCAGGCGCTGGCCAAGGTTGGGATCGACATTGCCGGTCGGTTCGTCGGCGAGCAGAAGCTGCGGCCGCGCAATGACCGCGCGCGCAATCGCGGCGCGCTGCTTTTCGCCGCCTGAGAGCACCGGCGGCAGCGCCCCCATGCGTTCGCCGAGCCCGACCCAATGCAAGAGTTCGACGACCTCGTGGCGATACGAGGCCTCGTCTTTGCCCAAGACGCGTAGCGGCAGCGAGACGTTCTCGTAGGTCGTCAAATGATCGAGCAGCCGAAAATCCTGGAACACGATGCCAATGCGGCGACGCAGGGCGGCGCGGCGGTCCTTGTCGATGGTCGCCGTATCGCGGTCGAACATGGTGATCAAGCCGCGGGTCGGCCGCAGCAGCAGAAACATCATGCGCAACAGCGACGTCTTGCCCGCTCCCGACGGTCCGGTGAGAAACTGGAACGAATGTCTGTCGATACTAAAGCTGAGGTCGCGCAGAATCTCAGGGCCTAGCCCATAGCGCAGACCGACATTCTCGAATCGGATCACACGCTTCTCCGAGGTGGCACGCGGGTTCACTCGCAGCCCAAGGCGCGCGCACGGCAACCGCAGCAGCAACTCAAATCGGCAGCCCTAGCCGGCGATTCGCCCTTGGCGCCAATTTAACATCCCCATGATGGATTTGGGCCTCTCGCTCCGTGGCGCGCTTTGGTTTCCAATCCGTTAACACTTGGCCTGTTAGGGTCGCCGGCAAAGGTGCGCCGCTTGCGGATTCGCCGATGCTGATCGTCTGCCCGACCTGCGCTACATCCTACGATGTCGACGTGGCAAGCCTGCGGCCAAATGGCCGCAAAGTGCGCTGCGTGCGCTGCCGCACGGTGTGGATGGCCGAGCTGTCGCATGCCGACAAGCTGATTGCCGCGGCCGAAGCCCTGGGGCCGGTGCGCCGGGCCGTTGCCGCTGTGGCCGAAGCGAGCGCGGCTGAGGCTGCGGCGCCCGAGCAGGCGCACGAACCCGCCCGGCCGGCTTTTGACCCGGCGCAGGCCTGGTTCGATGGCAAAGAAGACGGCCCGCCCGGCGCGGCTGAAGCGGAACCCGATGAGGCCGGCGACACCGCGGAGCTGGAGTCGCCGCCGATTGCTCCCGGCGGCCCCGACCAGGAGAGCGACCGGGAGAGCGACCGGGAGGCGTCCGCCCATGATGAAATATCTGCCGCACCGCCGATCGAGGATATCGAGACTTCGGCGGCACGCCGCGCCCCCAAGCGGGCCGCCAATTCCTGGCGCTGGCCTCTGTCAGGCCTGCAGTCGGGCATCCTGGCTCTGGCGCTGATCGACGCCATTATCATCGGCTGGCGGGTCGATCTGGTGCGGCTCATGCCGCAGACCGCGTCCTTTTATGCCGCGCTCGGCATGCCGGTGAATCTGCGCGGGCTCGCCTTCGAGAATCTCAGCACCGCGACCGAACAGCACGACGGCGTGCCCATCCTGGTCGTGCAAGGCGATATCATCAACGAGACGCGCAAGATGGTTGACGTACCGCGCCTGCGCTTTGCCGTGCGCAATGCCGCGCGGCAAGAGCTCTATTCCTGGACCGCGGTCCTGCCGCGCACGCTATTGTCGCCGCGGGACGCCGTGCCGTTCCACACCCGGCTCGCTTCGCCGCCGCCAGATGCGCATGACGTCCTGGTGCGCTTCCTCAATCGCAATGATCTGCTTTCAGGATCGCGCTGATGGCCAAGATACTGCTCGCCGAAGACGAAGAGGCGCTGCGCGCGATGTGCGCGCGCGGCCTCAAGATTGCCGGCCACGACGTTGCGACGGCCGCTGATGGCAGCGAGGCGCTGGATATGCTCAGGCGCGGGGACGGACAGTTCGATCTTCTGCTCACCGATATTCGCATGCCGATCATGGACGGCATTGCGCTGGCGCTCGCCGCTGCCCGCGATTTTCCAGATCTCACGATTTTGCTGATGACCGGCTACGCCGACCAACGCGAACGCGCGCACGGTCTTGATGCGCTGATCCATGACGTGATCGCCAAGCCGTTTACGCTTGCGGTGCTGCGCGGCGCCGTGGACGAGGCGCTGGCGGTGAGGGTGCGCCGATAGCCTCAATTTTCGTCGGACACCGCGTAGGGCCGCGGCAGCTCGGCGGGCAATCCCGGATGGGCCCGGCCGAAATCGGGCGCAGGCGAATCCTGGCCGATCTCGACGATGCCGCGCCGGATCGCGCGGGTGCGCGTGAAATGATCAAACAGGGCAGCGCCGTCGCCGCGGCGAATCGCGCGCGTCAATTGCGACAGGTCCTCGTTGAACGTGCCGAGCATTTCCAAGACGGCATCCTTGTTGGCGAGAAACACGTCGCGCCACATGGTCGGGTCGGACGCGGCGATGCGGGTGAAGTCGCGGAAGCCGCCGGCTGAAAACTTCAGCACTTCCGAACGGGTGACCTCGGCGAGTTCGTCGGCGGTACCGACGATCGTGTAGGCGATGAGATGCGGCAGATGGCTGGTGATCGCCAGCACCAGATCATGATGCTCGGCCGGCATGGATTCGACGTTGGCGCCGAGCAGGCGCCAGAACGCGGCAAGCCTCTCGATGACGGCCGGATCGGCATTGTCCGGGGGGGTGAGAATGCACCAGCGGCCGACAAACAATTCGGCAAAGCCCGCATCCGGGCCGGAATGCTCGGTGCCCGCAACCGGATGCGCTGGCACGAAATGCACGCCGTTGGGAATATGCGGCCCCATGTCGCGCACAATCGCCGCCTTGACCGAGCCGACGTCGGAGACCACGGCGCCCGGTTTGAGACGGTCGCCGATCTCACGCGCGACCTCGCCGCAGGCGCCGACCGGCACGCAAACGATCACGAGATCGGCGCCGTCGACCGCCGCCGCATTGGTCTCGAGCACCTGATCCGCAAGGCCAAGCTCGGCGACCCGGCGTCGGGTCGCCGGCGAGCGCGCGCTCGCCGTGATCTTGCGCACGGCGCCTTGCGCGCGTGCGGCACGCGCGATCGACGAGCCGATCAGGCCGACGCCAATCAAAGCAAGATGATTAAAGATCGGGCCAGGCTTGCTCACAGACATCTCCGTTCGCGCGAACGCGGCTCGGCGTTTCGCGCGGACGCGTTACGATTGCGCTAAAAAATCGCTCAATGCCGCGACAGTGAGACGGTTTGCCTCCTCCGTACCGACACTCATGCGCAGCGCATTCGGCAGCTTGTAGGCGGTGGTCTGCCGCAGAATGAGTCCGCGCGCTGAGAGGAAAGCGTCGGCATCTTCGGCGGTGCGGCCCTTGGTCTGCGGGAAATGGATCAGCACGAAGTTGGCGACGCTCGGCGTCACGGTGAGCCCGAGCTTGCCGATCTCTTCCGTCAGCCAATTAAGCCAGCGCGTGTTGTGCGCGCGCGAGCGCTCCTGATGCTCGACGTCTTCGATCGCAGCAATGCCGGCAGCGATCGCCGGCCCGTTGGTATTGAACGGCCCGCGGATGCGGTTGATGACATCTACCACATGCGCCGGCGCAAACATCCAGCCGAGCCGCAAGGCGGCGAGTCCGTGAATTTTTGAAAACGTGCGGCACATCACGACATTTTCCGAGGTCGCGACCAGCTCGATGCCGGATTCATAGTCGTTGCGGACGACATATTCAGCGTAAGCCGCGTCGAGCACCAGCAGCACGTTACCGGGCAGGCCGCGATGCAGCCGCTTGATCTCGTCGAAGGACAGGGCCGTGCCGGTCGGATTATTCGGGTTGGCGAGAAAGACCATTTTGGTCTTGTTCGTCACCGCGGCCAGAATCGTGTCGACGTCCGCCGTGTAATTCTTCTCCGGCGCCACGACTGGCGTCGCGCCCGCGCCAAGGATCGCGATCGGATAGATCAAAAAGCCGTGCGTCGTGTAGATCGCCTGGTCGCCGTCGACCAGATAGGCTTGCGCAAGCAGATGCAGCAAATCGTCGGAGCCGGCGCCGCAGACGATGCGCTAGGGATCGAGGCCGAACTGCCGGCCGATCGCCTCCCGCAGATCGCTCGCCGCACCGTCGGGGTAATCGTGCAGATGGTCCGCCCATGCCTTGTAAGCCGCGACCGCGCGCGGGCTCGGTCCGAGCGGTGACTCGTTCGACGACAATTTGTACACCTTGGCCGCATTGGGCGCGCGGCTCTTGCCCGGCACATAGGGCTTGATGCCGAGCACGCCGGGCCGTGGTTGCGGACGCATCGCGGTCATTCTCTATGCTGCTCCAAACAATCCTTTGCTCCCTCCTTTCAAGGAGAGATGTTCATTTCTCGGGCACCGTATAACGGGTCGCGTGACTGCCGACGAGGGCCTTGGAGCGGATCGACGCGCCGATCCCAAGGAGGGCCTCGGCGACGCCGTCGATGCCGCCGCGCGCGACGGAGACCAATAGACCGGCGCCGTCAAAGGCGCGGTCAGGCACGGCAATCACATCGCCAAGCGGTGCCAGGGCGCTGACTGCTGCCGCGCTCCAGCCGGACACGCGCATGCTCCAGACTTCGGTTTCGGTGACCATGGCATCGGGGGTAACCCGGGAAATCACGAAGACCGGCATGGCGGCCGGGTGATCGGCCCGTTCCACGAACGGCAGCCGCGCGATGATTTTCGGCGCGCTGTCGAACTCGAGCGCCGCCCACCATGGGCCTGCGCCCGCGGTGGCGAAAGCGGGAATGAGCCCAAGATCGCCCCGCGATTCCGTCACCGCCTCGACAACGCTGGAGGCGCCCATATGCGGCACAAAGGGGACGGTGAAGCCGAAATGAAAGCGGGCGGAATCGCGCATCAGCGCATCGCCGGCGGACAGATCGGCATGGACCGAAAACGGCGCCTGCACATAGGTGAAGGTCGAGATGATGACGCGCCAAATGCTCTCGGCGGTGTCAAGCGGCAGGCTGCCGTGATGCCGCTTGACCAGGCGGCGCATCATATCGGCTTCGCGGGCGGGGCGGAAAGCAGAGCCGGATTCCTGTGTTTTCTTGACTGCAATCAGCCGGTCGATGATCTCGCCGCGCTCGATCAACAATTCATGCATCTTGGCGTCAATGCGGTCGATTTCGCTCCGCAGATCGGCGAGGGAGGGCGTGCTTTGGCGCGGCGGCTTGGGCATGGCGAATTCCGGCAAATCGGCCCGATTGATAGGTGTGGTTAAGCCCGAAAGCAAAGAAAACGTTGACTTGGGGACGAACGGGCCTATTTACGCCCCTCTGGTCGCCGCTGCGCTTGCTGCATCGCGCCGGCAGACGTGGCATTGTTGGCAGCCGCGGTGTTGTTGAAACATTGTAAGAGCCTGTGCGGTAGGAAAAAGCGATGGCCGGTGTCGGCACCATATTCGACCTTGCCGACCGCAGGCGCGAGGCGGATGAGCCGCATTCGCCCGTAGTCCGCTTTGGCGTGGGCAAGCCGTTGCGTCTCGACGCCGGCGTCGATTTTGCGCCCTGGCAGATCGCCTATCAGACCTACGGCACGCTCAATGCTGATCGCAGCAATGCGGTGCTGGTCTGCCATGCGCTCACCGGCGATCAGCACGTCGTCAACGAGCATCCCGTCACCGGCAAGCCCGGCTGGTGGGAGACCATGGTCGGGCCTGGTCTGCCAATCGATACGGAGCGCTTTTTCGTCATTTGCCCCAATGTCGTCGGCGGCTGCATGGGCACCTCCGGGCCGGCTGCAACCAATCCGGCAACCGGCATGCCCTGGGGCCTCGAATTTCCGGTCATCACTGTCCGTGACATGGTGCGGGCGCAGGCCATGCTGCTTGATCATCTCGGCATCGAGTCGCTGTTTGCGGTGGCCGGCGGCTCGATGGGCGGGATGCAGGTGCTGCAATGGGCGGCGAGCTACCCGGATCGCGTGTTTGCGGCACTGCCGATCGCGGCGGCGACGCGCCATTCGGCGCAGAACATCGCCTTCCATGAGGTCGGCCGCCAGGCGGTCATGGCCGATCCGGAATGGCGCGGCGGGCGCTATTTTGCCGAGAACACCAATCCGCGCCGCGGGCTCGCGGTCGCGCGCATGGGGGCGCACATCACGTATCTCTCGGATGCGGCGCTGCACCGCAAATTTGGCCGCCGTTTTCAGGATCGCGACAATCCGACCTTTTCCTTCGACGCCGACTTTCAGGTCGAGTCCTATCTGCGGCATCAGGGCATCACCTTCGTCGAGCGCTTCGACGCCAATTCCTATCTCTATTTGACGCGCGCGATGGACTATTTCGATCTCGCCGCCGACTATGACGGGGTCGTGGCGAATGCGTTCCGCGGCACGCCGACGCGGTTTTGCGTGATCTCGTTTACCAGCGACTGGCTGTTTCCGACCTCGGAATCGCGTGCCATCGTGCACGCGCTCAATGCCGCGGGCGCGCGCGTCTCGTTTGCCGAGATCACCACCGACAAAGGTCACGACGCGTTTTTGCTGGACGAGCCGGAACTGTTCGCCATCGTGCGCGGCTTCCTCGAGGGCGCGGCCAAAGCGCGCGGCCTGCCGGCAAGGTGATGATGCTGTCGCGGCTCAAATACGATCTCACCATGGCGGAGGCGGCACGCGGGCCGGGCGGCTCGCGCGTCGACCTGATCGTCGTCGCCGATATGGTCGAGCCCGGCGCGCGGGTGCTCGACGTTGGCTGCGGCGATGGCGAATTACTGCGGCTGCTCGAGACGCGCGGGGTCGACGGCCGCGGCATCGAATTGTCGCGCGAAGGCGTGAACGAATGCGTCGCCAAAGGGTTGGCCGTGGTGCAGGGTGACGCGGATACCGACCTCGAAGACTATCCCGACGACGCCTTCGACTTTGTTATTCTGTCGCAGACTTTGCAGGCGACGCGCAAGCCGCGCGAGGTCCTCGAACACATGCTGCGCATCGGCCGCCACGGCATCGTGTCGTTCCCCAATTTTGGGCATTGGAAGATCCGGCTGCAGATATTCTTCGGCGGTCATATGCCGCGCACCGACAATCTGCCTTATGCCTGGTGGGAGACGCCGAACATCCATTTCTGCAGCATCAAGGATTTTCGCGAGCTGTGCCGGGCGACGGGCGCCAAGATCGAGGAAGCGGTGGCGCTCAATGCCTGGGGGCGCCGGATGCGGCTGAAAATGCCGTGGTGGTTCTGGAATTTGTTCGGCGAACAGGCGGTGTTCTTGTTAAGCCGGCCGGGTTGAGTAGATTCGTCCCTAGCAGCATCCCGCACGTGTCAGCGCGAGGCGACGTCGCGGCGCGGGCCCGTAGCTCAATGGTCAGAGCCAGCGGCTCATAACCGCTTGGTTGGAGGTTCGAGTCCTCCCGGGCCCACCATGAATCATTGTCTTTTTTGGCCAAATCGACATGCGGGGTCTTCAACGGATTATGCGCAGTGAACGCACGCGCGAGAAATCGCGGTCATGCGTCACCAGGGCGGCCGCGTTGATCGTCAATGCGCTAGCCGCTTGAACGGCGTCTGCCAGCTTGAGGCGGAGCGATGCCCGCAGTTTCGCGGCGCTCTCCGCAATGTCGACGTCGAGCGCGATCGGTTGCCACGATTCGAGGATCGCACGGTAACGCCGCGCGAGCGCGTGATCAGCCGCCTGCAGAGGTCCAGTGAGCACCTCGGCAATGGTGATGGTCGTTACGGCGAAGCGCAGGCGCCCGGCTCCGTGGGCTTCGAAGAGCGGCTTGAAGCGCGGTGCGAATTTCGGGTGCCCTTCAAGGAAGTAGATAATGGGTGCTGAATCGACGAGGAGCAGCGCACCCTCGGGCAGCCCCCCAAAATCTAGCGGCTCCATTCGTCACGCAGTTTTCGAAGCGTGCGGGTACTATTTTTTCCCCATAGCCCGCGACCGGAACCCGCGACGGGCGTCAGGGGCTGCTGCCCAGTGGCGGCGCCGTACGCCTCGATCGGCACTAACGCTGCAACTGCACGGCCATGTCTGGTAATGATCGTCGAACGGCCCTCCTCGGCTGCATCGAGAAGATCCGGAAGCTGATTGCGAGCTTCTTCCGCGCCCTTACGCAAGATCGCCATGCTCGTCTCCGGGGATGAGCTGTACAGTACCGTACAGATTTTGTCAATGGGGTGGGGTGATGATCACCGTAGCTGCGCGCGATCATTTCGGCCGACATGCCCGAGCTACCCTGCGGCCTGCCAGATCGGAAATCGCGTTCAGTAGACACTCGTTTACCTGAACAAAATTTAAGACCTGCTGTTAGCGAGCGAGTAAGCCGTCGACGCGCATGGTGCAAAAAGACGAGCAAGTCCGGCAGGTGAGCCAATGATTGATGGAAAGCTGCAGCAATTCGTTGCTGGCGTGGTCGCCAGAGCCCAAATCACTTTTGGCGATGTCCGCCGTCTTCAGCGCATCTATCTGCCAACCGGCATTACGAATCCTGAAGAACTGGAGACCCTGATTTCCCTGAACGCGAAAATCTCGCGTGCCGACAGCACTTGGGCGAAGTGGCTGGTCGCCGCCGTTGCAGATTTTGCCGCGCGTGCTCAGGGATGCGAGCATTCGATTGACGAATCCGCCGGCAAATTGGTCGACGAAATGCTTGCCGCATCCCCCGCAAGCCTGGGCCGAAGAATCGGCCGACAAATTCGTCGCGAGTTGGCGCGGCGGCAAGCGATGGAACCAGGACATGCAATACGGCATCAACGAAAATGCGAACGGGATTCCAATATCCCACGTCTCTCTCAGGCGGGAATCCCTGAAAATGTCTTTCCAACTGTTTGGTCCGAAATGATGCTGGGTCCGAGCCACCGTGCCGTTCTGCAGCTGACCGCAACAAGCATTAGGCTGGCCGCTTAGCTTTTCCCTGATTCGCGCAGGTCAATCCCACTTCCGCTTCTGCTGCTGCAGATGCGGACATGACTGCACGTTTCCCTGGCCAGAGGTATGAGGCGCGCCGTGCACAGGCGCGCCGATCTCGTCATCCTTCTTTTTCTCGGTCACCGAGGACAGATGCCGATGACGAATGCAGCGGCATGAATTAGGTCGCATTCATACTTGATCCGATGCAGATGCGATCGCTGCCAATTGATTGGATTATTGCGGTCTCATATAGTTCGGCGTCGAAGGGCGGAGACCACAAATGTCCGTCGAGGGATTGATCCTGCGCCACGGCGAGGCCCATGGAGTCACGCTGCATCAAACTCGTGTCGACTATCTCGTCACAGCGGAGCACTCGAAACAATGCTCGCTCTTTGAGTTTACGGTTGCGCCAGGGTTCAACACGGGTGCGCATTACCACACCAAGATCGAGGAGATTTTCTACGTTCTCGACGGTGAGCTCGATCTGCGTTGCGGCGAGCGCAGCTTGCGCGGTGGACCGGGGACCTGTGTCTTCGTCCCTCCCGGCGCGGCGCACGCGTTCGGAAATTCCGGATCGGCACCGGGTCGGATGCTGCTGATCACTGCGCCGGCCGGACACGAGAAATACTTCGATGAATTGCGTGACCTCATTGCCCGGCAGGGGAAGCCAGACCCCGACTCCCTCGCCAAATTGCGCGCAAAATACGACACGGTCCAGCTCGCCGCGCTGACGCCCGGTTGATCCGGACTGCGGTGGGCGAGAGGGCGGTGCATCACTGCCAGAGAGTCGGCACTCTATTCAACGATGGATAATCCAGACTTTTTGATAGTCGGCGGAGGCAGTGCCGGTGCAGTGTTGGCTGCGCGGCTTTCCGAGGACCCCAGCACCCGGGTGCTGCTGGTAGAGGCCGGCCGCGATACTCCGCCTGACGCCATTCCCGACGACATCACCGACACCTTCCCAAGCTCGTCACTGAACGCGGACTATTTCTGGCCGGGCCTGCAGGCCGTGCGCTCGACCGGTGGGACGGCACGGCCGTATCTGCAGGCGCGGGTGATGGGCGGCGGTTCTAGCGTAATGGGAATGTGGGCGCTGCGCGGCATGCCGTCGGACTACGATGCATGGGCCGCCGCCGGCGCCAGCGGGTGGAGCTGGAGGGATGTCGAGCCGGTCTTCCGGCGGCTTGAGAGGGATGCTGACCGCGGCCGCACCCAGACCGCCTCCGGCGTCTACCCGATCCAACGTCTGCCACGCGCGGAGTGGCCCGGCTTTGTGCTTGCGATGGAACGCGAGGCACTGGGCCGCGGACTTTGTTTCATCGACGACATGAATGAACGACCAGGGGACGGTTTTTTCGCCATGCCGCTGAGTCAGGATGCACAAGGCCGCGCCACCTCTGCGCGCTGCTATCTCAGCGGTTCCGTGCGCCGGCGCAGCAATCTCGCCATTCTGCCCGAGTCGACGGTCACAAAGATCGACTTCGACGGATTGCGCGTCTGTGGCGCCACCATTAGGCGCTCCAATGCGACGCTGCAAGTTTCCGCCCGCGAGGTGATTCTGTGTGCCGGCGCGATTCATTCGCCAGCGCTGCTGCTGCGAGCCGGGATCGGGCCTGCCGACGATCTCAAGGCGATCGGGATCGCGCCGCGCCTTGACCGCGCCGGAGTGGGACGCAACCTGCAGAACCATCCCTATTTGCATTTCGGATTAACGCTGCCGTCGCATGCTCGGCTGCAGCAGCAGCTTCGGCGGTTCGCCGTGGCCGGCATACGACTATCTTCTGGCCAAGACGGTTGTCCCGAAGGCGATCTGCTTCTGTTCATGATCGGGCGCGTTAGTCCGCGCCCTTATGGCACACATCTCGCGATGTTGGGCGCCGCGCTTTACTCGCCATGCTCCCGTGGACAGGTCACATTGAGCGGTGCCCGGCCCGATACGGCTCCGAAGGTCGAGTTCCGCATGTTCGAGGATCCGCGCGATGCGCCGCGCATGCTCAAGGCAGCACGATTCGCCGAAAGCCTGTTGCTTGCCGACAAAGTCGCCGCCACCTACGACGATGCGTTTCTCCTTCCCCCGGTCATGTCGCTGCATCAGTTCAACCGTCCCGGCGTCGCCGGGAACCTGGTGGCGCTCGCGGTGAGGGCCGTGCTTAACGCACCGGGCCCGGTGACGCGCCGAATCCTCAGCCGCCGCATTCGGCCCGGACGCTGGGTCGGCAACCGCCATCGCCATTCCCCCATAAGCGACGCCGAGCTGATCGCCGCGGCGGCGCCGATGGCGCATCCGGTGGGCACTTGCACCATGGGCCGGACGGCTGATCCGATGGCGGTCGTGGACGATCACTGCCGTGTTCACGGCGTCGCCAATTTACGCGTGGTCGACGCGTCCGTGATGCCACGCATTCCCAGCGCCAATACCAATCTGCCGACGATCATGATTGCCGAACACGCGGCCGAGCTTATCCGCGGCGAGCGACGATAGAATCTCACTGAACCGATTGCTCGTCCGCGCGGGCACCTTGCGTCCCGCCGGCCGCGGCTTTCTCGGCGCGGCCGCGGCCCCAGCGCGTCCATAGCCCCATGATGCCGCCCGGGATGAACAGCGCGATCAGTATCACAATAACGCTGAAGATGGCCCGGTTGACCTCGGAGGTGAAAGTCACCCGCAGCGCGTCGGCTACCAACAGCACGAGCGGCGCGCCGATCAGCGGCCCTTGCCAGGTCCCGGCGCCGCCGATCACCGCCATCAGCACGACATTGAGCGATATATCGAAGGCGAATGTTCCGGTCGGCTCGATATACAAAATCCGCTGCGCATATAGTCCGCCGACCACGCCAGCAACGAAGCCGGCGAGGCAATTGGCGATCCATTTTACTTCAACGGTACGTATGCCGATAATCTCGGCTGCGTCCTCGTCTTCACGTATTGCAACCAAAGCCCAGCCGAAATTCGAATGTTCAATGGCGTAGACCAGCAAAGTCACCAAGGCGGCGCAAGCGAGGAACAGATAATAGAACAATCGCTCGACCCCGAGCGGGGTAAGGCTTAAAGGCTGCAAATATATGCCGAGCGCCCCCTGGGTGAACGGCATGTCGAGCACGAGAATCTGCACCGCGAAGGTTATGATCAAGGTGATCAGCGCGAAGTAAGCGCCACGGATGCGCAACGTCGGGATGCCGATCAGCAGAGCGAGTGCCGCGGATGTAATTCCGGCGAATGGCGCGGTCAAAAAGGGCGAGATCTCCCAATATTGGAACAGCACAGCGCTGGTATATGCGCCGACGCCAAAGAAAGTGACCATGCCGAAATTGAGATAGCCGCCGTAGCCGCCGAGAATGTTCCAGGCCTGCGTCAGCGCGATGTAGAGAAAGACGGTGCCCAGAGTGCTCAGCAGAAAGAGCTGGCGGCCCAGCACGCCATAGAGCGCGAGCACCGACAGCGCGAGAAGCCAAGGAGCCCGGCGGTAAATGCGGCCGGAGGCGGATTCGCGGGTCGATGGCAGGAAAAACAGCGAGAGCATCGGGCCCTCTAGATTGCGCGGCGGACGGCGAGCGTAAGGCCCTCGCGACGCAGCACCAGAACGGCGGCAAGCAGGACATAAAGAACAAGATAAACGTAATCGAATGGTAGGAACGCCGCGCACAGCGTTTGCAGCAAGCCGACGATCAGGCCCGCGACCAGAGTGTTGGCGACATTGCCGAGCCCGCCCAGAATGACGACAAGAAAGGCCCAGGCGAGCCACTGCACCTGAGTATTCGGCGAGAACGGAAAAATCATTGCGAGCGCTACACCGGCGGCGCCGGCACAGGCGATGCCGAGCCCGAACATCATGGTCGAGAGACGCCGCACATCGATGCCCGCGCTCATCGCGGCGTCTCGATTCTGACTCATGGCGCGAATGGCGCGACCGACGAGTGTGAACCGCAAGAAAGCCCAAAAGATAGCCGTCAAGGCGAGAGCGAGTATTCCCGCTATCAATTTTACCTTTGCGATAAAGAGCCCGCCGACGACCACTGACGAATTGGTGTAACTGGCGGTAATCACGCGCGTGTCAGTGGTCCAGACGATGGTGCCGAGGTTCTCGATCAGCACCATCAGCCCGAACATCGCAACAAGGCCCTGCGCTTGTGCCACCCGCTCCAGCCGCGTAAGCAGCATGCGATAGACCACCGTGCCGAGCACGAAGAACACTGGCAGGGCCAGAAAAAAGGAGATGATCGGATCAATCCCGAGCCGCTCGAATAATTCGAAAGCGAAGAACGAGCCAAGCATGATGAACGCGCTGTGGGCGACATTGACGATACCCATGATGCCGAGCACGAGACTGAGGCCCAGACCGGCAATGGCATAGATCAGCCCCAGGAGAATCCCATCCGCTGCGATGGCTGCAAGATGTTCAAGCATTCTCAGCACTGTGCGCTGTTGTTGGACACATCTGTCAAACGCCCAGCCAACGGCGCACCATTGCGCCGAGATCGCCGTGGAAGGCGGAGCTGTCGCCTTCAATATCGTTCCTGCCCGAATTCAATACATAGACGTAGTCGGCGACATTGATCGCGGCGCGCACGTCCTGGTCGACCAGCAGGATAGCCCGGCCCTCCGCCTTCAAAGCCTGCAGCTCACGATAAACCTGGCTCGCGACGATCGGCGACAGGCCGACTGACGGCTCGTCGATCAGGAGCACGGTCGGATCTGAAACGATAAGTCGCGCAATCTCCACCGCCCGCTGTTGCCCGCCGCTGAGCGCGCCGGTCGGCTTGTTGCGCAGCTCGCGCAAATGCGAGTACCGCTCGAACATGGCTTCCACGGCGCGGCGCAATCGCTTGCGATCGGAGCGCATCGTCCAGCCGCCGAGCTCAATATTCTCGGTGACGGTGAGCTCCGGAAATGTCGAGCGGCCTTGCGGCAGGAGCGCAATGCCCCGTTCGATGTGACGATGCGGCGGCAGGGCCGAGATCTCGGTCTCGCCCAGGACGATGCTGCCGCTCGATGGCCGCAGAAAGCCGGCAATTGATCGCAGCAACGTGGATTTGCCGGCTCCGTTCGGGCCCAAAACAACGGTGATGTGACCGGGCTTGGCGACGAGATTGACGCCGCGCAGGACCGGATGGCCGGGCGTGTAGCCGGCAACGATCTCCTGGATCCTCAATGTCGACGTTGTGCGGCTCATGTTCATGCGCGGCCCAAATAGCCCTCGATCACGCGTTCGTTGTGAATGACGTCGAGCGGCATGCCGGCGCTCGCTACTTTCCCCTCCACCAGGCACACCATGAAATCGGACATGTTGACGAGTTCAGGCACCTCGTGACTGACGATGACAAAGGAGGTGGCCTCTTGCGCCACGGTTTTCCTGATGGAGCGTATCAAGAGCGCTTTGATCTCGGGATGGATGCCGGCGAACGGCTCGTCCATCAAAACAAGGCGAGGCCGGGTCACGAGCGCACGAGCGAACTCCAGTAGCCGCTGCTGACCGCCGGAGATTTCGCTCGCGATGCGGTCCGCATGCGGTCGCAGGCTGACGAGATCGAGCAATTCATCGGCGCGATCGACTGCGGCCGAACGGGCGATCGCGGCCCGATGCAGCAGCGGTATAAACAAATTCTGCCGAACCGTAAGAGTGCGAAATACGCGCGCGGACTGAAAAGTGCGGCTCACCCCGGCGGCGGCAAGGTCGCAGGATCGCTTCCCGTCAATGCGGATGCCGGCAAGCTTTACCGCGCCCCGATCAGGGGCAAGGACGCCGTTGATCACGTTGAGCAGGGTGGTCTTGCCCGAGCCATTCGGTCCGATCAGCCCGAGCACGGCGCTCGGTTGCACTGGAAACGACACGTCATCGAGGGCAACGACGCCGCCGAAATGTTTTGCGACGGCCTCGATCGACAAGAGCGGGGCCGGAATGGACGCAGTCATGGCGCCTTCAGAACGGGCGCGGCGGTCTGAAACTGCTTTGGCCAGACCACCTGATTCTTGCCGTTGACATATTGCAGAACGACTTGGCTGAAGACCGGCGTGCCGTCCTCCTGGTAGCGGAAGTTGCCGGCGGCGGTCTTAAATTCATTGCTGTGAATGTAGGCCTTGAGCTTCTGCTGATCCAAGGTCTTGGCGCCTTCGACCGCCTGCTCGAGCACCTGCAGGATGGCGTAGCCAACGATCGCATAGGTCGGCAGCGTATCATAGCCGCGCGCCTTGAAGGCGTCCGCGAGCTCAGCGAGTCCCTGATAGCCTTGCGTCGGCCACGATACGGTGGTGCCGAACACGCCTTCCGCCGCACTCCCCAGCTTGGGCCAGGCCGCAAGGGTCGTTACCTGCGAACCGCAGGTACAGAGAATCGAAGGCTTATAGCCCTGCTGCTGGACTGTGCGCGCGACCTGCAGCGAATCGTTGGGCAGTCCAAGCTCCAGCACGAGGTCGGCATTCGCCGCCTTGGCCTTTTGCACGAGACCGGTAAAGTCGGTGGTGTTCGGCGGGTATTGCTCATTGACAACCACTTCCGCCCCGGCCGCCTTGGCATAATTGATCGCTCCGCCGACGCCACCAACGCCGTCACGGACCACCAGCGGGAATGGATTCTGCGCAGTGAAAATCGCGACCCGCTTTGGTCGCTTATCCTCCGGCAGACCTTTGATCAGCTCGAACAGGCCGCGAGTGTAATCCGGCTCTTGATAGGTGTAGCTGCCGATGATCGAGCCTTTGGCGTTCTTGAAAATGTTGACGCCGACGAACCCGCCATTGAACAAAAGCTTCTGATGTGAGAGCATGATCGGTACAATCGCGCCGCCGATGAAGGTCGTATATGGGGCCAGCACGAGATCGACCTGGTCCTGATCAAGCAGCCGATTGTAGAGCGACTGCGCCACCGTCGGCGTGCTCTCGTCATTGTAGATGATCATCTTGACAGGGCGTCCAAGCAGGCCGCCTTTCTTGTTGATCTCGTCGAGCCACCGATCGTATACCGCCTTGTAATCAGTCGAAGGTTCGGCGAAGCTTCCCGTGAGTCCGAGCGTGCCGCCGACCACAATCGGGCTCGGTTGCGCGGCCGCGCTGGCTGCGCCCCATATCGCGCTGGCTGCGCCCCATATGGTCAACGCCACCACCAACCCAAATGCGCATCCGCTGCGCAGTGCGACCATACCCATCATCGCCAACCTCCCATATGCTTTGTTTGTGTTTGTTGCTTGTTGTGTGACCGCGTTATGCCTTCCGCATCCGCTATTCGAGCGCGGCACGCCGTGCGGCGACCCGTGTGATGGCGGACCAGTCCTTGTGCCCGTCGCCATGGGCAAGGGCGTCGAGGTAATTGTCGCGCAAAACGCTGGCAAAAGGCAGCGGCACGTTCACCTCCTCGCCGGCTGCAAGTGCCAGCTTGGCGTCCTTGAGTCCGAGGCGGAGATCGAAGCCGGGCGGTTCGAATTTGCCGCTGCTGATCAAGCCCGCATAGATCCGATAAACCGGAACGTCGAAGATCGAACCAACCACGGCATTGAGAACATCGGCGGGCGACATCTTGTAGGCGCGTGCCAATGCCGCGGCTTCTCCCATCGCTTCAATGATGCAGGCGACCATCAGGTTTCCGGCGATTTTGGCCACGCTTGAATTGGTCGGCACATCGCCGAGCCGCCAGGTCTTCCTGCCCATGGCGTCAAACAGCGGCTGGACTCGTTCGATCGCGGCTGGATCGCCCGCGGCAAGGATGTTGAGGTTGCGTTCGGCAGCCATTTCCGGACGGCCATAGACGGTCGCCGCGACATAGCTCACGCCGCGCGCCCGATGCGCGTCAGCAAGCTCCTTGGTGCAGTCGATCGAGGCGGTCGCCATGTTGAGGTGAATGGATGCGCCGGCCTTGGCGAGGATATCGCTGTCGAGGAACGTCTCCCGCATCGCATCGTCATTCGGCAGCATCGAAATCACGGCATCGCCGCGGAATGCATCAGCGGCGCTGCTTGCAACTTCGGCGCCGTCGTTTCGGATACGGTCCCGCGCGCTCGGCGAAATGTCCCACGCCCGCACGCGATGCCCGGCCTTGAGCAGGTTCCTGGCCATCGCCGTGCCCATCCTGCCGATTCCAATGAAACCGACATCCATGTTCGTTTCTCCATCTGCCTGACATGCACGTGCCGCCCAAGCGGTACGCTAGTCCGGCGCGCAAACGTTTGCAACAACGCGCTGGTGATATCCGACCGGGGCGGAACTGCGCGTTCGTTGAAAGAGCGCGCAAATATCACGGCACCATCGCCAAACTCGCCCTTGACAGTCGGCGGCGCATGCGCAAACGTTTGCACAACCTCGCCGGCCGTGCCGGCGCAGAGGCTGACGGTTTGCGTGGGCACTTCGATGGGCGATGCATACCCGGTAATCAAGGTCGCGGCCGTGCAGGCCGCATCGGTATTTCTCGATCGCGAAGGGTCGACCGAGAAGGCCTGCAGCCTGATCCGGGAGGCCGGCCGTAACGGTGCGCAGATCATTGGCTTCCCCGAAGGATTCATTCCAGCGCACCCGATCTGGTATCACCATCACCCTGCTACAGGCACGATCGCGAACCGGCTCGCGGTGGAACTCTTCAAGAATGCCGTTGAAATTCCCGGGCCCGAACTGGCGGCACTTTGCGCGGCGGCACGCGATGCGAGCGCCTATGTTGTGATCGGCGTCTGCGAAAAGCAGCCACAGACGCTCGGCACGATGTTCAACTCGCAGGTCTTCATCGGGCCCGACGGCACCTACCTGGGCAAACATCAGAAGATCATGCCGACGGTCGGCGAGCGGCTCGTGCATATGGGCGGCTTTGGCGACACACTTCATGCCTTTCCAACAAAGTTCGGGCCGATGAGCGGATTGATCTGTGGCGAGAACTCAAACCCGCTTGCGGTCTTCGCCATGACGGCGGAAGGATCGCGCATTCATGTCATGAGCTGGCCCAATCATTTCCCGACCAGCGGCGATCCGATGCGCAATCGGGTGAGCATCGATTCGCAGGCCTTCGCTCAGATGAGCAAGGCATTCGTGGTGTCGGCCTGCGGCACTGTGGACGAGGGCGTTATTCGCAGACTTCAGCCGAGTCCGGAGAGTGAGCGATTCTTGCGCAATCCCGATTGTTGCGGCGGCAGCGTGATCGTTGCGCCCAACAGCCGGATCATTGCCGGCCCGCTGGGCGCGGAAGAAGGCATCCTCTATGCCGACTGCAACCTCGATCTCGGCATCAACATGAAGCTGCGGCATGATTTCGCCGGGCATTACAATCGTCCTGACATTTTTCAGCTCCAGGTTAACCGGAGCACGCCGCAGATCTACAGCGTCGTCGGCGTCGAGGAGCAGCGCGAGCTTCCGCGACCCGGTGTGCCGCTGCCGATCGACGAACGACAAAACGTGCTGCCCCGGCCGCCAAGGCAGTTGCCGTCACCTCGGTCTGCATCGGAGTCGCATTCCGACGGAAGTTCTCAACAAAAGGCGAGACGTCGAAGCAAGACGCGCAGTCGGCGTCGGCCAGATCGCCGTGTGTCTTAAGGGAGAGATCGATGGCAAAGCAGCGTATCAGTTATGTACCCGTGGAGCGGATGGACGAGGCGATGCGCGCCGAGATGGAGCGCTGTCGGCGGGAGGGCACCCCGCGACCGGAAAGCTCCGCGATCCGGGCCCATGTCCCGGCCTGCTTCTGGTTCTTTGCCAATTCATGGCGCGACATCTTCCGCAATGGCATCCTCGACCACGCCATCAAGGAGCTGTGCCGACTCTATGTTTCGCGTTCTGTGCAATGCGAGTACTGCGGCAATCAGCGCTCCGTGAAGGCCACCAAATCTGGCGCTGTGATCGAGGATCACGTCCTTGACCTTCTGAATTTCGAGGCATCGCCCCACTACAATGAGCGGCAGAAGGCGGCGTTATCCTATGCCGAGGCTATTACTTGGCATCTCAATCCCGACGATTCGTTCTGGGAACGGCTTTATCGCCATTTCAGCGAGGCTCAGCTGGTGGAACTCGGCTGCATGATCGGTCTTACGCTCGGTCAGCAAAGCTGGCTCCGGCTCCTCAATATCGAACACCATCAGGTGCTCGCCGGCACCGATGCGTCGATGGCGCCCGGCTACGAGGATGCCGAGCGGCTTGCCGTTACCAAATCAAAGCCGGATTATTGGGCCGCCGGCTCGGGGCGGCGGCCGCAATCTGCCGCATGAACAGTCAACGGATGTGAACCGGCATCTTTGAAGCGCGACGAGCAAATTTGGCACGGCCGATGAAGCGGTCGGGGCGGGGCAGGCAGCAGGTGACCGTTCGCGAGGTTGCGCGTGCGGCTGGTGTGCATTTCTCGACGGTTTCGCGGGTCATGAATCCGCGGACCCGCGAGCAGATCACCGACAACGTCGCCAAACGCGTGCTTAGAGCCGCGGAGCGGCTAGGATATCGGACCAATGCGCTCGCTGCGAGCCTTCGAACGCGGCGTTCGCGCGTCATTGGCATTATTGTGCCGTATATCGACAGTCCGATTTATCCGCCGATTCTGCTCGCTATTGAAGAGGTTCTCAACGAACGGGGATATGTCGCCATCATCTGCAACACCCAGAACGACCCGGCGCGCGAGGAACGGGCACTCGCCGAGATGATGGCGCGTCAGGTCGACGGTCTGATCCTGGGCAGCGCCACGCGACACGACCCGATTGTCAAGGCCTGGGCGAGGCGTGGCGCGCCGCTCGTCATGGTCAATCGCACGGATCAGACCGGCGAAACGCCCTCAGTCGTTACGGATGACGTTTTTGGGATTCGTTTGGTGGTCGATCATCTCGCCGAGTTGGGGCACAAGACCATTGGTCACATTGCAGGTCCGCAACAGCTGTCGACCGGTTCGGCGCGAAGCGAGGGCTTTCGCCAGGCGGTCGCCCGACTGGGCCTGCGTGCGGCAGCGCAGACAGTCGTGATCGCGGAGGATTTCACGCGCGAGGCCGGGCGGCGGGCATGTCACAAGCTCCTTAATCAATTTCCGCAGACCACCGCGATTGCCGCAGCCAACGACCTGCTCGCGATCGGCTGCTACGAAGCTCTTCATGAACGAGGCCTGGCCTGCCCAAAGGACATATCTGTCACCGGCTACAACGACAGTCCCTTTGTCGACCTGTTGACCCCGCCGCTCACCACGGTGCGCATTCCCCAGCGGGAAATTGGCTCACGCGCGGCACGCATGCTGCTGCAGAGGATAGAGGAGGGGAGCGCGGCAAATGCGGACGTGGTCCTTCGTCCGCAGCTTGTCGTTCGACAATCAGCCGCGGCTCCTCGGATCGCCGATCTGCTTTCGCACGCCGGCAAGGATTGAAGCCGGGCTGCAACCAAAGTTCACCGTGCCCTGACTGGCCGGCACCGCCCACGGCCGCCAGTCAGGCTTTGTGCATGATCTTGGATTCAATGCCATTTGCGGGCTCATGCGCGACTCGGGATGGCGCCAAATTTGGCAGGTTCTGCGCGCTGGCGAACGGTGCGCGCTCGCGCTCGCCATTTGCGGTCGGGCGAGCGAAGCAACCATCCGAACTGCTGCGCCTGTTGCTTAAAGCCGTCAAGATCGTGGAAGCGGCCCGAGCGGATCGGCGCGTTCGTGCAGACCAGGCTGAGCTGAATTCGCGATGACGTCGGCGTTGTTCCGCACCGTCACCTGATTTCGGTTCTCCTTGCAAGCTTGACGAGGCAGCGGCGTTCTCGAATGGTCGCCGCACGCCGCACGCCGCACGCCGCACGCCGCACGCCGCACGCCGCACGCCGCACGCCGCACGCCGCACG